>CABIXF010000007.1 GCA_902362595.1 Bacteroidaceae bacterium | reverse complement strand
CTTGTACACGTGTATCCAAAGGCTCCATGGCCTTTGCCAAATTATCCATAATCAAGAATTTCTTTGATATTGAATCCATATTTATCTGTTTTTTATTATAAAGATAATGAAAAACATCGACACATGCAAACTAAACAACCTGATAATCAGATAAATACAAACATCAAAAACTAAATCCTGTTAAAGAAATTTTGATGCGTTTTCTCTGCAAAAATTTTCAAGAAAAAGTAAGATAAAGAAACAGAAATATTTATTAAGCCTACCAATTTAAAAGACTTTATTATAACAAATTAAATATGCACTAAAAATCACATTGACGCAATCTAGTATACACCACTAGAAAATATCCCTTTTACCATTTACGGCATAACAAAATTTTCTATCTTTGCAGTATTTAAGAATAAAAATGCCAATCATAACATGTAAAAATACAAACCTATTGAGTGCATTTAAAAATAATTTTGCAAATACAATATATGAAAATAAACATATAATGACACATAAATATACTTTTATTGATTTGTTCTCAGGGTGTGGAGGCCTGACTGAAGGATTTCTTCAATCCGGATATTTCAGATCATTAGCACATGTTGAATGGGAAAAACCTATGGTAGAGACTTTACGTCATAGACTAGTTACACATTGGAATTATACCCCTAAAGAAGCCTTGAGAGATGTTGTGCTATTTGACGTACAAAAGACAGATGAACTAATCAATGGAAATTGGTCTGAAGAAACTTTATCTAAATACAAAGGAGATAATCATAAGGATTTTATTCATGGAGGATTAAAAGAAATTATAGGAGAAAATAAAGTAGATGTTATTATCGGTGGTCCGCCTTGTCAAGCATACTCTATACATGGCCGTGCTACAGATAAAAATTCTATGCAAAATGACTATAGAAATTATCTCTTTGAAAGCTTTGTAAGTATTGTAGATTTTTTTAAACCTAAAATGTTTGTATTTGAGAATGTCCCTGGTATATTAAGCGCAAAGCCTGGAGGGAAACATGTAACCGAACGCATTTTTGAAGCGTTCAATGCAATCGGTTACGAAATTCGTTCTCCTGAAGAGCTACGCAATTCCATATTTGATGCTGTACAATTTCAAGTACCACAATATCGTAAAAGAGTTATTATTTTAGGAATAAAAAAAGGAAGTTGCCTAAACTTAAACAGTTTATATGATTCAATAAAAGCTGAAGAATCGCCTTTACCTATAAAAACTGTAAAAGATGCTATTGGAAATTTTCCACATATTTATCCCTTAAAAGAACCACAGAAAGAGGGACGCATTAATATATCTCATAAAGTGAGTAACGAAAGAAAAGAAATAACTCAACACATTCCGAGGTATAATTCTTTAAGAGAAATAAAGATATTCAAAGAATGGGTGGAAAAAAGGATGAACTATATATCGCATAAAGAGCAAGTTGACTATTATTATCAAGCCACAGGACACAAAACTTTGTATACAAAGTATAAAAACTTAGAGTGGGATAAACCGTCTCATACAATTGTAGCACATTTAAGTAAAGATGGGATGATGTTCATTCACCCTGATGCGCAACAGGCTAGAAGTATAACAATACGAGAAGCTGCGACGTTAATGAGTTTCCCTTTGGATTTTGAATTCATAGGATCTAATTCATATTGCTTTAAAATGATTGGCAATGCTGTTCCTGTATTATTGGCTAAAGGTATTGCAAATGCCATTTATAAAGAACTTAGAAAAAATAATATATGAATATATTGATTGCATGTGAAGAAAGTCAAACTATATGTAAGGCTTTTAGAAAACGAGGATATAATGCATTTAGTTGTGATATTCTAGAATGTTCTGGCGGACATCCGGAATGGCATTTTAAAGAAGATGTCCTTCAAGTTATCCCTAATCATGGAGGAACATTGGAAACTGGGGAGAAATATTATTTACCTCATGGAGAGAATTGGGATTTAATGATTGCACACCCACCATGCACATACTTATCAGTTAGTGGAGCAAGATGGCTTTATCATCCAGATGATGCCAATTTACCAATAGAACAACGAAGAGAACATCCTAATCATCCAGGAAGAAGAAAAGCTAAACAAGAGGCCATAAAATTTTTTATGGAATTTACTAAAACAGATATAAAGCATTGGGCTATTGAGAACCCTGTTGGTTGTATGAGTGCGGAATATAGGAAACCAGACCAAATAGTTCAACCTTTTTGGTTTGGAGATTCAGCATCAAAAAAAACATGCCTATGGTTACACAATCTTCCCTTATTACAACCTACAAATATAGTAGATGAAGGTCCTAGGGTTGTACTATCAAGTGGCCGTTCTTTACCTAAATGGTATTCAGACTCATTTAATACAAAAATATCAACAGAAGAAAGAAGACGTTTAAGAAGTAAAACATTCCCAGGTTTCGCAGAAGCTATTGCTGAGCAATGGGGCAAATTTATTAATCCATGATTTATATTTCTAAATTTCGTGCCAATGATTTAAACCCTAGCAAAGGGAAACAAATAGAATTTAATAAGAAAGTGATAGAAGAATTCTTTCATTTTACTAATAATGACTATTTTGTAGAATTTGAATGTTGCTCAATTAATAACCCGACCATTAAAACAAATGTCAAAACACATTTAAGGTTAAGTCCAGCAAGAGGTGATTATAAGATATATCAAAATGCTGACAGCTCCATAGATTTAAAAGATTATCTTCTTGAAAAATTGCAACTAAATATCAGCAATATTGATGACTATTTCGCTATCAAAGAAAAGGGAATAAATAAATATGCATTCTATTATATTCCCAAAAATTCATTATTTGATAATTTTTTCCAAATAGCCAACAATAATCCGATTCTATTCCTTTCCCAAGAAAAGGAAGAAAAAAACATTGCATCAAAAGAAGGGTTGCAGATTATTTTTTACGGTGCTCCGGGTACAGGTAAGTCATACACCATTAATGAAACAACCAAGGATGAAAGTGTTATCCGTACCACATTCCATCCTGACAGTGATTATTCCACATTTGTCGGTGCCTACAAACCTACGACCATCCAAGTAACGATGCGTGACGTAGCTGGTCATAAGATTATCGAAGGAGGAGAAGAAGTCAAGGAAGACCGGATTGTATATGAATTTGTCAATCAGGCTTTTCTTCAAGCCTACATACAGGCATGGAAATTCTATGCAAAAGCGGCTGAGGACGCAGAACCTCAAAAGCAATATCTCATTATCGAAGAAATCAACCGAGGTAATTGTGCCCAAGTATTCGGCGATTTGTTCCAACTTCTTGACCGAAATTCTACAGGATTCTCTGACTACCCCATCTATACAGACACCGATATGAAAAAGCAGCTTTGCAAAGCGTTCGATGGGCTTTCCATTCCTCAGTCTGAACGAATCAATAACTTATACAACGGGCGACAAATTACAGAGCAGGTACTGAAAGGAGAAATTCTGCTTTTGCCGGACAATCTTTATATATGGGCTACCATGAATACCAGCGACCAGTCACTCTTCCCTGTGGATTCAGCTTTCAAACGCCGTTGGGAATGGCAGTACATGCCTATAGGAAAGGGTTATGATGATAATGGAAACGAGCTGAACTGGAAAATCAGTGTAGGTACTAACGAATACGACTGGTGGTCATTCATTGAAAAAATCAATCTTCAGATTGGCTCAACCACCAATTCAGAAGACAAAAAATTAGGTTTTTTCTTTTGCAAAGCCGAAAACGGCTATATCAGTGCAGAAACCTTTGTGGGAAAAGTCATCTTTTATCTATGGAATGATGTATTCAAGGATTATGGATTCGACGGAACCATCTTCAAGGATACAGATGGAGGTACACTTTCTTTTGACAAGTTCTACAAGGCTGACAGAAACGGTAAAGCTATTGTGCAGAATGAGAAAATTGACTTATTCTTGAACAATCTAGGAGTTGAAATAATCAACGAGGAAGAAAAAGAAGAAGATGAAAAAGCTGATCAATCAGGTACATATACCAAAAGGCATCTACAAGTAGTATTCCCTAACGGAGAAATCATTGAACACAATAATTCTACTACTACACTTCTAGAAGTTATCAACAAAATCGGACCAAGTAAGGTAGAGGCTCTAAATATACTTATCTCAGGTTATAAATTAATTAGTAAAACTCCAATAACCGATGATAAAGGTTATGGACAATCCCAAAGAAGCATAAAAGATGGATATCTGGTTCTCACAAAATTCTCTACGGATGCCAAACTGGCCAAAATACAAGAGATATCAGATAAACTAAATTTAGGTCTAAAAGTCAAAGTAATTGAAATGTAAGAAGATTCATGAAAATCATCATAGAAGGACATCAATATCTTGCGGCAAACGTAAAAGACATTCTCCACGGCATTGATGCTTTGGAAAATGTAGAGGGCTACGTGGTTCTGAATTACGTAGGTTATTTTTACAATACCCAACTGCACGACTGCGTATTTATCTTGCCCAAGGTTCTTCTGGAAGATATCGATGGAAAAGAACTGGTTTTCGGTAAATATAAACCGGAGGACATCATTCATCTTGATAAAAACGACCAGCTTACTCAGAAAGAAAAGAACTTCATTTATGAGTTTTCCGTGTGGATTTACCGCACAATTGATGTATTCAGGACAGACCAAAACAACCAGACGGACATCGTATATCACAAAAAGATTATTCAAATCGGAAAAGGCAGTCGCAGGTTAAGCAACACGTTCCTGGACATACTGCTCTCGCTTATTCAATTCAACAAGGACAACCGAAACTTTTTCTTCTTCATCTTGAAAAACCTGCATTCAGGATACAACAAGATAAATTGGACACGTACCATAGGCACAACCACCGCCATCGTTCAAAACAATCATCCTGTATACCTGAATCCAGTCAACAAAAAAAGGCAGATAAATTTTGACGAGGAACTTTTGATTATATTTTTCTCCATCCTGAACTACATCGGTGACCATTACGGATTTGCCAAAGAAATAGACTGTCACTTTAATCTGATCAAGGGGAAACAGTTTGAAACATACTTGAGCGGAATCGGTAAAACACGTCTGCTGCAAATCAAATACAAGTATTTCTCCGATAAGGCACTGGAATTATGGAATCTTTGCTATGCCTTTTTTGATGCGGCAAGACAGGTACAGATAAATACGGATTTGCAGGAATACCTGCTGGTAAAGAATTTCAACATCGTTTTCGAGGCGATTATTGATGAACTTATTGGTGACAAGAATATTCCTGACGGACTGAAGGAACAGGAAGACGGCAAGCTGGTAGACCACATGTACACCTACAAGAGTCTGACAACTACCGAGGAACAGCCTATCTACTACATAGGTGATTCTAAATATTACAAGAGAGGCAATGCCATAGGTCGCCACTCTGTGTACAAACAGTTCACTTATGCACGCAATGTGATTCAATGGAACCTAAACCTCTTCATGAATGGCGAGGACGAGAAAGTCAACCTGTCCAAAGCAAAAGGTGTCTCCAAACTGCGGGATGACCAGACTGAAGGTTATAACATCATTCCAAACTTCTTTATCAGTGCCCGTCTGAATGAGGAACTAAACTACAAAGAAAAACTGCAAATCACTGACAAACAGCACACTTATTTCTGTAACAAGCAATTTGACAACAGACTGTTTGACCGCGATACTTTGCTTGTATGCCATTATGACGTGAACTTTCTTTATGTGGTTTCTTTATATGCTAGAAACAATGCCTTGCAAAAAGATTCATGGAAGGCCGCAGTCAGAGAGAAATTCCGACAGGAAATACAGAAAATGCTGGAAGATAATTTCCAGTTCCATGCCATGAAGGCACGTAGCGGAGTAAACGCAGCATCCTATATCAAAGAGCACTTCCAGGAATTGCTTGGAAAGATTTATACTCCCTATCCGGAAAAAGATATTTATTCTCTGGCTCTCAGCAAAGACTTTCCAGATGAAAACAGGATTCTGCTGGACAAATTGGGTAAATATTTTGTCATTCAGGAATGTAAAATGGGAGAAGATCCAAGGCCGATGTTTGAACAGTATGATTCGAAAACACATAGCGCAATTCCAACAGAAATGGTAACCTCTGTAAAAAATGTGTTTACAGGACTTATCCGTGTCAAGGATGAGGATTATGAAACTTTCCGCACCCATCAGGCCCAACTATACACGATGGAAAAAATTCCGCCAACTAATCTGATTGAAGTCAAATACTTCCTGCCTATGGTGAGCGGAAAAATTGACGGCTTCTATCAAATAGAGAAACTACAGTTCGGCAGTTACAAAGACAAAGAAGGTAATACACAACCTTGCCTGAAGTTCAAGCTGGGGAAATATATTCATATCGGAGATACCTGGAAATCTATTTATGAGATAATGCGCCCGGGAGAGGTTATCTCCATTGAGGATGTAATCAAGATGTATAATTACATAAAATAGCAAAACAGAATCATGGACATCCTCTCTCAAGACCAGCGACACAAAAACATGGCTGCCATTCACTCGGCCAACACCAAGCCGGAAATGATAGTCAGAAAGTACCTGTTCGCCCACGGATTCAGGTACCGTCTGAACCATCCGCGTCTACCGGGGCGTCCGGACATCGTGCTGCGGAAATACCGTACCTGTATCTTTGTCAACGGATGTTTCTGGCACGGACATGAGGGGTGCAAATATTATGTCATCCCCAAAACCAACACGGAATTCTGGACACGAAAAATCACACGCAACATAGAACGTGACAAGCAGGTGCAGCAGAAACTGGCACAAATGGGCTGGCACTGCATGACGATATGGGAATGTGAGCTGAAACCTCAGAAACGGGAGCAGACGCTACTGGCTCTGGAATATACGCTCAACCATATTTACCTGAAAGACCACGCCGTGAGCTACTCCATCGAGGAAGAAGAACCGTTCATGGCTGCGGAAGATACAGAAGATACCTATCACACAAACAATCCCGTCAGTCCTGAATAAAGTTACGGCTGGAAGAGGTTGACTGCCTCTTTATCTCCTCCACCACCCTCACATCCGCCGGAAGCCACGCCACACTCTCCAGCTCCTCCCGCTTCAGCCAGGCGGCGTTCTCATGCTCCTTCAGCACCAGGCTACCGGAAACCACCGAGCAAAGGTAGCAGTGCATGGTGAGGTGGAACGACGGATACTCACAGTCCACCGTGGTGAGGAAGGCATCCACCCGGATGTCCGTGTCCAGCTCCTCGCGGATTTCCCGCACCAGGGCCTCTTCCCTGCTCTCGCCCGGCTCCATCTTCCCGCCGGGAAACTCCCAGTAATCCTTGAACTCACCGTAGCCGCGCTGGGTGGCGAAGTACTTCCCGTCTCGGACGATGACCGCCGCCACCACCTCGATGCGCTTGCCCACCACATACGTCTCTCCTTCCTGCCGGATGCTCCAGAACGGGACGGACTGGGCGTCGGTGAACTCTTTCATCCGCCAGGCCGATTCGAAGCCGCTGGCCACGAAATGCATGGGCACGAACAGGCCGACCTGAAACACGTCGAGAAACTGACGGGCCCCGCGGGTGTAGCCGTTTCCGATGCGCCCGTCTACGGGGAACATCACCACGTCGAAACGGTCGGTGAGCTTGCGGATGTCTTTCAGCTCGCCCAGGTAACGTTTCTCTTCCTTCAGAGGGTCGATGTCCATGCCGAAATCGGGACTGTAGACCGTACCTCCGTAGTAGTCGTCGGTCAGGAAGCGGGCGTACCAGTTGTTCAGGTCGCCGGCATGGAAGATGCGCTTGCCGCCGGTCTCAATCACCCACGACACGCCGCTGTCGGTGCTTCCGGTGGCGGCCACGTGCACCAGCTCGTCTGCCCACGTAGCTCCCTTGCCCAGCCAGGCGTCGGCTTCGTCCTTCTGCGCGCGTCGGTGCTTCAGGATGTCTTTCGAAAGGATGTAGCGGAGGTTCGTCTTCACGGTCCGCCAGGAGAAGATGTCGCGGTTGAAATGGTCTTCGTGGAAATGGCTGGAGAAGACGTACATCGGCTTGGGCGACCGCAGCAGACGGGGCATCACGCCGGCAGGGTCCATCCAGTAATCAAACACGAGGATGCAGCGGTCGGTCTCGAGGGCAAAGCCGCTGTGGAAGATATAGATGAGTTGCATAGGTTTCTTGAATAGTTTATGCAAAGATAGCGTTTTTGCCGGGAATTACTATCTTTGTACCCGACAAGCCATCCAATGAAGACTACAAGACAAAATACCCAACGCCTGCAGTGGGAAACCGACCCGCTCTACCGACTGATCAGGGCCATCAAGAACGTGATGGACCGGTATTTTCTGGACCCTCTCATCGGCCTGCTTTTCCCGACGGCAGGCGACATCTTCTCGTCTGTCATGATGCTGCCTTTTCTTGCCGTGTCCCTGTTCAGAATCAAGTCCATCCCTCTCACCCTGGCCATCGTCTACAACATGCTGACGGACATGCTGCTGGGCATCATCCCGCTCTGGATTGGCGACCTGCTGGACATTTTCAGCCGCTCGTACACCAAGAACTTCCGGCTGATTGTGGGCTTCGTGGAGGGCGACCAGGAAATCATCCGGGAGGTGAACCGCAAGGCCGTGCTCACCGCCGTGGGCATCCTGCTGCTGTGCGTGCTCATCTACTGGCTTGCCAAAGCGGTGGTCTATCTCAGCGCGGAACTGTGGGGATGGGTGCAGGGATTGTTTTAAGGACAAAGCGGAATCCCACATTTTTTTGTACCTTTGACCGTTGAAACGATTCACCTACAAGTCATGAACAAGAAAATACTGATTGTCGGGGCCAACGGGTTTACAGGGCGTCACCTGCTATATGCTTTTGCAAAGAAACCCGACTGGCAGGTCACCGGTTGCTCATTGCATCCGGACATTTGTCCGCCGGCACACGGCTACCGTTTTCTGGAGACGGACATCACGAACGAAGCGGAACTAAAAAAACGGATGGAGGAAGTGCAGCCCGATGTGGTGGTCCACACGGCGGCCCTTTCGGCCACAGATTATGCCGAGACGCATCCAGCCGAAGCCGAGGCGGTGAACGTGAATGCCGTGGCCAGCCTGGCTACCTTGTGTGCGCAATACGGCAGCCGGCTCATCCACCTGTCTACCGATTTCGTGTTCGGAGGAGACACCTGCCAGCTGTACACCGAGGAGGATACGCCCTCTCCTGTCAATTACTACGGCCACACGAAATGGGAAAGCGAGAAGGTGGTGGCCTCCATCTGCCGGAACTATGCCATTGCCCGCATCGTAGTGGTGTACGGAGCTCCTTATCCGGGACAGCATGGCAACATCGTCTCGCTGGTCATCCAGCGTCTGCGCAACCACCAGGAGATACGGGTGGCAGACGACCAGTGGCGCACGCCGACTTATGTGGGCGACGTGGTGCAGGGCATTGAGAAGCTCGTCGCACAACCGGTCTGCGGCATCTATCACCTCTGCGGCGGAGAATGTATGACCGTGGCCGACATGGCACTGCGCACAGCCGACACACTGGGCCTGGACCGTTCGCTCATCCTTCCGGTGCACACGGCCGCGATGCAGGAAAAGACTCCCCGTCCCCGGTTCAGCGGACTGAGCATCGAAAAGGCCCGACGGGACCTGGGCTATCGGCCACACACCTTCGAAGAGGGCATCAGAAGGATGCAACTGGACGATTCCTCGCGGCGGAAATAGAACGGTTTCCGGAAAATCCGTATCTTTACGCCAAAATCATTTGCAAATGGGAAAAAAAGAATACATGCAGGCCAACAAGGACTGGCTGGCCGAAAAGGCAAAGGAAGAGGGAGTACAAGCCCTCCCCAAGGGAATCTACTACAAGGTACTGGCTTCGGGTGCGAACGACGGCAAGCATCCCACGCCGCGGAGCATCGTCACCGCACACTACACGGGATGGACCATCAACGGGAAGAAGTTTGACAGCAGCCGCGGAGGGGCTCCTGCCGCTTTCCGCCTGAGCGACCTCATTGAGGGATGGATCATCGCGATGCAGCAGATGTGCGTGGGCGACAAATGGGAGATTTACCTCCCGGCAGAGATGGGCTACGGCAAGTTCTCACAGCCCGGCATTCCCGGAGGCTCCACCCTGATTTTTGAGATTGAATTGTTGGGAATAGCGTAAGGGCATCCTTTCTACAGCTTTTCCAGAAAGGCACTCGGCACATAAGCCGTCGCCATCGAAAACAAACCATCGACCACCACGGCCACCCGCTGCTGTCCACGGTAGCGGGCTACACGGCCTGTCACCCCCTCAAAGGCCCCGTGCACAACCCGTACCAGCTGGCCTTCCCGGAATTTACTCACGTCGTCGGGTACAAAGAGGATGTCTTCATTCTCGGAATCACAGATAATCTTGAGGCTTTCAATCTGGGCGTCGGGTATCACAAGAGGACTTGTCACCGTTCGTGTGCCTACATGGGAATGCCCGCAATAGAAACGGAGGAAAGAAAGGTCGGCATTCTCTCCCAGCAGATGCCTTATCTCAGCCTCCAGCCCATAGACAAACAGGAGGTTGGGGATGCGCGATTCTTCCACGCTCCTTTTCTTCCCGTCCACCAGTTTCATCCGCTTGATTGTCGGATAAAAGGCCGTTCTTCCCTGGCAGACCATATAGTCGTATGCCTTTTTCTCCCGCCCGTAAGTGGCACGAAGCGCATACCAGTGAGGCTGGGGTCGGAACCGTTTGAGAGTCTTCAGTCCGGACGTATCTCCCATCTGCTTTTCACCGGAAGATGCATTTACGGTTCCTCCGTATTCATTCTTGTCATTCATTTTTCCCTTCGTCTAACGTTTTTCCGTTCCCCGGAAAGGGGTATCGGCTGTGACGAATTTATAAAAATGACACTGGATTTCCGGACGGGGAAATCCCGGTTTACGCCTGCGCGGTCGGTTAGGACGCTTATCTGGTCAAAAAAGACAGGCAGTCCGTCTGATTTTTCCGGAGGATAAAGTGGGCCGGGCGCTTTTCTCTCCGCCATGAAGCAGGAATGGTTTATGGCGGCAATTGGTTTTCCCAAGAATAAATCGTAAATTTGCCAGAGAATAAACGGAGGAAAGACGATGAAAGAAGAAGTGATTGAACTGGATTCAGTGGAAAAATACAACCGGCTCTTCGGGCTGGAGACCCTGCACCCGATGGTCAGCGTGGTCGACTTGTCGAAGGCTACGCGGTGGCCGCAGGAGTTTAAAGTCAACTATGGGGTGTATGCCCTGTTCCTGAAAGAAATCTGTTGCGGAGACATCACCTACGGACGCCAACCCTACGACTACCAGGAGGGGACGATTGTCTGTTTCGCCCCGGGCCAGGTGGCCTCTTTCCGCATGAAGGAAGGCACACTGCCCCAATGCCACGGACTGCTGTTTCATCCGGATTTTATCCGGGGCACGCAGCTGGGAAGGGACATCAAGCATTACTCCTTTTTCTCCTACGAAACCCGCGAGGCGCTGCACGTGTCGGAGGACGAACGGCGCACGGTGATGGACTGCCTGCAAAAGATTGACACGGAACTGCGACGCCCCGCCGACAAGCACAGCCGCCGCCTGATTACGGCCAACATCGGACTGCTGCTGGACTACTGCATGCGCTTCTACGAACGGCAGTTCACCACGCGCGAGGCTTCCAACAAAGACATCATCGTACGCTTTGAACAGTTGCTCGATGAGTATTTCGACAGTCCGGCACCGCAGGAAGAGGGACTGCCTACGGTGAAATACTTTGCGGAGAAGGTTTTCCTCTCACCCAACTATTTCGGCGACATGATCAGCCGGCAGACGGGACGGACGGCCTCGGAATACATTCAGGGAAAGGTGATTGAAAGGGCGAAGGAAATGCTGCTTTCCACCACCAAGCCCATGAGCGAGATTGCCTACAGCCTGGGCTTCCAGTACCCGCAGCACATGAGCCGCATGTTCAAGCGGCTGGTGGGACACACCCCGAACGAATACCGGAGCCAGTGCGGATAAACTTATCCGTACAATATTTCTCTGATTGATTTATCACACCCCGGTCCCGGCCTCTGGCTGGGACTTGTTGTTTCCGCCCTGCCCGCTCTCGGCATACTTGGAAGGGGAAACGCCGAACATGTCCGTAAAATGCTTGCGGAAGGTAGGCAGGTCGTTGAAGCCTACGCGCTCGGCCACTTCCGTCACCGAGAGACTGGTTTCCATCAGCAGCAAGGCGGCCTTGGTCATACGGATGTGGCGAATCAGTTCCACGGCCGAAAGGTCGGTATGCTGCTTCAGCTTGCGGTAGAGGGTGGCAAGGCTCATGTGAAGTTCCCCAGACAGCACCTTGACATTGAAATCGGGATTGCTGACATTCGCCTCGATGCAAGCCCACACCTTCTGCATAAATTCGCTTTCCGTGCTTTCCGGTTTCTCCGTCGAAGCTGACGCGGCAGACGACGCATGCAGCAACGTACGGGTGTAAATCTGTTTCAGACGACGGCGCATGTCGAGCAGACAGGCTATCTTGGCCAGCAGCACTTCCGGATTGAACGGCTTGCGCAGGTAGTCGTCGGCTCCCCGCCGGGAGGCTTCCACGCTGTCTCTGTCCTCGGCCTTGGCGGTGAGCATCAAGACGGGGATGTGGGCCGTTTCCTTCCGCTTGCGCAGTTCGGCACAGCAGGTGAACCCGTCCATCACAGGCATCATCACATCCGACAGCACCAGGTCGGGCACCTGCTCCACGGCAATCTTCAGACCTTCTTCTCCGTTTTCGGCCTCCAGCACCCGATACTGCTTCCGCAACAATTCACACAGGTAGTGACGCATGTCGGTATTGTCTTCAATTACAAGTACCGTCTGGCGGGCGGCAGACAACTTTTCCTCCTTCGCCTCTGCAACATGTTCCGATGTCGCAGGGAAAATCATTTCCGGCACAACAGAGGAGACTTCTGGAGCAACGACGGCCTCTGAACTTTCTTCCCATGTACAGTCGTCTTCACTGAAATGCGATTTTCCTTCGGGCAGGTACACACAGAACAGACTGCCCTTGCCCGGCTCGCTGTCCACGGTGACCCGTCCGTGATGCATCTCCACGATGTGTTTCACGATTTTCAGGCCAATACCCACATGCGTAGAAACAGCGGGTGCTTCCTTTCCCGTCACGAAGGGGTCGAAGATATGCTGCAGGAGAACACTATCAATGCCTTTTCCGGTATCGCTCACCGACAGACAGCAGAAATATTCCCCGTCTATTTCTTTCCGTTCCACCTTCAGACGGATTTTCCCTCCTTCCGGCGTGTATTTGAACGCATTCGATATCAGGTTCTGCACCACCGATGAAAGTTTCTCCCGGTCGGCCCATACTGGCACACAGTCCGGCGCCAGTTCCCAGGCGTAATCTATCTTCCGTTCGGCAGCCAGCGACTGGAACCCCTGCGCCACATCCACCAGCAAGGCTTCCACATCCACCTGCGACAGACAGAGCTTCACCATCCCGGCCTCTGCCTTCTGGATGTAAAGCAGGCGGTCGGTCAGGGTATGCAGCCCTTCGGCGTACTTGAACATCATGGACAGCTTGGCATAGAAAGGATGCGAAGTGGGTGTCTTGTGCAGGAGCTCACGCAAAGGAGCCAGTATCAGGGTAAGCGGGGTACGCAGCTCATGAGCCGCCATCGTGAAGAAATCTTCCCGCTCCTTGCGAAGCTCGATTTCCTTGTTGCGCTCCATGTTCACCGTAAACAGTTCGTGCTCCAGCCGCAGTTCATACTGCACGCGCTTTTCTTTCAGCCGAACCCGGTGGATATAGACCAACAATATTCCCATCAGTCCGAGAGTGGCCAGCAGACGGAACCACCAGGTCTCGCTCCAATGCGGGTCGACCACAATGTCCAGGCTGCTCACCTCTCCCTCGCTCTGGTCTTGAAAGACCGTCTTCACCTGAAACGTATATTCTCCCGCAGGCAGACGGTCGTAGGAGATTTTGTCTCCCTCGTCGGCCATAATCCATTCCTCCTGATACGGGTACAGGCGGTACAGGTATTTCTGAAGCTTGTGCAGGTAAAGCAGGTTGGAGAACGAAAGCGAGAAGTTCCGGTTGGCATGGTTCAGGTGTATCCCTTTCGTATAGAGCAAGGAGCGCGACAAGATCACCTGCCCGTTCACATGCTCGCCAATCTGCACCGACGTATGGTTGACTTCCAGGTCGGTGAACACCACCCTTCCCTTTTCGATGGGATAATGAAAGCGGAGCCGAGAGGGACGGAAATAAGTCAGCGTGCTATGGTTGCCCCAAAACAGGAAATCCTTTCCGAAGAACACAGAACGGTTGCTGCCCGAGATATAGAAATTGTAGAACGACTGCAAATGGCGGCTCAAGCGAGAGATTCCGGAATTGGAGCCCACCCACAAGGAATGGTCGCCGTCTTCAGCCAAAGCGGTCACGAAATTACTGCACAAGCCCTCCTCGGTGGTGTAACGACATACAATGCGGTCTGCTTCTGGTGAACATACGCCGAGTCCGTTGCCGGCATACCCCACCCACAATTTCCGGTCGCTTCCCCATAGGAGTGCCCGCACTTCCACGTCCGTTACCGGCATGCCTGCTTCTTTTTCATAACCAGTATGCGAGCGCATCACCCGGTTTCCTTCCATCGTGAGGCGCAACAGGCCGCGAGCTGTACCTAGCCACAACGTGTGGGCATCACTACGAGCCAATGCCCGTACATGCACACGATTGGAAATCTGGGAATTCTTCCATTCCACCTTCACCGAAGTTCCTTTACGGAGATTCACGCGGTAAAGTCCGCTGCTGGTACCCGCCCAGGCCTCATTTTCCGACAGAGGCAACAGGCTCCACACCTCTGGTGATTTTCCTTTTTCCGGAACAATTTCCACCACCTGCCAGCTGCCGTCCTCTCCATAACGGAGCACTTTTCCACCCTGAGAGCCGAACCAAAGTCCGCCACGGACGTCTGCGGCACTGCACAACACGGTACGTACCACCGCCACGCCCGGTTCCACCGAGCGGAAATCCACGGGCACAGCCGCATCAAAAGGCCGCGTGCTGCGCAGCAGTCCCTTGTGGAAAGTGGCCAGCCAGAGGTAGCCTTCCTTATCCATCTGGATACCGCACAGTTCATTGGAATGTGCCTGTGCATATTGCTGATAGAAAAGCTGGCGCAGGTCAGAAAACAGCACGCCCCCTCCTTCCGTTCCAATCCACAGCAATCCTTCGGGGTCATAATAGCCGGTCACCATGCGGGTCTCGATGTACTGGTTACCGCTGTTCTCGAAAGAATGAAAAGCCCGCATCTTCAGTTCCCGCTCCGGGGTCAATGTAAGCAGCGTATAGCCGTTCCATGTCAAGGCCATGTAGCGGGAGTCCCCCAGGGGCAAAAGCTGGAACACATCGTTGTGCGAGAGCTGTTCGTTGCGGTTGGCCGGATTGTAGCGCCAGTGATGCATCACACGGGTGGTCAGGTCGTAAGCATACAGTCCGTCGCCGAGAGTCGTTATCCACAGAAAATTATCCCCCTGCAACGCCGAAGTAACCAGCACATCCAGCTGCATCGGGCGGACACAAAGCGTTTCCAGCCGCTTCTGCCCCCGGTCATAACGGTAAACCGTACCTTTCCGGCCTATACCATAAAGACTCTTCCCGTCTTCTCCCAGACAGAGCATCATAAGTTCCTGCTCCGATTCCACCTTGACCGTGGATTGCAAATGAACAAAGGCCGTATCTTCCCGGAAGGAAGCCGTAGACAAATCCATCTCCGAAAGTGTGTTTCCGGCCACTCCCCAGCAATGTCCGTCGCTGGTCGCCACGAAACGGGTAAAGTCCACAATCCTGTTCCGCTCCACATCCCAGAGAGAGAGAAACCTTTCCCACTGCTTGTCGAACAGAAACAGTGTCCGCTCCGAACGGACCAGCAAATAATCTTTGTTCAGTGAGACTACTTTCCCCACCGTGCGATGAAGGGCCTCCGTGATGCGGAAAGTCTTGAAATCCTGCCCGTCGTAGCGGCTCAATCCGCTGCTGGTACCAAACCAGATAAAGCCTTCGGCATCCTTTTCAATGGAATGAATGTCATTGTCGGCTATTCCGTCGTTCATGTTCAGCACCTGAAAATCTTTTTCCAGCAACCTTTGGGCTCCAGACGGAAGCACGATTCCGACAAAAAAGAGGACTATAAGTGTGTAAATTTTCATTCTTTAGATTTAGCCTAGTAAACAAATGCAAAGAAAACAAAAATCCGCTACAAAATGCCTTCTGAAAGTGAAAAAAACAGATTTTACCCCTAAAAAAGCGGTGATAAGAAGAATACCCCCCATTAATGCGACGTTTACCCACCGTGACTGAAACATTAAATTCATAGCTTTGCAAAAGGTGAAGACACCCAATTTGTTTAACCATCTAATTAACAACTTAATCTAAAAAGGAACCTTATGAAGACACAATTCATCACTCTGCTCATCGCAGTGCTGGCAGGTTTGCTACCGCTACACGCGCAACAGATGAGCATCTCCGGAATTGTCACAGACAAGAAGCTGAATGAACCCATCATCGGGGCGTCAGTAGTGATTAAAGGTACGACCAACGGCGGTATCACCGACCTGGACGGAAACTTCCAGCTCAACAACGTGGCTGCCGGGAGTACGCTGGTCGTATCGTACATCGGTTATCAGACATTGGAAATCCCGGTACAGAAAGGCAAGACCTCTTATCAGGTAGCCCTGTCGGAAGACACCCAGACACTCGACGAAGTTGTAGTGGTAGGTTTCGGTACACAGAAGAAAGTGAACCTGACCGGTGCCGTAGCTTCGGTGGACAACAAGAAACTGGAATCCCGTCCGGTCACCTCCGTAGGCCAGGCCCTGCAAGGTGTAGTTCCGGGTCTGAACGTCAGCATCCCGGATGCCGGCGGTAAGCTGGATGCCAATCCTTCTTTCAATATCCGTGGTACAGGTAACCTGGGAACAGGTTCCAGCGCTTCTCCCCTCGTGCTGATTGACGGTGTGGCAGGCGACCTGAACCAGTTGAACCCGCAAGACATCGACAACATCTCGGTATTGATGGATGCGGCTTCTGCTGCCATCTACGGTTCACGTGCTCCGTTCGGTGTCATCCTGGTTACTACCAAGAAAGGTAAGCAGGGTAAGACCAGCATTTCGTACTCCAACAACCTGCGCTGGTCTCGTCCGACCAACATCCCTGACATGCTGGATGCCTATACTTTTGCACAGTACTTCAACCGTGCCATCGACAACACGGGTTCCGGTGAAGCACACTTCTTCTCGGACATCACCATGGAACGTATCCAGCAGTACATGCGCGGGGAGATTACTACCACTGCCGACCCGTCTCTTTCACAGAACGGTAACTGCTTCGCCTTCAACCAGAACTCCAACGACAACCAGAACTGGCCTCGCAACTTCATCGACAAGACGGCTTTCGGACAAGAGCACAACGTAAGCCTGTCGGGAGGTAATGAAAAGATACAATATTATGTATCGGGTGCCTTCCTGAGCCAGGACGGACAGATGAACTACGCCAACGACAACAAAAAGCGTTACAATGCCAGTGCCCGCATCAGTGCGGAAATCACCAAATGGATGCGTCTGGAATTCAACAGCCGTTTCATCCGCGAAGACATCGGCATGCCGACCTTCCTGAAACTGTATGGCGACCGTTTCTTTGCAGAAACTACCAAGCTGCACCCCAACATGCCGCTTTACGACAACAACGGTCATTACACTCGTAACCCGAAACTGATGCAGCTGACCTCGGGCGGACGCTCCAATACACAGGACGACACTTACTTTACACAGGGTAGCCTGATTCTGACTCCGATGAAGGGACTGACCATTCACGGTGACCTGGCTCTGCGTACAGGCAGCTACGAACACCTTTACAATGTGGCCAGAGTGTATCTCTATGACAAAGAAAACAATCCGATTCCCGAACAATGGCTGGGTGGTGACGCCGACCTGGCAGCCGGAAAGACTTGGGCTTACAGCGAACAGCAGCGTGAAACGATGATTACCACTTCACTCTATGCCGACTACAGCCTCAATTTCCTGGAAAAGCACAACCTGAAAGTGATGCTCGGTATGAACAGCGAAAGCTACCGCTACAACAATGTATGGGCCAAACGTTCTGACGTGATGAACGACAACAATCCGGATGTCAATACTTCTACCGGTACACAGAGCAACGGCGCATACCGCGGTGAATGGTCATCATTAGGTTATTTTGGACGTTTGAACTACGACTTCGACGGACGTTACCTGTTTGAATTCAACATCCGCCGCGACGGTTCTTCCCGTTTCCGCGCAGACAGCCGCTGGGCTACCTTCCCTTCTGTTTCCGTAGGTTGGAACATCGCTCGCGAATCCTTCTGGGAACCGTTGAGCAAATGGGTCAACACCTTGAAACCCCGCTTCTCTTATGGTAGCCTTGGTAACCAGAACACCAACTCCTACTATCCTACTTATGCCATTCAGGCAGTCACAGTGGGCAGCCCGGATGCAGGCGGACGCTGGTTGCTGGATGCGGCCAACAAGTCGAACATTGCAAGCGCTCCAGGACTGGTAAGCTCCCTGCTGACTTGGGAACGTGTTTACAGCTACAACTACGGTGTGGACTTCGGCGCTTTCAACAACCGTTTGAGCGGTTACTTCAACTACTTTATCCGTGATACCAAAGACATGGTAGGACCGGCACAGGAAATCTCTCCGATTGTGGGTGCTTCGGCTCCGCAACGCAACAATACGTCTTTGCGCACCAAAGGTTGGGAACTCCAGCTGAACTGGCAGGACCGCATCGGTGAATTCAACTACAATGTAGCCTTCAACTTTTCTGATTCACGTACTAAAATTACGGAATACCCCAACGCCAGCAAGTCACTCTCCACTTATTACACCGGACAGTATCTGGGCGAAATCTGGGGATATGAATCAGTAGGCATGGCCAAGACAGACGAAGAAATGGCCGCACACTTGGAGAAGGTAGACCAGAACACCATTCCGGGTGTCAGCCTGGCTGCTTCAGGATGGAAGGCCGGTGACATGATGTATGCCGACCTGGACGGTGACGGAAAAATCACCAACGGCGAGAATACAGTAGACAACCCGGGCGACCGTAAGATTATTGGTAACTCGACTCCGCGTTTCCGCTTCGGTTTGAACATCGGTGCAGAATGGAAAGGCTTCGACCTGAGCATCTTCTTCCAGGGTGTGGCCAAACGTGACTATCTGTTGAGCGGTATGATTTTCTGGGGTGTAGACGGCGACGCATGGTCTTCTACCGGTTACAAGGAACACTGGGACTTCTTCCGTCCGGAAGGCGACCCGTTGGGAGCAAACACCAACGCCTACTATCCGCGTCCTCTTTGGAAATCTAACCAGAACCGCCAGAGCCAGTCGCAGTTCGTACAGAACGCTTCTTACATCCGTCTGAAGAACCTGCAAATCGGTTATACCCTGCCGAAAGCATGGGTTCACAAAATCGGACTGGAACGCGTCAGAGTATTCTTCTCAGGCGACAACTTGTGGACAGGTACTTCCATCAACAAGAACTTCGATCCGGAAGCATTGTATCAGAACGGTATGACTTATCCGTTGAGCCGTACCCTCTCTTGTGGCGTAAACGTAACTTTGTAAACTAACAAAAACAATCGATAATTATGAAACTGAAATATATATTCTTATTTTCAGCTACCTTGCTGATGGGAACCTCTTGCGCCGACTTTCTGGACAAAGAGCCTATCTCAGACAATGTAGACGGCAACTTCTTCACTGCCGAGAATCAGCTGGAACCTTATTGCAACAACATGTACGGTCTGCTGCCCGACCACGGGACGGGTACAGGAACCTTTGGATACTTCACCACGGACAATAACAGCGACGACATGACGACAATCGACCAGGTGGATAACTTCCTTCCTCAGCGCGTCCAGGTGCCGGCTACTGGCAGCTACGGCAGCTTCAGCACCATCCGTAACTGCAACCTCTTTCTGGCACGCACGGAAGAAAACCTGAAAAACGGGACGCTGAGCCCCGGCGCCAACGTGAACCATTACATCGGCGAAATGTACTTCTTCCGGGCTTACACCTACTTCAGCCTCCTGAAAGCATACGGAGACTTCCCTATCCTGACCGAAGTGCTGACCGACGGTGACTATGCTGCCAATGTGGAAGCCAACAAACGCAAGCCGCGCAACGAAGTGGCCCGCTTCATCCTGAGCGACCTGGATCAGGCCATCGACCTGATGTATCCCAAGTCAAACAGCTTCACTGCTCACCGTCTGAACCGCGAATGTGCCTTGCTGTTCAAGTCACGCGTGGCTTTGTACGAAGCTACCTGGGAAAAATACCATGCAGGTACGGCACGCGTTCCGGGTGGACCGGGATGGCCGGGTGATGCCGCTTCTTTCCATATCGATTTGAACAAGGAAATAGAATTCTTCCTGGACGAAGCTATCCAGTCGGCCAAAGAAGTGGGCGAAGGCTCCTCATTGACAACCGACTATGCCAGCCTCTACAACCAGACTGACCTGTCCGGACAGCGTGGCGAAGTGTTGTTGTGGCGTATGTATAGCGAAGATGCCAAGGTGCAGAACCAGGTGATGGGAGCTACCCACGGCTACGGTGCCATCGAAGTGGGCGACAAGACCTATATTTTCTCACACGGCGACAACACGGGTTTCACCCGCTCACTGGTAGACAGCTATCTGATGACCAACGGTCTGCCTATTTATGCAAGTGAGGGCGCTTATCAGGGCGACAAGAATCTGAAAAGCACCATGGAAAACCGCGACTTGCGTCTGGTGACTTCCGTGGCAAAACCCGGCGACAAAATCATGACCCTCAATGGGAAAGACATCATGTACCAGTACCCCGGACTGATTGCAGCCAGTGGCATCCGCGTGACCAGCACCGGCTACATTCCTCGCAAAGGATGGGCCGACAACAACGTGACTTACAACAGTGCCTATCCGCTGGCATTGCCTATCTTCCGTGCGGCAGAAGCTTACCTGAATTACATCGAAGCTTACTACCTGCGCTACAATACACTGGAAGATGCTACCCTCAAAAAATACTGGACAGCACTGCGTACCCGTGCAGGCGTCGATCCTGATTTCCAGAAGACCATCAACGCTACCGACCTGAGCAAGGAAATCGACCTGGCCCGCTATTCCGGAAAAGAACTGGTGGACGCAACACTTTACAACATCCGTCGCGAACGCCGCAGCGAACTCATTGCGGAAGGTATGCGTAAGGACGACCTGTATCGCTGGCGTTCACTCGACATGATGCAGAACTACTGGGTAGAAGGAATGAATTACTGGGATGAATTCCACACCGACTTCGAAGCTGCCTGCACTGCCTGCAAGCTGAACTATACGGCTCCTAACGATGCTTCCGTCAGCAAGTACCTGCGCCCGCAGGCAATGAACGAATTGGTCAAGAAGTACAACGGCTACTGCTTTGAAGAAGCCAACTACCTCTCTCCGCTGTCATACGATGTATTCCGTATGTCTACTCCCGAAGAAGGTGGCGATGTTTCTACTTCCGTAGTTTACCAGAATCCGGGATGGCCTGTAAAAGCAGGTAGCTATGCCAACCAGTAATGATAGAATTCTTTTAAATCTATTATAGAAATTGGTGTGCCAAGGATGAGGTGTTTTTCCTATCTTTGGCACACTTTTTCGTTTGAACGACATTCATTTGCCACCCTCCGGGGATATTTATTGATTATGAAACTGACACACCTACTCTACACTTCCGCCGCACTGGCCGCACTTCCGCTGGCTGCGTTCGCGCAGGGTAACCCCTCGCGGCCCAACCTGGTCTTCATCATGGCCGACCAGTTCCGGGGCGATGCGCTGGGCTGCCTGCAACAGGAGCCAGTGCAGACTCCTCATCTGGACCAGCTGGCGAGCGAAGGCATCCTCTTCACGGAGGCCGTGAGCAGCTATCCGGTATCCTCACCCGCCCGGGCCATGCTCATGACGGGCATGTATCCCATGGCCAACGGGGTGACGGGCAACTGCAATTCGCTGAACACGCCCTACGGGGTGGAGCTTTCTACCGAAGCGGTCTGCTGGAGCGACGTGCTGAAGCAGGCGGGATATGCCACAGCCTACATCGGCAAATGGCACCTCGACGCGCCGCATCCTCCCTACGTGGACACCTCCAACAACCGGGGGGCAGTGGCCTGGAACGAATGGTGCCCGCCCGAACGCCGCCACGGTTTCGACCGGTGGATGGCCTACGGCACCTATGACAACCACCTGCATCCGATGTACTGGGATACCTTGGCGGGCAGAGACGAGTTCCACTACGTGGACCAGTGGGGGCCGGCCTACGAAGCCGACCGCGCCATCGAGTTCATCCGCACGGAAAGCGTGCAGTCCGACCGCCCCTTTGCCCTGGTGGTTTCCATGAATCCCCCGCACACGGGCTACGAGCTGGTACCCGATGCCTACAAACGGCTGTACGACTCGCTCGACGTGGAAGCACTGGCCCGGCAGAAACCGTATATTCCAGAGAAAGGAACTCCCGAAGGCGACTATTTCCGGGCGAATATCCGCAACTACTACGCCTGCATCACCGGAGTGGACGAACAGGTGGGACGCATCGTACAGGCCCTGAAAGACTGCGGACTGTTTGAGAATACCCTCCTCGTCTTCACGTCCGACCACGGCGTCTGCATGGGCGGACACGGAGTGGAAGGCAAGAACGTGTTCTATGAGGAAGCGATGCGCATCCCGATGATATGCTGCTGGAAAGGCAGACTCCATCCGCAACGGAGCGACCTGCCCGTGGCCTTTGCCGACCTGTATCCTACCCTGCTCTCGCTGATGGGAAGGAAGGCGGAGATTCCGTCCACCGTGCAGACGCACGACTGGAGCCGGTATTTCCTGCAGGAACAGATTCAGACACCCGAAGACGCTTTCCAGCCTTATTACTACTGCGAACCCTCCGACCCCACTTCCGGACGACGCGGCATCCGTACCGCCCGCTACACCTACGTGGTGGATGTGCAGAAAGGGAAAGTGACGCAGACCTGGCTGTACGACCGGACCACCGACCCCGGCCAGCTGCACAACGTGGCGGAAAGCCAGCCGGCCCGCTGCGATTCGTTGCGCCAGACCCTCATCCAATGGCTCGGAAAGACCCATGACCCGTTTGTAAAATACTTGACACATTGAATATGAAAAAAACACTCTTTACCCTACTGATGCTGCTCGCCACCTGCGGTGCAGCCGTTCATGCCCGAAACACCGAACCCGAAGGACCGAAACCAGCTCCCCGCCAGATGAAATGGCACGAGGCTGAACTGGGCGTGGTATTCCACTACGACCTGCACGTGTTCGACGGACAGGTGTACGGACAAGGCAACAACCGTATCAACCCGATTGAAGACTACAACATCTTCCATCCCGACCACCTCGACACCGACCAGTGGATTCAGTCGGCCAAGGCGGCCGGCGCCAAGTTTGCCATCCTGACCGCCACCCACGAGACGGGCTTCGGACTGTGGCAGAGCGACGTGAACCCCTACTGCCTGAAGGCCGTGAAATGGCGCGACGGAAAAGGCGACATCGTGCGCGACTTCGTGAACTCCTGCCGCAAGTACGGCTTGCAGCCGGGCATCTACATCGGCATCCGCTGGAACTCCCTGCTGGGCATCCACAACTTCAAGGCGGAGGGCGAAGGCGAGTTTGCCCGCAACCGTCAGGCATGGTACAAGCGACTGTGCGAAAAGATGGTGAAGGAACTCTGCACCCGCTACGGCGACCTCTTCATGATTTGGTTCGACGGGGGTGCCGACGACCCGAAAGGCTTGGGCCCCGACGTGGAACCCATCGTGAACGAATACCAGCCCGACTGCCTGTTCTATCATAACGTGAACCGGGCCGACCTGCGCTGGGGTGGTTCGGAAAGCGGTACCGTAGGCTATCCCTGCTGGTCGAGCTTCCCCTACCCGTACAGCCACAGCAACGCCACCGACGGCGTGGCCGACCACAACAAACTGCTGGCCCACGGCGACCCCGACGGCAAGTACTGGGTGCCAGCCATGGCCGACACGCCCCTGCGCGGCTACAACGGACGCCACGAATGGTTCTGGGAACCGGGCGATGACGACAAGGCAGTCTATCCGCTGGAAAACCTGATGGAGATGTACGAGAAATCGGTGGGCCGCAACGCCACGCTGATGGTGGGACTCACTCCCAACCCCGACGGTCTGATTCCGGAGGGCGACGTACGCCGTCTGAAGGAATGGGGCGCGGAAATCAACCGCCGTTTCGGCCAGCCGCTGGCAGCCACTTCGGCCACTGGAAAGAAGCGGTTGTCGCTCTCGCTCGACAAGGCGCAACCCGTGAACTACTACCAGATTCAGGAAGACCTGAACGGCGGCGAACGCATCCGGGCCTACCGGGTGGAAGCAAAGGTGAACGGCAAGTGGACCACCGTGGCCAAAGGCTCTTCCGTGGGACACAAGCGCATCGAATCCTTCCCTGCCGTCGAAGCCCAATCCTTCCGGCTGGTGGTGGAGGAATGTACCGCAGAACCTCTCATCCGAAACTTTAGTGTGTATCACGTAACTGATTAATCTAAAAAAACATATTATGAACAAAAATCTACTCGCACTCCTGGGACTGGCTCCCATTCTTTCCCCGCTGAATGCCATGGCCAACGACCGTCCCGACCCGCGCCCGAACATCATCTTCTTCCTAGTGGACGACATGGGATGGCAGGACACTTCCCTGCCTTTCTGGACACAGAAGACCATGTACAACGAGCGTTACGAAACTCCCAACATGGAACGTCTGGCCCGCCAGGGAATGATGTTCACCCAGGCCTACGCCTCCAGCATCAGCTCGCCCACACGCTGCAGCCTGATGACCGGAGCCAACGCCGCCCGTCACCGGGTGACCAACTGGACCTTGCAGAAGGACAAGACTACTGACGCCCAGAGCGACGTGCTGCAACTGCCCGACTGGAACTACAACGGCATCGCGCAGGTGGAAGGCACGAACCACACCTTCGTGGCCAAGTCGTTCGTGCAGTTCCTCAAAGACAGCGGCTACCACACCATCCACTGCGGAAAGGCGCACTGGGGGGCCATCGACACCCCGGGAGAGAATCCCTGCCACTTCGGCTTCGAGACGAACATCGCCGGACATGCGGCGGGGGGACTGGCCACGTACCTGAGCGAACTGAGCTACGGACACGACGACAAGGGAAACCCCACCTCGCTCATGTCGGTGCCGGGACTGGAGCACTACTGGAAGACGGGCACGTTCATTACCGAGGCCTTGACGCAGGAAGCCCTGAAGGCCCTCGACAAGGCCAAGGCTTACAACCAGCCGTTCTACCTCTATATGTCGCACTATGCCATCCACATCCCAATTGACAAGGACGTGCGCTTCTTCGACAAGTACAAGAAGAAAGGCATGTCGGACAAGGAGGCGGCTTATGCGTCCCTCATCGAAGGCATGGATAAGAGCCTGGGCGACATCATGGACTGGCTGGAGAAGAACGGTGAGGCGGATAACACCATCATCCTGTTCTGCGGTGACAACGGCGGATATGCTACCGGCAAGGAATGGAGAGACGAACCGCTCTACACGCAGAATGCGCCCCTCACCTGCGGAAAAGGCTCGGCCTACGAGGGCGGTATTCGCGAACCGATGATTGTGAGCTGGCCGGGCGTGACGAAACCCAATACCCGCTGCGACAAGTACGTCATCATCGAAGACTACTATCCTACCATCCTCGAAATGGCCGGCATCACCGACTGGAAAGTGCCGCAGACCGTGGACGGCGTGAGCTTCGTACCCCTGCTCAAGCAGACCGGCGACCCGTCGGAAGGCAGAAGCCTCTACTGGAACTGTCCGAACCTGTGGGGCGAACAAGGCCCGGGCATCGGCGCCACCTGCACCGTGCGTCAGGGAAAATGGAAACTGATTTATTTCTACGAAACGGGGAAGAAGGAACTCTATGACATCCCGGCCGACATCAGCGAACAGCACAACCTGGCCCAGCAGCATCCGGAGGTAGTGAAAGCCCTCTCGGCCAACCTCGGAGAGTTCCTCCGCAGTTCGGGTGCCCAGCGTCCGTCGTTCAAAAAGACGGGAAAGCCCTGCCCTTGGCCGGACGAAATTGAATAACCTCCCGAGGCATAAGTTTCCTCCAAACAAAAATGACGTGTGGCAATCCTTTTCCGATAGCCACACGTCATTTTCGTCTGTCAGTCCTTCAGTCCCTTGAGGCGGACCTTTATCCGGCTGTATAGAAACAGCGGGAATTTCTTCCAGAACATCCTCGGCCAATAGTGCCTCCGCCGGACGATGCTCCACACCAACTGCAGCCGGTCTTTCGTTCCCCGGCCGGTTGTCTTCTTGAAATTTACGGCACCAAAATCGCCGTGTGCTGTCAGTTCTGCCGACATCCTCCGGACATACTTTTCTCTGGCTCCCTTCCGCCACCGGTCGATTCCGTCGAACGAAAGCCCCAGTTCCCGGTGTGCCACTTCGGTGAAGTCGGCCACGAAATGAGCCAGTCCCATCTTCCGAAGCTCGCGACACACCCTGTCCGTGTCGATATATGCATGGTAGTGATTCAAATAGGCTGCCCAGTCGCACAAATAACGGTAGCCGATTCCTCCAATCAGAAAATGCCGGGCGGCATGCGACAACAGCAGCAGACTTCCCATTTGAGCATCCGGTACCCTGAGCGTGACCCCGTCCAGCGTTTCGACCATCGCCATGCATTCCATCCCCACCCGGTTGGAGGTAACCACCATGCGCGGGTGCAACTCGATATGTACCCCCTGATAGTCGAAACTGTCATGGTGCGTCTTGTGGTCAATCGGACATCCCCATCTTCTCACCAGTTCCAAAGCCTTGTCAAAACCTTCGGGAATAAAGAGGTCGATGTCACCTGCCTGCCGTGACAGGGGCTTTGCATAACAGCATCCCACCGACAAGCCTTTCATCAGAACGGGTTGAATGCCCTCGCGGACAAACAGCGCATCAATCTCCCTCCATACTTCCAGCATTTTCCGGCTTCTGGCTTCTACATAGAGGTTCTGCCCTATCCATTTCCACAGCACGGCCTGCGGGGGTCTGTCCGCCTCCGGCAGACGGAACACAGCCTGTATGCAGACCCCGATGACGGTCTGTTTGCCGGCCATTCTGAAAATCTGCTGCCAGTCTGCTTCACCCAGCCCTTCCAAACAGCGGAAGTCCGGCTCGTGTCCCCACAAACCAGACCGCAGCAATTCCAGAAAAGCCTCCCTGATGCTTTCCTCCATATCCAGTTCCTCTTCCTATCTATTTCTCTTCCTTGTAGCCATACTGGTAATACCCGTAATAACCGTAATAACCGTAACTGTCCCGCTGTCGGTTCACTCCATTGAGCACCAGTGCCATGTTCTTCAACTTGTGTTCGGTGTGCAGCAACTCTATTTCGGGCAGTTGCCTCCGGTCCATACCTCCCGCCCTGATGACATAAAGAGTCAGGTCGGCCACACGGTTGACAATCAGAGCATCGGCCACCATGTGAGACGGCACATTGTCCAGAATCACGTAGTCAAACCTCTCCTTGAGGTGACGTATCAGGACGTTCAGCCGCGCATTCAGCAACAGTTCCGACGGATTCGGCGGTACGGGTCCCTTGCATACCAGACTCAGGTTCTCGTGGCAGCCCGAAGGCATCAGCAAGTCGTCCACCCGGTCTACCGTCCCGGCCAGGAAGTTCGTGACTCCCACTTGCTGAGAGCCTCCCATGTGCTTGCTCAACGTCCCCTTCCGGATATCCAGGTCCACCAGCACCACCTTGTATCCGGCCAGTGCCAGCGTCATGGCAAGGTTGGAAGAGACAAACGTTTTTCCGTCGCCCACATGAAACGAGGTAACCATCAGCGTCTGCAGCTTTCCATCCGCCGCCCCGCTCATAAATGCCATGTTCGTACGCAAGATGCGGAACGCTTCCGATACGGCATCCTTGCCCTCTTCCGTGACCACCACCGACCGGTTTCCTTCGCCTTTCTCTCTCTCACGCCGTGGAATCTCGCCCAGGAAAGGAATGGAAAGGACATCGGTCAGGTCTTTCTTGCCCCTCACCTTCGTATCGGAGGTACGAAGCACAAACAGCACACAGGCAGGCAGCAAGAGGCCGAGCATAAAACCGGCCAGCATGATGAGGTGTGTCTTCGGCGATACGGGCACGCTGCTTCCCATGGCCGGATCGATGATGCGCGCATTGCTCTCCGTAATGGATTTGGTCAGCGCATTTTCCTCCCGCTTGTTGAGCAGATAGATATACAGCGACTCCTTGATTTTCTGCTGGCGTTCCACCGACAGCACATACTTCTGCTGGCTGGGCACGGCGGCAATGCGCTTCATCGCCCGTTCCTCTTCGCCGCGGATGTTCTGGATTTTCATGTCCAGGCCCGCAATCAGATTGTCTACCGTACGCACAATTGTTTGCTTCATGGAAGCCAGTGAATTATTCATATCCATCACCACCGGATTCTTGTTGCTGCTGTTTCCAATCAGCTTGTCCCGTTGCAACATCAGTTCATTGTACTCCATAATCTGCCGCTCGATGGTACCGTCCGAGATACCGGTGTTCGAAGGAATCAACTCGCCCGACTTGGCCGGGTCGGCCAGGTAGTCGCGGATGTACAGGGCCAGCGTACGCTGGTTCTCCAACGTCACCCCTTCCTGCTGGTAGCGGTTGGACCGTTCCATGAAACTGCCGGTCTGCGTGGAAATATCGGCCAGGTTATGCTGGCTCTTGTAATCGGCAATCTGCGATTCCACCCCGCCCAGCTCCTGTTCGATGACAATCAGCCGTTCGTTGATGAAATTGGCCGTATTCACCGCAATCCGGTTCTTGTCGTCGATGGCATCCTGGTTGTACACATCTATCAGTGTGTTGAGAATGTCTTCCGCCCTTCGCGGCGACACGTCGGAAATGCTCAGATGAATGATGCTGGAAGTCTTGCTGGCCACCATCGACTGCAGGGCCGCATTGTAGGCCATCCCCACCTTCTCCAGGTTCATCTTATTCACAGTGACAGGCACCTGATAATAGTCCTGTGTGTAATAGAGAGTAGGCGTCACCACCAGTTTTCCTACGGGAGTTGCGACCGTATCGTTCAAATGGACCTTCATCTGCTCCACCGGTTTCACTCCCTCCATTTCCGGGAAGTCCGACAGCAGCACCTCCTTGTCGTTCAGCGGTGTCACCTTGAAAGAAAAGGAAGACGTCTCCAGCGCCTCCGGGAACGTCAGCGTCACCGGACTGGTGGTATACAGGTCCCAGTCACGGAACTTGCCTTTGACCGAATAAAAAATGTCCAGCTTCAGTTTCCGGGCGACCTCTATCATCAGACGCTTCGACTTGAAAATCAGCACCTCATTGTCCACCGTACTCTGGATGTTCAACAAATCCATTTCAGAAAAGGCAGAAGCGGCATTGGGCAGTTGCGCCCCCCGGGTCTCGTCCTTAATCAGCACGGAAGCCGAGCGGCTGTAAATATCCGGCGAGCGCTTGATATACCAAAAAGACGCCCCCATACATACCACGAGCGACAGAACAAACCACTTCCAGTTTGCCAGCGCAATATGCAACCAATCACCGACATGCAGTGTATGGTCCGACTGAGTATTCTTTCTGTTCGTCATTTCGCAACCAATATTAAGGTGACAATTGAAGTTAAAACCGAAATCACGGAGGTCCATACCCCCACCGTGTTGTTCTGGTTGATGCGACTCTGTGCCGCTTTCGTCCGGTTGGGCTCCACGTACACAATGTCGTTCTGCTGCAAGTAATAATAAGGCGACTGGAAAATATCGGAAGAACGCAGGTCATGGTACACGATGGTACGTTCGCCGTCCACTTCCCGGATAACCGCCACACGGTCCCGGCGACCGAAGATGGTCAGGTCGCCCGCCTTGCTGATGGCCTCCAGCAAAGTAATCCTGTCACTGGTGATGTCGAAGCTTCCCGGACGGTTGACTTCACCGATGACCGAAATCTTGAAATTCAGGAACTGTACGGTCACCACCGGGTCCTTGATGTAATCTTCCTCCACCAGCCGCTGCTTGATGTACTTCGTCAGCTCCTTCCGGGTCATTCCCGCCACATGCAGCCGTCCGAAGATAGGGAAATCAATGCAACCGTCCGAGTCGACCAGATAGCCGAGGATACGCTGGTTGTAGGTGCTCTGATAACCCACCTGATAGCTTACCAGCGGCATATTGAACGGCAAAGCCAGTTCCGGGTTCTTGCTGTTGATCATGATGGCCAGCATGTCGTCCTTGTGGATTTTCACTTCGTAGGCCTCATCAATCTGCTGTTTCACCATGGGCTTCACATCCTGCAAATACAGCACCTTACGGGAGGAGGTACAAGCCACACACATACATACAATGACTGCCAGGTATCCCAGGAGCCGTAATCTTATCAATCGTTTTCTCATAGAATCTTGAATATAGTATTAAAAATCAGTTTGATATCCCCCCAGAACGAGCGGTTTCTCACGTACTCCAGGTTTATCTTCAGCTTGTCCTGCATGACCACCTCCCGGTAGAACGCTTCGGGGTCGTCTGCACCGGCCAGCAGTTCATTCTCGTGGCAATACAGAATGGAAGCCTTGTCTGTAATGCCGGGACGCACATCCAATACATGCATCTGTTCAGGAGTGTACAAGTCCACATATTTCCTTACTTCCGGACGGGGTCCCACCAGGCTCATGTCTCCCAGGAACACATTGATCAGCTGCGGCAACTCATCCAGCTTGTACTTCCTGATATAATATCCGGAGCGCGTCACCCGAGGGTCTCTTCCTCCCACGGTAATCAGTCCGGCCTTGTCTGCCCCCACACGCATGGAACGGAATTTATACAACTTGAAATCCTTGTTGTGTTTTCCCACACGCACCTGCCTGTAGAAGACCGGCCCCCTGGAATCCAGTTTCACCCAACCGGCCAGCCACAGAAAAACCGGACTCAGCAACAGCAGCCCGCAACCGCTGGCCACCACATCGAACACACGTTTCAACACCTTTCTAGCAATTATTCCGTCAGAAGTTCCCGTAAATTCGCTACCACGAAATCCACCTCCTCATCCGACAGCCGGGTATGCAAAGGCAAGGTGATTTCATTGTGATACTGAGCATAGGCATTCGGAAAATCCTTGATGTCAAACCCCATCGACTTATAGGCCGTCATCATGGGCAAGGGTTTATAGTGCACGTTACAGGCGATTCCCCTTTCTGCCATGCGCACAATCAGTTCGTTGCGCTCTTCCAGCGACTTGTCTTTCAGCCTCAACAGAAACAAGTGTCCGCTCGATGCATGATCCTCTCCATAATGACACAGAGTCTGCACATTCAGCCCTTCAAGTGCCTGCTGATACCTTTCAATAATCTGCTTGCGTCTGTCCAGCATGCCCCTGTAACGCTTGAGCTGCGCCAGTCCGATGGCCGCCATGATGTCTGTCATGTTGCACTTGTAGGCCGGCGAAAGGATGTCGTACTCCCAGGCCCCCAGCCTGGTCTTGGCCAGGGCATCCTTGCTTTGCCCGTGCAAGGACAGCCACTGAAACTGCGTGTACAGCTCGTCATTGTCTATCCCCGGCAGGTCTTTCCAGGTGAGTGCTCCCCCTTCGGCCGTGGTCAGGTTCTTCACGGCATGAAAAGAGAAAGAAGTAAAATCGGCCACCTCGCCACACCTCTTTCCGTGCCATCGGGCCCCGAAAGCATGTGCCGCATCCGCCATCACCGTGACCCTGCCTATGGCCTCCTGCAGTTTGCCTGCCGGACGGAAAAGAGACCGCTTGCGTTCCACTGCGGCAAACACACGGTCATAATCACACATCACTCCCCCCAGGTCGACCGGTATGACGACCTTCGTGGCCGGTGTAATGGCCTCTTCCAGCTGGTCGTAATCCATCTCGAACGAGTCGGGAGCCGTATCAACCATCACCACTTTTGCGCCCACATGGCATACCACACTCGCCGTAGCCGTATACGTATAGGCCGGTACAATCACTTCGTCGCCTGGTCCGACTCCCAGCACCCTCAAGATTAATTCCATGCACGCAGTTGCCGAATTCAGGCAGACCGCCCGGGAAGTACGGCAAAACGTGGCAATCTCGTGTTCAAACTCCTTGGTTCTCGGTCCGGTCGTAATCCATCCGGAACGCAGTGCCCCGGCCACCATCTCCACTTCACTTTCGCTGATATCCGGTGGAGAAAACGGAATGTTTTTCTTCGTATTCATCTGTCTTTATTTCTTTACATTGTATTTCTTGACATAAAAAAGTTTCTTGTATGAATTCCCTATGATGTTCACGCACATCCAGAAAACGGCTACCACCGGATTCTGTCGTTCCGCTTCATGAAACAGGGTGTAATGCCATTTTATCTTCGTACGAATATCCGGAGGAGTAATCGACCCCTGCCGCCGGCGATACATGCCGAGGCACTCGTCCAGCAGATAACACCTGGACTTCCGGATAATTTTCAGCCACATCGCCGTATCGTTGTTTTTCTTCACGTCGAGAATCTGAACGAGTCCGATTTTTTCAGCCTCATACATCACCGACAGGCATCCCGGCCAGCAGCAGGCAAACATGTCCAACTTCGACACCACCTTTTTCCCGCCCACCAGGACCCCGGTTTCTTCGGAACTCTCGTTGATTTCCACATATTTATGGTAGGTAAACGCATACTGGTTGTCCACCATGAAACGGAGCTGCCTTTCCAACTTCTGCGGCATCCACAAATCGTCACTGTCTAAGAATGCGACCCATCTCCCGCCAGCCACTCTCAACGCATGGTTACGTGTGACCGCCGCCCCGCTGTTCTGTCTGTTACAGAAATATTTTATTCTGGAATCCGCCTCCACAAAAGGACGGACCACCGCCTCCGTACCATCGGTCGAGCAGTCATCGTAAATAATCAGTTCCCAGTGTACATACGTCTGGGCCAACACCGACCGAACCGTCTCTTCAATATACTCCGCACAATTCCAGGTCGGAGTAATGATGGAGACCAACCCCCAATCATTCATAAGCCAACACAGATTGAAAATTACCTTTCAACTATTTTCTTTACAGCCGCGAGAACTCGGGTCACGAAAAAGAGCGCATGATACCGACGTGCATGCGCAATGTATATTCTGGTATAAGCATAAATCATCTTACAGGAATTGGCGAGCACCTCTTTTCGCTTCTTTTTCCTCGTCACCGCAGAGCCCTCCCTGATTCGTCGATAATAAATGGCACGCGCTTCCGTAAACTCGAACGTCTTCATCTCGTCTGATATCAGAAACATAAAAATGCTATCCTCTCCGTTCTTGAAGTCCAAATAAAATCTACGGTCTGCAATCACCTTTCTGGGAATCAGCTTCGCACATGGAACCGACAAATAACTTCTTACTGGAAGTATCTGGTATGGATGTCCCTTCCGGCCCAGACGGTTATATATATCCGTGATATAGTAGGAAGTGTATTTCCGCGTATCCGCATCCTCCTCGAACGCCAAGAAATTGGACAAAGGGATGTGTCCCGTAGAAGCGATGGCGTATAAATCTGCCAGATACGAGTCCGACACAAAATCGTCGTCATCGATAAATGCAATATATTCCCCTCTGGAACGGCCGATTCCGATATTCCGTGCATTCGACACGCCAGCCTGATCGGTTTGAATCAAATTCACATTCACACCCCGCATGCCGGTACAGATGTAATTCAAGAGTTCGCTTTTATAAGGCTCGCAGCATCCATTAAGCACAATGATTACCTCAAATTCCGCTTTTTCAAATGTTTGCCCGGCCAGGCTGGAAAGGCATTCATAAATCCAGTCCTGAGGTTTATACGACGGGATAATGACGCTTATTTTCATCTTTTTTATACAAATAACGTATTATAATCAAAATTCCTGATGGGCAGCCTGTCCAGGTCGAATGTCGTGGACAGTGCCCTGTTGATTCCTTCCCGAAGCGAAAGGATATTCCCTTTTTCAACGATATATCCATTGACACCCGACTCTATCACCCGAGAAAAATCGACACAATTGGAGGCTACAACCGGAGTCTTAAGATACAAAGCCTCCAGTACGACATTGGGAAACCCTTCTTTTCGGGAAGACATCACAAACAAATCCGCATTTTTCAGATAAGGATACGGATTCGATTTATATCCCAAAAGATAGATATAATTCTCCATGTGGTTCTTGTCGATAAGGTCCTGCAGGTATTTCTTATATCCTGCTTCGTACCGTTCCTCCCCCAAAATATAGAGACGGATGGTTTTGTCTTTTTCTATGAGGGGAGTCATTGCCTGAATCAAAAGGTCGAAACCTTTCACGGAATAGAGGGCACCTGCTGCCACTACCTTATATTGTCCTTCCGTGAATTCAGCCGGTCGGTCATAAGCCGATTCCGTGTCCAGGAAACGGGTGTTGATGATGTTCCGGATTGTAATCACTTTCCCAGCCGGCACGTGATACGATTTTAGGATGTCCTCTTTCATGTAATCGGTTTGGGCGATGATTTTGTCACACCAGTTATACGTCAGCCTTATCACCTGTTTCAGCAACCGGTCCTTGAGGCCGGAATCATAAATTTCAGAAGGAGATACGGCACATCTTATAATCACCTTATACGCACATGAGGTGAACAGCTTCGACAAGACCAGCAGATACCCAATCGTGGAACTGGTGGTAAAGACATAATCCGGCTGGAAAGCGTTGATGTGTCTTACGATTGCCCCAAAAGACGAAAGGGCATGTTTCTTCCGCAGTGACACGGTCGGATAATCGATGCAACGGTTTTGTGGAGGCGTATCACAGGACGTAATGACCAGTTCCTTTTCAATGTGACAATCCAGCGAACTAATAATATTGAAAAGCATCCTTTCTGCTCCCCCGCCTTGCGTGGAGGCCGTGACAAACAGCACCTTTCTGTTTTTATTCTTCTTCCCCGTCATAGGTTAATGAATTTTGATACAATTTATAGACAAACACCCCCAGCAAGAACCACCACCTCCGATATTCCCAGTTGGTGGTCAGCATGGAAATCATAGGAATAATCAACAGCAAAGAGTACCGCATCCTGTGGTGTGGAATGAAAGAAATATACCTCACCAAAGTAAACAGATAATACCCCAGTATGCAGAAACCAATTATGCCCGTAGTAAACAAGATATTCAGGTAAAAATTGTGCGAATCATAAAACACGGAGGTATGAGACTGAAGGACATAAGGAAAAGTAGACCAGCCAGTCCCCCACAGGAGGGATACATCTTTTTCCGACATGATTTCCAAGGCCATTCTCCAAATCCACTGCCTGTTGGCCAAATCACTGCTCTTGATATCATCTGAAATATGCATGAACCGTTCATAACTCCCCTCCGACAGGACATGGTTGAAGTAATAGACAGCCAACCACAGAAAAACAGGAAAAATATAATATATGGACTTGCTTCCACGCTTGAGTTCCGACAAGAGATAGATAAAAATCACCAGCAGGTACATGATAAATCCCGTGCGTGAACCATTTGCCAGAATCGCCAGGAACGAATACAGCAGTACCGCATAAATGAGAATCTTATATTTGATTCGCTCTGCATTCACCAGAAATAAAATCACCCCAAAGCACAGCATGAAAGAGTTCTCGTTGGCATTTCCAAACTCATCGACACGATACAGACTTGCCGACGTAATGCCATAGACCAGGTAATTGAAAATCGTTTCTGTGGCAATATACATAGCCCCCAAGAACCAGGCCCCGCAAAGCCAATGGAATTTCTGGGGCGTGTCTATTACATTCTGCAATATGACAGCCAGTACGAAGTATTGGACCAGATACAAACAGCGGTACATCGTTTCGTCCGGCTTAAAACTCCAGTAGGAAGTGAGAAAAGCCCATAACGAAAAAACAAACAGGATTTTCAGATACCCCCCTTGAGGTACCTTCAGCACACTTTTGGAAAAGAACGCGGAAAAGAGCAACAACAAGTAGAAAACACGTCCGATGCTCAGGTCGTCTGCCACTGTAACGGCATCCAAAGGCGTCAATCCAACCACTATCAATGACAAAATGTAGGTCAGCCGATCCATCTCTTATATCTTATAGAAACACTCGATGAGTTTTGTCACCTGATTCGACAAGCAGAATTTATCCAATGCCTGCAACCTTCCGTAATATCCCATCCGCTCTCTCTGTGCCTTGTCTTTATACAGCATATACATGCTCCCGGCCAGCCCGTCTACATCTTCACTCTCTACTAGATAAGCATTTACCTTGTCCACCGCCACCTCGGGAATGCCTCCCACGCGGGTGGCCACAACCGGTAACCTGGCCAGTGAGGCTTCCATAATCGCCAAGCCTATGCCTTCAGACCGTGACGGTTGACAATAGATGTCTCCACAACTCAAAATTTCCGGCACATTGTTTTGCAGCCCCATCCAAATCACACGGTCTTCTATGCCCAGCGACCGGGCCAGCGACTTCAGAGCAGACGTGTCATGCCCCGTTTGTCCGCCGCCAATCTGACACAGCACCACATCTTTCACTCCCGGATACTTCAGCAACAGGGCAAAAGCTCTCAACAAGACATCCACCCCTTTTACCGGATGATGGTACGCCACATTCATTATCAGCAGCTTATCCATAGGCAGACCGTACTTCTTCTTCATCTCCGACTTCTCGTAGGCAAAATCGTTTACTCCGAGATACAACGTCTTCACTTTACTCTTATTCAACCACAACCCTTTCTGTACGGCTTGTGCCGACTGTGCAGAAACGGGAAGGATGTAATTGGTCAGTATCGACAGGAAGGTATACAGGAAACGACGTTTACACGTGGACAGTACCGGCAAACAATGCTCCGTACTTATGCGTACAGGCACGTGCATCAGACAGGCCATGATTTGCACCAGAAAGATGTTGGACGAAAAATTCGAATGTACCACCTCGGGCCGATACTTCCGCATCAGCTTGAAAATAGCGGAGGTAAACCGCAATTTGTTTTGATAGGGAATCACATAGTAAGAGGCGCCGACGTGCAGCAAGTCTTCAATGTATCGGTCCGCCAACGGCTGGGTATCAAAAACCACCACCAGCTTGTATCCCCTTTCCTTCAATTGCCTTGCTTCCTCCAAAATATAGCGCTCGAAACCTCCATATTTCTTCGCTCCCATCCCTATTATCTCAAACACTACTTGCATAGAATATCGTCTGGAATTAATCTTGGCAGTTTATCGATGTCTGTTTTTACAATCCTTGCAGGGTTTCCGGCGGCAATGCTGTTGACCGGCACATCCTTCGTCACGACAGCACACGCAGCAACTACAGCCCCGTCCCCAATCGTAACTCCTTTGCAGATTCTGACACCCGACCCAATCCATACATTCCGGCCTATGACCACAGGCTTCGATTCGCTATATTTCCATCGCCTGTATTCTGAATCCCAGGCCGTCTGATAGACCAACGCCCTATCCAGCGGGTTTACCGGATGGTTGTTATTGTCCATAATTGTAATGGAATCGGCAAGAATCGAACCATCTCCAATTTCGATGGATTGAACGGCACCGATTCGTATATCGAAACCCAATTTTACATTCTTCCCGATTTTTATCTTTCCGTGATTCTGAGAGGTGATGCTACCTCCAAAAAAACGGAAATTATCGCCTATTTCAATGTCATCCGGCACAGAATCGCACAACAGCCGGATATGGGCCCTTCGCAAGATTTGGGCTTTGCCGCGAAAAACGGCACTTTTTAAAACTAGGCGTCTATTCCTTATGGTAAGGATTCGATTTATGAGATTATAAATGACAGTCAACATCTTTTTAAGATAATGTTCAACAAATGGAAAAAAGGCTTGACCCGCAGAAGATACGAGGCCAGGACATAAATCAATATACCCCCGATTATATCCAAGCTCAACCTATACATCGGAGAAAATGCGCACAGATGGAAAAGTTGTATGCTGCAATACATCAACAGGTTGCATCCCAATGTGGGCAGCAAATCCTTCAACTGATCAATCAGTTTGTATTCCACCGCCTTTCCACAACAATACATATTGAGGAATGTGCTCGACACGGTAGCTATCACATAGCCTACCAGCAAAATGTAGATGGAGTACCTGACCGTAAGGAAAATAAACGCCACAATCAGTCCCCTCTTGACAGCCTCCAACCGAAAGTAAAGCTTTCCCAAGCCCACCCCTTTAAGGACGCTCACATTGATCATGTGCAACGGATACATCGCACTTGCTATGCACAACAACTCAAAATAGGGAACAGACGGCAACCATTTCTCGCCTAAGAGCAGCAGAAACAAATCATGGGCCACCGCTATGACACCAATCATAACCGGCAAATGCACATACATGGCCAGGTCCATGACTTTCTTAAAAGCCTCTCTCAAACGCTCTTTGTTGTCCTGAAGGGCGGCAAAGGCCGGAAAACTCACCCGCTGGATGGAACTGGTGATGGCCGTACTGGCCACGCTTTCCAGACGCTGTGCCTGGTTGTAGAAACCCACTTCATTCACGTTGTAAAACCGTCCTATGATTACGGTGTATATGTTCTGGAAGATGGCACTCAGAAACCCCACACCTAATATATTCAGGCTAAAATTCCAGATGGACCGGATGCTTTCCAGTTGAAAAACCCAACGAGGCGTCCAGCCCCCGACCGTCCATAAAATCATTGCACGGACCACTTGCAAGGTCAGCCCCTGGAATACCAAGGCCCATACTCCATGCCCCGTATATGCCAGAAAAACTCCGATCACTCCCGAGACGAAGGAAGCACTTACAGAAACAATCGTCAGTTCCTTGACCTTTAGGTTCTTTGTCAACAAGACATGCTGAATGATGCACAACGAATTGACAGGAATCATCAAAAATGACACCCGTGCGATATCCGTCAGCAGGGGTTGCCTGTAAAACTGTGCGATGTACGGTGCCAGTGCATACAACAAACCGTATAGGAACAAGCTGAAAACAACATTAAAATAAAAAACCGTACTCGTGTCTTGATCGGTCACCGTTTTTTTCTGAATGAGAGCCTGCCCGAATCCTGCGTCTAGAATCACATTGGCCAATAACGTAAATATATACAGCATATTGACCAGTCCGTAATCGGCCGGAGTTAACTTTCTTGCCAGAAGAATCGTGATAAAAAAACCCACAAACAGCACGGAGAACTTCTCGAGAACTCCCCAGAAAACTCCTGCTATAAATGTCTTTTTTATACCCTGATTCATTCTACAACCTCCCATCCACCAGTTCTTTCTTCATCATTCCTTTCACGTCGAACAGCACATGCGGCTCTTTCAGCAGGGGCTGTACGTCAAGCTCCTTCAGCTTGTCGTGGGCCACGGCCATGATGGCGGCGTCAAACCGTCCCTCCGGCAGAGTGTGGCAGATATCGACTCCATACTCCTGCCGGGCCACCTGCGGATCTGCCCACGGGTCGTACACCGTGAGGTTCACGTTATATTCCGCCAAGGCACGGTAAATGTCCACCACCTTCGTGTTGCGCACGTCCGGACAGTTTTCCTTGAATGTGAATCCGAGAATCAGCACCTGCGAACCGAGCACCTGAATGCCTTTCTTCAACATCAGTTTCACCACCTCGTTGGCTACGTATTCCCCCATCCCGTCGTTCATGCGCCGGCCGGCCAGAATGATTTCCGGATTGTAACCGTAGCGCTGCGCACACTGAGCCAGGTAATACGGGTCTACCCCGATGCAGTGGCCGCCCACCAGTCCCGGCTTGAAAGGCAGGAAGTTCCATTTCGTGGAAGCCGCCTCCAGCACGTCGAGGGTGTCGATACCCATCTTTGTAAAAATCTTCGACAGCTCGTTGACAAACGCAATGTTGATGTCCCGCTGGGAGTTCTCAATCACTTTCGCAGCCTCAGCCACCCTGATGCTGGGGGCCAGGTGAGTTCCCGCGGTAATGACAGAGGCATATACGTCGTTCACCAGCTTGCCGATTTCAGGAGTAGAGCCGGAAGTCACCTTCTTGATTTTCTCCACCGTATGCAGTTTGTCACCCGGATTGATGCGCTCCGGACTGTACCCGGCAAAAAAATCTTCGTTGAATTTCAGGCCCGACACTCTTTCGACCACCGGGATGCATTCTTCTTCGGTCACACCGGGATACACCGTCGATTCATAGACCACGATATCGCCTTTTGAAATCACTTGTCCCACCGTCGTACTGGCCCCGTACAGCGGTGTCAGGTCGGGATTGTTGTGACAGTCTACGGGAGTAGGCACTGCCACTACATAAAAATTGCAGCCACGTATGGCTTCCAGGTCCGTGGTACACACCAGCCCGCGCGACAAGGCCCCCTGCAGGAGTTCATCGGACACCTCCAGCGTGGCATCGTGTCCGGCCATCAGCGCATCCACCCGCCGCTGGCTCCGGTCGAAACCTACCGTATCGTATTTCGTGGAAAAGAGACGTGCCAGCGGCAAGCCTACGTAGCCCAGTCCGATTACACAGATTTTTATATCTTTCAGTTCCATCTTCTTCCCTTTAAATATGTTCCCAATACCATTTCACGGCTTCTTTCAAGCCGTCTTTCATGCTGAATTCCGGGGCATAGCCCAACAGACGTCTGGCCTTGTCCACACAAGCCAGCGAGTGAGGGATGTCGCCGGCACGGTTGGGACCATAGACTGGCTCTATCAGAGCGATGGCCGGGTCGTAGGCAGCCAGTGCCTCTTTCAGGAAGTCCACCAGCTGATTCAGTGTCGTACGTTCCCCGAAGGCCGTATTGTAAATCTGGTTCACGGCCTCCGGACAGGTCGTCGTCAAGGCCCGCATGTTCATCTGGATGACGTTGTCGATATACGTGAAGTCGCGGCTGTATTCGCCGTCGCCGTTGATAGTGGGCGACTCGTGGGCCATCAGTTTCTTCACAAAGAGAGGAATCACGGCCGCATAAGCGCCAAAGGGGTCCTGACGACGTCCGAACACGTTGAAATAGCGCAAGCCGATGTATTCCATCCCATAGGTGCGGGCAAACACGTCGGCATACAACTCATTCACGTATTTGGTCACTGCATACGGCGAAAGCGGACGGCCTATCACCTCCTCCACTTTCGGCAGGGAGGTACTGTCGCCGTATGTCGAAGAACTGGCGGCAAAGACAAAACGCCGGACGCCTGCATCGCGGGCAGCGACCAGCATGTGCAGAAATCCGCTGATGTTGACCTCATTGGTCGTAACCGGGTCCTTGATGCTGCGCGGCACCGAGCCCAGCGCGGCTTCATGAAGCACATACTCCATACCTTCCACCGCCTTCCGGCAGTCTTCCAGGTTCCGTATGTCGCCCACCACGAGCTTGAAACGGTCGGGATAAGCCTCCAGCAAGGGAAGCAGGTTTTCTATTTTTCCTGTCGAGAAATTGTCCAGACAGCGGACGGTATGTCCTTCCTTCAATAAATGCTCACAAAGATTGGAGCCTATGAACCCGGCTCCTCCGGTGACTAAAACTTTCATTACTATCGTGTTTAGGTATTATTTGAAATTTGTCCAGCTTTTCATACAAAGAGTTCTTACTCTTGAACTCCGGGACGAGGCGCTTCATCTCGCGCACCGTAGCCACCCGGTCGACCGTAGCCGCAATGTCCGACAGCCGGCTGATGGCTGCAGCGATGTCGGCATAGGCATATTCCCGCACGTGCGCCCGGAAAATCTTTTCGTTGGGAGTGGGAAGCGTGTTCTCCTTCGTGGCCAGCAATTCCTCATAGAGTTTCTCGCCCGGACGGAGTCCCGTATACGTAATCTGGATGTCTTTTCCCGGAACCAGCCCTGCCAGCTCAATCATGCGGCGGGCCAGGTCGGCAATCTTCACCGGCTTGCCCATGTCGAACACGAATATCTCGTTGCCCTGTCCCATTACGGAAGCTTCCAGTACCAGCCGGCAGGCCTCCGGGATGGTCATGAAATAACGGATGATATCGGGATGTGTCACCGTCAGCGGCCCTCCCTTTTCCAGTTGCTCACGGAAACGCGGAATGACCGATCCGTTGCTTCCCAGCACGTTGCCGAAACGGGTCGTGATGAAACGGGTCTTCCCGGCCACTTCGCCGTGACTGAGGGCAATGCTCAGGCTCTGTACGTAAATCTCGGCCAGACGCTTCGACGCACCCATCACGTTGGTCGGATTCACGGCCTTGTCGGTAGATATCATGACAAAACGTTCCACTCCGTACTTCACCGCCAGGTCGGCCAACAGGCGGGTACCGTAGACATTGGTCCGCACGGCCTCACAGGGATTTTCTTCCATCAGCGGCACGTGCTTGTAGGCCGCGGCATGGAAGATTATCTGCGGACGGCATTTCTCCAGTGTAAACTCCAGCCGCTCTTTCGAACGGATGTCGCCGATTACGGGAATGAAATGCTTCTCCGGAAACTTGTCTTCCAGCTCCAGACGGATGTGGTGCATCGGCGTTTCTGCCGAATCGAGCAGAATGAGTTCCTGCAGGTCGAACGTGCAGAGCTGACGGCACAGCTCGCTGCCGATGGAACCGGCCGCACCGGTCACCATGACCACCTTCCCTTTCAGCTGGGAGGCAATCTCGCCCATGTTGATTTTGATTTCGTCACGGCCCAGCAGGTCTTCAATCCGTACCTCCGGCAGATGACGGTAGGTGGCATGTCCCTCCTTCACCTCGTCGACCGACGGAAGAAGCAGCATGCGCAGTTTCAGTTTCTCGCAGAAACGTACCAGACGTTCCTGTTCCCTTTCCAAATCGTAGCGGCTGACAAACAGCAGGCAGTTCACCCGCTTGGTGGCCACCAGCCGCGACAGGTCCTCAAAGTTCCGGACAGAATATTCCGTATATAGCCCCGAACGCATCACACTCTGTCGGCCGATACGCAGGTAACCTGCCACGGAATAGGCTTCCAGCTTGCCGAACAAAGCTCCCGACAACGACAAGGAACGGTCTTCGCCCATATAGATGAGCATCCGCTCCCGGTGAATGCCCTGACTGCTCGACACCAGCCGGTAGACCAGAATCAGTACCACCCTGAACATGGTATACACCAGAAAAGTCAGCAGCAGGTCTGTCACGGCTCCCAGAATCAGCATCCGCAACGTAAAGCCGTGCAGAAGAAGCCGGGCCAGCAGAAACATGCAGACCGACTTCACCCCGGAAGTCAGCACGATACGCCCGGTTTCCACAAGGGTAGAGTGGCGGATGATGCCGGTATAGGTCTTGAAAATAAAGATACTAAACGCGCTGCACACGGCAGACATCGCAAATATCTGATAGACAAGCGGTACAGTCACCGTGAGACCGGTCATGTAGGCCACGTAAAGCAGCGCCACAAAAGAAGACACTATCGCCCAGAACAGGTCGGCCAGATAGACAATCCATGGGCTGAGCAGTCGCGCACGTGTGACAAATACCTTCAAACATTGAATCAATCGCATGAATTTTTATATTTTCCCCGATATGCTAATATGGCGGCCCAAAAGCCGCAAACGATACTCTACAGAAGTATCTTCAAGTCGTCCAGTTGTTCCAGAAGCACGGCAAGTTCTCCGCTCACCGTCGCTTCATCTATTTCATATTCTTCCAGCAACACACGCACCAATTCGTCGAAGGAGAGCGCTTTCTCCCTCAGACAGTTTACCACCAAAGCTGCCGATTCGCTCAATACAAGCATCTTGGTGTAGTCGACGGTGCCTATGGCCGGTGCCATAAGAACCTTTTGTCCGGCAATGTCTTCCAGGGTATAGCCGGGCTTTACCCGATACATTTTTTGTTCCATATTGTGAAGGTAAATGACCGGCCGTGCCAGTTTGTGTCACGGCCGGCGTAACAAGGCATCTTTCAGAATGAAGAAAAAAAATTATTCCATTCTCACATTTTCTGCAGGAACCTCCAGTTCAATGTATTTCCCGGCTTCCGCACGCGACAACGAACTGGAAGAAGCCTTATAGGACTTCACCGTATCGGCAAAATCCTTGGCATTGACCATTACAATCACGTTGTGGGTCTTGTTCTGTTCAAAGGCAAATCCGTTCTGGCTGTAAGCCTTGATTTTGATATTCACCCCGTCCACATTCACGTAGAAGCAGACGTTCTGATATCTGTTGTCATCCGCATTTCCCTTGAACACAACTGAATAGCTTTTTCCTGCAATACCAATTCCACGGGCCACTCCTTCCTGCAGCTGGAACGACTTGTCGAAGGAGTATTCTCCCCGCTTGCCATACCCTCTTCCGTCGGGTGCCGGGGTATCGTATCCGTCGGCCCACAACAGCAGTCTGACAGGCTCGTCCGTATTGTCGCCCGATACTCTGTCGATGATGTCATACACCCGGTTGATACCGTCCATGGTAGCATAAGGACAGGTCATGTCGCTCACGTCTATCCCGAAGCGCTCCTTGAACTTCTGTTCAGACTGTGCCTGGTCTACCCGTCCTCCTACCATTGTCAGATACGAACTTTCATCCCACACCTGATTGTCGATCAGGATAAAAGAAGCATTCACAATGGTGGTCAGACGCTTGAGGCTCAGCTCTGTCAGGTTGTTGGAGTTGTCACGTTTCAACTTGGAAAGAAGGTTGTATCCACCGTTCTCCCCGTTTACCAGAAGTACATCGTAGAAATAAATATACTCCTCGTCGGCTATGGCAATCAGCTGGTCGCTCTGGAAAAGACGATCGCCATACTCGTCGTAAAGAGGCTGTCCGCCGGTCACTGTCTGCCAGATAGACTCACTCATGTGCACGTCTTCCCGTGTCAGCTGAGGCAGCTCCGGCTTGAAGTTGGCCGTTCCGGTTGTCTGTACTTCCGGATTATACGACAAATAATAGAACGAATCGCCCAGCGGCGCCGTCGACTCACTGGAATAATAGAAATCGTACAGCGGGATGTGACTGCCAATCTTGTCCTTGTCGACCAGCGTCAGTCTGACTTCCAGCGGGTCCGTGCCCGATGCAGAGTCGGAAATCTTCAGTGTCCCGTTGACAGAAGCACCCTCATACTGTTTTTCGTCTTCTGTCACCTGGAAATAGACTTCAAACTCGTTATCTGCATTAAACTGTACCTCCCGGTAAGTTGACTTCGGTCCGTAATTGATGTCAATCACCCGTTGTGCGGATGCATCCTGGGCAGTGGGCTGCGTCAGCGGACTTACCGAAATCATGCCCAGATAGTCCAGCATGTACTGCGAGTCGGGCCGGTCTGTTTCATCCACCGCAGCAGGTGTACGCGACTCAGTCCCTTCTTCGCCGGAAGTACCTTTCTCCACGCCTACGCCCATGTTCACCTTTATCCATTCGGATGCGACAGCCGGATGCTCATTCACTTCGGAATGGTCCGTCACCTCGCTTTCCGTACAGGAAAAAAGCGCACACGATACAGCTGCAAGCCCAATCAGATTTTGAATTTTACACATACTTTTTTTCTTGATACGTTTTTGAACAATAAATTTATTACCACTTATCGAAGCTGACGACACCGTCGCCCGAACCCAATTTAGAACCGTCAATCTCATTGATGATGGTCTGTCCGGTCTGCACACTCACTGCAGAACCAGCAATGCAGTCGCTCAAATGTACGTCGACCACCTGCAAGTTCAAACTCACAAATTCTTTCTTCATAAATAAACAGAAAATTAAATTAAACATCGGATTTATTTCATTCCTTGATTCTGGAAAATGCCATCATTGCTGCATCGCGTTCCGGAAGATTTTCAAACAGAAATCCCGGAACCTGTGAAGATATCTTTGCCAGCGTGGAGGTGATCAAGCGGAATGTCACCGGGTCTGATTTCATCATGGAACAGGAGGAAAGCAGCTCCCGGAACAAATAAACGGGCTGCAGGGGAACCAGCCGGTTGTGTGGGGCCTGTACCATCCGGAACACGCCTTTCAGCAGGGCACTCTCGGCCCGGTAACAGTGGGTTTTCCCACTCCAAGGGGTGCCATACACCCTGATTGTACCGTCGGCTTCCACCCGTACAGCCGGCTGGTCGTCGTTCAGCAGACGGGTGCCGGCTATGTGTTGAAGCCACAGCCTGCTATGGGTGCTTTTTCCGGCTCCCGAATGACCGATGAAGGCCACCCCTCCGTTTCCCCGCTTGACGCAGGAAGCATGAAGCAATACGGTCTGCCGCCGCGCCGAAGCATAGATAAAAGAGAGCATCAGAAACTTGTTGACGACCGACAGCGGACAATCCGGTTCCATACACCGGAGGTCCATCACCACCCGACTCCAGTCGGCTGCCGCATACATCCGGTAACATGCTCCCTGCCACACATGGACCGTCACCAGGTACCCCCCATCGGGTGTACGACCTACCGACAACTTTTCTGTACGGTCCAGGCAGCTGGTCTCGCATGGAGTTCCTTCCGGAAAGGAGATTTCCCCGCAGGTAATCCGGCAAATCACCGCCTCTCCGTCTGCGACAGACACCGCCCGAAACGGATCATAGTTGGCTGCCAGCCTCTCTCCTGCCTCGACCTGGAGATAATGCCCGGCAATGTGCAATATCGTTTCTTTCATCCAAGCACTTCAATCAGGTCGGGAGTGACTTCGGAGATAGCCACAGCCGACACATTGTCGATGGCCACCACAATCCGCCGGCTCCGTTTCCCTTTGATTTTCAATAGGGTGCCTTCCACGCCATCAAATACGCCGCCGTGAATCCGGACCCGTGTCCCTTTCTCCAGCTGGATTTCATCGGGAGAAAAGTACGTCAGCTTTTCCTCGTACTTTCCGGCCACCTTGATAAAATCGTTCATCTGCTTTTCCGGCACAATCAGGTAGTCGGTCATGCCCGAATTCCGGGTCGTGACGAATTGCAGAAAATTATGTGTTTTCTTGAATTGGATAAGCTCCGTATGACTGGCATGTACAAACACGATTCCCGGAATGGCTGGTACCAGACAACGCTTCTTCTCGGTTTTTCCATGGACGGTACGGACGGCATAGATTTTGGCTATAAAGAAATCCACTCCTTTGGCCGAAAGCGTTTTTTCGGCCTTGGCTTCATTTTTATACGCTCTCATCACATACCAATACGGTATGTTTTTGTTTGTGTGATGATAGTCAGACATGGACAAAGGTGCATAAACTTAGTTCTTCTCAAACAGAGTATCTTTTTGAGAACCAATAAATTACAACGGTACTTTTTAAAAAAGTACACGTCTTCCCCGTATATAATTATCCGACACGGAAGTACATGTCACTCCCCTGCCTGCAAAGTTGCATAATAAATTAAATTGCCTGAAAAGTCAAGAGGATATACCTCTAGTTCTTCTCAACAGTGATATTCTATTGAGAATAAGCGATTTACGTATGATTTTAAAGTTAATCTACGCATTCTTGCATGTTTGTCTTTTTTGCCCGTCGCCAAAGGACCGGCTTTCAGGACTTCCCCTTCTTATAATGTTCCCCGTGAGCTGCCTTCTGCAAAAGTGTTGCATCGCACATCTCCCCATTACAAGATTTTATCTATTTGCAAAAATAAGCATATTTTTTATTGTAACAAGTATCTGCCTCGATTTTATCACAAAAATTTCGGTGTATCCTAATCTGCTTCTTCTCCTCCCCAATGCGGTCACGCGCCTCATCCGCTGTCAGAAGTCTTCCCGATTCGGCTTGGCATGTGCTTTCCGGTAGTCCATGGGCGTCATCCCGTGGTGCTGCCGGAAAAGCTTGTTCAGGTAGCAGGAGTCGATGTATCCCATCCGGCTGGCTATCTCCTTCACACTCATGCGGGTGCCCGTAAGCAACTCCTCCACGCGCTTCAGACGGTTTTTGGAAACATAAAGCCGGAAATCCTCCCCGAAATTCCGCTTGAAGAAACGTCCGATGTAGGTGGGCGACAACTGAAAGCGGGCGGCCAGCGCTTCCAGACGGAGCTCATCGGGCTGGTCGATGTGCTGCTCGATGTAAAGCAGCAGGTTCCGGGCCTTGTCACCTTCGGGTCCCACTCCCGTTTCCGTGGCATCCAGTCCCCTGGCAGCCAGCAGGATAAGGCTGTTCACATAGTTCGACAACAGCATCTCGGACAAGGCACGCTTGCCGGAGGCTTCTTCCACCAGCAGTTCCATGAGCCGACGGATGGCCTCCCGGTCGGCCTGAGCCGGCTGCATCCGGAACCCCGACTGCACCTCGAGCGCGCGCCCCACGTAGTGGCCGATGCTGTCGAACACATAATTCTCCGTGAAACGGATAAACACATAACGGCTGTGCGTGCGGATGGTGTACACGTGTATCCGGCTGGGTGGAATCAGGAAGAGGTCGCCCGCCTCGTAGGTATGACACTCCCGCTCGCTGCCCACCGTATGGGCACAGAAAGTGCCGCTCCCCTCCAGGATATAGGCCATCTCAAAAAACGAATGCTGGTGCTCCCCGATTGGAAATTCATCGTGCTCCCTCAAAAGAATCTCCACCTGCTGATACAGATTTTCCTTCCACATAGTCGTATTCTTCATGATTATAGCACAAAAATACAATATTAATCCCTCACTCCTTCCTAACTTTGCAGCGTTTTTTGAAAATAATTAAGACACAGACTATATGGAAAAATTTAGCTGGAAAGGACATGCTTCCATGCTGGGAGCCAATACAATGTGGGGGCTGATGTCGCCCATGTCCAAACTGCTGATGGCCGGAGGGGCCGTCACACCGCTGGTCGTTACGGACTTGCGTATCGGAGGAGCCATGGTATTGTTCTGGATTGCCTCCCTGTTTCAAAAACCGGAGCACGTGAACCACAAGGACTTGATTACGCTGTTTTTCGCTTCCCTGTTTGCCATCGTGTTCAATCAGGGTTCGTTTATTTTCGGCGTGAGCCTGAGCTCGCCGGGCGATGCGTCCATCATCACTACAAGCATGCCGCTCTGGGCCATGGTACTGGCTGCCTTTATCCTGAAAGAACCGATTACCGGAAAGAAGGTGCTGGGTATTGCCTGCGGTGCGGGAGGTGCCTTGCTGCTTATCCTGGGAAGCAGTCAGAACCAGCCGGCTGCTTCTTCTGCCAGCCACACGGCCATCTGGGGAGATTTGCTGGTGTTGTTCGCCCAGTTCTGCTATGCCTTCTACATCGTGCGCTTCAAGGACTTCGTAAACAAATATTCGCTCATCACCATCATGAAGTGGATGTTCACCTATTCCTTCATCTGCACACTCCCCTTCTCGGCCCGCGACCTGATGAATGCCGACTGGGCCGGACTGCAGGCCACTGAAATCGGCAGCCTTATCTTCATCGTGGTAGGGGCCACCTTCATCAGTTACATGCTGATTGTGGTGGGCCAGAAAAACCTCCGTCCGACGGTAGCCGGCATGTACAACTACATCCAGCCACTGGTAGCCTGCATCGTAGCCGTATGCTGGGGCATGGATTCCTTCAACCTGACGAAAATCATTGCCGTGGTACTGATTTTCGGTGGGGTTTATCTGGTTACTTCCAGCCGCAGCCGGAAGGAAATGGAAGCCTATCAGCAAGCGCAATCTGCAGAAGAAAATTCGTAAACGTCTTTTTCATTCGCATATTCCCTCATTTTTCCCTACCTTTGCTCCGATTCTAAAAAAGGGAAAATGAGGATTTCTTTTAAACCTACCCGTCATGCCAGAAACTAATATATCTCATACGTGTCTGCTCTGCATGGGCTCCAACCTGGACGCCCGGCTTCACCTGAAGAATGCGGAAGAGTCGCTGCAACGGCTTTTCCCGGGAATTGAATGGGGGGAAATCGTGGAGACACAACCGGAAAGGATAAGCAACCCGCAACCGTTTCTGAACCGGGCGGCCCGTATTCATACCTCACTGGCCATGACGGAAGTACGGAGTTTACTGAAAGAAATCGAACAGACCAACGGCCGGACACCCCAAAGCAAGGAGGAAGGACGCATCCCTCTCGACATCGACTTGCTGACCTACGACCAGCAGGTGCTCAAACCCTTGGACTTGAAAAAAGAATACGTACGCCGGGCCTTCCTTCACGCCAGTTTCACATATCCCAGCCGGGTATAGCGTACCCCATGTGATTCATAGTGCGACATCACCTTGGCCGACAGCAGATGCAGGAACTGTTGCGGCTCAATCGCCCGGCTGCGACAACTCAGCACATTGGGACTCAAGCTACGGGCACGGGCCTTGACAAGAAACGTGAAACGGTTGCCGTCGCGGTCGGCCGCCAGCACGTTCTGGTCGACAAAAAAATCAGGTTTATAAGTATCTACCTGCAACCGCACGTGAAGCACCGTCACCTGCAAATCTTTCAACGTATCGCCCACCTCCCGCACAAACCGACTGACGGAAGCAATGCGCGGCTTGCGCACGGTCAGTTCAAAATGTACCACGGCAAAACGTTTGGCCAGCTCCACCATGCGTTCGTACCGCGGATTGTGCGGCTCAAACTTGTTGGCCAACCAAAGCATATACGAAGGGTCGATGTAATAAATCTCTGCCAGGTGCTTTCCTTTGTATTTGCCGAAAGGCATCAGGTCGTCCAGGTTGCCATAATACGGTTCAAACCGTTCATTGTCGGCCATCTCCAACTTCACATTACAATTCTGCAACATCGAGAAGGCACGGGCCGAAGCGACATCCAGCGTCACGCCCAGCGTACGGACAAAGAGATAGGACGGAGGAGAAAGAAATTCGCGCCACAGCGCATAATACGGGCGATACTCGGTCGCCATGCTGATAAGATAGGCTCCATTGTCACGCGTGCGCCCACGGTTGAAAAGTTCCAATTCCTTTTGTACTTGTGCGGTAATTTCCATGTCTGCCTCCTCTTTGAAAGGCAAGATAAACAAAAAGAATCAAAAATGCAAGTTTATACAAGCAAAACGGGAGGAAAACGTCCGAAAAACGCTTTTCTCCCGTCAGATGGATATGGAATTCTAACAATTAATTGTCAAAGAATAGCCTTTACGGTTTCCAGCATACCCTTTTCCTGAATGCTGTCGAGGTCTTTCTCCACGGCTTCTGCCAATCCCGGAATCAGGTTCAGGTCTTCGCCCCAGATAGAAGTGGCCCCCAGCACACCTTCCGCAATCTTGGCCGTATCGCCCGTAGCCCACAACTGTTTCAGCAAGTCCATAATTTCCGGTGCGTCGTTGGGAACGATTTCAGCCCCGTCGGCACGTACGCCTCCTTTATAGTAAGTGATGATGGCCGCCAGTCCCAGTACCAGTCCTTCGGGCAGTTTGCCCTTACGCTGCAAGTACGTTTTCAGTCCGGGCAGGTCACGGGTCTGGTATTTCGGGAAGGAGTTCAGCATGATGGAAGTCACCTGATGGTCTACAAACGGATTGTTGAAGCGTTCCAGCACGTCGTGAGCAAATTTCTCCAGTTCCTCTTTCGGCAGGTTCAAGGTTTCCATCAGTTCGTCGAACATCACCTTATGGATGAACTTGCCGACCACCGGATGCTGGCAGGCATCGCGCACGATGTTGATGCCGGAAAGGTATGCCACCGGAGAGAGTACGGTATGCAGACCGTTCAGCAAGGTTACCTTCCGTTCGTGGTACGGTGCTTCCGACGGTACGAACAGCACGTTCAGTCCGGCCTTGTCAGCAGGGAATTCGGCAGCCACTTCCTTCGGCGCCTCGATAACCCACAAGTGGAAGATTTCGGCTTGTACCACCATGTTGTCGTCATACTGCAACTTTTCCTTGATGGCGTCGATGTCCTTGCGCGGAAATCCCGGAACGATACGGTCGACCAGCGTGGCATATACGCCGCAAGCCTTTTCAAACCAGTTTTTGAAGCCGTCGCCCAGGTTCCAGAGTTCGATGTACTGGTAGATGGTTTCCTTCAGCTTGTGCCCGTTCAGGAAAATCAGCTCGCACGGGAAAATAATCAGTCCCTTCGACATATCGCCCTGGAAAGTCTGATAGCGGTGATACAATAGCTGCGTCAGTTTGCCGGGATAGGATGAAGCCGGCGCGTCGTCGAGCTTGCAGGAAGGATCGAAAGCAATGCCCGCCTCCGTCGTATTGGAAATCACGAAACGCATCTCGGGTTGTTCGGCCAGTTTCAGGAAATCCGAGAACTGGTGGTACGGATTCAAGGCACGGCTGATGACGTCAATCATCGTCAGACTGTTCACGGCCTCTCCCTTTTCCAGTCCCTGCAGGTTGACATGATACAGGCAATCCTGGGCGTTCAGCTTGTCAATCATTCCCTTCTCGATGGGCTGTACCACTACTACACTGCTGTTGAAATCGGCTTTTTCGTTCATGTTGTAAATAATCCAGTCCACGAACGCACGGAGGAAATTCCCCTCTCCAAACTGGATGATTCTTTCCGGACGGACCGTCTTTCTGGCGGTCTCTTTGTTCAATGCTTTCATACTATTTCTTTAATCACAAAAATGTTGTTCTGTCGCCCATTTACGGGAATCCGTCGTGCAAAAGTTTTTCCTACGCACAGGCAACCTGGTGTTTTTCAAAGGATTACATTTACTTTCGCGAGATAAATCTTCATAAATGAGTGTTGCAAAGGTAATAAATATTTTGTTATTCCAAAGAAAATTTCTACTTTCGTGTTCGATAACGGGAAGACAATCGATATTTTATATTTCCCAACATAAATAAATTGTAACCTTACTGTATAAGACAATTCTACAAATATTAAAAACACATTCTGTCATGAAAAAATTTATGGACGAGAACTTCCTGCTGCAAACAGAAACCGCACAGGAACTATACCACAACCATGCGGCCAAAATGCCGATTATCGACTATCACTGTCACCTGAGCCCGAAAATGGTGGCCGACGACTACCGGTTCAATTCTATCACCGAAATCTGGCTGGGAGGCGACCATTATAAATGGCGTGCCATGCGAAGCAACGGCGTGGCCGAACGCTACTGCACCGGCGATGCATCCGACTGGGAGAAATTTGAAAAATGGGCCGAGACGGTTCCTTACACACTCCGTAACCCGTTGTACCACTGGACGCACCTGGAACTGAAAACGGCTTTCGGCATCGACAAGATTCTGAATCCGTCTACGGCCCGCGAAATCTTTGACGAATGCAATGCCAAACTGGCTACTCCGGAATATTCCGCCCGCAACCTGATGCGCCGTTACCACGTGGAAACGGTATGTACTACCGACGACCCGGTGGATTCACTGGAATACCACATCGCTACCCGTGAAAGCGGTTTTGAAATCAAGATGCTGCCTACCTGGCGTCCGGACAAGGCCATGGCCGTGGAAGTGCCGGCCGACTTCCGTGCTTACGTGGAAAAACTGAGTGAAGTGAGCGGTGTCAGCATCTCCTGCTTCGACGACATGGTGGAGGCCCTGCGCAAGCGTCATGAATTCTTTGCCGCACAAGGCTGCAAGCTGTCCGACCACGGCATCGAAGAGTTCTATGCGGAAGACTATACGGATGCTGAAATCCGCGCCATCTTCAACAAGGTATATGGCGACACTCCACTGACCCATGAAGAAATCCTGAAGTTCAAGTCGGCCATGCTGGTGGTATTCGGCGAAATGGACTATGAGACGGGCTGGACACAGCAGTACCACTACGGCGCCATCCGCAACAACAACACGAAGATGTTCAAGCTGCTCGGTCCCGACACCGGTTTCGACTCCATCGGTGAATTCAACACCGCCAAATCCATGTCGAAATTCCTCGACCGCCTGAACACGGAAGGCAAACTGACCAAGACCATCCTCTACAACCTGAACCCCTGTGCCAACGAAGTGATTGCCACCATGCTGGGCAACTTCCAGGACGGCACGATACCGGGCAAGATTCAGTTCGGTTCAGGCTGGTGGTTCCTCGACCAGAAAGACGGCATGGAGAAACAGATGAACGCCCTCTCTCTGCTGGGACTGTTGAGCCGCTTTGTGGGCATGCTCACCGACTCCCGTTCGTTCCTCTCCTATCCGCGTCACGAATATTTCCGCCGTACGCTCTGCAACCTGCTGGGCAAGGACGTGGAAAACGGAGAAATTCCGGCCAGTGAGATGCCGCGCGTACAGCAGATGGTGGAAGACATCAGCTACTACAACGCCAAGAACTTCTTCCAGTTCTAAGCCTTCACATTCAGCAAGAAAACGCATAAAAACCCTTTGCAAGGCCGTTCCTTTCGGAACGGCCTTGTTTGATTTCTGTCTTTTTTTCCGTATCTTTGCGTTCCTTTAGCAAAAAAGAAAAGAGATGAAAGTACAATTCATGAGTCTAGCAAGCGGAAGCAGCGGCAACTGCTACTACCTGGCTACCGACCACACCGCCATATTAATCGATGCCGGCATCGGCATCCGTACCCTCAAGAAAGTGTTCAAGGAGCGCATGCTCCACCTGGAAAGCATACAGGCCGTACTCGTCACCCACGACCATGCCGACCACATCAAGGCAATCGGCCACCTGGGAGAACGGCACGGCATCCCCGTCTATGCTACCCACGAGATACACGAAGGCATGCGCCGCAGTTACTGCATGACCGAACGGCTGAGCCCGGAACGCACGCATTTCATCCAGAAAGAAGAAGGCTTCACGCTGGGCGACTTCCACGTCACCTGCTTCGAAGTGCCGCACGATGGGACCGACAACGTGGGCTACTGCATCACGGCAGGCGACAAGACCTTCTCTTTCCTGACCGACATCGGCCACATCACCCCGACGGCTGCACGCTATATCCAGCAGAGCAACTACCTGATACTGGAAGCCAACTACGACGATACCATGCTGAAAATGGGTCCTTATCCACAGCACCTGAAGGAACGCATCGCCGGACCCAACGGGCACATGAGCAACCACGAAATGGCCGACTACCTGAGCAACCATTTCCCCGAGGGACTGAGATACCTGTGGCTCTGCCACCTGAGCAAGGACAACAACCACCCGGAACTGGCTTTCAAGACGGTGGAGCTGGCTTTCCGGCAGAAAAACATCACCGTGGGAAAGGATGTGGAAGTGATTCCCCTGCGACGCACTACCCCTTCCGAGATGTACGTCTTTGACTAAAGCCGCCAGCAAGAAACAACAAAAAAACGAGTTGCGCCCTTTTTCCCACAGAAGGAAGAAGGGCGCAACTCGTTTTTCTGTATCTTCACCGATGAATCAGCGCAGTCTTTCGTATGCCTTGACCAGCATCTCGTCCTTGCCGATGGCGCGGATAGCCAGCCAGTTCAGAATGATGCTCACCAGCGGCAGACAGACAGACCACGAAGGCATGAAGCTGTAGTCATCGAACGCCTTGTCGGGGTTCACCACGAAATAAACCAGCACCAGGTAATAGCCAATCAGCACGATGGTATTGAAGATGGTCAGACGAATCTGTAACATCCGTTTCCGATAGAGGAAGATGGTGCCCAGGGCTACCACAGCCGCCACCACCAGCACGGCAAACAAGGCCCACGGTGTATAGTTCACGTTGCCGTCAGGAAGCGTATAGCTCAAGTTCGTCATTTCGCAAATGTTCTTGTCGGTATAAAAGCTTCCCACGGAAGCAGACATCATCACCACCATCAGGATGGCTACGACCAGCAAATAAACGGTCTGTATTCTCTGTATCATATCAATTGTCAATAAAAGGTTTTCAAACGCAAATGTCATTCTGAGGGGCACGGTTCTTGCCGGCTGCACTCAGAATGACAAGCCCGAATGCACGTATGCATTCCTAAATTCTTTACAATAAGGATTACTGCAATTTTTCCTTTTCCTTTGCAGGGTTTCTATAATAAACCTTTCCTTCGATGTACTCCTGTGTAGCGATCAGTGTCGGTTTCGGGAGCTTTTCGTAATAGCGAGAAATCTCAATCTGTTCTCTGTTTTCAAACACCTCTTCCAGGTTATCGTTATAGGAAGCAAACTCCTGTAATTTCTTGGAAAGGTCATTCTTCATCTCTGCAGCAATCTGGTTGGCACGTTTGCCGATGATAGCTACGGTTTCATAGATATTGCCTGTGTCCTCACAGAGTTCCATCAAATTACGAGTAACGGTAGTTGTAGGAGCGTTTGTTTTTTTGTAATCCATAAGTCCTTATTTATAATTATACACGTTTATTATTCATCTTCACCGGTAGAAATGTACTTGCTCACGTCGGCAAAAATACCTTCCACCTCTTTCATGTACTTGCTTTCCGGAAATTCGTTCTTGAAGGCGTAGTATTCGTCCACGGTCTCGCGCATACGGTCTTCCCGCTTTTCGAGCACACTCTCCTTGGCCATGTGATACTTGGCCCGGAGAATCAGGATATACAGGTCTTCCCGCAACCGCGTGTAGGGATATTCCTTCAGCACGTTCTGTGCCGTCACGATGGAAGCCAGGTAGTTGTTACCCGTACTGCTGTACACCGAGTTTCCGGAATAGGAACCCAGGTCGTAGTAGAGTTTTGCCGAAAGATATTCCTTCTCTACCAGCTTGTCCTGCAATTCGAAAATCATGTTCTGCGCAATTTCTTTCCGCGAACTGGTCGGGAAATATTCCATGAACATCTGCAGTTCCTGAATGGCCTTGTAGGTACTGCTTTGGTCCAGACGCGGTTCCGGTGTATCCAGATAAAGTGCCTTTCCACTGAAGAAACGGGCCAGTTCAGTATAGGTACCCCGCGGATAAGTCGTATAATAGGTATTGAAATAATGCGAAGCCGTCACATAGTCCCCCTGGTTGTAGTAAGTCATTGCCAGCATGTACAACGACTCTTCACCATTGGCCGTACCCTTCAGGATGGGAATCAACTCCTCCAGAATGGTAGCCGCACGCGAATTCTGTCCCTTGGCAAAATAGGTTTTTGCCGCTTCGTATTTGTATTCGTAGTCAGTGCATTTCAGCACCTTGTTATACTCTCCACAGGAAGACAAGATTCCCGCGGAAAGGAGGGCCATTGCAATATATTTCTTCATATTTATCAAGATAGTTGCGCAAAATTACTCTTTTCCAGCGAATAATGCAACTCCAAGACGTTTTTTAATGTAATTTTTCAGGATGTGCAAAGTGTTGTGTAAAATAATATGTAATTTTACACCAATTTTCAATTCACCAATTTCCTGATTTCATGAATTTCGAACTCATATCCGACTATCAGCCCACCGGCGACCAGCCGGAAGCCATCGCCCAGCTGACCGAAGGCGTCATGCAACACGTACCCGCACAGACTTTGCTGGGGGTCACCGGCTCCGGAAAGACTTTCACCATTGCCAATGTCATCAAGAACGTGAACAAGCCGACCCTCATCCTGAGCCACAACAAGACGCTGGCCGCACAGCTCTACGGGGAGTTCAAGAACTTCTTCCCGCACAACGCCGTGGAATACTACGTGTCTTACTACGACTATTACCAGCCGGAGGCATACATCCCTTCGACCGACACCTATATAGAAAAGGACTTGGCCATCAACGAGGAAATCGACAAGCTGCGGTTGGCGGCCACCTCGGCCCTGCTCTCGGGACGGAAGGATGTCATTGTGGTGTCGTCCGTGTCGTGCATCTACGGTATGGGAAACCCGGCGGACTTCTACAACAACGTCATTGACATCAAGAAGGGGAAACTGCTGGACCGCAACGTGTTCCTGCGCCGGCTGGTGGACAGCCTGTACGTGCGCAACGACATCGAACTGAACCGTGGCAACTTCCGCGTGAAGGGGGATACGGTGGACATCTCCCTGGCCTATACCGACAGTGTGCTCCGGGTGATGTTCTGGGACGACGAGATAGACGGCATCGAGGAAATCGACCCCATTTCGGGACATCGCCTCGGCACGTTCGACGAATACAAGATTTATCCGGCCAACCTCTTCATGACGACCAAGGAAAGCACGCTCCGGGCCATCCACCAGATTGAGGATGACCTGACGAAGCAGGTGGCCTACTTTGAAGAAATCGGAAAGCCCTACGAGGCCAAGCGCCTGTATGAACGGGTGACGTACGACATGGAGATGCTGCGCGAACTGGGACACTGCTCGGGCATCGAGAACTATTCGCGCTACTTCGACGGACGCGAACCGGGTACCCGCCCCTACTGCCTGCTCGACTTTTTCCCGGAGGATTTCCTGATTGTCATCGACGAAAGCCACGTCAGCGTGCCCCAAATCCGGGCCATGTACGGCGGCGACCGGGCCCGCAAGACGAACCTGGTGGAATACGGTTTCCAGCTCCCGGCTGCCATGGACAACCGCCCGCTTACGTTTGAGGAGTTCCAGCAGATGGCCAAGCAGGTGATTTACGTAAGTGCGACTCCGGCCGAATACGAGCTGCAACAGAGTGAGGGCATCGTGGTGGAACAGGTCATCCGCCCCACGGGACTGCTCGACCCGGTCATCGAGGTACGCCCCAGCCTGAACCAGATAGACGACCTGATGGAGGAAATCCAGCAACGGGTGGAAAAGGAAGAGCGCGTGCTCGTCACCACCCTGACCAAACGCATGGCCGAGGAGCTGACGGAATACCTGCTCAACCACGACGTGCGCTGCGCCTACATCCACAGCGACGTGGATACGCTGGAACGTATCAAGATTATGGACGACCTGCGGCAGGGCATCTACGACGTGCTGGTGGGGGTAAACCTGCTGCGTGAGGGACTCGACCTGCCGGAAGTGTCGCTGGTGGCCATCCTGGATGCCGACAAGGAGGGCTTCCTCCGGTCGCACCGCTCGCTCACTCAGACAGCCGGACGTGCCGCCCGCAACGTGAACGGAAAGGTCATCATGTATGCCGACCACATCACGGACAGCATGCGGCAGACCATCGACGAGACCAACCGCCGACGGGAAAAACAGCTGGCCTACAACGAGGCACACGGCATCACGCCGAAACAGATTACGCGCTCGCGCAACAATGCCCTGCTCGACATCGAACGGTCTTCTTCTGCCGCAACGGCCGACAGCAAGCCGAAAGCTCCGAAGGCATACACCGAGACGGAAGCCCAGCTGCATGCGGCAGCCGACCCGGTGGTACAGTACATGTCGAAGGAACAGTTGCAGAAGAGCATCGACCGCACCCGCAAGCTCATGCAGGAAGCGGCCAAGAAGCTGGACTTCATCGAAGCGGCACAATACCGCGACGAACTGCTCAAGTTGGAAGACCTTTTGAAAGAGAAAAACTGATATTTCGTTATTTCTGACACATTTTTATGAGTTTTGATTTATTATTCACACTTTTGCGCAAATAATCAAAACAAACAGAAAATGGAACAGATTACGAAGATTGTACAGGAGATTAGTTCGTTCTTATGGGGATGGCCCATGATTGTCTTGCTGCTGGGCACGCACCTTTACCTGACCGTCCGGCTGCGATTTCCCCAACTGCATATTCTCAAGGCCCTGCGCCTCTCCGTCAGCAAGGACCGGGAGGCCGGCGGCGACGTGAGCCAGTTCGGGGCGTTGGCCACTTCCCTGGCAGCGACCATCGGCACGGGCAACATCATCGGTGTGGCGACGGCTGTGGCCCTGGGCGGACCGGGTGCCGTGTTCTGGTGCTGGCTCACAGGGGTGTTCGGCATGTCGACCAAATATGCAGAGGGACTGCTGGCCGTAAAATACCGGGTGAAAAATGCGTCGGGCGAGATGATTGGCGGTCCGATGTACGCCCTGGAACGCGGACTGGGCATGAAATGGCTGGGCATCCTGTTCTGTATCTTCACCGCACTGGCGGCTTTCGGCATCGGCAACACGGTGCAGGCCAATTCCATTTCCTTATTACTCCATGAATCCTACGGGGTATCACCTCACCTGACAGGTATAGCAATGAGCGTCCTGACGGCCCTCGTGGTCATCGGTGGCGTCAAAAGCATCGCCAGAGTGTGCATGGGACTCGTCCCGCTCATGGCCTTGCTCTATGTGGGAGGCTGCATCTACATCCTGATGGTGAACCATGCCTACTTGGGGGCTTCCATCCGCCTCATTCTGGAATCGGCTTTTTCGGCCCGTGCGGCGGGCAGCGGTTTTGTGGGCACCACGGTGATGATGGCGGCCCGCTACGGCATCGCGCGCGGACTTTTCTCCAATGAATCGGGACTGGGGTCGGCTCCCATCGTAGCGGCAGCAGCCCAGACACGCAACCCGGTGCGCCAGGCACTGGTTTCTTCCACAGGTACCTTCTGGGACACAGTGGTTATCTGCGCCCTGACCGGACTGGTACTGGTGAGCAGCATCCTGGCCTATCCGGACATCGACTACACGAGCGACGCGGCCCTGACCAAGATGGCCTTCGCGAAAATTCCCTACGTCGGCACTCCCATCCTGTCGTTCGGCATCGTGACCTTTGCCTTCAGTACCATCCTGGGCTGGACGTATTATTCGCAGAAGGCCGTAGAGTACCTGGGAGGCCGGAAAATCATGCGGGCCTACCGTCTGCTGTGGATTGTGATGGTGTATGTGGGTTCCGTAGTCAACCTGTCCCTCGTGTGGAACTTCGCCGATGTGGTCAATGCCCTCATGGCCATTCCGAACCTTATCTCCCTGCTTCTGCTCTCGGGCGTCATCGTCAGCGAAACCCGGAAGTATCTCTGGAACGACCGCCTGAATGATTATCACGAGGAGTAGGATTGGGATTCCCAAACAGAGAAATTGCTCCCCTAAAAAGCGCTTCGACGTTTTGTATGTTTCTTCTGAAGACACAAAAAACCCCGAGGACTCTTGCAAGTCTCCGGGGTTCTCAGAAAAGGTCAAAAATATCTTTTATTTATTTTGCTTCGTTCAAGTCGATACCTTTGTTGCGCAGTGTCATGGCCATCAGACGTACGTAGTTTGAGTACTGCTTTTCGTCCAGTGTCTGTTTCATCAGCTTCAGGTTGCCGTATACAGCCTTGCGAACTTTTTCCTTGTTGTCAGTCTTTGAGGAGTTGGCACGGGTCATTTCCTGCTCAAAATAGTCGCAAATATCAGCTACTTTCTCGTGCTGGGTAGATGACAGATTCAGATACTTAGTCAGTTTAGACTTGTTGATTGAACCGTTCCACTTTTCTGCATTGCTGTTGCCCTGCACACCTTCTGCAAACATAGAAACTGAAAAAGCCAATGCGGCTACCAATGTTAATCCTAATCTTTTCATACCTTTAAAATCTTTTACCTAAAAACTTTGTTACCTAAATAATTCTCTAGTTTAGCTCGAGCTATTTCTTTTTACCGATGCAAAGATAAGTATATGTTGAACAACATAAAAACAAAGCAGAAGAAAAGTTGCCTTTCCCCTATCATTTATTGACGTACATCAAGAAACAGATATCAAAATGAACAAAATCTTCATTATTTTGTAATATATCGCCTCATTTCTTTCCATATTCATTACTACTTGCAGACTGTTCGACAGGTTAGGCTCCACAAAGTAACAACAAGTAAGTATTCTTTATCCAAATGCGAACTTCTGCCAGCCCCTCCTGTCCGTATGCTCACGCGACAACCGACGAAGAGTCTTTATGGCATAAAAAAAGCCCCTGCGCTGTGCAGAGGCTTTTCTTTATTTCAAGACTTATAATTTCTTGATTATCCACCGAAGTTATCATACATGATAGAAGAGCTTTCAACGCCCAGGCTATCCAGCATGTTAACCACAGCTTTTGACATCGGACCAGGACCACACATGTAGTATTCGATGTCTTCCGGAGCTTCGTGGTCTTTCAGGTAAGTGTTGTACATTACCTGATGAACAAATCCCGGAGTGTACTTCACGCCCGCTGCATCGGCTGCCGGATCCGGACGGTCGAGTGCCAAGTGGAAGTGGAAGTTCGAGAAGTCTTTTTCCAGCTGCAGGAAGTCTTGCAGGTAGAACACTTCGTTCAACGCACGGGCACCGTAGAAGTAGTGCAGTTCGCGGTCTCTTGTGTTCAACGTACGAGTCATGTGCATAATCTGTGCACGCAGCGGAGCCATACCGGCGCCACCACCGACCCAGATCATTTCCTTCTTTGAGTTGAAAATCGGATGGAAGTCTCCGTAAGGACCACTCATCAGCACCTTGTCACCCGGTTTCAGGGTAAAGATGTAAGAAGAAGCGATACCCGGCATCACATCCATGAAACCGCTGCGGTCGGGTTTGAACGGCGGAGTAGCGATACGTACGGTCAGCATGAATACGTCGCCTTCAGCCGGATAGTTGGCCATAGAGTAAGCACGGATGGTTTCTTCTTCGTTTTTACACTTCAGGTTAAACAAACCGAACTTTTCCCATGCAGGCAGGTATTCCTTACCGATAAGGTCTTTATCGATATCCTTGTTGTAGTCCATTTCATATTTAGGAATCTTGATCTGTGCGTAAGAACCCGGGATGAAGTCCATGTGGGCACCCTTAGGCAACTGCACCTTGAATTCCTTGATGAAAGTAGCCACGTTCTTGTTGGAGATAACCGTACATTCGTATTCCTTTACACCCATTACAGATTCAGGCACCTTGATAGACAGGTCACCTTTCACCTTCACCTGGCAACCCAGACGCCAGTGGTCTTTCTGCTGCTTGCGGCTGAAGTGGCTCACTTCAGAAGGCAGGATTTCGCCGCCTCCTTCAATCACCTGACACTTGCACTGTCCGCAAGAACCCTTACCACCACAAGCTGAAGGCAAGAATACGCCGTTAACGGCCAATGTGTTCAGCAACGTAGAGCCGGATTCTACTTCCATTTCCTTGTCGCCGTTGATAGTCAGTTTCACGTTGCCGGAAGCCACAAGGAAATTCTTCGCTACCAGCAGGATGACTACCAGCACCAGAATAGTCACCAGGAATACTCCAATGCTCGCTAAAATAAAATTCATATCCATTGTCTTATTCCTTTCCTATTAGATGTTCAAACCAGAGAAACACATAAATGCCATTGCCATCAGACCTACAGTGATGAAAGTGATACCCAGTCCTCTCAGCGGAGCAGGTACGTCAGAGTAAGCCATTTTCTCACGGATGGCAGCCAGACCGACGATGGCCAGCATCCAGCCGATACCTGAACCCAGTGCGTAAGAGACAGCATCACCGATGCCACCGATGAACTTCGGGTCGGAAGGAGTCAGGTTGATGCGCTGCTGCATGAACAGAGAGGCACCCATGATGGCGCAGTTCACGGCAATCAACGGCAGGAAGATACCCAGCGAAGCATACAGCGAAGGGCTGAAACGCTCCACAATCATTTCCACCAACTGTGTAATGGCCGCGATAACGGCAATGAAGAGGATGAAGCTCAAGAAGCTGAGGTCAATGCCCAAAATACCGTCGGCAGCCAGTACCTTCGTCTGGAGCAAATAGTTGACCGGCAAAGTCACCACCAGCACGAAAGTTACAGCAATGCCCAGACCGACAGCTGTTTTCACATTCTTCGATACCGCCAGGTATGAACACATACCCAGGAAGAACGCGAATATCATATTGTCCACAAAGATGGAGCGGACCAATAAACTGAAAAAATGTTCCATAATGTCTTTCCTTTACTTGTTATTCCTTATCTTGTAATTCAGGATGCTTCGCACGCTGGTACCATATCAGGCAAGCCACGATAATCAACGCCATCGGCGGCATCAGCATCAAGCCGTTGTTCACATAGCCGAACTCCTGGATAGCTGCATGGTTCAGGACATTGAAACCCAGCAACGTACCTGAGCCCAGAAGCTCACGGATGAAAGCCACGATGACCAGAATCTTGGCATAGCCCAGTCCGTTGCCCAGACCGTCAAGACAAGATTCCCACGGGCCGTTTGCCATCGCAAACGCTTCCAGACGTCCCATCAGGATACAGTTGGTGATAATCAGACCTACATATACTGAAAGCTGGACACTTACGTCGTAGGCAAAAGCCTTCAGCAGTTCGCTTACGATAGTCACTAACGCAGCAACGACCACCAACTGTACGATAATACGGATACGGTTCGGAATTGTCTTGCGGATTAATGAGATGACCACATTCGAGAATGCGGTGATAATGGTTACCGAAAGTCCCATCACGATGGCCGGTTCCAGTTTGGAAGTAACGGCAAGTGCCGAACAAATACCCAACACCTGTACGGTGACCGGATTGTTCATGCTAATCGGGGTGGAGAACACTTCTCTATTCTTGGCTGAAAATAAATTTCCCATATTATATTTCCCCTCCTATTATTCTTTAGCGGTTAAAAACTTGGTATAGTTTCCCATGCAGTTCTTCAGCATCTGTCCTACGGCCACTGAAGTAATCGTACCTCCGGAAATACCGTCCACCTGGAACTCAGGCTTGTCAATCTTCCCGTTCTTTACGACATCCAGTCCGATGGCATCTCCGTCCAGCACGTTCTTGTCCTTGAACTCATTCTGGAAATGTTCGGTAGCGATTTCCGCACCCAGGCCCGGAGTTTCTGATGCATGTGAGAAATAAGTGCCATACACGGTGTTCTTATCCTCGTTCAAGGCTACATAGCCCCAGATGGCACCCCACAATCCCGTACCATAAACGGGTATAACATACTTCTTCTGTCCGTCTATCTCGCAGACGAAAAGATGGGCTTCTCCCTTTTCCTTATATGCTTTCTCATATCCGGTAACGAAGCTGCCTTCGTATGGCTTCAGCGAACCGTCTTCAGCCACCAGCATGTCTTCTTTCACCACTTCGGCAAATTTGGCTTCCGCATCTTCCACTTCACGGATACCCAAAGCCGAAAGAATCTGTTTTTTCGTATCCAACTCTACATTTTTTCCTTGCAGGTCGCGCAAAGAAGAGTTGACGAAAGCCAGCAAGAATGCTACGATAACAACCATTACCGAAGCATAAATGATAGTATAAGAGTTACTATTGGTATTCATTGTATTTTCGGTTTTTATTTGTTAGACATAGCACGTTTTGCACGACGCGAAATATTGTTCTGCACTACCACATAGTCAATCAGCGGTGCAAAGATATTCATCAGCAGGATAGCCAGCATCATGCCTTCGGGATAACCCGGATTGAGCACACGGATGATGATGGCCATGGCACCGATCAGGAATCCATAAACGTATTTACCGTTCTCCGTACGTGAAGAAGTGACAGGGTCGGTCGCCATGAACACGGCACCAAAACAAAAACCACCCAGGCACAGATGTTCATACCAAGGCATGTGAGCCACTGCGGTATCCGGTCCCCATTGGTTGAACACCCAACCCATCACGGCACCACCAACGAATACTGACAGCATCGTTCTCCAGCTTGCCACGCCCGACCATAACAGGATAACGGCACCGATAGCAATGGCAATTACGCTCGTCTCGCCGATAGAGCCCGGAATCAGACCGGTCACCATATCCCACGAGAAAGCAGGGCACTCGGCAACCTTTGCCACACCTAACGGAGTAGCGGCTGTCAACCCGTCCACAGTCTTGCCCAAACCGAAAATGCTGTCACCGGACACCCATACCGTATCACCGGACATCTTGGTCGGATAAGCAAAGAACAGGAAGGCACGAGTAATCAACGCCGGATTGAAGATATTCATACCTGTACCACCGAACACTTCCTTGGCAAAGATTACAGAGAAAGCAGTAGCCACGGCCAGCATCCACAACGGACACTCAACCGGCACAATCATCGGAATCAACATACCGGAAACCAGGAAACCTTCCTGAATTTCTTCCTTCTTCCACTGGGCTACCACAAATTCGATACCCAGACCTACCACGTAGGATACAATGATTTTCGGCAGTACAGCCAGGAAACCGTAACCGAACATTTCGATGAAGCTACCTTCTACATTCGTAGCATGGAAATGCTGGTAACCCACATTATACATACCGAACAGCAGGGCCGGTATCAGCGCAATCACCACGAACGACATGATACGTTTGCTGTCTATCGCATCGTGGATGTGCGTACCTGTCTTCGAAGTAGTGTTCGGAACAAACAGGAATGTTTCAAACCCGTCGAACACAGAACGAAAAGCATGAAATTTGCCTCCCTCTTCAAAGTTAGGCTTTATCTTATCGAGATAATTTCTTAACGCGTTCATTTATTAATAATCGTTTTAGTTAGCATTAACACATTTCACGGCGGAGCATGTCGAGTCCGTCGCGAACAATACGCTGCAGTTCCATCTTTGAAGAGCAGACAAATTCACACAAGGCAAAGTCTTCCGGAGCTACCTCGTAAATACCTAGTGCTTCCATACGGTCGATGTCGCCCGCAATGATGGCCTTGATCAGGTATTCCGGCAGGATATCCATCGGAAGTACGTGGTCGTATTCGTTCGACATGATCATGTGGCGTTCACCACCCTTCACACGTGCATCCAACACATATTCTTTCTTCTTGCCCATCATCCAGCTGAAATAAGAATGGCTGGTACTGAAATCGTTCAGACGCGGCATGATCCAACCCAGCATTTCGTGTACGTCGCTTCCTTCCGGAATCACGGTCAACTGGCTGTGGAAGGCTCCCAGATAACCGTTGGCAGTAATCTGCTTTCCGGTCAATACGTTACCGCTGATATAACGCAAAGCCTTGTCCGTAGTTACATTGTTGGCAAATACACCTGTCAGCAGGGCACCTACTTTCAGCTTCACGTAAGCAGGTTTCAACACTTCCGAACCAGTCACTGCCACAGTACGGGTAAAGTCTACACGTCCCGTATTGAACAGCCGGCCAATAAAGATGACAGCCTGCGGATCAATAGTCCATACTGTTTCACCCTTGTTTACCGGAGCAATGTGGTTAATCTGCACGCCGACGTTACCTGCCGGATGAGGTCCGTCAAACACATTGACTTCCACATTCTTTGCCTGCGTCAAAGCAGGTGACTTCTGGTTCACACTGATACTCAGGTATGTCTTGGCCATCTTAGCCAACGCATCCAGTCCAGTCTGGAAATTCGCTTCTTCGCCAGAAAGCGCCAGTTCAAATTCTGGAGCCAGCGGGTTCGTGTCGAATGCAGAAACGAAGATAGCACGAGGTGCTACAGTCGGATCGGCCACTACGTCATACGGACGCTGACGGACAAAGGCGAACAGACCGGCATTCAGCAACACGTCCTTTACGGCAGCCCCGTCGAGAGAAGCTACGCTCTTCTTGCCGAATTCTTCGAAGTCCTGTTCCGCAGCAGCCTGTACGGTAATGCTCATCACCTTACGTCTTGCTCCACGTTCCACGCTTGTTACTACGCCACTTACCGGCGAAACAAATTTCACTTCAGGATGATTCTTGTCTACAAACAAGGGTCCTCCGGCCATGACATATTCCTGTTCCTTCACGACTACCTTCGGAGTCACGCCTGTAAAATCATCGGGACACAGTGAATAGAATCCCGGCTCCTTTACAGCCACCACTTGTGCAGCAGCCTTGCCTTTCAGGTTTATGTCTAAGCCTTTACGCAATTTAATTAAATTTGCCATGTTAGGTTATAAAAAATGGTTTTCTATTTTGCGTGCAAAATTAAAGAAAAAAGAAGTGAAAAAAGAACATTTGCCCATCGAATTAGAGAAATATTTCTTTATATCGCGGGCAAATGTAAAATCTACATGACAAAACAGCGATTCTGTCACCTGGAGAAAGCAAAAATTTCCTTAATATCCCTTATGCTGATATAAATTGGGATTCATGCCGACCACCTTTTCGGGGATGGGAAATACCGTCGTATACCCGTTTTCTTCCCCGGGAAGCTGCGGACGGTCGCTGTAGGCACGGGTAAAACGGCCGAAGCGGATGAGGTCTTGCCGCCTCCATCCTTCCCAGGCCAGCTCCCTCATGCGTTCTTCCAGCAGACAGTCGAGGGTGGCTGTCTGCGGAGGCATCCCCACCCGGCTTCTCACCCGGTTCAGCTCGGCATCGCCGTTCTCTCCGTTGCGCACCTTGGCCTCGCTCTGCATGAGCAGCATGTCGGCATAGCGGAAGAGCACGATGTCATTGTCCAGCAGTTTCCCGTCTTTGAGGGCCGTCGGGTCGACCTCGTATTTCTTCATCCGGGCTCCGGCGGTCTTTTCCCAGGGCTGTCCCGATACGTCGAGGGCTACCTTCCACGGCTCATACACCAGCGGGGTCACTCCGTCGTCGAGCATCACCTGACGGCCTTCCAGGTCGTTCACCGGACCGGCAAAATAGCAATAGTCAAATCGGGCATCCACCTGCGGCGTGTCGTAGCCGAAAGCTTCCAGCACTTCCTTTGTGGCCGACGCTCCGTTTTCCCCTCCCAGTCCGTAAGCTTTGGCATGGTTGTAGTGGCGCGAGCGGAACAGGTAGATAAACTGGTTGGCATACAGTGTCTTGTCCATGGGAATCACAAAGATATTCTCTTTCGAAGACTCGTTGAAGACCGCAAAATTGGCCGTATAGTCTTCTTCCAGGCTGTATCCGGCAGCCGCCAGTTTCTCCCCATAACGGCACACCGTCTGCCAGGCATTCAACGACTGTCCGTCCACTTCGAAAAAGAGCGATTTCCCGTCCGGACGGCTTCCGTCGGTCCAGTCGTCGTCGGCATAGACTTCGGCATTCAGGGCCAGCTTGGCCAACAGGAACCAGACCACCGGACGGGTCACCCTTCCATAATAGACTCCCGGCTGATTGCTCCGTTCCAAGCTCAGGAAAGGTTCGGAATCCATCAGTTCTTTCACGATGAAATAGAACACCTTAGACCGTTTTTCCTGAACAATCTCTTCAAGTGCCGGACTGCTCTTCTCAATGAGAGGCACACTGCCGAAAAGGTCCATGATATAATAATAAAACATCGCCCGCAAGGCCCGCACTTCGGCCACCAAAGGAGCCACCTCTTCCGTGGGATGCGCCGCCGAAAAAGCCTGGATTTTCTCCAGCGAGCCGTTGCACAGAATCACCGTGCGGTACAGGTATTCCCAAGTGGCATAAATGGCCTCGTTGTTCACTCCCCAGCGATGCAGGTACAAACCCTGCCAGAATCCCCCGTCATACCAGTCGCCTCCGCGGGTAGGCATCATCGCCTCGTCGGTGGTGAAGGTATTCAGGTCGTATATGCCCCGCCCGGTGCCTTGCAGTCCCTGACTGTCGACATAGCCTCCCACGTAGTTGTACAGCGAAAGCACCCCGTTGCGCTGCACGTCCGACAGCGTGGAATAGGCCGTTTCCTCGTCCAGCCGGTCCTTGGGACTTTCATCGAGATAAGCACTGCAGGAAGCACCGGCAAGGAGGCTGAAAGCGGCAGATATAAAAACATATATTCTTTTCATAACAAGCGGTTTAGAAGTTAAGACTTAAACTGATGATATAGGTTCTTGAAAGCGGGTAAGTCCGTTTGTCGTCCACCCCGAAAGTCTCGTCCACGAGCGTGGAATTGATGAGCGGAGTCAGTCCCGAATATCCGGAAATGGTTCCCAGGTTGTTGACGGTCAGCGCCAGTCGGGCCCCGTGCAGGTAACGCGTTTTCCGGAGCGGAATGTTCCATCCCACGGTGAGGTAATCAAAGTTCACGTAATTGCCGCTTTCCAGCCAGTAGTCCGTAGCCGTGAGGTCGCGTATGTTCCGTGCCGGAGCCTCCGCCAACACATTGTAGTCAGGCAGACTGTTCATGTTCATATACGTCAGAGACGTTCCGTTGTAAATCTTGTGCCCGAATGCCCCGTTTATCTGCAGCGACACATCGAAACGCTTGTACCGGAAACTGATGTTCGAACCCAGCAGCGTCTTGGGGGTAGCCTGTCCGGCCACATAACGGTCTTCCCCGTCCTCCAGGTTCACGCCTCCCCCGTTCAGGTCGGCAATCTGATAGGTGTATCCCCCCTTTCCGTCCGGCACAAGTCCCTCGCAATGCGGCAAATAGAAAACTCCCAGCGGTTGTCCCACAATCTGATACACAATCTGGTTGTACCCACCGTGCAGACCGGCCCCGTTGAGTCCTGCCAATGCCGTATACTGTGCTGCACTGACCTGTTCCCCTTCATAGATTCCGCTCAGCGACAGGAGCTTGTTGCGCTGGAACGTCACATTGGCGTTGATATTCAGCTCCATATCCTTGGTACGCAGCGGAGTCAGACCGATGGAAAGCTCCGTACCGCTGTTCCACATGGAGCCCAGGTTGGCCAGCAGTTTGTTGTAGGCAAAGGGAGGCACACTCACGTCATACTGATACAGCATATCCCGGGTTTTGGAAAGATAATAGTTCACCGAAAGCAGCACGCGGTTGCCGTAGAACCCCATGTCCACCCCCGCATTGAAGGTCGACTTCACCTCCCATTTCAGGTTCGGGTTGACATTCTTCAGGCTTTCATACGTCACAATCGGCGAGTTGCCCACCGGTGTCACCCCGTTCGGCCGGACCAGTGACAGGGTGGTGTACGAATCAATACCTCCCTGGTTGCCCGCCAGTCCGTAGCCCATCCTCAGCTTCAGGTTGTCTATCCAGCGATACGGCCGCATGAACTTCTCCTGTGTCACGTTCCAGGCCACCGACACGGCCGGGAACACGCCCCATTTGTGGTTCCGTCCGAACTTGGAAGAAGCATCCGTCCGCAAGTTGGCCGTCAGCACATAGCGGTCGTCGTACGTATAGTTCACCCGTCCCAGGAAAGACACCAGATGCGGCTCTTCGTAATAAGAGCCTGTCCCCTCCCAGGGACGCAGGGCCCCCGCCTGCAAGCTGTGATAGCCCATCGTATTCGATGAGAAATTGGTCGTGGTCGTATAAAATCCCTGAAAGCGGTCTTTCTCCACTTCCCCCAGGGCCAGCACATCCAGGAAATGCGCTCCCAGCTTCTTCTGGTACGTCAGCATGGCATTCCCCAGCATGGACTCCGCCCTGCGGTTGCCCCGGTAAGCCTGTCCGTTGCCCCACACCGTGGTCGGCAGAAACTGTGCATTCTCCGTCGTGCTGTACGTATAAGAGCCGAACAGCACCATCTTCAAATCCTTCCATAGATGGAACGTCAGGCGGGCATGGGCACTGAAATAAGAAGTCTCCTCCCGGTTGTCCACGTCCATCCAGGCCAGCGGATTCGTAATCTGGCTGGCCGTCGTAATCTGGTCCCATCCTCCTGTCTCCGGGTTGGGAAAATCAGGGAAGGTAGGATTGAAAGCCGCCGCCGAATAGAATGTCTTCTGCAGGTCGAACAACGTGCGGTCGCGCCGCATGGAGCCGAACAGCCCCAGCTCGCAGTCAATCAGTCCGTCGAGCATCTTCTGCGACATATTCATGTTGGCCGTAAACAGTTTCATGCCTTCGTGCTGGATCACTCCCTCCCGGTTCTGGAAGCCCAGCGACACCCTGTAATTGGAAGCTTCTCCTCCCCCATAAAATGCGATATTGTGGTTCTGCTGCAAACCCGTCTGTTCGATGGCCTTCTGGAAGTTCGTATCATACCCCTTGTCGAGGATGCTCCACCCGTGTTCCGCCGCCAGCCGGCGATACTCCGCCCCCGACAGCATATCCAGTCTGCGGTAGGCATGCGAGATTCCGAAGCTGCCGTTGTAGTTGACGCGCGTCTTCCCCGCCAGTCCCTTCTTGGTGACGATGTTGATGACGCCCGAAGCCCCACGCGAACCGTACTGCGCCGTCTCCGACGCATCCTTCAGGATGGTAAAGGTCTCGATGTCGGCAGGATAGACCGAAGCCAGCATCGTCAGGTCGCCCAACACCCCGTCCACGATAATCAGCGGGTCATTGCCGCTGGTCAGCGAAGTCGTTCCCCGCAGACGCACCGACTCCAGCGCCGCCATCCCGTTGTTGCTCTTCAGGATGGTAAGGCCGGGCACTCGTCCCTGAATGGCTTCCAGCGGGTTGGTAATCAGCTCCCGGTTCATCTGTTTCTCCGTAATCTGCTCCACCGAGCCGGAAATGTTTTTCAGACTTCCACGGGCATAACCAATGGTATAAATGGAATCAGGCGGCAGGTCTTCTCCGTTCTGTCCCTGTACGCAAAGAGGGAAACCGCCCCACAAACATCCCAGGAACAGCATACTGCACAATGCTCGGGAAACTGGTCGTATCTCGTTCATAGCAAACTTATTTAAGGTTAAAGGGCGCGAAGATACCCGGTATCTCCTCGCCCCGTCAAAATGACTCTTTTCACAAAGAAAAGATTTTTTCCGCAATAAAACAAGCCAGGGGACGGTTATTTCCCCCGCTTCGCTTATTTTTCTTCCGCAAACATCGGATCCCATGCCGGAAGCTGTATCGGCTTCTGCTTGAAAATGTCGAGCACTTTCTTCGGCACGTATTTAGTTTCCAGTACCAGGCGGAACATGTATTCATTGAACCATTCGTCGGTCATGATCAGGTGTCCCTGATAGCCGGCAGAAGGGCCCCAGCTGTTTTCCACCATCCATTTTTTCGGCTTTCCGTGCTCGTCGAGGTCGACAGCCATCAGCGTCATGGCATGAGCCGACATGCTGGCGAAAGTCTGGATACGCTGCTTCTTGTCCATGCCGAAAGTGGTGCCCATCAGCGAATCGAAATCATAATTGTGCACGTCCAGCAGTCCGCGGTTACTGTCCATCTGGGTCACGTCGCTGGAGAAATACATCCGGGTGCTGTCCTTCAGTGAGGCGATGGCCATCTCCTTGATTTCCTCCACCGGCAGGTTCACGTACGTCCAGTTCTTCCCGTCGTAGCAGTGACGGTCGTAGGCAATCTCGTAGCACTTATAGTATTCGCGCGACGGGTCGTTCATCACCATCACGTAGTTAGTCAGCAGGTTCTTGTCGCCATACTTCTCCAGGAACGACATCGGTGTGTGATGCTCTGTTTCCACCACCTTGCCCTTGCTGTCCTTGCGCACGTAGTCGAACGAAGTCGGCGGCACGCCCAGGGTCAGTGCCAGCATCCGGTAGACCGTACCCAGCATCTCTTCCTTCCGTTTCTCAATGACTGCCGTCTTTTCACCTTTGGCCGACAGGTCTCTCAGTTCCAGCCCGAACTCCTTCAGTTTCAGTCCAATCAATGACGACATATACGACGTATGCTCACTGCTGTACGTTTCCGGCATGGCCTCCTTGGGCACCAGTCCGTACTTCGTCACGATGTCGGCCACCCCCGTAAAGGTACCTCCGTCGCTCAGCGGATGCTTGAACAGCCATTCCACTGTCTGGTCGCTCATCGGCTTGCCCGCCGTTTCAATCACCCCCTGCAGGAAGAGGTTGGACTTCTCCAGCTGGTCCCAGAAGAAACAGTATACCTGCGAGAACTCCAGTCCCGGCAGGTCGTATTTGGCAATGGCCTTGGCCCGCATCACGTTCAGTCCCGTAAACAGCCAGCAGCGGCCCGACGACTGCTGGTCGGTGATTCCCTTCGACTCCACCTTGATGGAGAAATCGGCGTCCACCGCCTGCTGGTTTTCCTGGTTCAGGGCCAGTTGCTTGATGCTGGTACCGCCCAAGGCATTGCGAATCGCCTTGTCGGCAGCTGTATTCTGATAACTGCGCTGAATTTCCTTCAGCATTTCCGGAGAGATGCCTCCATTCTGTGCCTGCAATGTCAGCCCGAAAGCCATCAGGCAGGCAGCCAATGTTACGTGTTTCTGGTTCATTATATTTTATGGTTTTAATGAGTTCATTCCTTGTGCTTGGCCGGACGCACAATCTTGTAGCCGATGCACGCCACGAAGATGCTCATCAGCGGACTGAGCAGGTTGAAGAAGCAGTACGGCAGGTACACCAGCGTAGGCACGCTCAAGATGGTGGCCTGCGTCATGCCGCACGTGTTCCAGGGAATCAGCGGACTGGTCACCGTCACGGCATCTTCCGTCGTACGGCTCAGCAGACGCGACTCGTATCCGTTCTTCTGGTAAATATCCTTAAACATGTTTCCGGTGAGGATAATCGAAATATACTGGTCGGCCGTGGCCAGGTTCAGAAACAGGCCGGAGGCCACCGTAGCCGTCACCGTTCCCGCTAGCTTATGGGTCAGGTGTACGAACATCCGCGTAATGCTGCCCAGCATGCCGCAGGCCGTCATCGCCCCGCCCAGGCACATGGCACAGAGAATCAGCCACACCGTGTCCATCATGCCGCCCATGCCGCGGGTGGCAATCAGTTCCGTCAGTTCCGGACTGGAGGCCTGCACAGACGTGCCGCCCGACAAAGCCAGCAGCACTCCTTTATACAACGCTTCGGCACCAGACACTCCCTCGCCGGCCACCTCCCGCAGCACGTCGGTCTGAAACACCAGCATGCAAACCACAGCCAGTGCCGTCGACACAAACAGCGTGATGATGGACGACACCTTCCGGGCAATCAGGATACCCGTCACTACCGGCACCAGCAAGACCCAGAAGGTGATGTGGAAACGCTCGGCCAGTCCGGTGGTAAACACCGCCATCTGCGAACTGTCCGTGGCCTCGTGCGAAAAACCGGCCACCGTAAAAATCGCCAGGGCAATCACGATGGAGGGCACCGTGGTGTACATCATGTAACGGATGTGCGTGAACAGCGGGGTGTCCGTCACCGACGAAGCCAGGATGGTCGTGTCCGAAAGTGGAGACACCTTGTCGCCGAAGTACGCTCCCGACACGATGGCTCCGGCAATCCAGCCCTCGTCGAATCCCTGTGCCTTGCCGATGCCCATCAGGGCAATGCCGATGGTGGCTATCGTGGTCCACGAGCTGCCGGTCATGACCGATACCACGGCACAAATCGCACAGCACGACACCAGGAAAAATTTCGGATGGATAATCTGTACACCGTAATATATCAGCGTAGGTACTACGCCACCCAGCATCCAGGCTGCCGACAGCGCACCGATAATCAGTAGAATAATCAGGGCGGAACTCACCCCTGCAATGTTGTTCACAATGGCATGCTCAATATCTCTCCAGGCCACCCCGTAACGCCCCATGCCCATGGCGGCACACAAGGCCGTCGTCAGCAGCAGGCAAATCTGACTGCCCCCGCCCAGCGCATCGGCTCCCAGCAGGCGAATGGTAAAAAAAAGCAGGACCACCAGGACCAGCACCGGCAACAACGAAGCCAGCGGAGAAGGAATTTTCAGTTTCTGTGTCATTTCGTCAATCTATGTTCAATAATCTATGGTTTCCTAAAAACGGCACAAATTTCCGAATATTTTTTCAAATATCCGCATAAATTCTATTTTTATTTGCATTTTCAATGTAAAAATGAATAAAAATAGAATTTTATTACCGCAAAAACAGACAAACAAAGCTTTCTGCAAAACTTAAAAACTGCTAATAACCCTTTCCGATGTCCACTTTCTTCGTCGGTTATTTGTACTTTTGTTTACTAATTGCAGAAAAAATAGATGAGTAGATTCACGCGCATAAAACAAGCCATACGCCTCACGGTCATTTCCGCACTGATTCTTTATTTCGGCCTGATTGCCCTGTTCAGCCTTCCGGCGGTGCAGCATCGTGTCAGTACGTATGCGGCCCGTGAGCTTTCCCGGCTGGTGCAGGCCGAGGTCCGCATCGGCAACGTCGACCTGGGCTTGTTGAACCGCGTGGTCATCCAGAACGTGCGCATCAAGGACCGGCAGGGAAAAGACCTGCTGGGCATCTCGCGTTTCTCCGTCAAGATAGACATTCCCTCGCTTTTCCGCAAGCAGATTCGCATCAGCAGCATCCAGCTGTTCGGTCTGGACGCCCGTCTGAGCCGTCCCACTCCGGATGCCCCGCTGAACTGCCAGTTTCTCATCGACGCCTTTGCTTCCAAAGACAGCACGAAGCAGGAAAGCCCCCTCGACCTGCGCATCAACTCCGTACTGATTCGCCGCGGACAGGTGCACTACGATGTCCTCTCGGAAGCGGTCACCCCCCGGAAATTCAACTCCAGCCACATCGGCATCAGTGAGCTTTCGGCCACCCTCTCCTTGAAGGCCTTGCAGAAAGACTCGCTCAACGCCCAAATCCGGCGCATGAGCTTCAACGAACAGAGCGGCTTCCGCCTGAAGAAGTTTGCCCTCAAGGTGACGGCCAATCCGCAGGGCATCTACCTGCAGGAGCTGACTCTCCACCTGCCGTCTACCTTCGTGTGCATCGACACGCTGTCGGCTACGGGCAATCTCAAGGACCCGCACCTGCTGACGTCGCCGGAGAATCCGGTGAACTACATGGGCAACCTGCGGGCCTCTGTCACACCGGCCGACCTGTCGTATTTCGTCCCGGCACTGACGCACTTCCAGGACTCCATCCACATCGACGCGACGTTCCGCGGCAAGGGACGGCAGTTCCGCTGCACCCACTTCTACCTGGCCAGTCCCCAGAAGGAGCTGATTCTGCGCGCACAGGGGATGATGGACGCCAATCAGTCTGTCAAGTCACCTTATTTCTTCGGCGAAATCACCCAGGCCGATGTCAGCGAGAAAGCCCTTCCCTGGCTGTTCCACAACCTGAAAGGGGCAGAAACGAACCTGCCCGACCTCATCCAGCGCCTCGGATTCATCCAGTTCCAGGGCGACGTGTCGGGCTATCCCTCACGCATCACCGCCCACGGTACCGTCAAGAGCCGTCCGGGACAGCTCAACGCCAACGTGACCATGCACACCGACACGCTGACCTTGCAGAAAAGCTACTCGGGACGCATCTCGACCCAAGAGTTCGAGCTGGGGAAACTGCTGGCCAAGGAGGAACTCGGGAAGACCTCGTTCGACCTGGAGCTGAAGGGACTGCAATACCGCAACAACCAGCTGGAATCGCACATCAAGGGAGAGATTTCGTCTCTTGAGTACAACCATTACCAGTATCAGCACATCGCGCTGAACGGCGACTTCAAGCCGGGCGGGTTCAACGGACACCTCTCGCTCGACGACCACAACGGGAAAATCACCATGGACGGGAGCTTTGTCACCAGCCAGGCGGTACCCGACTTCAACCTGCGCGTGAAAGTGCGCGACTTCCGTCCGTACTCCCTGCACCTTACCAAAAAATACGAAGATACTGACCTCTCGCTCAACCTGACGGCGGACTTCTCCGGACATTCCATCGACGACATGCGGGGAAGCATCCACCTCGACAGCCTGCAGGTGCGCACCCCCGACGAGGCCGGCAACTATTTCCTGCCTCACCTGCAAATCAACGCCACGCAACCGCAGGCACACTCGCCCGAGAAAGAAATACGCATCACCTCTCCTTTCCTGAACGGGAGCATCCAGGGGAGATATGCCTACCACACCTTGCTGAAAAGCATCGAGAAAGTCATCCGCAAGCACCTGCCTTCGCTGTTCCCGGAAGCAAAAAGCCGGAAGGGCGCCGAACCGAACAACCAGTTCCGCTTCCAGTTCCGCATGGAAAACAGCGACTTCCTGTCGAAGGTGCTCCACGTACCTTTCGACCTGCAGATGCCGGCCGTCCTCAATGGCCAGTTCAACGACAGCCTCTCGCAGATGCGCATCAACGGCTACCTCCCGCAGTTCAGCTACAACGGCAAGCACTATGAGTCGGGGGCCCTGCTGTGTGAGACGCATCCCGAGGAACTCCAGTTCCAGGTGCGCGCCAGTACCCTGATGAAGAAGGGAGCCATGTTCAACCTCTCGCTCCTCACCCGGGCCAAGGACGACAAGCTGCACAGCACGCTCTACTGGGGCAACAACACCCAGCTCACCTACAGCGGCAAGATTGATGCGGTGGCTTCCTTCAGTCAGGACCCCCGCCACAAAGGACTGCACACCCGCGTGGACATCCAGCCCAGCCAGATTATCCTGAACGATACCACCTGGCACATCCACCCGGCCAGCGTAGACATTGCCAAAGACAGCATCGAGATACACAACTTCCTGTTCGAGCACCGCGACCAGCACCTGAAAATCCACGGGCGGCTGGGAAAGGCCGACACGGACTCGTGCCTGGTAGACCTGAAGAACATCAACCTGCTCTACATCATGGACATGATCCAGTTTCATGCCGTGCGCTTCGACGGGGGCATCAGCGGAAAGGCCCGCCTGCTCCACTTGCTCAAAGACCCGGTCATGGAGGCCCGGCTCGACGTGAAAGACTTCTCGCTGAACCAGGCGGTGCTGGGCCGTGCCGACATCCTTGCCTCGTGGGACAAGGAACTGGGGGGTGTCCGCCTGAACGCGGACATCCGGCGCGATGCGGACTGCACCACGGGCGTCACGGGCTACGTATCGCCCAAGCTCAAAGGACTCGACCTCCACATCAAGGCCGGAGGTACTCCCCTGGCCTTCCTGCAACCCTTCGTGGAAAATATTTTCAGCAACGTCAACGGAAAAGCCTACGGCGACGTGCACCTCTTCGGCCCCTTCGCCCAGCTCGACCTGGAAGGCGAAGTCAGGGCACAGATGCGCACGAAGGTCAACATCCTGAACACGACGTTCATCGCCTCGGCCGACTCCGTACACATCTCGTCCGGCTTGTTCCGCTTCCCCAATGTCCGCCTCCAGGACCCTGAAGGACATACCGGACAGGCCGACGGGGAACTGCGGCACACCAAGCTGAAGGACCTGAGCTACCGTTTCCGCTTCCAGACCGACCGCATGAAGGTGTACGACACCGACCACGAGACTCCCGACTTCCCCTTCTACGGACGCATCTATGCCACGGGCGATGTCCTGCTCCGGGGAGGCGACGGGCAGCTGAACGTCGACGGAGAAGTACGGGCCGACAACCAGACGGCCTTTGTCTACGTGCTGGGCACTGCCGCCGAAGCCACCAACTCCGGTTTCGTGACCTTCGTCGACCGTACCCCGCGCCGCCAGCAGGCTGCCGTCAAGGCCGAGGTCTACCACCCGCTCAACCGCCTGGAGGACGAAGAGGAAGACGACACGCCGACGGCCATCCATATCAACCTGCAGATAGAACCTGCCGAACGGGCCAACATGAAAATCATCATGGACCCCACGGCCGGCGACTACATATCGGCTTACGGAACCGGCAACCTGCGCATCAATTTCTTCAACCAGGGCGAGTTCCAGATGTTCGGCAACTATCACATCACCGAGGGAATCTACAAGATGAGCATGCAGAACGTCATCCGCAAGGATTTCACCCTCCAGCCCGGCGGCACGGTGTCGTTCAACGGCGACCCGCGGGCAGCGAACCTGAACGTGCAGGCCGTCTATACGGTCAACTCCGCCTCGCTCAACGACCTGATTGCCGATGCGTCTTCTTCCCGCGGCAATGTGCGGGTGAACTGTCTGCTGAACCTGACAGGCAACCTCACCTCGCCGAACCTCAGCTTCGGACTGGAACTGCCTACCGTGAGCGACGAAGACCGGGAACTGGTGCGCAGCCTCACCAGCACCGAGGAACAGATGAACACCCAGATTATCTACCTGCTGGGCGTGGGCAAGTTCTACACCTACGACTATGCCAACAACACCGGGCAGACCGATGCCACCAGCTCGCTGGCCTTCAGCACCCTGTCCGGACAGCTGAACAACATGCTCTCGCAGGTCATCAACAACCAGAACTGGAACGTGGGCACCAACCTCACCACGGGTGAGAAAGGCTGGAGCGACGTGGAAGCCGAAGCCATCCTGTCGGGCCGCCTGCTGAACAACCGGCTCATCATCAACGGCAACTTCGGATACCGCGAGAACACCTTGCGCAACACCAACTTCGTGGGCGACTTCGAGGCCATCTGGCTGCTCACCAAGAACGGGGAGTTCCGCCTGCGTGGCTACAACCAGACCAACGACCGCTACTTCACCAAGTCGACCCTGACCACACAGGGTATCGGCATCATGTACAAGAAGGACTTCATGAACTGGAAAGAGCTGGTCGACTGGTTCCTCCGCCGCCGGAAAGCGCGCAGCAGCAAGCAAGAGAAGGACGACAACGACAAATATGTCCAGAAAGACGCCGACCTTCCGGCTGCACAGAAGAAAAGAACCTCCAACGAAAAACAATTACATTAGAATATGGAAAAGACGTATTACCTTCCTGCCGAATGGCACCCGCAGAGCTACATACAGCTCACCTGGCCCCATGCCGACACCGACTGGGCCTACATGCTCGACGAAGTGGAAGACTGCTTTGTCTGCCTGGCCACTGAAATCGCCAAACGCCAGCCGCTGCTGCTCGTGGCACCGGAATTTCCGAAAGCCCTGGCCGACTTTCCCTACCGCGACCGGATTACCTTCGTGGAATGTCCCACCAACGACACCTGGGCCCGCGACCACGGCTTCATCACCCTGCTGGAACGGCACACCGACCCGCTGCTGCTCGACTTCTGCTTCAACGGCTGGGGCATGAAGTTCGCCGCCTGCAAGGACAACCTCATCAACAGCCGCGTGTTCAAGAGCGGCGTGCTCAACGGCGACTACATCAACTGCCGTGACTTCGTGCTCGAAGGGGGCTCCATCGAAAGCGACGGAAAGGGCACCCTGCTCACCACCTCGCCTTGCCTGCTGGCTCCCAACCGCAACGACACGCGCTCACGAAAGGACATCGAAGCCTACCTGATAGACCGCTTCAACCTGCGGCAGGTGCTCTGGCTCGACTACGGCTACCTGGCCGGCGACGACACCGACAGCCACGTGGACACCCTGGCCCGCCTCTGCCCCGACCATACCATCACCTACGTGCAGTGTCTGGACAAGGACGACGAGCACTACGGCGCCCTCCGTTCCATGGAAGACCAGCTCAAGACCTTCCGCACCCTCGAAGGAGACCCGTACCGCCTGCTGCCGTTGCCGATGCCCGAAGCCATCTACGACGAAGACGGACAGCGGCTCCCGGCCACCTACGCCAACTTCCTGATTATGAACGAGGCCGTGCTCTACCCTACCTACGCCCAGCCGGCAAACGATGCCCGTGCCGCACAGGTGCTGGCCGAAGCCTTCCCCGGACGTGAAATCGTGGGCGTGGACTGCCGGGCCCTCATCCAGCAGCACGGCTCCCTCCACTGCGTCACCATGCAATATCCCGAATCCGTTAAAAACGACATAGAATCATGAAACGAACCATCCGCGTCGGCCTCGTACAGCAGTCCTGTACCGCCGACCTCAAACAGAACCTCGAAAAGCTGCACCGCAACATTGCCTCCGTGGCACAGGCCGGTGCGCAACTGGTTGTACTCCAGGAACTGCATAACACACCTTATTTCTGTCAGACGGAAGACACCGGTCTGTTCGACCTGGCAGAGCCCATCCCCGGTCCTTCCACCGGCTTCTACAGTGAGATAGCCGCCGCCTACCACATCGTGCTGGTCACCTCCCTGTTCGAACGCCGTGCCGCCGGACTGTATCACAACACCGCCGTGGTTTTTGATGCCGACGGAAGCATCGCCGGCAAATACCGCAAGATGCACATCCCCGACGACCCCGCCTACTACGAGAAGTTCTACTTCACTCCCGGCGACCTGGGCTTCGAACCCATCGAGACCTCTCTCGGCAAACTGGGCGTGCAGGTATGCTGGGACCAGTGGTATCCTGAAGGAGCCCGCATCATGGCACTGAAAGGGGCCGAACTACTGATTTACCCGACCGCCATCGGCTGGGAGAGCAGCGACACCCAGGAAGAGAAGATGCGCCAGCTCGGTGCCTGGGTCACCGTACAGCGCGGCCATGCCGTAGCCAACGGACTGCCCGTCATCGCCGTCAACCGTGTGGGACTGGAACCCGACCCGTCCGGACAGACCAACGGCATCCTCTTCTGGGGAAACAGTTTCGTGGCCGGCCCGCAAGGTGAAATCCTCGCCCAGGCCAGCAACCTGAAAGAAGAGAACCTCGTGGTGGAAATCGACATGGAACGCAGCGAGAACGTACGCCGCTGGTGGCCCTTCCTGCGCGACCGCCGCATCGACGAGTTCGAACAGCTCACCCGTCGCTTCATCGACTGACCGACCGATTTACCGAAATAAAAAAAGGATCATTCCCCAAGGGGAGTGGTCCTTTTCTTGTATGCGGAAAAAAGTGCCTGATACCGCACTCCTCACGACAGTTTTTCAAAAATACGTCCAAATCGGGGTTTTTATCCGTACCATCAGACAAGTATTTATTTTTATAATTGTACAGAATGAAGCTCAAATCCGGCCTTTTGCAGCCGTAGCCTCCCCTTAACGTCTTTCCCAGAAACTCGGAGTCAGCAGCAGCAATACGCCGAACAGTTCCAGACGCCCGATCAGCATCATGAACGACAGCAGCCATTTCGCCAGATCCGGCAGCGCACTCCACGAGAACGCCGGACCGAACGCACCCAGTCCCGGTCCCACGTTGCCGAGGCTCGACACCGACAGACCGAAAGCCTCTTCCAGCCCCACTCCCATGCACATCAGCAGCAGCCAGCACACGAAAATGCAGAAGAAATAAAACAGCACGAAAGTCATCACCGTGGCAATGGTCCGCTGCGAAGCCGCCATCCGGTTCAGCTTCACCGGCAGTACGGCACGGGGATGCATCAGCAGGTGGAACTCATTCTTCACGTTGCGCAACACCACGAGCAGACGCACAATCTTGATACCTCCGGCCGTCGAACCGGCACACCCGCCGGCCACCATGGCATACATCAGCAGCATCCACGTGAACGGAGCCCACAGGTTGTAGTCGTCCGTGGCAAACCCGCACGAGGTATGAACGGAAGCCACCTGGAAGAGCGATTTGCGGAAAGCCTCCTCCAGTCCGTAATGGTTGTGCCAGTAGAGCGACCCCGTAATCAGCAAGGTCACCGCCCCGATGGAGATGAGGTACAGCCGGAACTCCTCGTCCTTGAACAAATGCTTGACGCGTCCCGTCATGCACATGAAGTACAGCGAGAAGTTCACTCCCGAGAGCGTCATGAAAATGGCAATCACATATTCTATAAAAGGTGAATTCCAGTAAGCCACGCTGGCCTGCTTGGTGGAATATCCTCCCGTGGCCGTCGTAGAGAAGGCATGACACACGGCATCAAACAGGTCCATGCCGCCCACCAGCAGCAGCACCGTTTCCACCACCGTAAGAATCAGGTACACCGTCCACAGCCACTTGGCCATGATACTGATTTTCGGGTGAATCTTGTCGTGCGTCACCCCCGTGGCCTCTGCCGAGAAAAGCACCTGGTTGCCCACCCCGAAGATGGGCAGTACCGCAATCGTGAAGAACACGATACCCAGTCCCCCGATCCACTGCGAGAAACTCCGCCAGAACAGCATGCCGTGCGAAAGCGACTCGATGTCGTCCAGGATGGTCGCCCCCGTGGTGGTAAAGCCCGACATCGTCTCAAAGAACGCGTCCGTCACCGAGGGAATGCCCCCGCTGATGTAGAAAGGCAGCATCCCGAAGCCCGTGAAAAGCAGCCACGTGAACGCCACGATGCAATATCCGTCGCGCCGTGTCACCCGGTTTTCCGCTCCCTTTCCCAGCAGGAGCAGCAGGCTGCCCACCACCACATTGATCAGCGTCGTATAAATAAAATAAATGTAGTCCTTCTCTCCGTAACACAGCGACACGCCGGCACACACCAGAAACATCATCGCCTCCATGAAAAGCAGCACACCCAGAATGCGGAGAATCATTTTCCTGTTTATCAGGCTATTCCCTCTATTGGCCGTCACATTGACCGTCGTCGATATAAAATCTTCCATGTATCTTCTTGCGTTTATCTTGCAAACTTACATAAAATTCTTCAATTACCGCAAGTATCCGGAAGGGAATGCAGTATTTGCCCGTTTCCTTCATTATCTCTACAGAATATCTACAGAAATCTTCCGAAGTCTGCAAAAATCCTCTTTTTGCGGAGGCTTATTTTTGGCTGTCTCACGGAAAAGAAATAATTTTGCAAAATATTTGCAACCTTATTTGCCGCGCTTACCTCACATGTTTTCATGTGACAGGTAACCGCGAAGCGTGCCCGAAACCCTACATTCTCCCCCTGATGCAAAACGAAAACAAAAGGATAGCCTACAACACCGTGCTTTTATACGTCCGCATGGGTATACTGGTGCTCATCAGCCTCTATACCTCCCGAATGATTCTGAAAACCCTTGGCGTAGAAGACTTTGGTATCAACAACGTGGTGGGAGGTGTCATCACCTTCCTGGGTTTTCTCACCAACTCGCTGGCAGGAGCCTCCTCCCGCTACATCACGTTCTACCTGGGAAAAGGCAATCTCCCGGAGCTGAAGAACATTTTCCAGAACATCGTCCTCATTCACGTGCTGTTTGCCGGGGTGGTGTTCCTCATCGGAGAAACCGTCGGCCTGTGGTTCGTGCTGACGCAGCTGAACATCCCCGCGGCCAGGGAACACGCCGCCATGTGGGTCTACCAGCTCTCCATCCTCACCTCCATGGGCAGCCTGCTGAGCACGCCCTTCAACGCGGCCATCATCGCCCACGAAAAGATGTCGGCCTTTGCCTACCTCACCCTGGGTGATGCACTCCTGAAACTGATTGCCGTGTTCGTGCTGATTTACATCCCGGCCGACAAGCTGATTTTCTATGCCCTCTACATGTTTACCATCCAGGCATTCGATTTCACCCTCTACATTCTTTACTGCAAACGGCACTTCGAAGAGACGAAAGACATCCAGCTCCGGCAGACCGACCGGAAACTGTTCAAGGACATCTTCAGCTATGCGGGCTGGACCATGAACGGCAACCTGGCCATTTTCGGCTACACGCAGGGACTGAACATCCTGCTGAACATCTTCTTCAACCCGGTGGTCAACGCGGCCCGCGGCATCGCCGTGCAGGTGCAGAGCATCGCCAACAACTTCTGCACCAACTTCCAGATGGCCATCAACCCGCAGCTCACCAAGAGCTACGCAGCCAACCACCTGGAACGGATGCACAGCCTCGTGGTGGCCAGTTCCAAATACTCCGTCTACCTGATGCTGCTCATCTGCATCCCGCTCTCCCTGGAAGCCGACACCGTCCTCTCCTGGTGGCTCGGCAGTTTCCCGGACCACACCAAGTCCTTCCTCCGGCTGATTCTCTTCACGAGCATCCTATTCTGCCTGTCGAACCCCATCATCAACTCCGTGCACGCCACGGGACGGATCAAGAAATTCCAGATTGTGGAAGGCACCATCCTCCTGCTCATCGTGCCCATCTCCTACCTGCTGCTGCGGTTCACCACCCTGCCGCCGGAGGTCGTGTTCTTCGTCCATATCACCGTGGAAATCATTGCACAATATGCCCGCCTGCGGATTGTCCTCCCCCTGATTCAGATGCCGATGGACACCTATGTCCGGCAGGTGCTCTGCAAGATTGTGCCGGTCTTCGTCCTGAGCGTGGGCCTCTCCCTGCTCGTCTACCGGCAGGCCCCCGACAACTTCATCGGCTTCCTGCTGGTCTGCGCGTCCAGCACCCTCATCCTGCTGGGCTGCATCTACCTGCTGGGACTGAGTCCGCAGGAAAAGACCATGGTAAAAAACAAACTCACTACCCTTCGTAAAAGATGACTACCTCCCACCCGCTCATTTCCATCGTGGTGCCCGTCTACAACGTGGCCCCGCAACTCGGCCGATGCCTCGACAGCATCCTCCGGCAGGACTTCCGCGATTTCGAACTGATTCTGGTCGACGACGGAAGCCGGGACAGCTCCGGGGAAATCTGCGACCGCTATGCGAGCCAGCATCCCTGCATCCAGGTCATCCACCAGGCCAACGGTGGCGTCAGCGCCGCCCGCAATGCCGGTATCCGCCGTGCCCAGGGCGAATGGATTTACTTCGCCGACAGCGACGACTGGATGGAGCACGACCTGCTTTCCACGTTCCAGTCATACCTCACGCCGGACACCGACCTCTACCTGATTGGGGCCGCCATCGAATACGACGGACACACCACGTTCGTCACGCCCCACGCACACCACTATACGCGCATGGACGAAGCCCTCGTCTACCTCTACCAGAAGAACCTCGTGGGGGTTCCCTGGAACAAGCTCTTCCGGCGCCGCATCGTGGAGACGTACCACCTCACCTTCTGCGAGGCCCTCAACAGCTACGAAGACGAGCTCTTCAACCTGGAGTACTGCCAGCACGTCACCTCCGTCAGAACCATTCCCTACCACGGCTACCACTACCTCACCACCTCCAACGACCAGAGCCTTTCCAAACGGATTCTCACCCACAAGGAGCGGAAGCACGTGGCCGGACTGCTCTACGACGCCGCCCGGAAAATCTCCGACAACCCGGACTACGTGGCCTACCTGGGACAGAAATACGCCTTCCACATCTACGACTCCGTGGAAATCTACTACAAGAAAGCCTGGCCGGCAGGTATCACGCGGGCCGAGAAGCGCGAATTCCTGCTTCTCTGCTACACCCTGCTGCACGAAAACGATTTCTGCTCGCAGTTCTTCCCGCCCAAACGGGTGTGGGTGCTGAAGCTGATTTTCCTGTGCAAGCACGCCGCCTACATCCAGCTTGCTTTCCAACTCGACCTTTTCAGAATCAAACTATCAAAATGGTTACATCATGAAAGAATATGATTATCTCATCGTCGGCTCCGGCCTCTTTGGAGCCACCTTTGCATACAGGGCCCGGAAACAAGGCAAGAAATGCCTGGTCATCGACAAACGCCCCCACCTGGGAGGAAACATCTACTGCGAGGACATAGAAGGCATTCACGTCCACAAGTACGGGGCACACATCTTCCATACCAACCAGAAGGAGGTGTGGAACTTCGTCAACTCCTTCGTGGAGTTCAACCGCTACACCAACAGTCCCGTGGCCAACTACCGGGGAAAGCTCTACAACCTTCCCTTCAACATGAACACCTTCTACCAGATGTGGGGGGTCACCACGCCCGAAGCGGCCCGCGCCAAAATCGAGGAACAGAAGGCGGAAGCCTTGCAGAAGATGCGGCACGACGGGGTGACCGAACCGCGCAACCTGGAAGAACAGGCCCTCCTTCTCATCGGAAAGGACATCTACGAGAAACTCATCAAGGGCTACACCGAGAAACAGTGGGGACGGCAGTGCACCGAACTCCCGGCCTTCATCATCCGCCGCCTGCCCGTCCGCTTTGTCTTCGACAACAATTACTTCAACGACAAATACCAGGGAATCCCCGTGGGAGGATACAACCGTCTCATCCAGGGACTGCTGGAGGGCGTGGAGGTACGCACGGGCGTCGATTTCTTTGCCGACCGGGCACACTGGGAAGGCATCGCCGAGAAAATCGTGTTCACCGGCAAGATTGACGAGTTCTACCACTACCGCTTCGGCAAGCTGGAATACCGCACGGTACGCTTCGAAGAGGAAATCCACGACTGCCCCAACCTCCAGGGAAATGCCGTGGTCAACTACACCGAGAAGGAGGTGCCCTACACCCGCATCATCGAGCACAAGCATTTCGAACTGTTCGGCGACGAGCTCCTGAAATGCCCCCGCACGGTCATCTCCAAGGAATACTCCACCGAGTGGAAAGACGGCATGGAGCCCTACTATCCGGTGAACGACGAGAAGAACAACGCCCTCTACCGCCGCTACAAGGAACTGGCCGACCAGGAGAGCCGGGTCTTGTTCGGCGGACGGCTGGCCGAGTACAAATACTACGACATGGCCCCCATCATCGCTAAAGTATTAAACCTAGACCTGTAAAAGATGGCGACAATCAAAATCCTGACGTGCATCCATAAAGACGACATCTACCTGAAAGACAAGGACTACCTTCCCATCCAGGTGGGCAAGGCACTGGCTTCGTGCGACCTGCACATCCAGGGCGACGACAGCGGCGACCACATCAGCGCCAAGAACCCGAGCTACTGCGAGCTCACGGCCCTGTACTGGGCCTGGAAGAACCTGAAGGGCATCGACTACATCGGGCTCTGCCACTACCGGCGCTACTTCGACTTCCACCGCCAGGGCCGGAAAGGCTTTCCCTGCACCCTCTTCCCCACGGGCGAATGCGAGGGCAAGGACATCCGCATCCCGGCCGACATCCTTACCCGGCTGGAAGAGGGCTGTGTCATCATGCCCAAGCCCATGACGCTGCAGCTGTCCCTCTTCAACGACTACTGCGTGACCCACGTGAGCGACGACCTGCGCACCCTCGAACGCCTCGTCAAGAGCGACGGCGACCCCTCTTTCAGCCAGGCCTTCGACGACGTCATGTACTACTCCCACAAGCTCCGTCCCTGCAACATGTTCATCATGGGCTGGAGCGAGTTCGACCGCTACTGCCAGTGGCTGTTCGGCATCCTGGAGAAGGTGGAAAAGGAAACCCACATCGAGTATTACTCGCCCTACCAGAAACGCATCTACGGGTTCATGGCCGAACGCCTGCTCAATGTCTACCTGCGAGCCCGCGGCCTGAAGACCTTCGAGGTGCCCCTCCTGTTCTTCTGCGACCAGCCCGACGAAGACCTGAGCCTTCCGCTGGGCAAATACAGGTACCGGAACCTGCTGAAAGGCCTGTCGTTCCTGTTCTCTTTCTCGCCCAAGTACTGGGGCCGGCTGATTGCCGACAAACAGTTGTAACTCATTCAGAAACCTGCTAGACCCAACCCTATGGACGTATCCGTCATCATCGTAAACTACAACACCGAAAAACTGATTCTCGACTGCCTGGACAGTCTGTACGCCAAGACCGAAGGCCTCTCGTTCGAGGTGCTCGTGGTCGACAACGCCTCGCCGGTCCGGCCCACCCTGCTGCCCGACGACCGCCGCATCACCTTCCTGCCTTCGCCCGAGAACCTGGGCTTCGGAAGGGCCAACAACCTGGGGGCCTCGCATGCCCGCGGGAAGTACCTGTTCTGCCTGAACCCCGACACCCTGCTGATGAACAACGCCGTGAAAGAGCTGTTCGACTTCATGGAAGGACACCCGGAAGCCGGCGTCTGCGGGGCCAACCTCTACAAGGCCGACCAGACCCCGGGACATTCCTACGAGATGCGCGAGCCGGGCATCCTCCAGGAGCTCATCAACTCGCGGTCGTGCACCATGACCCGCTTCAACGAAGACTTCAACGCCGGGACGGCCCCGAAAGAGGTGCCGCACGTGGTGGGCGCGGCCCTGATGATTTCCAAGGCCCTCTTCGACCGCATCGGCGGCTTCGACAAGGACTTCTTCATGTACCTCGAAGAAACCTACCTGTGCTACCAGGTCAGACAGCTGGGCTACCGCATCTACAACGTCCCCACTTCCCGGATTATCCACCTGGAAGGACAGAGTTTCACCCTGCGGACGCACTACGAAGACTTCCTCTTCGACGCACGCCGCACCTACTACACCAAACGGTATGGCCGGGCCTACTACCACCTCAGCAACCTCCCCTACGCCCTCAATGCCCTGGCCAACTTCCTCTACCTGCGGCTGAGGGGAAAGAAAAACGAAGCACAAATCTGGCGCTACCGGCTGCAGAAAGTCGGCCAGCCCGCTAAACCTTCTGCCAAATGATACCCAAAATCATACATTACTGCTGGCTGAGCGGCGACCCCGTTCCCCAGAACCTGCAAGACTATATGGCCACGTGGAAAGCCAAACTCCCCGACTATGAGTTCATCCTGTGGGACCGGAACCGTTTCGACCTCCATTCTTCCGAATGGGTGCGGCAGGCCTTCGAAGCCCGTAAATATGCCTTCGCGGCCGACTACATCCGCCTGTATGCCGTCTACCACTACGGCGGCATCTACATGGACATGGACATCGAGGTGGTCAAGCCCTTCGACGAACTGCTGGACAGCCCCTACTTTTTCGGCTACGAAAAGGAAGACGGCATCGAGGCTGGCATCTTCGGGGCGGAAAAGCACCACCCCCTCCTCAAACAGTGCCTGGACTACTACCACGACCGGAACTTCATCGACGCACAGGGACGCATGAGCATCACGCCCCTGCCCGAAATCATGTACAGCCTGCTCTCGGCCGACCACCGTTTCCAGAAACGGACCACCCTGAAGCTGGCCGACGACCCGCAGACCGTCTACCTCTTCCCGAACGACTACTTCACGGCCAAGTCCTACACCACCGGCAAGGTCACCCGCACACGGAACACCTACACCGTCCACCATTTCGCGGGCTCGTGGGTGTCGAAGAGCAGCAAGCTCAAGAAAAACATCTACCAGTTCATCCGCAACAACCCCCTCCTTTTCTGGGTGTACAACCGCAGTTACAAAAAAATCAAGAAAGAATGATCCGTCTCTCCCTCATCGTACCCGTCTACAACGTGGAACGCTACGTGGAACGGTGCATCCGTTCCCTGGAACAGCAGGACATCCCCCGCGAGGACTATGAAATCATCGTGGTGGACGACGGTTCGCAAGACCGCTCCATCTCCCTGGTCGAACAGCTCAGCCGGGAGTTCTCCAACCTGGTCCTCGTGCACAAGCCCAACGGCGGACTGAGCTCGGCCCGCAACTTCGGCATCCCGCATGCCCGCGGCAAATACATCTGGTTCGTCGACTCGGACGACTACGTCGAGAGCCGGGTGCTGAAAGACCTGCTCGACCAGGCCGACGCCCTCGACCTCGACCTGCTGGCCTTCAACTACTGCGACATCTGGCCCGACAAGAGCCCGGCAGGCTTCAACCCCTCCCGGCAGCCGGTGGGTAAGGTCATCTCGGGCGAGACCTACATCCGCGACTACCCCGTGGGCATCAGCGCCTGGTTCTTCCTCGTGCGCAGGGAGCTCCTCACCCGCCATGCGGTGCGCTTCACCGAAGGCATCATCCACGAGGACTACGAGTTCACCCTCCACCTCTACAAATACGTCCGCCGCATGACCTTCCGCGATGTGCGAGTCTACAACTACTTCCACCGGGAAGGCAGCATCACCACCACCCGCGGCTACCAGCAGGTGCTGAAATCCATCCGCAGCTGGCAGAAGATTGTCGAGATTGAAAGCGCCCGCTACACCTCCGACAGCTCCTACGACCAGGCAGCCCGCCAATGGGTCGACACCCACAAGTTCTTCAGCATCAACCGGCTCTTCTTCGGCCGCATCCCCCTCTCCCTGAAACAGGAAGAGTACCGCCGTCTGTGCCGTCTCGGTGCCTTCCGCATCGGCCGCACCCACCTCAACCTCGAACGCCGTCTGCGGTGCCGTCTGCTGTGCTGTCCCTGGTTCTACACCACGTTCATGCGCTGCTTCACCTCCACCCAAGCATAAAAGATACCCATGTACATCTATCCGCTCATCTTCTTCCTGCTGTCGGTACTGCTTTTCATCGACTTCTGCCGGGTCCGCCAGCGCAACTTCGTCCTGTCGGCCATCGCGGTCTGCATGGTTCTCTTCATCGGTTTCCGGGGCGAGAGCGGCACCGACTCCATCAACTACATCACCTTCTTCAACGACCAGACCGACACCCTCTGGCAGTGGAACAACGAAGAGAAAGGCTATGCCGAACACGGCTTCTACCTCCTCTCCGTCCTCCTGAAGAGCATCTGGAACAACATCGACTTCTACTTCCTGGCCATCTCGGCCCTCACCGTCAGCTTTCTGGTGAAGAGCCTGAAGGAGTTCTCCCTCTATCCGCTGCTGGGCTTCTGCACCTACTACGCCCGCTTCCTCATCATCCGCGACATGAACCAGATCCGTCAGGCCCTGGCCATGGTCATCCTCATCTACGGACTCAAGTACCTCCTGGAAGACCGGAAACGCACCTTCCTGTGGTTCCTCTTCTTTGCCTGCATGATGCACTACAGCTCCGTCATCGTCCTGCCCTTCGTCTTCCTCTACAAGTTCCGGCTGTCGATGCGGCAGGTCCTCCTGCTCGTGGCCGGAAGCCTCGTGGCCGGAGTGGTGGGCGGCATGCTGCTGAAACTCGTGCTCGTGCAGACCGGGTTCGGCATCTTCCTCCGCTACATCGGCACGGAGAACCTGGGCATCCTCAACCCCGTGCTCTTCTTCCAGCTCTTCCTCTGCCTGGCCTTCTTCTACTTCGAGCCCCTGCTCAAGGACCGGCAGAAAGGCTACTACCTCATCCGCAACGCCTACCTCTATTCCACGCTCCTCCTGCTTCTCACCTGCAACATGGGAGAAATCGGCGGACGACTGGCCACCATCTTCGCCACCTGCGAGATTTTCATCATCCCCGCCCTGGCCCTCGTGGTCAAGCCCCGGGCCTGCGGATACTTCATCTGCTGGTTCCTCACGGCCCTGCTGTTCCTCCTGAACTTCCAGAAGCTGATGCAGGAACCTGAATTCTGGAACTATTTCACCTCCTAACGCATTTTCACTCACGCTATGCACATCGCCTATATCGTTCCCAAACTGGCCAACAAAGGCCCGGTCATCGTGGTGCTGGAGCTGGTGCGCCAGATGCTCCGCCACGGCCACACCTGCAAGGTGTTCTACTTCGACCCGGAACAGGAAATCCAGTTTCCCTGCCCCGTAAAAAGAATCACCTTCTCACACGCCATCGACTTCCGTCCCTTCGACATCATCCATACGCACGGCCTGCGTCCCGACTGTTACGTCTTCGTCCACAAGCCGCGTCACTGCCGGGCCGGAGTCCTCTCCACCCTGCACAACTACATCCTGGCCGACTTCTCCTACCAGTACAACCCCTTCGTGGCCTACACAGCCGGCAACCTCTGGATGTGCATGCTGTGCCGCCACGACAAGCTCATCACCCTCACCCGCAACGCCCTCCAGTACTACACCCGCTGGTTCAAGCCCGAGAAGCTGGCCTGCGCCTACAACACGCGCACCCTGCCGGAAGGACTGACCGTCACGGCCGACGAGGAAGCCGCCATCCTCCGTTTCAAGGGCAGCTCCCCCCTCATCGGCGTCCACGCGGCCCTCACCCCCCGCAAGGGCATCGACCAGCTTATCCAGGCCCTGCCCCTCCTGCCCGACTACAAGCTCATGGTGGTGGGCGACGGCAAGAGCCTCGAACCCCTCCGTCAGCAGAGCCTCGCCAACGGCACCTCTTCCCGCGTCTGGTTCACAGGCTACCGGAAAGACGCCTGCCGCTACCTGCCCTACTACGACATCTACGCCCTGCCCAGCCGCAGCGAAGGATTCGTCCTCACCCTCATCGAGGCCGCCCTCTACAAGAAGAAAGTGGTGTGCTCCGACCTCCCCGTGTTCCGCGAAGTGGTGGACCGCACCGAAGTCTCCTTCTTCCAGCTCGAAGACATCCCCTCGCTGGTAGACGCCATCCGCCGCGCCCGCGAAGACGACAGCCTCGGCGAGCACCTGTACCAGAAATACCTTCAGGCCTTTTCGCCCGAGATATTCTACCAGACCCACCTCGCCATCTACCAGTCCGTACTCGAAACCAAAAAACATTCATAAAGACCCTATTCATCCATGTCCTCCCTAAACCATATTCCATTTTCCGTGTTGCTGTCGGTCTACGCCAAGGAACAAGATTCCTGCCTGCGTGAAGCCCTCGACAGCCTGTTGTGCCAGACCCGTCAGCCCGACGAAATCATCCTCGTGGAAGACGGCCCCCTGCCCGACGTCCTGACACAGACCATCCGGGAATACCAGCAGCGGTGCCCCCTGCTCCGCACGGTGAGCCTGCCGCGCAACCAAGGCCTGGGAAACGCCCTGAACGAAGGCATCCGCCACTGCCGCTACGACCTCATCGCCCGCATGGACACCGACGACATCGCCCGTCCCGAACGCTTCGAAATCCAGCTGAAGGTGTTCGAAGCCCATCCCGAGATAGACATCTGCAGCGCCTGGATTGAAGAATTCGAAGGCAGCCCCGACCACCTTCTGGCGGTCAAGAAGCTGCCCGAGACCCACGACGAGATACGCGCCTACGCCCGTCACCGGTGTCCCGTGAACCACCCCGTGGTGATCTACCGCAAGCAAGCCGTCCTCCGTGCCGGCGGCTACGAAGGCTTCCCCGAAGACTACCGCCTGTGGGTCAAGATGCTGATGACCGGCGCCCGGTTCTACAACGTGCAGCAAAGCCTGCTCTACTTCCGTTTCTCCCGCAGCATGATCAAGCGGCGGGGAGGATGGAAATACGCCCTGGCCGACATCCGCTCGCAGATAGATTTCTACCGTATGGGCCTCTTCGGCCTGCCCACCCTGGCCTACAACATCCTGGTTCGCGGCACCGTGCGGCTCACGCCCAGCGCCCTCCGGCAGTTCATCTACCAGAAACTCTTGCGTAAATGACAGAATTCCATTACTTTTACCACCCAAAACCACTCATAGAATGACAGAAGACCCTCAAACACAGCAAAAGGAAGAAAAGGAAATGAAAGAAATCGACCTCTTCGCCATCTTCCGCAAATTATATGCACAACGGAAAAAGCTCTACAAGGCCGTAGGCATCGGCCTCGTGGTCGGCATCGTGCTCAGCTTCAGCCTGCCCACCACCTACAAAGTCAACGTCAGCCTCTCGCCCGAGTCGGGACTGACCGCCACCAACGGCCTCTCCGGCCTGGCCTCCATGTTCGGCCTGGGCAACGTCTCTACCGGCTTCGGTGAAGACGCCCTGACCTTCAACATGTTTCCCGAGATTGTCAAGACCAACCCCTTCGCCCTCGAGCTGCTCCAGATTCCGGTCAAGACCCGCGACGGCAAGGAAAGCCTGCTCTACGACTACCTCGACACCCAGCGGAAACCCTGGTGGACCTACGTGATGAACGCCCCGGGCATGGCCGTGGGAGGACTCATGTCCCTCTTCCGCGACGAATCGGAAGACACCACCCGCGCCGCCATCGACCCCTTCCAGCTCACCCCGGAACAGAACGAGCGCATCGGCATGCTCAAGGGCGTGCTCAAGGTGAAGACCGACAAGAAGACCAACATCACCGAGGTCAGCGTGACCCTGCAAGACCCCCTGGCTACCGCCATCGTGGCCGACAGTGCCATCAGCAAGCTTCAGGAATACATCACCGACTACCGCACCCGCAAGGCCCGTCAGGACTACGACTTCCAGCTCCACCTGTGCCAGCAGTACCGCAAGGAATACTTCGCTGCCCAGCAGGAATACGCGAAGTTTGCCGACGCCAACCGCAACATCGTGCTGCAGACCGTGACCACCGAGAAAGACCGGTTGCAGAAAAACCTGACCCTGGCCGAACAAATCTACAGCCAGTCCATGGCCCAGCTCCAGGTGCTCCGCGGCAAGCTGCAGGAAGCCAAGCCCGTGTTTGCCGTGGTGGAACCCGCCACCGTGCCCCTGGCTCCGGCATCGCCCAAAACCTCGATGCTCGCCGTGGCCTTCGCCTTCCTGGCCTTCCTGGCCGAATCGGGCTGGATTCTTTTCGGCAAAGACCTGTGGGCCCGCGTCCGGAATGAACTGAAAAAGAAAGACTAAACTCTAAATTCGCATAATGAAACTACGTACCCTTTTATTACTCAGCCTGCTGTCGGGAAGCGCACTGCACGCCCAGACAGCCGACTCCACCTCATTTGTCTACCGCGTGGAACTGGGCGCCACTGCCGGCAGCGGCACCTACGCCCCCCTCTGGTTCACGGGCAACCGCTACGGACTGTCGAGCGTACAGCCCAACTCCGGCTACCTGCTGGCCGGCATCGCCTACGAGAAACAGTTCCCCCGCGACTGGCGCATTGAAGCCGGACTGGACCTCACCGCCGCCGTCCACCACGCACAAAACGTGGCCATCCATCAGATATACTCCGATTTCTCCTGGAAGAAGCTCACCCTGAGCATCGGCAGCCGCGAGCGTGAAGGCTTCCCCCTCACCAAGAACACGGCCCTCAGCAGCGGCATGCTGGTAGAAGGCCCCAACACCCAGCCCATTCCCCAGATAAGGGTGGAGATAAAAGACTACCTCCAAGTGCCGGGCACCCGCGGCTGGCTCGCCTTCAAGGGCCACCTTGCCTACGGCTCCTTCACCGAGAACGGGTGGCAGGAAGACTTCGTACGTCCCGGACAGACCTTCGTGAAAGACGTGCTCTACCACAGCAAGTCGCTCATGCTGCGCCTGGGCAACAAGGAAAAGCTCCCCCTCGAACTGGAGTTCGGCATCCTGATGGCCACCCAGTTCGGCGGCGACCAGTACCTGAAGCACGAAGACGGCAGCACGGAGAAAATCGTCGACATGCCCAACGACCTGAAAGCCTACTGGAAAGCCTTCCTTCCGCAGTCGGGCGGCACGGAAACCCCCGAAGGCGAACAGGTGAACGTGGAAGGCAACATGCTGGGAAGCTGGAACTTCGCCCTCAACTACTACCTGGGTGAATGGAAGTTCCGCGCCTACCTGGAGCACTACTTCGAAGACCACTCGCAGATGTTCTGGGAATACGGACGGTGGAAAGACGGCCAGCTCGGACTGGAAATCACCTTCCCCCGCAACCGCTGGATTACCTCCGCCGTGTGGGAAAGCCTCTCCACCAAAGACCAGACCGGTCCCCTGCAGTACGACAGCTTCTGGGGCCAGTTTCCCGAATACCAGATCAGCGCCAACGACAACTACTACAACCACTACATCTACGGCGCATGGCAGCACCAGGGCATGGGCATGGGCAATCCCCTCCTTCCCGGTCCCGCCTACAACGAGAACCACGAAATCACCATCCGCAGCAACCGTGTCAGGGCACAGCACCTGGGCCTGAGCGGCCAGCCCACCTCCGAATGGGGCTACCGCGTACTGCTCTCGTTCGTCCGCCACTGGGGTACCTACAACAACCCCCTCGACAAGCAGCGGAAACAGTTCAGCTCCCTCTACGAAGCCACCTACACCCCCTCGTGGGCCAAAGGCTGGAGCGCTTCGCTGGCCCTCGGACTCGACCGCGGCAACTACCTGGGCAACTCCACCGGAGGCATGCTCACCGTCAAAAAAACAGGTATCATCTTTTAATCCCCCATTGAAATGAAAAAAACATTCTACATAGGACTTTGCCTTACCCTGCTGACCCTCCTGTGCCAGGGCTGTCAGAAAGAACCGCTGAACAGCGACATCGAAGGCCACTGGCAGCTGCTGGAGTTCACCACCAAGGCCGACGGAGTAATCCATCCGTGCGAACGCATCTACTACAGCATCCAGCTCTGGGTGGTGGAAGTAGCCGAGAAAGAAGGTCCGCTGCAAGTCTCCCCCTTCCGCGGACGTTACCAGTACGATGCCTCCACCCAGACCATCCAGATGACGGAGATGAGCACCTACGCCACTCCCGAGAACACCCGTCCGGCCGAAGTCTGGGAGTTGCAGGCCTACGGTCTGAACAACGTCAACACCACGTTCAAAGTGCTGGAATCCGGCAAGAAATACATGACACTCGAATCCGATTACGCCATTCTGAAGTTCAAAAAGTTCTAGGAATCCCCCAAATAAAATCAAAAGAAAACAACAAAAACCCCGTACCGCCAGTAGGTGATACGGGGTTTTTTCTTATCTTTGTCATTGATTCCTTTTTTATAAAAGGGAAGTACGACCACTTTTGAATATCAAACCATCACGAATTATGTTGTTAAAAGAAGTTCACATAACAGGCTTTTGGGGTAAATTCAGATTAGACTGGGAACTGAACGACACAGTCAATATCTTATCCGGCATCAACGGGGCAGGAAAGACTACACTGTTGGATGTAATCTACTCCTTGACAACACCTACAGAAATAAACATGGACATCCTGCGAAAAGTAAAGGAAGTCCGCCTAGTCTTTACGGAAGGCTATTCCATAGAATACAGCCGGCCGTCAGACACCACCTCTTCACCGTTCATCTCATACAAGCAAAACGGACAGGCTATCACCCGCCAGCAATATCTAGTAAACGTCAAAACAACAGCCATTTCCACTTTCGACGGCACGATGCCCAGTCTGGAAGATTACCAGAAGTACATCCTGCTGAGAAGCGACAAAATACGTTCGGAACTGGATTGGGATGTGGAACGAAGTCTGGACTTATATTATAGATATGTCAACGGCATCTCACAGGAAGTAGAAAAAGCCATCCGGGAAAACAACCTGACCGACCTTTCCAAATACTACCGTAAAAAGAACAAATTTCTGGAACTGATGAACGAAATGTTCCAGTCCACCCGTAAAACCATCTTCGAATCAGGAAACGGCATCGAGTTCAAGCTGGAAGACGGCACCCTCATTCCGGCCAGAGATTTGTCTTCCGGCGAAAAGCAACTGCTGATTCTTATGATTGGCGCACTCACTGAGAAAGAAGAAGAATTTATCACGTTCTGGGATGAGCCTGAGATTTCACTCCACATCGACTGGCAGAGAATGCTTATCCGAGTCATCCGCACGCTCAATTCCCACAGCCAGCTGATTATCTCCACCCATTCCCCTTCCATCATCTACGAAGGGTGGGAAAAGATGGTTGTTAACATGGAGGACCTGTTGAAATGACCCGACTCACAGAAGCAAATACGTCAGCAGAAATCGGGTTGAGTCGTTATTTTCGTCCCTATACGGAGAAAAGAGACCTGCTCGTACTGGTAGAAGGAGACGATGATGTCTTCTTCTGGAAAAAGATATTGGAATACGCCAAAGACAAATATGCCAGAATCGACGTACATACGTTAAAGTTGCCAGATGCGGAGAGCCACGGCACGGAAACCGACCGAAAAGGTAAAAGAAGCCTGATGGAGGACGTACACGACCTGGGACCGTCGAAAGTAGTAGCCGTCGACATGGATTATGACCATATCGTCAGCGGATACCACTCCTACTCCGCCCGCATCGGACACGACCCTTGTGTGCTGCATACAATTTATTACTCCATGGAGAATCATAAACTGTATCCCGACATCCTACAGAAATACGTTTCTGAAATCACACAAGAAGAGCCCGATTTTGATTTCGATTCTTTGGTCGCGTCTTTTTCCACCCTCATCGCCCCCTTTTTGCGGCTTATTATAATAGGTGAGCGCAAACGGGCCGACAATACACTGAACGAGTCGGAAAAAGAACTACTCAGCATCAAAGGATTCCGGGCAGACATTGCCAACCTGAAATTCACCAGAAAAGACGGCGACAAGGAGACAGCCGCATGGCTGGAATACATGAACGGGAAATACGGCCCTCTGCTGGAAAAATACCACACCGCCACGCTCAGCCTGAAAGAAGAGCTGACCGCCTCCATGGGTATTTCAGAAAAAGACTATTGGAAACTGCTGCAAGGACATACCCTGGCCGGCTATTTGCTCAGAGTGCTCAAGGACATTGCAGCAGAAATACAAGAAAGAAAAGAAAAGGAAACCATCGAAAAACTGACAGATAAAAGCAAAGTCCGAGAAACGTTAAAGCAATTTCGTGACACCTCAGGCATCGGTTCCATGAAAATGCACGAATACGTCAAACTGGTTTTCACACAAAGACCGGTTCTCTCGGAGAACGACCCGGGCATCCCGCTCATCCGTCAGCAAATAGACAGGATTCCGGCAAAATAGAAAATATTTTTATAATCACAAAGGTATCATCAGATGGAAGCCAAAAAAGAAGCGCATTGGTATGCCTTCTACGTAAGAATGCACCACGAAAAGAAAACCGCCGAGAAACTCGGCATGTCTGGAATTACCCATTTCCTCCCTATTCAGGAAGTGGTACGCCAGTGGAGCGACCGCAAGAAAAAAATCCAGCAGGTCGTCATCCCCATGCTCATCTTCATCCGCACCGACGAGAAACAGCGTGTGGAACTTCTGCAGCGCATGCCCTCCCTCACCGGCTGTCTCATCGACCCGTCCACCCGCCGGCCGGCCATTATCCGCGACGAAGAGATGGACCGCTTCCGCTTCATGCTCGACTATTCCGAAGCCACCGTACACTTCCAGAGCGAACCGCTGGCCCCCGGCGAGACCGTGGAAGTCATCAAGGGCCCCCTCCAGGGCCTTCAGGGCGAGCTTGTGGAACTGGGCGGACACTCCCAGGTCATGCTCCGCATCGACCACCTGGGCTATGCCATGGTAGAAATCCCCGTGGGCTACGTGAAACGGTTATAACCCCTTTTTCTTCCGCTGCGCAATCACGTGGTCGAACCACAGGTGCAGCAGCGTCCACGTTGCCACGTCGATGACGAACACCAGCGTGTTGTTCACGTAATGGATGGCCACCATCGTAAACGCACAGAAGCACACCGACATCAGCTGGATGGTCACCATCGCCCGGCGCGGCGAGAACCCCATGGCCAGGAACTTGTGGTGGATGTGCGTCTTGTCGGGCATGAACAGCGGCTGCTTGTTGCGCGCCCGGCGCATCACCACCCGCACCACGTCCAGACACGGCACCAGCAACACGCTGAACGAAATCAGTACCGGACTGCTCTTCACCATCAGCAGCATATCCGGCGTGTACATACAATATTTTATGACGAAAAAGCTCAGGATGAATCCCAGCGTCAAGCTGCCCGTGTCGCCCATGAAAATCTTGCGTCCCATGTCCGCATTTCCAAACACGTTGTACGAGAAGAACGGGATGATTACCCCCACGCTCACGAACGCCAGCATGGCATAACACCACAGCTGCAGGTACACGAACACCACGCCGAACACCACCAGCGCCACCATGCTCAGTCCCGAAGCCAGTCCGTCGATGCCGTCAATCAGGTTCACCGCATTCGTGATGAACACCACCAGCAGCATGGTGAGCGGAATCCCCACCTCCACCGGAATCAGGTAGATGCCGAACAGTCCGTAGAAATTGTTGATATACAGTCCCGAAAGCGGAAACATCGCCGCCGAGACAATCTGCACGAGAAATTTCTTGCGGTAGCGCACCCCCACCAGGTCGTCGGCAATGCCCAGCACGTAGAGCAGCGTCAGTCCCCCCATCAGGAAGAGGAACTCACACAGCAGCATCTCCGCCCGTTCCACCGAGACCGGCCCGTTGCCCGTGATCAGGCGCACCGCCGTGAAGACCGAAAGCGAGAAGAGGATGACCGGGAAAAACGTCACCCCGCCCAGGCGCGGCACAGGCCGTTTGTGGATTTTCCGTTCGTTCGGTTCGTCGAACAGCCGTTTGCGCAGCGAAATAATCAGAATGTTCGGAATGATGATTCTTCCCAGGATGACCGCGGCTACAAAAGCCAGAATCAGAATATATAAGTTCTCCATGTTAGTCCGTTCGTATGTTGATAGTTTTGCAAAGATAGGAGTTTATTTCGAATCCTGAAAGTTTTTTCCCTTCCTGTCCACACATTCCCCCCTTTGGGAAACACATTTCCCGGACCCTCCGCCACCTCGGCAGAAAGATCCGGGAAACACCCTTCAGTTACAAGTCCGTAGCCACGTCAAAGCACGGACACGCCTTCGTCCACTCTTCCGGTTCCACCACCCCGTCGCCATCCAGGTCCGGGCTCAGGTCGCGGTGTCCCGTCACCCGGGTGATTTCCGGGAAATCCTCCTTAAGCACCCTCACCAGGATTCGCAGCGAGCGTTTCTGCAGTTCCGTGCGCGTATCCGCCGGTCTGCCCTGCCCGTCCAGTCCCCCTTCGTAGGCAATGCCGATGCTCCGTTCGTTGTAGCCCCGGGCATGCGCCCCGACCCTTTCCACCGGCCGCATCGTACAGATTTCGCCGTCCGTGCGCACATAATAATGATATCCGCAGCATTTGAACCCCCGTTTCCGGTGCATCTTCGTCAGCTCGGAAGGCGAGAGCGGGTGGTCCGCTCTCGTTGCCGTGCAGTGAATGACAATCATGTCAATTTTTCTCATCACAATTTCTCTTTTTTCCGGTCAGGATGCAGAGAATGCATTGCAGCACCCTGATTACAATCCATTTTACCCTAATCATGTTCATTCTCTCTAGCTACCTATTGTCCGCTTAAGCCGACATTTCCTCCGGATCCTCTTCCTTCTTCATGTACTTCACCGGCACCTTTTCGAAAGCCAGGTTGTTGATGGCCTCCTGCATGATGGTACCCGGTCGGAACAGCACGCGCACCCGTTCGATGAGCGAGTCGTTGTAGAGCTCTTCCGTTTCCGCACCTCCGCCGCTCAGGCTCAGCTGCAGCGAGCCCAGTTCGCCCAGGCGCACGATTTCGCCGCCCTGCAGTCCTTCCGACACGATTTCCTCCAGTGCCGTCAGCACCGCCATCACGTCGGCACGGGTCACGGTACACATCTGGTGGATACGTTCCGAGATTTCACGGATGCCCATTTCACCTCGGGCCTGCGACTGCGCATAAAACTTCTTTTCACCACTTTCACGATCCGACGGGTTTACACGCCCCACTACTGAATAAGTCACTGTTTTTTTCATACTTCTTTCTTTTTTAAGTTAAACCTGAAAACTATCTCTGTAATCCGGTCCGTGGCGCCTTCCTTTCCGATTACATGACAAAGATACGACACCGGGATTCCGCCGTTGTAGAAGTACGTAGCGATTCGCAGACATTTGAAGAGAAAAAATTTTCGTTCCCGTCTAGAACAGCTCCAGTTCGATGCACGAGTTCGGTTTGCTCGCCTCCCCGTGCCGGTTCTTGGCCAGAATCAGTCCGCTTTTCCGTCGGTCGCGCTCACTGCGGCACAGCATCAGCACCATGTCGGCATCCTGTTCGATGGCCCCGCTCTCCCGCAGATGCTTCAGTTCCGGCCGCTGGTTGAACGTCTGCTCCACCTGCCGGTTCAGCTGGCTCGCCACGATGACCGGGCATTCCAGCGAGCGGGCCAGCGTCTTCAGCTTGCGCGAGCACTCCGCCACCTCCTGTTCGCGGTTGCGTCCCGCCCGTTCCGTCACCCCCAGCAGCTGCAGGTAGTCCACCACCACCAGGTCCACCCGGTAGCGCGAATGCACCATCCGAGCCTCCGCACACAGCTGGTCGATGCCCAAATACGCCTTGTCGTCCACCAGCAGCGGACAGTTGTCCAGTTCGCGGGCCTGACGGAACAGCTCATCCAGTTCCTGCTGCGTCACCCGTCCCCCTTTCACCTTCGCATACAGTCCCGGCGTGCGCATCAGCAGCAGCCGTTCCCCCACCTCTTCGCTCATCATCTCCAGGGTGAACAGCAGCACATGATACCCCCTCGAAGCCGCCTCCATGGCAAACTTCAGTCCCAGCTGCGTCTTTCCCATGGCCGGTCGTCCCGCCGTGAAAATCAGGTTGCCCGGCTGCCATCCTCCCGTCATGCGGTCCAGTTCCGGGATGCCCGTGGGGATACCCGTCACCCCGTTCACGCTCCGGCTCACCCGGTCCATGATCCGGTCGCACGTCTTCTTCATCACCGACTTCATGTCCTGCAGGTTGCTCCTCAGCGGCGACCTTTCCAAGACCTCCTCCACATCCTTCTGCACCCCCATGATCACTTCGAACACATCCTGCGTGAGGTCGCCCACCTCTCTCATCCGCTTGTACAGTCCTGCCAGCATCCTCCGGCGCAGATACAGCTCATACAACACATGCACATGGTTGTCCACGAAGACCCGGTTCGCCACGCCGCCCGCCACCATCGTCACGCCATACGGCCCGCCCGCCTTTTCCAGGCAGCCCATCGTCCTCAGCTCCTGCGTCACCAGAAGCAAGTCCGCATCCATGCCCTTGGCCATCAGCGACCGCAGTGCGACGAACATCACACGTATCGATTCAGAATAAAAAAACTCAGGTTTCAGTGAGGGTCCCAGCCTTTTTGCCACAGCCGGGTCGAACATCAACGTTCCCATAACCGCCCGTTCGATTTCCAGGTCATACAACTTCTCCAAGCCCAGTCCAGCATAGTCCGTTTTCATACATCAAAAGATTTAAGGTTATCACAATTCGTTGGTTTATTGATTCTTGTGCATTTTTTCCACGTTCTCCGGCCTCAGGTACACCTTGAAGCGCAAGTAATTGCAGGCCGTTTTCACGAAGCGGATGTCCGTCAGCGATTCGAAGTACGGCACCATGTTCTGCACGGCCAGCCTCTTTTCCTCCTCGGTAAGCTTTTCCCATTCCGAGAGCGCCGCATACAAGTCGTACCCCTGCCGATCCAGCAGCGAGTAATACTGTTTCCAGAACTCATTGAAATCCGCCTGTTCCGACTCGCCTGTCGGTTTCTCTCGTCCGGTTGCCAGCACCTCGTAGAAGCACATCGTCACTTTCTGTCCCACTCCCGGCATCTGTTCCAGGACAATCACCCCCTCCTTGTGCAGCGTATGGAGGAACTCCCTCAGCGTATACACCTTCCATTTGAAGCGTTTGGCCAGGGCAGACGCCGTAAACGTCAGCTGCCCCCTTTTCAGCGGCCTCTTTCCCTTCCGGTTACAGAACGACGCTTTCATGTACAGATACAGATAAGCCTGAGCCTCTGTAAACGGTTTGTCCACACTGAACACCTCTTCCAGTAAATTTCTCGGTACCATCAGGTAGCCATTTTTTCCCACCTTCTTGAAGCTGAGAAAATCTTTCATTTCGCAACCCATTTCCTTCCTTTCTTTGTTTTAGGCACACAAAAATCCTATCCACAAAGGGGCCCTTTATGGATGTTTTCTTTGCATACAGGTTAATTACTCAGTTATTTTTTTCGAAACTCATTCACCTCCAACGAAGCTCTTGTCGATTTCGCACTGCAAATATTATGAAACATATTGAAATAAAAAAACATTTTTGCGATTTTTTTGTCGTAGTTTTTGCCCTATAGACAATGTGACATTTTGTCAGTCAATCAAGCCATACGACTTTTCGCCCACTATTTAAGGGTTTACTTAAGGGTTGCGCGCAAATTGGATGCTCATTTCCAGCGTGTTATGAAAAATTTAACAAATTTTACTTCAAACCTTTCTTAAGACCCTCGCGCGGCCATTAGTAGTATATATATATTTAATTAACTATACCCGTTAAAAAGGGGACTGTTTTTTGAAAAAAAAGCTCCACCCTCCGGCAGTTTCACGGTTCGCCCAGGAACTTCACGATGAGTTCCACTTCGCGTTTCAGAAAATACTTCCGGTATTTGTCGTAGCCCGCCTCCTGCAGAGCCTGATCCAGCTGGGTGCAGCGTTTGATCCACCGCCACAGGTTCATCAAGGCCCCTTTCTTGTCCGTGTACGGGAAATACAGGCAGGCCAGCTCGGTTTTCCGGTACATCCTCATCTGGAACGGCACGTCTTCACCGCACGCGGCCTTCGCCGTTCCCGTTTTCAAGTGCATACAATTCATGGTTTCTCTGTTTTGATTACGCTATAAATTTACTCATTTTCAGCTAGATAGACAAATTTTTCAGTCATTTTCTCACCGGTTTTCCGCATTATTTTTCACCCTCTGTCTGCCCGTGCCGCCCCTATCCGGCAGCCCGACTTCCAGAACGCTTCGACGTTTCACTTCAAACACTTCGACGTTTCACTTCAAACACTTCGACGTTTCATCTCAAACGCCTAAACGTTTTGGACAAAACGCTTCGGCGTTTCCCATAAAATGCTTCGGCGTTTACGTCCAAACGTCGAAGCGTTTTGGCCCATGTACTAACCGACAAGAAGGTTCAAGCATTTTTGTTACAAAAATGACAAATTTGTTCATTATCAACGGGAAATTGTTCCCTTTTCCGCAAAAAAACGGAATCACGTTGAATAAATCAAAAATAACCTTTAAATTCGCGCCGAATTACAAACATTTTTTCCGTTTACCAACCCCTATCCAAAGCGAGCCTCTCGTGGGACTGGTAACGGCGAAGCCTACCCGAAAGGGAAGTAATTCATTCTCAAATCGCTCAAAAAAAACAAAACCATAGAAACAAGATGAAGTTATACAAAGCAGTCTGCATGCTGACGTTGTCTGCCCTGCTGGTGAGCGGGTGTACGTCGTACAAGAAGGTACCGTATCTGCAAGATCCGGAAGTAGTGAACAATTACGGGAAAGAAATTCCTCTCTACGATGCGAAAATCATGCCCAAAGATATTCTGAGTATCACGGTAAATACCACAGACCCTGCGGCAGCTGCCCCATTCAACTTGACTATGCAAACTCAATACAATGTGTCATTAGGCAATTCCAATGTCTCATCACAACCAACTCTTCAACAATATTTGGTCAACAACCAAGGGGAAATTGACTTTCCAGTGCTGGGGCGTCTAAAAATAGAAGGACTTACCAAAAACCAAGCCGAAGACCTGATTCGTGAAAAACTGATTCCCTACCTGAAAGAGACTCCGGTTGTGACGGTACGCATGGTCAACTACAAAATTTCTGTGTTGGGAGAAGTCAACAAACCGGGGACATTCACTGTCACCAACGAAAAGGTAAACGTATTGGAAGCCTTGGCCATGGCCGGCGACATGACGGTGTATGGGGTACGCGACAATGTGAAACTGGTGCGTGAGGATGCCCATGGGAAGCGTCAGATTCAAACCCTTAACTTGAACGATGCCGATTTAGTGCTTTCCCCCTATTTCTATCTCCAGCAGAACGACATCCTTTACGTGACCCCCAACAAGACCAAGGCGCGCAACTCCGATATCGGCAACAGCACCACCATCTGGATCAGTGCCACTTCCATTTTGGTATCCATTGCCAGCCTGTTGGTCACTGTATTCAAATAAACTAACAAACCAAGAAGAGACTATAAAAACAAGAATCCATAAAAAACACTTATCCACGCTTACTATGAGTGACGAAAGATATGAAAACGGTTTCCAGCCGGAAGATGAAAAACCAGTAGATTACAAGGCACTGTTTTTTGAATACCTGATGTATTGGCCCTGGATTTTGGGCTGTGTCATCGTAATGGGCATCGCGATGTATGCCTACCTGCGCTATCAGGCTCCCGTGTACAATGTCAATGCCACCGTACTGATTAAACAGGGGGACCAGACCAAAAACCCGTCTGCTTCCCCCATGCAGGCCATGCAGGATTTGGGTATGCTCAGTATGGCCAGCAATTTCGATAATGAAGTAGAAATTCTGCGTTCCCGCACCCTTGTCAAGAAAGTCGTCAATAAATTGAACCTCTATATCAACTACCAAGAGGCACAGACTTTCCGCTATCCGGCCGACTTGTACAAAACTTCTCCAGTACAGGTATGGACTACTCCCGAAGAGGCTGACCGCCTCTTTGGCCCGGTGACCTTAGAAATGACCTGTACCCCCGATGGAAAAGTCAATGTGGAAGGCAGTTATTACCCGAATCGAAATGCTGACAAAGTGACCCTTCGCAAGCACTTTGACCAACTTCCAGGAGTACTGACCACCCCTGTGGGTGTCTTCACCCTTTCTGCGAACAGCGACTCTACTTTGGCCAAAATAGACCAAACGCGTACCATCACGGCTACTGTAGTCTCTCCTACCGCTGTAGCTTCCGCCTATACGGCCAGCCTGAGCAGTGAACCGACTTCCAAAACGACTACGATTGTTGCCCTTAACCTCCAGAACAGCAATCCACGCCGCGGCATCGACTTTATCAACATGCTGGTGGCCCTGTATAACGAAGATGCCAATAATGACAAAAACGAAGTAGCTGCCAAAACTGCCCAATTTATTGACGATCGTATCGGCATCATCAACCAAGAATTGGGCACCACGGAAAGCCAGCTGGCCAGTTTCAAGCAACAGGCCGGACTGACCGACTTAAGTTCCGATGCTCAGCTGGCGTTAAAGGAAAATTCAGCCTATCAACAGAAACAGGCTGAAAATGCCACCCAGCTCCGACTGGTCGCCTTCCTTAAAAGCTATATCAATGACCCGAAAAATGAGATGGAAGTGATTCCCGCCAATGTAGGACTGGCAGACCAAGGTCTGAGTGATTTAATTATCAAGTATAATGACCTATTGATTGAACGTAAGCGTCTGCTCCGCACTTCCAATGAAAGCAACCCAGCCGTTGTCCAATTGGATGCCGGTATTCGGGCCACGCGTGCCAATGTGCAGACGACCGTAGACAATGTAGAAAAAGGGTTGCTTATCACCCAATCCGATTTGGATCGCGAAGGCAAGAAGTATGCCACCCGTATCAGCAATGCACCTACCCAGGAAAAGGAATTGATGAGCATCACCCGCCAACAGGAAATCAAGGCCAGTCTGTATTTGCTGTTGCTGCAAAAGCGGGAAGAGAATGCCATTACCTTGGCTTCCACTGCCACCAACGGGCGTATCATAGAGGAAGCCATGGCTGGAAGTGCTCCCGTATCTCCCAACAAAAAGATGTTCTACCTGATTGCGTTCATATTGGGTATCGCAATCCCCGTGGGAGTTATTTATTTGCGCAACCTGCTTCGTTTCAAAATTGAAGGCCGCGCCGACGTAGAAAAAATTACCGATGTACCAGTAGTGGGTGACGTGCCCATGGTAGATACCAAAGGAAATCCAATTGTCGTCCACGAAAATCACAATGACTTGATGGAAGAGGTTTTCCGCTCCGTACGTACCAATATCCAGTACATGTTACAGGAAGGGCAAAAGGTGATTCTCTTCACTTCCACCAGTTCCGGTGAAGGAAAGAGTTTTACTGCCGGCAACCTAGCTTGCAGCTTTGCTTTCATGGGCAAAAAAACAGTAATTGTAGGTCTCGATATCCGTAAACCCGGTCTGAATAAAATATTCCAGATTTCCCATAAAGAAAAAGGCATCACTCAATATCTGGCCGATCCGGAACATACCGATTTACTTTCTTTGTGTCAGCCTTCTACGGTCTCATCCAACTTGTATATCCTTCCGGGAGGTACCGTTCCTCCAAACCCTACCGAACTGGTTGCCCGTAAGACACTTGACAAAGCCATTGAAATTCTGAAAGTAAACTTCGACTATGTAATTCTGGATACAGCCCCTATCGGTATGGTAACCGATACCCAGTTGATTGCCCGTGTAGCCGACCTGAGTGTATATATTTGCCGTGCCGGCTATACCCACAAAAGCCACTATGAACTCATCAACGAGCTGAAGAAAGACCATAAACTCCCGAACCTCTGTACATTGATTAACTGTATCGACATGAATCAGCGTAAAAATGGCTATTACTACGGCTACGGGAAGTATGGGAAATATGGCAAATACGGTTATGGAAAGAAATATGGCTATGGCTACGGTTATGGCTATGGATCTAAATAATGCTTTTGTAACAAATTTTAAATTAAACAATCGGAAATAATTTCTCGAACAAAAGTATGACTAATTCGGAAAATAAACGTTTAGCATTAAATACTGGTATTTTATATATCAAACTTATCCTCTCTATATTTATAGGCCTATATACGTCTAGAGTAATACTTCAAGTATTAGGAGCCAGTGATTATGGACTATATACTATTGTTGGAGGAATTGTTTCCATGATGAATTTCTTTGGGACCACAATGGTTTCAGTTACCTATCGCCATATAGTAGTCGAGTTCGGAAAAGGAAAGGAAGGAAATCCTAATAAGATATTTAATACTGTAATGGTTATACATATTGGATTGGTACTTTTCCTCGTTACTTTAGGTGAAACTTTAGGCATTTATTATATAAAGAATATAGCGAATATTGACTCATCCAAAATAAATGACGCTATATTTGTGCTCCATATGAGCATGCTTGCCACTTCTCTTAACATACTTAGTATACCCTACAATGGGTTGATAATTGCAAGAGAGAAATTTATTTTTACAGCTATTGTCGAAATTGGAAGATCGATATTGCAACTTATCCTAGTTATAACATTAACCTATTATTTAGGCAACCGACTTAGAGCTTACTCTACTATTGTAACTTTATATTCAGCACTTCTCCCAATTTGTCTTTTTATCTATTGCAGAATAAAAGATAAAGATATTATACGATGGAGTTTTAACAAGAAACGAACTGATTATATACAAATTTTACAATATGCATTTTGGATTATGTTAGGAGCAGTAGCGTCTATTGGACAAAACCAAGGTTCAAATATGATTATAAACTTATTTTTCAACACCATCATAAATGCAGCATTTGGAATTGGTTTTCAAATAAACAACTACGTAATGATGTTTGTACAAAGTCTTAATCAAGCTGCAGTTCCACAAATTATGAAAAATCAAGGAGGTAATAAAAATGCAAGATCATTAGCCATAGTATATAACATTTCTAAATATGCATTTTTCATTATGTTGATTCCAACAATTCCATTAATACTAAATATAGATATTGTATTAAAACTTTGGCTAAACAAAGCACCGACCTATACCAATATCTTTGCTATTCTTCTTCTCATAGGAGGATTAATAAAATGTATGGGAGTCGGATTTGATTCATATATTCAAGCAACAGGGAAAATACGTACATATCAAATCTTTTATAGTTGTGCTTACTTATTAGTACTTCCAGTTTCTTATTTTTTTTACAACATAGGAGCTCCTGCTTATACAATTATAATTTGTACCATAGCCGCAGTAATATCAATATTGGTTTTCCAGCTAATATATCTATCTAAAATTTCAACCTTTAAAATAAAAGAGTACATAAAACATACCACAAAACCATGCTTATTGGTCACATTTTTTTCAAGCCCATTAATTATTTTAAAAATGTTATGGTCTGACAATATCTATGGTTTTCTAGGCTTTTCCATCATGGCCATAATTTGGATAATAGCTATGATTGGAATTTTCGGTTTAAACAAAGAAGAGAAAAGTAAAATTTATTCCTTAATTAACAAAAAGATAAAACGATGAAGAAAGCATCTATTGATATTGCTGTATTACTCCTTTTTTTCGCTAGACCAGAGCAAACGTCTAAGGTCTTTGAGCAAATAAAAATAGCTCGCCCCTCAAAACTATTTTTATATCAAGATGGACCTCGTTTAAATAGGCCTGATGATATAAAAGGAATTAATGAATGTAGGGAGATTGTTGAAAATATAGACTGGGAATGTGAAGTATACCGTTGGTATCAAGAAAAAAATGTAGGATGCGACCCTTCTGAATATTTATCACAAAAATGGATGTTTGAGCACGTTGATAAAGGCATTATTCTTGAAGATGATGATGTCCCTTCCCAAAGTTTCTTTCCTTTCTGTAAAGAATTACTAGATAAATATGAAAACGACTCTAGAATCTGTATGATTTCTGGCATGAATCATATGGGAAAGGTAAACATAGACGCAGATTATTTTTTCTGCCGTAAACAAGGTCCAATATGGGGATGGGCAACATGGAAACGCTTCGTGGATATGTGGGACCCTCAATATAAGTTTTTGGAGAATAATGAATCTATTACATTATTGGAGAAAAGTGGGGACTTGACAGAAAAAAGATTGACTTCATATTACAAACATAAAGCAACAGGAAGAGAACACTACGAAGATTTTGTATCTAGCACACGAATCTTTAATTCAATGCTTGCGATTATTCCTTCTAAAAATCTTATTTCAAATATCGGTATATCTTCAGTATCTACACATTCTGTAGACAACTTAACAATGCTACCACCTAAAATCAGAAAATTATATTATCAGCCAACATATGAATACAAATTTCCTTTAAAACATCCTGAATATGTAATAAATAATATCATACTTTCTGAGGAAATTGATAAATCAATGTCATATGGTCCAAAAGAAAAACTATTCCTTCTAAAAAGAAGATTTGCAAAACTATTCAATCTTAAATAAATAAATTCTGTTACCAAATGGAAATTTGCAATAAACAAGATTGTACAGGGTGTCAAGCTTGTATGCAGGGTTGCCCAACTCATGCTATATCTATGCAAGAAAGTATAAAAGGTCATATATATCCTGTTATTGACTCAAACATCTGTATCAATTGTCACAAATGTATAAGAATTTGCCCTGTATTAAATAAAGTCAACAAATACCAACCTCTTAATATCTTAGCCGGATGGAATAATAACAAAAAAGAAAGGAAAGATAGCACAAGCGGAGGTGTTTCATATTTATTATCAAAAAAAATAATTGAAGAAGGTGGATACTTTTGTGGATCAATATGGGAAAGCACTGGCGCAAAACATATTGTTACGAACGATATAAACAAAATATCTCTTTTTCAAGGAAGTAAATATACTCATAGCAATATTAATAATTGTTTTATAAAAATTCAACAATTACTTAAGAACAGCCAAATAGTACTTTTTTCAGGTACACCTTGCCAAGTTGCGGGACTAAAGTCCTATTTAAAACAAGATTTCAATAATTTATATACCTTAGATATTGTCTGTCATGGCGTTCCATCACATAAAGCTCTTTCAGATCGTATTAAATACATAGAAAAGAAATATAACAAAAAAATAAAAGAAATCCGTTTTAGAGACAAGAACCCTGATCAATACCATACGTGTATGAAGTATATCTTTTCAGATGATAGCTATACAAAATGTTCTGTCTATGAAGATTCCTATTTTTGTGGTTTTGTTGACAATTATCTATTAAGAGAAAACTGTTTTCATTGTAAATATGCGACTAGAGAAAGAGTCTCAGATATAACGTTAGCAGATTATTGGGGGTATTCGCCATATAACTTTAAATTTAAATCATACCAAAAAGGCACTTCTTTTATTTCCATAAATACAGCTAAAGGACAAAACTTATACTCAAAAATTCAGCATCAGCTGATAGCAGAACCTAGAACCTTTGAAGATGCGGCCAAAGGAAATAAAAACTTACACAACCCACAAACACGTCCAATCAATTATGATAAATTTTGGGACTCATACACCCAAGGAGCAAATTTTGAAGAATTAGCTCTTTGTTACTTTCCGCCTAAAAAAATACAATCTACTACAAATACAACAATTCGCAATTATATAAAAATGTTACTACCTAATTTTATCACAACATATATAAAAAAGAAAAAGTTATGAATAAAAAACTAAAAATGAAAATTAGAAAAACATTTGGATGGCTATATAGTCCGATATTAGCTTACTTTCGCAATAAAGCAAAAATTAAAAAGATATACAACGATACAAATGCAATAATTAAAAGATTACAAAACCTTGACGAAGAAACACAACGAATCTTTTATCTGGGAATTACGGCACATTCAAATTTGGGTGATATGGCTCAACATTATTGTATTTGCCGTTGGATTCAGCAAAATTATCCAAATGCAAATTTAATTAAGATAGAATCTGATACAGTCGTATTTCCTAACTACAATTTTTTGTCTATTTTAAAAAAGTACTATCGAGATAATGATATAATTATCTTCCAAAGCGGATATACAACTCAAGATTTAGGAGGAAATCATGAACTAATGCACCGCTTAGTTATTGATGCAATCCCCTATGCACATATATTAATGATGCCACAAACCATATTTTTTAAGCATGAAGAAAACAGATTACGCACTAGTAAATGCTATAACCAAGCTAAAAATATGTTATTCTTGGCCCGAGATATGGTTTCATATGAACAAGCAAAAGAAATGTTTCCAGATATTACTGTCAAGCCATTTCCCGACATTGTGACATCCCTTATTGGAACCTTAAATTTCAATCATACAAGAAATGGTGTCTGTGTATGTGTACGAGATGATAGTGAGAAATTTTATAATGAAATAGAAATCAAAAAATTATGTAAAGATATAAGCAGATATGCTAGCGTTACCATAACCGACACAACTATTAATGAAAATTATTTAGAAATCCGTAATAACTTGCAAAAATATATTGAAAATGCTATTGAGAAATTCTCACGCTACAATGTCATTATAACTGACCGTTATCACGGTACTATATTTTCTTTAGCTGCGGGAACTCCAGTAATTATCATAAAAAGTAATGACCACAAAGTAGTAACTGGCGCAGATTGGTTTAAAGGTATATACGATGATTATGTATTTGTTGCAAAAGATTTAAATGAGGCAAAAGATTTATGTATAAAACTTTTAAATACTCAATTATCCCATAAAATGAAACCATATTTTAGCGAACATTATTACGAAAAACTTAAAGAAATTTTTAGTAATTTATAAATCGACATAAACAGTTTTTATGTTTTATTTTATACTAATTCTTATTATTGGATTATCATATTTAGCATTTAAGTCTAAAGAAAAAAAACTTTATTATGCCTCTATCTTTCTTATTTTTTTTCTTTTTGCATTTGATTATGGCAACTCCAATGATTATTGGGTATATGTTTCAAGATTTTATGTAGCAAATGGAGAAACAGACCATCCGTTTGTTCTAAAGTTTATAGAAAATGAAAAAATTGAACCTATATACGAGCTTATCATGATATTATGTAAACCTATTGGCTTCTTTGGATTTTGCATATTATTAAGTTGCTTTGAAATTTATATACTCAATAAATTAATAAAAGTAAGTATTCCCATTAAATACTTGTGGTTTTTCTATTCAATACTCATGCTAATACCATTATATGGCTTACTCATTTTAAATAGTAAAAGACAAGCGTTAGCTATTATGCTGATTCTAATGGGGATTTTAATCCTATATAATAATTCAAATAACAATATTGTAAACAAAAAAAATATATTTCTATTTTTACTAATCATAATAATAGCTGGGAATATACATTTTTCAGCATATATTGGTATATTTTACCTATTAATAATTTATTTCAAACCTAATAAAATCAATAAAACTATAGCAACAGCCATCATTTTACTTTTCATTCTTTCATATCAACTAAAAATCGATACAAATAGTTTATTATTTCTTTTAGAGGAAAATACTAAATACACTCAATATCTCACAGAAATAGGTGAATCTTATAATGTATCTATTTTTTATTTTGCGTATGATTGTTTGTGTCTTATATTAATTTTATACTATTACAACAAGTTTAATGATATTGAAAAGACTTTCAGTATTGCATACATATTCTCACAAACATCAAGTCATTTCTTAATTAATACAGCAATGAGATTAATGTTGCCTTTCAGTATTTTAACACCTTTTGTATTGACTTTCATTCTTAAATATATAAAAAAAAGAGAGATAAAAACAATCTACGTCATATGGTCACTACTAATAGCATTTCGATGGTTTTATAATACAATGTCAACTGAAAGTTATTATAGTAATTGGAATGATATGCACACAATATTTACGGCTCCATATTGGCTTTAAAATATAAATGAATATGAAAATATTATGGTTCTGCAATACTCCATGTTGCGCATTAGAAAAAATTAGTACCCAAAAAGGGGTTAGTGGAGGTTGGTTAAATACTTTATCTAAAGAATTATCACAAAAGAACGACATTGAGTTGCATATTGCTTTTTATTGGAATCAAGATATCCTTCCATTTGAATATAAAAAGATTCAATATTATCCAATATATAAGAATAACAGCAAAAATAAGCTTACACGTTGGATGCAAAGGCTACAAAATACTATGTCCTTTTCTAATAATAATAATGTACAACCACTACTAAAAATCATAAATGACATAAAACCAGATTTAATCCACATACATGGAACGGAAGAAGACTTTGGATTAATATCACTTTATATTAATACTACTCCTATCGTACTATCTATACAAGGATTTTTGTCATCAATACATGCAAAACTATTTTCTGGTATTCCACAAACTAAAGTATCCAAATATGAAACATTCTTTTCGAAGATAAATTTAACAGGAAGCACATCAATAAATCATCTGATGCGATATAAATGTATCCGAGAAAAACAAATATTAAGACACATGAACTATATCATTGGTCGTACAGACTTTGATAAATATTGCTCCCTAATTTATAATCCTAATCGCGTCTATTTAAAAGTTAATGAAATAATGAGAGAAATATTTTTCCAAGTTCAATGGAATAAAAACTCTTTTTCAGAAACCTTCACAATTACAACAACAATAAGCAATGGTTTATATAAAGGGTTAGAAACTATATATCTAACCGCCTCATTACTTAAACAAAATAATATGAATTTTAAATGGCAAATTATTGGATTACAAAGCCATAACAAAGACGTAATTCTAACTGAAAAATACACAAAACTCAAAGCAAATAATTTAAATATAGAATATCTTGGAAGGCAAGAAGCTAAATCAATTTCCACTATTTTACAACAATCCGACTTATACTGTCAAACAAGCCATATTGAAAATAGCCCTAATAGTACCTGTGAAGCTATGCTTTTAGGCATGCCCATTATTGCTTCATTTGCGGGTGGAACATCTTCATTAATAACCAATAATACAACTGGAATTTTAGTACAAGATGGAGATCCTTATGTATTAGGAGGAGCCATATTACATATATCTAAATCATTTGAGTTTGCTAAACAATTAGGCCAAGAAGCACGTAAATATGCGTTAAACAATTTCTCTCCCAAATATGTGATAGAACAAATTTTAGCTGCATATTATAAAATATATAATAATTCAAAAGATAAATCAATATGATTATAAGATATTTACATCCTCATTATATAAGTATTCTGTTCATTAAGATAAGTAGTTTTTATTGGCTTTTAATTAATAAAATTTCCATACTATGGTGGCACGTTAGCATAAAAAGGAATTGCAAATTTAGAGGAAAAACAAAGTTTAGACTCTTACCCAACACTTCTATCACAATTGGATCTAATTGCTCATTCAACTCATCACATAATTCAAATCTTATTGGTGTATACACACCATGTATGTTCTCAACAATAGAAAAAGGAGCACAAATAGATATTGGAGATAAATGCGGATTTTCAGGAACTGTTATTGCATCTGCTCTATATATAAAATTAGGAAATAATGTTAGATGCGGAGCTAATACACTAATTACAGACTCGGATTGGCATACAGATGACTATAGAACTGGAGCTAATAAACCTGTCATTATAGAAAATAACGTATGGTTGGGATATGGAGTAAAAGTATTAAAAGGTGTCCATATAGGCGAGAATAGCTTAATAGGAGCTGGCAGTATAGTAACTAAGGATATACCTGCAAATGTAATTGCAGCAGGGAATCCATGTAAAATCATAAAAACAATAAAATGAATATTATATTAATTGTATCAGAAGGATATCCTTTACATTTTTCTGCAAATAATTCAAAAGCTGAATTTATTGCAAGAGGATTAAAAGAACATGGATGTAATGTCACAATGATAGATAATCCATTTGGCACTAAAGGTATTGATAAAGAAATTGTTGGAGTTTCAGAAACAGGAATCAATTATTATATTTTTCCACGAAAGGGAAAATTATCGACCATATTAAAAAATATTCCTAAAATATGGCAGATTCTAAAAGAAAAGAAACAAGAAAAAAATAATTTTGTAATACTGGGAATGACACTATACCCTGTTTATATTATACTAGCATTAATATGTACAATATTAGGATATAAAAAAACGGCTTTATTTCATGAATGGCATATAGGTTGCAAACAACCTAATTTTGCTTATAAAATAGAAGCATGGCTAAAAGACAAGACATTTGGTTTCTTCTTAGACGGAATTTTTCCAATCAGTCATTTTCTTCAGGATAAAGCAAAAATATTTAACAAGCCACAATTGTTATTGCCTATAATGGCATCTTACAATCGAAAAAGATATCCTTATAAGGACAACAATTGTTTTACATTTTGTGGACATGCCGAATACTTAATAAGAAATCAAATCCTACTGAATGCTTTTAAAAAAGTAGTAGAAGAGAATTCCACAGCACACTTAATTTTAGTATTGTTTGGCAACAAAAAACAAATGGATACGATGTATCAACTTATTAAAAATATAAATATAAAAAATATAGAAATAAAAACCCAAATACCCCAAGAAGAGCTCTACAGAATATATGATGAGTCATTAGGTCTATTAATACCTTTAGATCCAAATAGCTTACAAGATAAAGCTCGATTTTCGCAAAAAATTGCAGAATATGTAGGTTCTAAAAGACCATTAATCACCAATAATGTTGGAGAAATATCACATTATTTTATTCATCAAGAAACTGCAGAAATTATATCATACGATGTAAATGGATTCTATAAAGGGATGAAAGAACTAATTAATAATCACTCATTAGCAGATAAAATAGGAGAAAAAGGATTTGAGGTCGGAGAAAAATATTTTAATTATAAGACAATTAGTGATAGTATACAATCATTCCTTAAGACTATATAAGTATGGTATTTCAAACTTATCAGAATCTATATAAAATAAACAATAATTTATGCCAGCAATGTGGTTCATGCATTGCAATATGTCCACAGAAAGCAATTAAATTTGAAATTGCAAATAATGGATTAATGACCTTAAACATTCTAGAAGAAAAATGCATCAAATGTGGTAGATGTAAACAAATATGTCCAGCTAATAAAGACACATCATTAATCGATATCAAAGAATATTGCAAACAAAAACAATATTATTTAGGATACAACAAAAATAACGAAATACGAATAAATTCCTCTTCTGGGGGCGTTGCTCGTACTATTATCATAGAAGGATTAAAAAATGGTATATTCGATGGAGTCTATACTCTAAGAAAAACAAATGAATACCCTTTTGCTGAAGGTTTTTTTTATACCAAGAATACTATACCTAGCTATAATGACTTACCTAATTCTATTTATCATTCAGTCCCACTCAATCTAAAAATGCGGGAAATAACTAAATGTGATAAAATACTAATTGTTGGAACAACTTGCCAATTACTTCCTTTAAGTCAATATTTAAAAAATAAATGCAAGAAACTCTATACCCTATGTATCTTTTGTAAACAGCAGAAATCTTTTGAGTCTACAAAATTTATAGCCAAATTAGCAGGAATCAACTTAAAAAATATCAATGACATAGAATCCTTTTCATATAGAGGAAATGGATGGCCAGGATATTGCGCCTTCAACCAAAAAAAAATTGCTTGGGAAAAAGCAGCTTTAATGCCATTCGGGAAAAAACTATGGATGGTACCAGGATGTAATATCTGTGGAAACCCTTTCGGTATTGACGTAGATATAACAGTATTAGATCCATGGAATATAGAAAAAAATAATGCAGGGAAAAATCTAATTATTATTCATACAGAAAAGGGAAAAGAAGTCATAAATCAAACGCCAAATCTAATTTTAGAAAAAAAACAAATCATTGACATTGAAAAATCATTGATGTACGATGATATTATTAAAAAGAACAAGCTTATTCCTTATTTCAAAGGACGTACAAATGACACACAATTAATATTAACAGGAAAATCTGTTGAAAAGCAAAGACGTTATTTACAACTTTTTTTAACGCTATCCCCAAAACTTCCATTTATAATCTATAAAATTCTTAGTAGACTAATTAAAGATAAAAGATAAATATGAAGATTACTATTGCAGAAGCGGGTTCTGCCGCAAATATTGGATCAATGGCCTTAATTGAAAACGCAATTAAAATAGCAAAGAGAATCGATAATAATTGTTCCATCAATCTTTTAACAAATGATTATGAACGTGTCAACAAATCAATAAAAGCATTAGAAAATTCTAATTCTATAAATACAACAAATGACCTGTTCATTTTCCCTGAGGGAACCACTATCCACAAAATTTGCTGGACTATAAGTACAATTATTTGGATTCTTATCGTCAGATTTCTTTTATTTTTTACAACAAAGCCATACAATCTTTTATGGGGTAGAAGGGCTAAACTATTAAAAGAAATATCTCAATCTGATTACATTTTATGTATTGGAGCCGAAAGAATCAATGATGTCTATTACAAAACAGCTTATTTATCTCTAGAAGCATTAGATATATACGAAAAAATGGGTATGAAGTTAATACATTTTTCTTTAACTATAGGTCCCGTCTTCTATAAGAGCACAATAAAAAAAGCAAAAAAAGTTTTAGATAGATCTTTTGCTATCTTCGTAAGAGATAATAAATCGTTCAATCTGTTATCTCAGTTAAACATAACAAAACCTCATATATTTAACTCTTATGACATAGCAATATTACAAGAAAAATTAGAAGAAAAGAATAATTTATTTACAAGAATAGGGATAAATAATGATGAATACGTCTGCGTTTCTGTTATAGATTGGCTATTTAGAAAAGCAAAAGGACCTGTAAGGCAGGATGGATACAACAAAGCTATTGCAGAAACCTTGGATTATATCATCGAAAAATACAATACAAGTATAGTTTTCACTCCAACTGTTGTTGGCATATATAAAGTTGATGATGTTACAGCAGGAAAACATATTATAGAGCTAATGAGAAACAAAAATCGAGTAATAGAAATAGAAGAATTATTAACTCCTAAAGAACTAGCTTATGTATTTTCAAAATCTAAATTTAGTATTGTCACAAGAATGCATGCTGCCATACTATGTTCTGCTGCAGGACGAAAACCAATTATTGCGATAAACTATCTCTATAAGTTACGAGAATATATGAAGAATATTGGATTTGAAGATTATTCCATTGACATAGATTATACTAATGCTGAGAGTTTAATATCATTTGTAGACAAAATGTTTGCTAATTATAGTCAAAATCTTATTAAACTTAATAACCAAATAGATAAAATGCAAACAATATTGCAAGAAAATATCAATAGTATTATTAATGAAGAAAAAAAATGATACAATCAAAACAAGATTTAAACTACTACCTCACAGAAGATTTAAAACGGTTTAACAACAAAAAACCGACACTGAAAGATTGGATATTGCACAATGAGGTATGGTTCATTTATGCATACATAAGACACTTAAGATATGTGGAATATTATAAAAACACAAAAAGTTCTAAAATTTTATTTCTCTATCATTGGTTTAAATATAAACGTTTAGGTTTTAAACTTAGATTTACAATTTATCCTAATACGATAGGACCTGGATTAAGAATATATCATACAGGAGATTTTATCCACGTAAAATCTACATGTACAATAGGCAAGAACTGTACATTATTGCCTGGAGTCGTTTTTGGGAATAAATATGAAAATGAAGACAAGAGTATTGTTACCGTTGGGGATAATTGCTACTTTGGATTAGGAGTTAAAATTTTTGGTTCAGTAAAAATTGGTAATAATGTTACGATTGGAGCGAATTCAGTTGTAACAAAAGATATACCTGATAATGCTATTGTAGGTGGAGTTCCTGCAAAATTAATAAGAATCAAAGAATAAAAAGATATGAATAAAGTCTTAATTATTGCAACCTCACACAAAACAAGAGGTGGAATCACTTCCGTTATAAAAGCTCACCAAAAAGGTGAGCAATGGAAAGAATTTCATTGTAAATGGATTGAAACTCATATTGACAAAAGTAGTATTTTCAAATTATTCTATTTCTGCAAAGGATGGATTCAATTTGTACTGAATCTTCCGTTTTATGATATCGTACACATTCATACAAGTGAACCTCCATCAGCTATTCGAAAATGTCTTTTTATGTGGTGGTCTAAACTATGGAAAAAGAAAGTTATTGTACATTTTCATGCATTCTCTCCTGAGACGACTATCAATGGAAAATATCAAAAAGTATACAAATATCTTTTCAGCCATGCGGATAAAGTAATTGTATTATCACAATTATGGAAAAAATACGTAAATGACACTTTTCATTTAGGAGATAAAATACAAGTCATTTATAATCCTTGTACGACTGAAATTCTCCCAGAAAAATACACAAAACAGCATATCATATTATATGCTGGTACTGTAAACAAAAGAAAGGGATATGCTGACATGATTAAAGCCTTTGCTAAAATAGCATCTCAATATCCTGACTGGAAAATTGTTTTTGCCGGAAATGGAGAAATTGATAACGGAAAAAAACTAGCAAAAGAACTAGGAATTGAATCACAGGCACAATTTTTGGGATGGATAAATGGAAAAGATAAAGACAAAGCTTTCAAAGAAGCATCTATTTTTTGTTTGCCCAGCTATGCAGAGGGCTTTCCAATGGCCGTACTAGATGCTTGGGCATACGGCTTGCCTGTTATTACCACTCCAGTAGGGGGAATTCCTGACATTGCAAAAGATGGAGAAAATCTTCTACTTTTTCAACCAGGAGATTGCGATAAACTTGCTATTCAAATGGAACGCCTGATGACAGATGAAACATTAAGAAATCATCTTATTGAACAATCTATCATACTTTCCCAAACAACTTTCAATATTGATACCATCAATAAAGAAATAGAAACCCTTTACAAAGGAATAAATCCAAATAAATAAACACAAAAATACAAATGCAAAATCACGTAGTTATCATGGCAGGAGGAATCGGAAGCCGATTCTGGCCTATGAGCGTACCGGAATATCCCAAACAGTTCATCGATGTGATGGGCGTAGGGAAATCACTGATACAACTCACCGCAGAACGTTTTGAAGGAGTGTGCCCGAAAGAAAACTTTTGGGTGGTTACCTCTGAAAAGTATGTCGGTATCGTAAAGGAACAATTGCCGGAGATTCCGACACAGCACATTCTGGCAGAACCGGAAGCCAGAAATACGGCTCCTTGCATCGCGTACGCGTGCTGGAAAATCAAGAAGCAGTATCCGGAGGCAAACATCGTAGTCACCCCTTCGGATGCGCTGGTACTCGACAAGGAAGAGTTCAAACGGTGCATCAGTCAGGCGCTGGAATTTACGGCCAACTCGGAAGCTATCGTCACACTGGGAATGAAACCGACACGCCCGGAAACGGGATATGGATACATTGCCGCAACAGGAGAAGGACAGAACGGAATCTACAAGGTAGAGGCGTTCAAAGAGAAGCCGAACCTGGAAACGGCACAGAAATACGTGGCACAGGGAAATTATTTCTGGAATGCGGGTATCTTTGTATGGAACGTGCAGACCATTACCCATGCCATCGAAAAATATGCCCCGCAGATTGCCGGAGTAATGGAGAAGATGGCACCGGATTTCTACACGGAAAAGGAAACGGAGACCTTGAAAGCGGACTTCCCTACCTGCGAAAAGGTATCCATCGACTATGCCGTGATGGAAAAGGCGGAAGGCATCCATGTACTTCCTGCGGAATTCGGATGGAGCGACCTGGGAAGCTGGGGCTCGCTGCACGGGCTGTTGCCGCAGGATGAAAACGGAAACGCCAAAGTAGGCGACAACGTAAAACTGTTTGACTGCCGGAACTGCGTGGTACACGTGGCCGACGAAAAGAAGGTGGTGCTGGAAGGACTGGACGGCTTTATCGTAGCAGAAAAGGACGGAAGGCTGCTGGTATGCCGACTGGCAGAAGAACAACGCATCAAAGAGTTTTCACAGGCATAATTTATAAACCTCATTTTTATTTTTATATGGAAAGAAAAGTAGCATTAATCACAGGTATTACGGGTCAGGACGGATCGTTCCTGGCTGAATTCTTATTGGAAAAAGGTTATGACGTACACGGCACCATCCGCCGCTCGTCTGTGGATTTCCGCGAACGTATCGCGCACCTGGAAGGAAAACCGAACTTCCACTTGCACTATGCGGACCTGACGGACTCCATGAGTATGTTGCAGGTAGTGAGCAAGGTGCGCCCGACGGAAATCTACAACCTGGCCGCACAGAGCCACGTGCAGGTAAGCTTCGACTCGCCGGAATTTACGGCCAACGTGGATGCTACAGGGGTACTCCGCGTATTGGAAGCCGTACGTCTGTGTGGACTGACAGAGACTTGCCGCATCTATCAGGCATCTACTTCGGAACTGTATGGAAAGGTGGAAGAAGTGCCGCAGAACGAGAACACGCCGTTCCATCCTTACAGCCCGTATGCAGTGGCCAAGCTCTATGGTTTCTGGATTGTGAAGGAATACCGCGAGGCTTACAACATGTTCTGCTGCTCGGGTATCCTGTTCAACCACGAATCAGAACGCCGCGGAGAAACGTTCGTCACACGTAAGATTACGCTGGCTGCGGCCCGTATCGCACAGGGCAAGCAGGAAAAGCTGTACCTGGGTAACCTCGACTCGCTGCGCGACTGGGGATATGCCAAGGATTACGTGGAGTGTATGTGGCTCATCCTGCAGAACAGCGAACCGGAAGATTTCGTCATCGCTACCGGCGAACAGCACAGTGTGCGTGAATTCTGTTACCTGGCCTTCAAACGTGCCGGCATCGAACTGGAATTCAAGGGCAAAGGAATCGACGAAAAGGGATACGACAAGGCTACCGGCAAGTGTCTGGTGGAAGTGAGCGAAGACTTCTATCGTCCGACCGACGTGGTGAACCTCTGGGGTGACCCGACCAAGGCGAAAGCCAGACTGGGATGGAACCCGACCAAGACTTCTTTCGAGGAACTGATTAACATCATGGTGGATTCAGATATGGCGAAGGTAGCTGTAGAAAAGGCGGGCGAAGAAATCCGTACGAACCTGGCAGAATACCTGGAGAAAGGAATCGTGAAGTAATTAATAATGAACAATTAATAATTAACAATTAAAACGGGATTTTTCTACGAAGAAACGGAGGTTTTAGTATGTTGGATAAATCAGCAAAGATATATGTAGCGGGACACCACGGACTGGTGGGTTCCGCTATCTGGAACAACCTCAAGGAAAGAGGATATAACAACCTGGTGGGACGCTCACACAAGGAACTGGATCTGCTGGACCCGGTGGCCGTAAAGGCGTTCTTCGATGAGGAAAAGCCGGATGCCGTGATTCTGGCTGCCGCACACGTAGGGGGCATCATGGCCAACCTGCACTACCGGGCGGACTTCATCTACCAGAACTTGCAGATTCAGCAGAACGTGATTGGCGAGAGTTTCCGTCACGGGGTGAAGAAGCTGCTGTTCCTGGGAAGTACGTGTATCTATCCGCGCGAAGCACCGCAGCCGATGAAGGAGGAAGTGCTCCTCACCTCTCCGCTGGAATATACGAACGAACCGTATGCCATCGCGAAGATTGCGGGACTGAAGATGTGTGAAAGCTTCAACTTGCAGTATGGCACGAACTACATCGCCGTCATGCCGACGAACCTTTACGGTCCGAACGACAACTTCCACCTGGAGAACAGCCACGTGCTGCCGGCCATGATCCGCAAGATTTACCTGGCCAAATGCCTGAACGAGGGTGACTGGGAAGCGGTGCGCAAGGACATCAGCCTGCGTCCGGTGAGCGTAATGCGCAACGGCGAGAAATTTGTGGTGAACGGCACATCGGACGAGAAAGACATTACGGAGGTGCTGGCGCACTACGGCATAGCAGCCGAAGCGGTGACCCTCTGGGGTACCGGAAAGCCGCTGCGTGAGTTCCTGTGGAGCGAGGAAATGGCGGATGCCAGCGTACACGTGCTGCTGAACGTGGACTTCAAGCAGACGTACGACGCTTCGGTGAAAAACGCCGACGGCATCACGGAAATCCGCAACTGCCACATCAACGTGGGTACGGGCAAGGAACTGTCCATCCGTGAAGTGGCCGAAAAGATCATGAAGGAAATCGGCTTCAAGGGCGAACTGCGCTGGGATGCATCCAAACCGGACGGCACGCTGCGCAAGCTGACGGATGTGAGCAAGCTGCACAGCCTGGGATGGCACCACAAGGTGGAAATCGACGAGGGTATCCACCGCTTGTATGAATGGTACCTGAAAGGGATTTGCATCAACCACCAGACGGTGTAAATAAATAATTAAAAATGAAGAGCCGGATACGGCGCACAACAGAAAACGAAAGATTCCCCATCCCAGCGTTTTTAAGGCAGGAGATGCGGGAATCTTTTTGCTTTTCTGCGGAGAATTTGCTTCCTTTGTAAAAAGAACAAAATAAAGGCATTGCCCTATGGAAAGTTATATTCGTTTTGACTGGGCCATGAAGCGTCTGTTGCGCAACAAGGCCAACTATGCGGTGCTGGAAGGACTGCTCACCACACTGCTGGAGGAAAAGGTGACCATCCACAAACTGCTGGAAAGCGAAAGCAACCAGGAGGATGAGTTTGACAAGTACAACCGGGTGGACATGCTGGCAGAAAACTCGAAGGGAGAACTGGTGCTCATCGAGGTACAGAACAACAATGAGTTTGCGTATTTCCAACGGATGCTCTTCGGGGCTTCCAAGCTGGTGACGGAATATATCAACCGGGGGGAAGGCTACGAGAAGGTGCGGAAGGTGTACAGCGTGAACATCGTGTATTTCTCGCTGGGACACGGAAAGGATTTCGTGTATCACGGAAAGACGGAGTTCGTGGGTATCCATGAGGGAGACATCCTAGAACTGAGCCCGTTCCAGAGACAGACATTCAAAGTGGACAAGGTGAGCCAACTCTATCCAGAGTATTACATCCTGAAGGTGAACGATTTCAACCGGGTGGCGAAGACGCCACTGGAAGAATGGATTTATTACCTGAATACGGGAAATGTACCTGAACATGCCACGGCACCGGGACTGGACAAGGTGAAGGAGCAACTGAAACTGGACCGCATGAGTCGAGAGGAACTGAAGGCATACTACAAACACTTGGATAATATCGTGATTCTGAGGGACAACATCATGACGGAACGTGCGGAAGGTCGTGCGGAAGGTCGTGCGGAAGGCCGTGCGGAAGGCCGTGCGGAAGGCCGTGCGGAAGGTCGTGCGGAAGGTCGTGCGGAAGGTCGTGCGGAAGGTCGTGCGGAAGGTCGTGCGGAAGGTCGTGCAGAAGGTCGTGCGGAAGGTCGTGCGGAAGGCCGTGCGGAAGAAAAAGCCGCAATTGCACGCAACTTAAAAGCACTGGGACTAACTACGGCACAGATTGCAGAGGCCACCGGACTGTCGGAGGAAGAAGTCAGAAACATAGAGGAAGAAAGAACAAAATGAAAAACATGAAGCATATACATATCCCTCGTTTTTCGGTGTTTTTTTGAGATTCTGCAACAATTTTGATACAATAAACAGGTTATTTTTGTTACATTTGTCCTGTCAATTCACAGGAAAATAGCTACAAATATGATTTATACAGACTTCTCAGTAGAAAATTATAGAGGAATCCGCCAATGTACACTCCATAAACTTGAATTGGTAAATCTCTTTTTTGGAAAGAATAATTGTGGCAAATCTTCTTTACTAGAGTCATTATTTATATTGTCAGGCCCCGACAATCCTATATTGCCCATTTTAGCAAATAATGCCAGAGCATTGGACTCACTAGAAGAAACAGATTTAAAAATTGAATTCTATCAAGCAAATCCTGACCATATTATACAATTAACAAGCCAAGGAGAACAAAGCCGACACGTTTCTATCCAAATGATTGAATCGCATTCTCAGAATATCTCTTTGGAAGATTTACAAAAGACTTCCTCAGAAAGTGCGGGTAAACGCTATGGTTTAAAAATTAACTTTTCCACAGAAGCAGAAAAAGAAAATAAGTACCATTCTGAGCTAGTAATTACAGAAGAGAAAAAAGGAAATATAACTTCTGACAAAAGGTACAAGGAAACACTTTATGCAGAATATATTCCTTCTAACCACATGCAAACCAACATTGTGGAGAAATTAGCTGAAATAATCAAAAACAAACAGGAAAATGAGATTATAGAGGCACTCAAAATTATAGAACCACGCATCATTGACTTGCAACTGGTAGGCAGCAGAATAATGGTAGACGTAGGGCTACCGACACGACTTCCAATCAATGTATTAGGAGATGGAGTACGTAAGGTATTGGCAGTCATACTTTCCATTTATAAATGTAGAAATGGCATACTCATTATAGATGAATTGGACAATGGCTTGCATTTCTCCGTGATGCCACAACTATGGGAAGTCATCCTCTATATGTGTCAAAAGCATCATACGCAAATTTTTGCCTCTACACATAGTCTAGATTTAGTTAAATCACTAGTCAAGGCTATCGGAAAATCGAAACAACCGCAACTTATTGCATCCTACAAACTAATAAGAAAAAATGATGACGAACTTGTAGCCTTACGTTATAGTGCAGAAGAACTTGCGTATGCTATTAAACAAGAAATGGAGGTAAGATAGGATGACACATATATTCATTGAAGCACGGTATGAAAAAACATCCGAATATGTATTTCTAGATACTGTGATAAGGAATCTTGGATTTACCGAAGAACAATATAAAATAATTTGTGTAGACGGAAATTCCAATCTAGTGAATGTAGCCAACAAATTTAAAGAGAATACCATTGAAGGGGGAAAAAATCTGATTGTGTTTGATGCAGATACTCCAGCTACCGGATATGGATTTACAGCTACCATGAAACGCATTAACCAAGAACTGCAAGACAATGAAATGCAGGCTGATGGAATCTTCCTTTTTCCCGATAATGCACAAGATGGTATTTTTGAGAATCTATTGGAAGAATTGATGCAGAAAGAAAATCATGCACACTGGTTCGACTGTTATTCAGATTATGAGATTTGCTTGGGAGATAAATACTTAACCCCAGACCTGAAAGGAAAACTATATACTTATATCAGTTCACAAAAGACATTAAGTAACACGAAACGAAAAAAATTAGGAGGTGGACAATGGCAATTCAATGATATCCAATATTGGAATCTTAGTTCACCTGCTTTACAACCCTTGAAAGATTTTCTTAGTAAGAATATATCTTGAGACGTTATTCATTATTCATTGTTAATTTTTCATTATGAAACGATATTGCCAGACACTCGAGCTCTACAACGACAAGGAGCTGATTGAGGCCTACGTGGCAGAACATGCACACGTGTGGGAAGAAGTGAAAGCGGGTATCCGCGAAGTGGGCATCACCGACATGCAGATTTACATCGACGGAAACCGCCTGTTCATGATCATGGATACCACCGACGACTTTGACATGGAACGAGACTACGCCCGACTGGCTACCCTGCCCCGCCAGGCAGAATGGGAAGCCCACATGGCGAAATACCAGAAAGCAGCGCCGGGAGCGACGTCGCAGGAAAAATGGAAATTAATGGAACGAATATTTAAGCTGTAAGTCAATTAATAATTAAAAATTAATAATTAAAAACGAGTGGGTGCATTCCATCCACTATCATTGTTAATTCTTCATTATTAATTATTAATTATTAATTATTAATTCTTCATTGTTCATTATTCATTATTCATTATTAATTGCAAAGATGAAAAAGTTACTGTCATTGCCACCAAATCTGGTGGAATGTTTTCACGATATCATGCACGCGGACCACAAGGAGTGGTTCTGCACGTCGGACCCGGTGGGCAAGAAACTGGGTTCGGGAGGAGGTACGGCGTGGCTGCTGAATGCCTGCCGGACGGAAGAAGGTGACACAGCCGGACTCGGGGACTGGCTGGCAAAGGAAAAACGTATCCTGCTCCATGCGGGAGGTCAGAGCCGGCGACTGCCGGGCTATGCGCCGTCGGGAAAGATTCTGACACCAATTCCGGTGTTCCGCTGGGCACGGGGACAACGGCTCACACAGAACTTGCTGTCACTGCAACTGCCTTTGTACGAGGAAATCATGGAACGGGCTCCAGAAGGGCTGCATACACTGATTGCCAGCGGCGACGTGTACATCCGGGCTACTCAGCCGCTGCAGGACATTCCGGACGTGGACGTGGTGTGTTACGGCTTGTGGGTAGACCCTGAGCTGGCAAAGAACCACGGGGTGTTCGTGTCTTCGCGGAAGGAACCGGAGAAGCTGGACTTCATGCTGCAAAAACCGAGCGTGGAGGAGATGGGCAAGCTGATGCAGGATTACCTGTTCCTGATGGACATCGGCATCTGGCTGCTGAGCGACCGGGCCGTGGAACTGATGGTGAAACGCTCGACCGCGGCGAACGGGGACGTGAAGTTCTACGACATGTATTCGGAGTTCGGACTGGCACTGGGCGCACACCCGCGCATCGCGGACGAGGAACTGAACAGCCTGAAGGTGGCCATCCTGCCGCTGCCGGGCGGAGAGTTCCACCACTACGGCACAAGCCGGGAGATGATTTCGTCGACGCTGGCGGTGCAGAACTGTGTGACAGACCAGCGGGCCATCATGCACCACAAGGTGAAACCGCATCCGGCGGTGTTCGTACAGAATGCGGAGATGGACTTCACCCTGACGGCGGACAACGCGGAAATCTGGGTGGAAAACAGCCACGTGGGCAAGGACTGGCAGCTGCACAGCCGGAACATCGTCACGGGGGTGCCGCGCAACGACTGGAAACTGAAGGTGCCGGAGGGAGTGTGCATCGACGTGGTGCCGATGGGCGAAAAGGAATTCGCCGCACGCCCGTATGGCTTCAACGATAAATTCAAGGGAAGCTTGAAAGAGGCTTCTACCCTCTACCTGGGACGTCCGGTGACGGAATGGCTGGCGGAAAGAGGACTGACGGCGGACGAGATACGGGGCTGTGAGGACTTGCAGGCGGCGGCGATTTTCCCGGTGACGGACTCGATAGAGGAACTGGGCACGGTGCTGCAATGGATGACGGACGGCGGACAGGGAGAAGCCGGAAAGGCCATCTGGCAGAAGGCCCGGAAGGTATCGGCGGACGAGATTTCGGCGTATGCCAACCTGCGACGCCTGTTCGCCCAGCGGGAGGTGTTCCGCAAGGAAAACTGGAGCCTGCTGGCCCAGAACCAGGAACGGAGCGTGTTCTATCAGGTGGACTTGCTGGAGGCAGCTGAGGAATTTGCCAAGGGGGGCATCGCCTTGCCGGGAGAACTGCCGGAGGGGTCTCCCCTGCTGAAACGAATCAGCGACGCAATGTTCCGCGCGAAGGTGCTGGAACTGGAAGGGAAACCGGAGGCGAAGACCCTGGAAGACAGGGCGTTCGGCCTGATGCGGCAGGGACTGACGGGCACGATGGATCATCGCCAGCAGCCGAAGCTTTCGGTGTATGCGGACCAGATTGTGTGGAGCCGCAGCCCGGTGCGCATCGACATTGCGGGGGGATGGACGGATACCCCACCCTATAGCCTGATGGAGGGGGGAAACGTGGTGAACCTGGCCATTGAGCTTAACGGACAGCCGCCGTTGCAGGTGTACGTCAAACCGTCGAAGGAATACCGCATCACCCTGCGTTCCATCGACCTGGGGGCCATGGAGGTGGTGTCTACCTACGAGGAGTTGCAGGATTATAGCAAGGTGGGTTCGCCGTTCTCCATTCCGAAAGCGGCACTGACCCTGGCAGGTTTCCATCCAAATTTCTCGACGGAGCATTTCGACTCGCTGGAGGCACAGTTGAAGGCGTTTGGCACGGGTATTGAGGTGACGTTGCTGTCGGCCATTCCGGCAGGTTCGGGACTGGGCACCAGCTCCATCCTGGCATCGACGGTGCTGGGGGCACTGAATGATTTCTGCGGCCTGAACTGGGACAAGCAGGGCATCGGCAGCCGCACGCTGATACTGGAACAGCTGCTCACCACGGGCGGCGGATGGCAGGATCAGTACGGCGGGGTACTGCAAGGGGTGAAACTGCTGCAGACGCAGCCGGGCTGGCACCAGGAACCGAAGGTACGCTGGCTGCCGGACTACCTGTTCACAAGCGACGAGTACCGGAAATGCCACCTTTTATATTATACGGGCATCACGCGCACGGCCAAGGGCATCCTGGCAGAGATTGTGCGGGGAATGTTCCTCAACTCAAACCGTCACCTGCACTTGCTGGAGCAGATGAAGGGACATGCTATGGACATGTACGACGCCATCCTGCGGAATGATTTCGAGGGCATGGGACGACTGGTACGGAAAACGTGGAAGCAGAACCAGCTGCTGGACGAAGGTACGAACCCGCCGGCCGTACAGGCACTGACGGAACGGATTGACGACCTGTGTCTGGGCTACAAGCTGCCGGGAGCCGGCGGAGGGGGCTACTTGTACATGGTGGCCAAAGATCCGGATGCGGCACTGCGTATCCGCCGGATTCTCACGGAAAGCCGCCCCAACGACCGGGCACGCTTCGTGGAAATGAGTTTATCGAACAAAGGACTGGAAATCAGTAGAAGCTGACATGGAAAAGATAGGATTAGTAAGAACCAGGGACGGAAGGAGTTTCCTGGTTCCTTTCATTTTGATTACGTCGCTCTTCTTCCTGTGGGGAGTGGCACACAGTATCCTGGACGTACTGAACAAGCATTTTCAGGATACGATGGAGATTACCCGTACGCGCTCGGCACTGATTCAGGCGGTGGTGTATGGGGGGTATTTCGTGATGGCGCTGCCGGCGGGACGGATTATCCGCCGCTTCGGTTACCGCACGGGGGTGCTGACGGGACTGGTGCTGTATGGCATCGGGGCCTTGCTCTTTATTCCGGGGGGACGGATTCAGTCGTTTGAGTTCTTCCTGCTGGCGCTGTTTGTCATCGGCTGCGGACTGACGTGTCTGGAAACGGCTTCGAACCCGTATGTGACGGTGCTCGGGGAACCGGAGGGCAGCGAACGGCGCATCAACCTGGCGCAGTCGTTCAACGGACTGGGATGGATTTGCGGTCCGCTGGCGGGGGGCTTCTTCCTCTTTGCCGGAGGGGGCGACGTGACGACACCGTATGCGGTGCTGGGCACGCTGGTGCTGCTCATTGCGGTGATTTTCTCGCGGGTGAAGCTGCCGGAAATCGGACAGGAAGCGGAAGAGAAAGGAACGCAGGGCAACGACACCTCGCTCTGGAAAACGGCTTCGTTTACCGTGGGACTGCTGTCGCTCTTCCTGTATGTGGCAGCTCAGACGGGCATCAACAGTTTCTTCATCAACTATGCGACGGAGAATGCGGGCATCAGTGCCCAGAAAGCATCGGTATGGCTTTCGTTCGGCGGCATGGGCCTGTTCATGGCGGGACGTATGGGCGGAAGCTGGATCATGCGCTTCGTAAAGGGAGAAAAGGTGCTGACAACTTGTGCCACGGGAGCCTTCATCTGCATGGCGGCGGTCATCCTGCTGCCGGGAACCATCGGGTGGTATTTCCTGCTGCTGTGTTTCTTGTGTGAATCCATCATGTTCCCTACGATTTTTTCACTATCTTTGCGCCACGTAGGCACGCATACCAAACAGGCGTCTTCCTACCTGATTATGTCGATTGTGGGAGGGGCCATCGCGCCCATGCTGATGGGATTCATCGCCGACCACGTTTCAATGGCGGTGGGATTCATCGTCCCGCTGGTGTGCTTCGCCGAAATCCTGTGGTTCGCAGCCAGATACAGAAAACTGTAAAATCAATAACGTAAACCTTTTGAACACGCAGATATATGCTAAAATTAAAGGAACTTAAAATCGTTGAATCCAAAAAAGAACTAGAAGCGCTTCCGGAAGGAAAATTACTGATCAACACCATCAATGCACATTCCTACAACACGGCATTGAAGGATGATTTTTTTGCCGAAGCACTGATGAAGGGCGATGCGCTGATTCCCGACGGCGCAAGTATCGTAATGGCCTGCCGGAAACTGAAAGCCAAAAGCCAGCCGAAAGAACGCATTGCAGGCTGGGACTTGTTTACAATGGAAATGGAACGCCTGAACCGCAAGGGAGGAACGTGCTTCTTCATGGGAAGCAGCGAAAAAGTGTTGAAACTGATTCGCGAGAAGGGCAAAACGGTGTACCCGAACATCCGGATTGAAACGTACTCCCCACCCTACAAACCGGAATTCTCGGAAGCGGAGAACCGGGAAATCATCGAGGCCATCAACCGGGCCAACCCCGACTTGCTGTGGATTGGCATGACGGCTCCCAAACAGGAGAAATGGGCTTACCGCCACTGGAACGAACTGCACATCCATTGTCACTGCGGTACCATCGGAGCGGTATTCGATTTCTTTGCAGGCACCATGGAACGGGCTCCGATGTGGTGGCAGGAACATAGCCTGGAATGGCTGTACCGACTCATCAAGGAACCCAAACGGATGTGGCGCCGCTATATCATCGGCAACACGCTGTTCATCCGCAACGTGATAAGGGAAATGTGATGGGCAAGGAAAACCGATTTTTCCAATTGCTCAAACTGGCTGTAGGAACGGGAAGTGCACCGGAAACTCCTCTTTCCGCACAGGAATGGATTGAAGTGCTGGAACTGGCAGAAAAGCAGAAGCTGACAGGGGTACTGCTGGGAGCTGCCGAAGTGCTTCCTGCCGCCAGCAAACCGCCCCGGCCCTTACTGATGCAATGGATAGGACGGACTCACCAGATTGAACGGGTGAACCAAGCAATCAACAAGGAAGCGGTCAGGGTGTCGGAATTCTTTGCCCGGAAAGGTATGCGCTCCATGATCCTGAAAGGACAGGGGGTGGCTCAACTGTATCCGCACCCGTTGAGACGGATGCCGGGTGACATTGACATCTGGCTGGAAGGAAGCCGGAAAGAGATTATCCGACTGGCACGGGAAACGGACCCGAAAGCGGAGGTGGTGTATCACCATGTGGACATGGAGTTGTCGAAAGTGTGTGAGGTGGAGGTACACACCACACCGTCGTGGATGTTCAACCCGCTGACGAACTACAGGCTGCAAGCCTTATGCCGCCAATGGAAGCGAAACGGCTTCGGACAGGAAACGACCCTGGAAGGAACCGACGGAAGCGTCCGGGTACCGGAGGGGGAAATGAACCGGGTGTTTCTGGTGTTGCACGCTTACCGCCACCTGCTGAGTGAGGGCGTAGGATTACGGCAGCTGATGGACATCTTCTATGTATTCAGACAAGAAACAAGCCCGGAGGAACGGGCACGGACGGCCCGGCAATGGCGCGCACTGCAAATGACGGATTTTGCGGCGGCGGTGATGTGGGTACTGGAAACGATATTCGGACTGGAAAGAAAATACATGCCGGTGAGTCCTTCGGAACGAAGAGGCAGACGGCTGCTGGAGGAAATCATGCGGGCCGGCAATTTCGGTCAGTTCGACCCCCGGCTGTCGCGGGAAAGAATGCAGACAGACGGTGGAAGGTTTTCGACTTCCCTGAAAAGGATGTGGGGATTCGTACACAATTACCCGCAGGAGGTATGCTGGGCTCCGTTCTTCAAAATCTGGCACTACGGCTGGCGAAAAATGAAGAATTAAGCAAAAAAAAAAAGGATTTCTTCACTTTTCTCTAACAATTTTTCTTTATATTTGTTGTAATGAAACTGAATTATTCTAACTAACATTAAGGTTATATCGTTATGACAAAGAGAAAAGGCTATTTACTGGCAGCCGCAGCGCTACTCTGCTTAAGTGGCACGTCGCTCCTTACCAGTTGCCAAAAAGACTACGACGGACAACTGGAAATTCTTCGAAATCAAATCAATAATGGTGAGGTGAACCTGAACAGCTTGAAGGAAAAGGTGACACTCATCGAACAACAAATCAAAGCGCTTGAAGAAGCGCTTACGGAGGGTGGCAGTGGTCACAAAGAGGATATTGACCGGCTGAAAACGGAACTGGAGACTGTGAAAACGGACTTGAACAACCGGATTGCGGAACTCCAGGCGGTAATTGACGGCAATACGGAAGAAATACAGCAACTCAAGGAGAAAATCCAGATTGCCAACCAGGAATTCAATACGCGGTTACTGGAAATCTCCAACCAAATCAACGCCATCGACACCAGCCTGAACGTGCTGGACGGACGGGTGGCCAAACTGGAAATGCAGGTGGAGGCCTTGCAGGAAAAGCAGAAGGCGGTGGAACTGGCCATTGAAGGCCTGAAAACAGAAATGGCCGGACTGGGCAGCGACATGGCGGACCAGAAGCAGAAAATGGAAGAAGCACTCACCCAGCTACAGGAAGTGAAAAACAAGCTGACCACGGATATCAACCAGTTGAAGGCGCTCGTGGATGAGGTGAAGAAGGCAACGGCTACAAATGCCGCCAACCTGGAAAGCCTGCGCCAAAATACCATCGAAAAAATTACTGCCGTAAAAACGGAGGTGGACGCAAGAATCCAGGACGTGGAAAATGAAATGGCCGGATTGTCGTCGACGGTGCAATCGCTCGGAAACAAGGTAAACCAACTGAACAGCAAATACGACAACCTGGGAGAACAACTGAACAACCTGGTGGAAAAATATGACCTGCAAATCTACAAAATCTGGGAAGCCATCAACGCACTGACTCCGGGAAGCGACACCGAACTGAACGAACTGAAAGAGCTGGTAACGACCTTGCAGAAGGACCTGGACGACTTGAAGACGGCCATGAACCAACAGCTGGAAAAACTGCTCAACACACAAAAACTGTTTGGCAATGACTTGCAGCAGACAAAGGAGCTGGTGGAGAATCATACGCAAAAACTGAACGAACTGTCGACCAGACTGGACCAACTGGGACTCAAGGTGAGCACCCTGGAAGGACTGATACAGGACATGCAGACGGCCTACCAGCTGACACTGACTGACATTGAAAAGAGACTGAGCGCACTGGAACAGCAGGGAGGCGGAAGCGACCCGGCCGAACTGGCCCAACTGAAACAGGACTTGCTCGCCCTGCAACAGAAGGTAGACAAGCAGACACAGGATATTCTGAACCTGAAGGGGGACCAGCAGAAACAGGCGGAGGCCCTGACGCAGCTGAACAACTACGTGCAGTCTTCCATCCTGGCCTTGCAGACAAACTACAACAACCTGAGCAAGGAGGTGAGCGGACTCAATAGTTTCGTGGAAACGCTGAACGAAAACCTGAAAAAGACGAACCAGCAAGTGGGTGAGCTGACTTCGAAAGTGAATTTGCAGGCATCGCAGATTACGGATTTGTACAACCGAATCAAGAACTTGCAGGAAGGACAAAGCAACTACGTGACCCGGGAAGAAATAGAAAAGTTGCTGGACAATTACTACGACAAGGCTGCCATTGACCGCCAGCTGGAAGCAATGTTCCAGAAAATCAACGACTGCCCTACTCTGGACGACATGAACCAGGCCATCGAGGAGGCTGCACAGCAACTGCAGGAACAGCTTGACAAAATGCAACAGCAGATTGCCCAGCTGACTTCACAATACGACGCCTTGAAACAGCAGGTGGAAACGCTGATGAACCGCATACAGAGCTTCGAACTGCTGGCCGATTACAACGACGGCACGGTGAAGGTGAAGGAAACCACTCCGGGACACTACACCATGGAACTGAAAGTGGAAATCACCCCGGAAGACGCAGCCGGCAAACTGACGAACCTGAAAGGCATCGTCGGACTGAGATGCAGGGAGGTGATACCGGTGAGAAGCAGCAACAGCCTGCCGGCAATGACGGTAGAGGAGGTGACGCAAAGTGCCTACGGAGAGCTGACCGTGAAAGTGGGCTTCACACTGGAAGAGGCATTGGAAGGTGGACAGGCGCTTCCGTATCAGGTGGCTGTGGTGCTGAACGACGGCAACAACTACAAGCTGACTGAATACAGACCGCTGCGACTGGAAAGCCACGAAGCGATGGATACGAATACGGACTATACGTTCATGGCGGGCACGGAAATCCTGCAGACCAAGGAGGACATCGGAGTGGGCAACTTCGCAGAGAGTGAAATCTACAAGCTGCCGGTGCTGAAAGCCATCCTCAACCAGTCGGGGGCTTCCATCTGCCAGATTGAGGGCATACAGTCTCTGTTCAATGCGGCGGTAACGGCTTCTTCCACAGTGGAAGGCAGCAGCCGCAAGGACTTGCCGGTGGTGTACTCCCTGGCGGCCATCTATGACAAGCAGGGCGTGGCCAGAGGGGAACTGTGGAACTACATCGAGGTATCTACGGCCGGACAGGTGAGCATGAAGAGCAACCTGACTCCGGGAGTAACCCCTACTTCACTGGAAGGCTTTAAAATGGTGGTGGGACTGCAGGCCAAACAGAACGGACAGAATTACGGGAAACGGGCGTACGTATGCTTCCGCCTGCAAATGAAAAACGATGGACTTAATTAATGGAGATGTATATGAATTACGCAAAATATATTGTGGCTGCAATGTGCCTGTGGGGAGGTGTCGTGAACCTCGCCGCACAAGAAACGGTAAAGGTGGATGACCCGTGGAAGGATTATCCCACCAAGGAAGAACTGTATAAGGACTATTCCCGCTTTTCAGTGGGATTCCACATCGGTTCTCCGTATTTTGCCGGTGACTTCCGCTCGCTGAGCAGAGGAAACTATAATTTCCTGGGAGGAATGGTGGGCCTGCAAGGGGGCTACCAAATCAGCCCGCTGTTCGGCGTGAGACTGAGCCTGGATTATGGCGTGAACCGGGCCGGCTCGCAGTATTACGAGGATGATTTCCTGCTGCTGCCCAACGGGAACACCTATTATAATACGGACATCCCGGAAAATTCCATGCGATACAGGGACCTCTACAGCAAGGTACGGATGCTGAACGTGGGATTGAACTGGGAAACCAACCTGCTGAACCTGTTCCGCAGAAGCGACGGGGACAGAAGATGGGCCCTGATTGCGGCACCGGGCATCTACCTGCAACATTTCTCGTCGACCGTGAAGCGCAGAAGCGACGACAGCCGCTTTGCCGAAGGGGTCGGGAAAAAGGTGGACCTGGGACTGGGAGGTGACCTGGCCGTGAGATACCGCATCAACCCGCACCTGGACGCCCAGGTGAAGGGGGGCATGATCTGGATCAGAAACGGAAAGTTCGACGGCATCAACTCCATCAATACGACCAAGCACAACACGGTGCTGACGGCACAAATCGGAGTCATCTGGAAAATCGGCAACGGCAACGGAAAGAAGAAGGACAACCTGATGTATGCTCCGGGCTACCTGCCGATGTGGAAACGGGCTACCCGGACCGTGACGAAGGTGATACGCGACACGGTCTACATTGAAAAGGCCATTACGGAGAAATCACCGGAAGTGGTGGTCTGCAAAGGACTGCCGGAACTGCCGGCCGTGTACTTCGAACGGGGCAAGTGGAAACTGGATACCGACAAGTATGCCCGCGAACTCTTTACCATCGCAAAGGCCCTGAAGGAAAATCCGGACGTGGAAATCGACATCTGCGGATATGCGGACCACACGGGAGGAGAAGCCATCAACAAGAAGGTAACCGAAAAACGTGCGGAGGCCCTGAAAAAATGGCTCGTGAAAGTGGGCATTGAAGAAGACCGGCTGCACACCTACGGACTGGGCAAAGACCGGGTGATTGAAAAGGAACTGAGGTACTCCGTGAAAGCCCGCAGAACCGAGGTGAAAGGAAAAGAATAAAAAAACTTCCTCAGCGAGCTTTACAGCAATTCGCATTGAATATGAAACAGTTCCCGGAAAACCGGGAGCTGTTTTTTTTTAGAAAGCCGCGGGCCGGAGCCGAAGATGTCCCTAAAAACAGGGCCTGTTTGTCACAAAAAATACATTTTTTTTGGATAACGGTACATTTTAGCGCCTTTGGGTGCATATTCCGGCGGATACCCGTTCAGCATTTCCGGTGATATCCGTTCACTCCCCAGTTAGTATTCAGTGTCGTTGGCAAAGTT
>CABIXF010000006.1:40089-139335 GCA_902362595.1 Bacteroidaceae bacterium | reverse complement strand
AATCCGTTTCATTCTAAAGGACTGCTTAAAAGACTGTATTTCAATAATTTCAAAGACCGATTAGCTAACTTTTATTGGACAGTAGTGAAAACAAAATCAAAGGTGTATTCTCTGTCCCACAGTGTGAAATACAAAAACCACAGTGTGGGATACATATTTCACACTGTGGAATATATATTCTACACTGCGGTATAAAGAAAATAAAAAGAAAAAAGGAAGTAAATGAAAAGGCACTTTCATTTAAAAAGCCAACCCATCAGCCACCGAAAGTTCTTAGTGTTGCACATGGGAACGGTACCATCTTGATTCCGGGCTGTGCTTTCATAAACTAATTTCCCCTTATTAGTCTAGGTACAGCACAGACCACGATGGTACCGTTGTTTCCCCACGTACAAGTAACTCACAGCATAGTTTATCATCTTTTCCAATTATGAAAAAGGAAACTATCTGCATGAACTGGCACTACAAAATAAAGAGAAAATCATCAATAAATCAACACTTTACGAGAATAAATTCATCCATCTATTCATTTTTGCGGACACAGCAAACCATTGCTATCTTAGCAAATTATTTTTTTTGCGGACACAGTAATCTTTTGTGATTTGAGCAAACAACTGCATCTCATTCTACTGATGGATTTCTTCCATTTTCTTACGCCAACGGGCAGGTGAACATCCCTCCTTTTCCGCAAAAATCTTGGTAAAATAACTTAATGATAAAAATCCGGAAGCTTCAGAAATCCGGCGTACACTTAAATCAGTATGCTCTCGCAACATCTGTTTGGCATATTCCACTCGAAGTCCTGTAATCCACTCCCGGAAAGATACATGATAGGTATTCTTGATATAACTGCTCAAATACGTACGATTGGTATTCAACATACGAGCCAAATCTTCAATGGTAAATCCTGGTTGTGTATAGGCCTTCTCTTCCACCCATTTTGAGAGATTCCGAGCGATTCCTTCATAAAACTGAGGAATATTATGCGATGTTTCTGAAACTGATTCCTGGCCCTCTTCATCCTGGTTCATTTCCAACACACGCTCCACTTGCTCATAGAATAACAGATAGTTCTGATAAGAACAAAACAAATAGATATAAAATGGTATGGAAGAAAGAATCCATAAAAACACATATTTGTCAGGCAGAAAGGTCAACAAGCCGCAACTCACCCCATAAATGACAGCCCAATAAGTAAAAATTGACATCCAGCGCACATAGACGGCAATGTAATCGGAATGAGTATCATCGAATGACTTGACAGCCCGTCGGTAAGTCAAAATGAGCCTGCAAGCCAGCCAAAAGCCATAGACGAACAACCATACGGCCATAAAAATCAGTCCCATTTGTTGTATAACTCCCTCAGCCAATCCCAACAACACAAATCCAGAAAGAGAAGTAAACAGAAACCATCCAAGTAAATGTACCGTAAAACGCTTTCGCGTAAGATAGAACCGATCCAGCAACGTGGTAAGTGCTGAACTGAAAAGCCAATAACAAAGGAAATAAGTAGAAAGATTCATCAAGATAGCCGCATTGATATTGGCAAAACGAATTCCACCTAGAAAATGTATCAGATAATTGGCTGAAAGAACCAAAAGTGCTACTCCCATCGTCTGACGGGAACGAAGATAATTATCAAAAATAGTTTTATCTGGAACCTTTCCAAGAAGAAAATACCCCCCGAAAAAAAGCATCAGTGCCAATGCGGCACAAAGCGAAAATTCATATAATAGATAGTTCATAAAAATAAAAAATAGTCCAGCAATAACAATACTTATTTATCGGCATACAAAGTTATGAAGTTTTTCGGCTATCTCAGTATTTTTCTGTATTTTTGAACAAACCTCTTATTAATCATCTTTTTATATGGAAACATCTCTCTTCTGGCTGATACCGGCCGCATCGCTGCTGGCATTGGCACTTGCCGGATATTTCTACCGGCAGATGAAACAGGAAAGCGAAGGAACTCCTGCCATGACACGCATCGCCTCGTACGTACGGCAAGGAGCCATGTCGTACCTGAAACAGCAATATAAAATCGTCACTATCGTGTTTATCGCTCTGGCGGTGCTGTTTGCCGTCATGGCCTACGGATTTAACCTGCAAAACCACTGGGTGCCTGTGGCCTTCCTGACGGGAGGATTCTTTTCCGGCCTGTCGGGCTACCTGGGGATGAAAACGGCTACCTACGCTTCGGCACGCACGGCACATGCGGCCCGGAACTCTTTGAACAAAGGCCTGAAAGTGGCGTTCCGCAGCGGAGCTGTCATGGGTCTGGTAGTGGTCGGACTGGGATTGTTCGACATTTCTTTCTGGTATCTGTTGCTGGAACAATGTATTCCGGAAGATGCCCTGAATCCGACGGCCAAACTGTGTATCATTACCACCACCATGCTAACCTTCGGTATGGGAGCCTCCACACAGGCCCTCTTTGCCCGTGTAGGAGGAGGCATTTACACGAAGGCAGCCGACGTAGGAGCCGACCTAGTGGGGAAAGTGGAAGCGGGTATCCCGGAAGATGACCCGCGCAACCCGGCGACCATTGCCGACAACGTGGGCGACAATGTGGGCGATGTAGCGGGAATGGGGGCCGACCTCTATGAATCTTACTGCGGTTCCATTCTGGCCACAGCAGCCTTGGGAGCGGCGGCCTACATCGGGACCGGCGATACGGTCATGCAGTTCAAGGCAGTCATTGCCCCGATGTTGATTGCAGCAGTCGGTATCCTCTTGTCCATCATCGGTATTTTTGCCGTACGTACCAAAGAAGACGCGGGCATGAGGGAACTGCTCCGGGCCTTGTCAACGGGCACCAACCTCAGCGCGGGACTGATTGTCATCGCTACGTTCGCGATTCTTTGGCTATTGCAGCTGGAAAACTGGCTCTACATCTCCTGTGCCGTTGTCATTGGACTGGTGGTAGGGGTCATCATCGGGCAATCTACGGAATTCTATACCTCTCAATCCTACAAGCCGACCCGGAAACTGGCGGAAAGCGGAAAGACCGGACCGGCTACGGTCATTATCTCGGGCATCGGACTAGGCATGGTATCTACCACGATTCCGGTCATTGCCGTCGTAGCCGGCATCATCCTGTCCTACTGGCTGGCCTCGGGATTTGACTTCACGAACATCAGTATGGGACTCTACGGCATCGGCATTGCGGCGGTGGGCATGTTGTCCACCTTAGGCATTACCTTGGCTACGGACGCGTATGGCCCGATAGCCGACAACGCCGGAGGCAATGCCGAGATGAGTGGCCTGGGAGAAGAAGTACGCAAACGGACTGATGCGCTGGATTCTTTGGGAAACACCACGGCAGCCACAGGAAAAGGATTTGCCATCGGCTCGGCTGCCCTGACCGGACTAGCCCTGTTAGCTTCTTACATCGAAGAAATTCGTATCGGACTGGAACGCATCGGTACGACGGTACTGGAACTTCCCAACGGACTGGAAGTAGTCATTCACGAAGCCGGATTCACGGATTTCATGATGTACTACGATGTCACACTGATGAATCCGAAAGTGCTGTCTGGAATGTTCATCGGCAGCATGATGGCCTTCCTGTTCTGCGGATTGACCATGAATGCGGTGGGCAGAGCCGCAGCCCACATGGTAGAAGAAGTACGCCGACAGTTTCGTGAAATCAAAGGGATTCTGGAAGGCAAGGCAGAACCGGATTATGCCCGCTGCGTACAAATCTCCACACTGGGTGCCCAGAAAGAAATGGTGTTCCCTTCCCTGCTGGCCATCATCGCTCCCATTGTGACGGGACTGCTGTTCGGAGTACCGGGCGTCATCGGACTGCTGATAGGGGGATTGTCATCGGGCTTTATCCTGGCCATCTTCATGGCTAACTCCGGCGGTGCCTGGGACAATGCGAAGAAATACGTGGAAGAAGGTAACTTTGGCGGGAAAGGCAGCGAAGTACACCGGGCCACCGTGGTAGGCGATACGGTAGGCGACCCGTTCAAGGACACTTCCGGTCCGAGCCTGAACATCCTCATCAAACTGATGAGCATGGTGGCCATCGTCATGGCCGGACTGACCGTCTCCTGGAGCTTGTTCTAAGCAGCCCCCAGCAGCAATATAGAAATACGACCTTCAATCGAGGAATGGAAACTGAATAATAACCATACAAAAAATCTCCTGCTCAGCCTCAGTTCATGCGAACTTTCCGGCTGAAAGCAGGAGATTTTTTACTTTAGTATTTCTTTACAGGCAGTTCTTTTTCCTAAAGTTCATCTTTCCCCAGCACACGGCAATGATGCGCTTCGAGCACCTTCAGACAGTGTGCCATATCATTGGGTTTGATGACCACATGGGCCTGGTCGGCCTGGGCAAACGCATACATGTATTCAATGAAAATCTGCTCTTCGGCCAGATATTCCAACACCACTGCCAGCGAGCCGGGCACATTGTCACACGACAGACAGACCACATCGGTCGACATCACGGCAAAATCTTTTGCCCGGAGCACCTCGACTGCTTTCTCCACATCGGAAACGATCAGGCGTAAAATACCGAAATCGGCAGTCTCGGCCATACTGAAGGCATGCATATTGATACCATTTGCTCCCAATGCATGCACCACGTCATTGATTCTTCCGGTCTTATTTTCCAGAAAAACGGATAATTGTTTGATTATCATAGATTCACTTCCTTTAATTACACCAATACTCGGTTATCAATCACACGTTTGGACTTGCCCTGGCTACGGGCTATGCTGTTCGGTTCCACCAGTTTGACTTCCGCACTGATGGAGAGCACACTCTTCAGGCGGTCGGACAGGGTCTTCTTCAGCTTCAGCATGGAACCGATGTCGTCGCTGAAAAAGTCGCGGCGCACTTCCACCTGTACTTCCAGCGTATCGAGGTTGTTCTTGCGGTCGACCACCAGCAGATACTGCGGTTCAAATTCCTTCATGCCCAAAATCACACTTTCCACCTGTGACGGGAAGACATTGATACCCCGGATAATCAGCATATCGTCGCTTCGACCCATAATCGGCGTCATACGCACGCTGGTACGTCCGCAAGGACACGGGTCAGCAATCAGGGAAGTCAGGTCTTTGGTGCGATAGCGGAGCAGCGGCATGCCCTCCTTGGTCAATGTGGTAAACACCAGTTCTCCCTGCGTGCCATACGGCAGGTTCTGACACGTCACAGGGTCGATGATTTCCGGATAGAAATGGTCCTCATTGATATGGGAACCATACTGCTCCTGGCATTCGTAAGACACGCCCGGCCCCATAATCTCGCTCAATCCATAAATGTTGTAGCCCTTCAACCCCAAACGGCTCTGGATTTCCTGACGCATGTTTTCCGTCCAAGGTTCTGCTCCGAAAGCACCGATACGTAATCCCAGTTCTTCCTTGCGGATACCCATCCGTTCCACCACCTCTGCCAGATACAAGGCATACGAAGGCGTACAGGCAATACCCGTGATATGCAAATCCCGAATCAGGCGTACGTGTTTTTCCGTATTTCCGGTAGAAGCCGGAATCACGGTTGCCCCCAGATTTTCCACGCCATAATGCGCTCCCAGTCCACCGGTAAACAGACCATATCCGTAACTCACGGAAAACGTATCTTCCCGAGTCACCCCGTATGCCGAAAGACAACGCGACATCACCTCCGACCAGATAGACAAGTCGCGGCGGGTATATCCCACAATGGTCGGGTTACCTGTCGTTCCGGAAGAAGCATGCACACGCACCACTTCCGAAAGAGGAGCCGCCATCAACCCGTACGGATAATTGTCCCGCAAATCCTGTTTGGTGGTAAAAGGCAGTTTCGTGATGTCCTCAATTTCCCGGATGTCATCGGGAGTGAGATCCATCTCCTGCATCTTGTGCCGATAGAAAGGCACATTATGGTACACATACTGCACCAGTTTGCACAAACGTTTCCCCTGTAGCTCACGCATCTGTTCACGCGGCATACATTCTTTGTTCGGATTCCAAATCATAGTGTGTTTTTCTTTATTTCTGTAGTAGTTTGGTTATTTGCTCGGCACAGGATGATCTTCCTGAAAAGCCTTCATCCGTTCTTCCAGCACCGGATAGAGCTCCTCCCGCATCCGGGAAGTACAGGCTCTCACACCCTGCTGTTCACTGCCCGTCGTCGACAGGGAGATACTGCTCACCCCGTACATCATCAGTTCACGGAGTAACTCACCACCCGTCAATCCGGGATAGCCCAAGGTAAAGAAAAAGCCATCGCCCACCTGCTGGGTGACATCCTTGTCATATACCACCGAAAAGCCATGAGCGGTGAAAATCTGCTTCATCCGGCGGGCGCGCCGTTCATACTCACGGACGTCTTCCACAAAATTGATTTCACCGGTAATGGATTTTTCCAGCATCTCTGCCATGGCATACTGGGTAGTGGCCGTGCAGCCGGAAGTAATCATATACATAATGGAAGCGATGAAAGTCGGCCCGAACACGCCTGAATCCTCATAACGGGAGGCCAAGGCCGGATACTGCGTATCGAACAGCTTATCGGACACACAAGCCAAGGCAATGCGCTGTCCGGCATAGCTGAAAATCTTGGAGGCAGACAACATGAGAATATAATTGTCGGTATAACGGGCCACCGTAGGCACGAAAGGAGGCTGATAAGGACGGCCGAACGCATGGCGGAAGTCCATACAGAAATATGCCTGGTCTTCCATCACTATCGCATCATACTGCGTAGCCAGTTCTCCGATGATTTTCAGTTCACTTTCTTCCAGGCAAATCCAAGCCGGATTGTTGGGATTGGAATAGACAATGGCCGCAATATCTCCTTTGGAAAGAAAACTTTCCAGTTTGGCACGCAACGGTTCTCCCCGGAAATCATGGATATCAAACGACTCCCACGCAATGCCTAAAATGCGCAACTGGGACTTCTGTATCGGGAAACCCGGGTCGATGAACAGCACCTTGTTTTTCCCGGGAATCCGCTGGGTACAGGCGATAAAGGCTCCGAAAGAACCCGCAACCGACCCCGTAGTGGGAACACATGCCCGAGGAGAAATATCAATATTGATGAATGCTTTGACAAAGCGGGAGGCAGCCTGTTTCAATTCCGCCACACCGGCAGCAGCCGGATACTGGGAACCGACTCCCCTGTCAAGCGCCTTTTTCTCGGCTTCAATCCCCACTTTATTTGCCGGGAGACCGGGAGACCCCTGATCCATCCGGATAAAGGGAATACCCGTAAGTTCTTCCAGACGGGAAGCCACCAGCAACACATCTCCGATGGTCGCATTGGACAAATCGGCCACCTTCATTTCCTTGGCCACAGAGTTGACCAGGTCTTCACTAAACACGCAGTTCATAAGCCTTTAGAATTTCAATTGTTTCACATATTCATGACCGATATCGAATGCCCGGTAATTCATCTGCACCACCTCTTCTCCTTTCGGCGCAAAGATACGTCCTACACTTTCACGCAGCACGTCCGCATTCAGGATTTTCAAGAAAGGAGCCGCCGCGCCCAACAAGATGACATTGGCCGACCTGGGTATCTGGTTTTCCTTTGCCAGATTTTCCACATCCAACACCACCACATGAGGCTGCGCATGGAGTTCAGCCCTCAATTTTTCATCTTCCGGATAATTGGAAATGTTCTTGAACGGAGTGGCCGAAGTGATAATCCATCCGTCTTTCGACAAATACGGAAGATAACGCAGTGCCTCCATCGGTTCCAGTGAAATAATCATATCCGCTGTACCCAAGGGTATCAAATCGGAAGCAATCGGCGCCTCCGACAAGCGCAGATTCGACTGCACATCGCCTCCCCGCTGACTCATTCCGTGTACTTCGGCCTGTTTCAAGTTCAGCCCCAGATGCAGGGCCGCCTCACCGATAATCGTGGCAATGGACAGAATTCCCTGTCCGCCCACTCCAGAAAGTATGATATCTGTTTTCATTGTTTCTTTACTTTTTGCTGTTTCAGTTTCCGGTTCAACGTCTGCATACATTCCCTGCGCGGAATAATGACAGACACCCCCTTGTATTCTATCTCTTCCCGAATGACCCGGGTGATTTCTTCCATGTTCTTAGGAAGCGGTACCACCACCCGGACATGCTCCGGCTCCACTCCCAACCCCAGACAGATGGCCTCGAACTTATTGGTACCGGCTGAATCCTGTCCTCCGGTCATGGCTGTAGTCAGGTTGTCGGAAATAACGACCGTGATGTTCGATTGATCGTTCACCGCATCCAGCAGTCCCGTCATTCCGGAATGGGTGAAAGTGGAATCCCCTATCACGGCAATGGAAGGAAACAGTCCTGCATCGGCCGCTCCTTTGGCCATCGTGATGGAAGCTCCCATATCGACACAGCTGCTCAATGTGCGGAAAGGAGGAAGTGCCCCCAGCGTATAGCAACCGATATCTCCGAAAATCTTTGCATCCGGATATTCTGCAGCCACCTTATTCAAGGCATCATACACATCGCGGTGTCCGCATCCCTTGCACAAGGCCGGTGGACGGGGTACCACATTCTGTGCGGCTGCATAAACCTGTCCACTTGGCAACCCCAAGGCCCGACGCACATTGTCGGGAGTCAGTTCCCCCGTACGAGGTAACTCACCGCTTAAACGGCCTTTCACTACATATTTAGAAGGAAGAATGCCTTTTAGCTGTTCTTCCACAAAAGGCTGTCCGTCTTCTACCACCAGAATCTCCTTACAAGAGTCTGCCAGACGAGTCAAGGCTTCCATCGGCAAAGGATATTGTGAAATCTTCAGCATGGGATAAGGACATCCTTCCGGAAAGTTTTCCATCACGTAGTTGTAACCGATGCCACAAGCCACAATTCCTTTCTCAGCCATCCCTTCCTGCATGCTCAGCTGGTTATAGGCAGAACGTGCAGACTCAGCCTCCAGTTTCTGCTGGTTCTCGATGACTTCCCTATAACGGCGACGGGCATTTCCCGGCAACAGCACCCAGTCGGAAGGTACAGACTGACGTCCCGTACAAGTGACTTCCTTTCCGGACGCAGCGACTTCTACTGCCGCACGGGAATGGGCCATTCGGGTGGTAATACGCATCAATACCGGTGTACGCATCTGCTCCGAGAGGTCGTATGCATACGCCATCATATCGTAGGCCTCCTGCTGGGAAGAAGGTTCCAGTATCGGAATTAAAGCAAACTTGCCATAAAAGCGGGAATCCTGCTCATTCTGAGAGGAATGCATGGTAGGATCGTCGGCAGCCAATACCACTACCCCTCCATTGACACCCGTAATGGCTGAATTGACAAAGGCATCGGCACATACGTTCATTCCTACATGCTTCATGCAAACCAGTGCCCGCTTGCCCACATACGATACCCCCAAGGCTGCTTCCATGGCTGTTTTCTCATTGGTACACCAGCTGCTGTGCAACCCGCGCGCTTTCGCTATCGGAGATTCCTGTATATATTCTGTGATTTCGGTCGAAGGAGTTCCCGGATAGGCATAAACCCCGGAAATTCCTGCGTGAATGGCGCCCAGCGCTATCGCCTGGTCGCCCAATAACAAAAGTTTATGATTGTCTTTCATAAAATAAGAAGTTAATTCAATGTAAAAGCGTCTGCATCATCCAGCACTGGGAACTTTTTCCGGAAGGCTTCCAGTTCATTCATATCTATGAAGGCTTCCACCTGCCCCTCCTTGCCATCTTCACAGGCAGAAAGTGTCTTTCCATACGGGTCGATAGCCGCCGTACCCCCACAATAATCGCAGTACGGGTCTTTTCCTACCCGGTTCACACCCAGCACATAACACTGGTTTTCAATGGCTCGTGCCCGCAACAAAGCCTTCCAGGCCTCCACTCTGGGAGAAGGCCAGCTGGCTACATACAACGCCACATCGTAATCGCCCCGATTCCGGGACCAAACCGGGAAGCGCAAGTCATAGCACACTTCGAGCAGAAACCGTACATCACGGAAATTCACCACGACACGTTCCGTACCGGCCGTATAATGTTTGTCTTCTCCACCATACGTGAACAAATGCTTTTTGTCGTACCATTGTACTTTCCCGTCGGGATGCACAAAGAAAAAACGGTTATAGAATTTTGCATTTTCCTCTACCGAAATACTTCCTGCAATAGCACAATTACGCTTCATCGCCTTCTGTTTCATCCATTGAAGACTCTCTCCTTCAGCAGATTCAGCAGTTCCCTCTGGATTCGTACAAAATCCCGTAGAAAACATCTCCGGAAGAACGAACAAATCGACATCTTTATTATAAGTATCTATCACAGCGTCAATGGCATTGACATTGACAGAAGGACTGGCCCAACAAATATCAGTCTGTAATAAGATTATTTTCATGCTTTTCATTTATTAGAAACGCCCAAAGGTAACAATTTAATCACATAAAGCAAATTTTAGTATCAAAATACTTTAAGTTCACAGGTAAATGTACATATTTGAAATATAGATTTCAAGCAGACAGTTTGTAAAGAATACTTTAATAACTCTTCTATTATCAGGGTTTTTATCCTAAAAGATTCTTATAAATAGAGGTAGTTTGCAAAATGTTTTTTATTTTTGTAGCCAAAATGAGTTAATATACTAACAAATGAACGTATTAGAATTAAGCGAACAGGAAATTATCAGACGCAACAGCCTGAACGAATTGAGAGCAATGGGGATTGATCCGTACCCTGCTGCCGAGTATGTAACCAACGCTTTTTCGACTGACATAAAAGCCGAATTCAAAGACGATGCAGAACCCCGCAAAGTATCTGTGGCAGGACGTATCATGTCTCGCCGTGTGATGGGTAAGGCATCCTTCATCGAATTACAAGACTCCAAAGGTCGTATTCAAGTATATATAACCCGTGACGACATCTGCCCGGATGAAAACAAGGATTTATACAATGTCGTTTTCAAACGTTTGCTGGATTTAGGTGACTTCATCGGAATCGAAGGTTTCGTATTCCGCACACAGACTGGTGAAGTTTCTATCCATGCACAGAAACTGACCGTGTTGTCTAAATCAATCCGTCCACTTCCGATTGTAAAATACAAAGACGGAGTGGCATACGATAAATTTGAAGACCCTGAACTCCGCTACCGCCAACGCTATGTGGACTTGGTAGTCAACGACGGAGTAAAAGATATTTTCTTGAAACGTAGCAAGATTTATAATTCCATGAGAGAGTATTTCAATTCCAAAGGTTATGTGGAAGTGGAAACTCCGATTCTTCAGTCTATTCCGGGAGGTGCTACCGCACGTCCGTTTATCACTCACCACAATGCACTGGACATTCCTTTGTACATGCGTATTGCCAGTGAGCTGTATCTGAAACGACTGATTGTGGGTGGTTTTGAAGGAGTGTACGAAATTGGAAAGAACTTCCGTAACGAAGGTATGGACCGTACGCACAACCCGGAATTCACTTGTATGGAAATCTACGTGGCCTACAAGGATTACAACTGGATGATGAAGTTTACGGAAAACATGCTCGAGAAAATCTGCATGGACGTAAACGGTACCACAGAAGTCAAGATTGGTGACAATGTGATCAGTTTCAAAGCTCCGTTCAAGCGCGTCACCATGCTGGATTCTATCAAAGAATTCACCGGATACGACCTGACAGGCATGAGCGAGGAACAGATTCGGGAAGTATGCCAGAAGCTGAACATGGAAATCGACGAGACCATGGGTAAAGGCAAGCTGATTGACGAAATTTTCGGAGAATTCTGTGAAGGCAACTACATCCAGCCGACGTTCATCACCGACTATCCGATTGAAATGTCTCCGCTGACCAAGAAGCACCGCAACAATCCGGACCTGACCGAACGCTTCGAACTGATGGTGAACGGAAAGGAACTTTGCAACGCTTATTCAGAGCTGAACGACCCAATTGACCAGCTGGAACGTTTCGAGGAACAGATGCGCCTGAGCGAAAAGGGAGACGACGAAGCCATGATTATTGACAAGGACTTTGTGCGTGCCTTGGAATACGGCATGCCTCCTACTTCAGGTATGGGTATTGGTGTGGACCGTCTGGTCATGCTGATGACCGGACAGAACACCATCCAGGAAGTATTGTTCTTCCCACAGATGCGTCCGGAAAAAGTCATCCCGAAAGATGCACCGGCCAAGTTCATGGAACTGGGTGTAACAGAAGAATGGGTACCAGTTCTCCAGAAAGCCGGATACAATCTGGTAAATGACATGAAAGATGTCAATCCTCAAAAGCTCCATCAGGATATCTGCGGTATCAATAAAAAATACAAACTGGAGCTGAAGAACCCGACAGTAGACGAAGTGGCGGGCTGGATAGAAAAGATTAAATAAATGAAGGAAGGTATATGAAGGGTGAATGAATGGACTTCACTCTTCATATTCTGCTTTTTCATTAAGAGATAAGAGTATGAAATTACCCGGAAAAATAGCGATCATGGGGGGAGGAAGCTGGGCCACTGCTATTGCAAAAATTATATTGACCCAAGCTGAATCCATAAACTGGTATATGCGCCGTGACGATCGGATTGAAGAATTCAAACGTCTGGGACATAATCCGGCCTATCTGACAAGTGTACGCTTTGATATGAAGTGTATCAACTTTTCATCAGACATCAATAAGGTGGTCAAAGAATCGGATACCCTGATTTTTGTCACCCCTTCACCGTATCTGAAAAGTCACCTCAAAAAGCTAAAGACCAAGCTGAAGGATAAATTCATCGTAACCGCCATCAAAGGTATTGTTCCGGACGAGAACCTGATTGTTTCAGATTACTTCCACAAAATGTATGATGTACCCGAAAATAACATCGCCGTGCTGGCAGGTCCATGTCACGCGGAAGAAGTAGCATTGGAACGATTATCCTATCTTACCGTAGGATGCAAAGACATAGAAAAAGCCAAGATGTTTGCTAAACAATTGGCCGGACACTATATCAAAACTTCAGTCAACACTGACGTAGCCGGCATTGAATATGCCTCCGTCCTGAAAAATGTGTACGCCATCGCAGCCGGAATCTGTAGTGGTCTGAAATATGGAGATAACTTCCAAGCCGTACTGGTTTCGAATGCACTGCAGGAAATGAACCGTTTTCTAGATACCGTTCATCCCGTAAACCGTTGCACCAATGACTCTGCCTATCTAGGTGACCTTCTCGTGACCTCTTATTCCAACTTCAGCCGTAACCGGGTATTTGGCACCATGATTGGAAAAGGATACTCCGTAAAAAGTGCACAGATTGAAATGGAAATGATTGCAGAAGGATACTACGGCACCAAGTGTATCAAGGAACTCAACAAACACTTGCACGTGAACATGCCGATTGTAGATGCCGTCTACAACATCCTTTATGAACGAATATCCCCAATGATAGAAATCAAATTATTAACTGACTCATTTAGATAAAATTAGAAACAGTTATGGAAAACATTAAACTAAACGTGGAAAAGACTTTGGATTTTATCTCCAAAGAAAAATTGGCTTCTTATGAACCGAAAGTAAAAGCTTGTATGGAAACACTGGAAAAAGGTACAGGCTTGGGAAATGACTTTTTGGGCTGGTTGCACTTACCGTCTTCCATCACTAAGGAACATTTGAACGACCTGAAAGCTACCGCACAAACTCTTCGCGAAAACTGCGAAGTAGTAGTTGTAGCAGGTATCGGAGGAAGTTACTTGGGTGCACGCGCGGTCATTGAAGCCATGTCAAACAGCTTTGCCTGGTTGCAAGAAAAGAAAGCCGGACATCCGACTATCATCTTTGCCGGACACAACATCAGCGAAGATTATCTGTTTGAACTGACTGAATACCTGAAAGACAAAAAATTCGGTGTCATCAACATATCTAAATCAGGAACCACTACAGAGACAGCCTTGGCTTTCCGTCTGCTGAAAAAACAGTGTGAAGATCAGAGAGGCAAGGAAATGGCCCGCAAAGTCATCGTAGCAGTTACTGATGCAAAGAAAGGTGCAGCCCGTGTCACAGCCGACAAGGAAGGATACAAATCATTCATCATCCCTGACAACGTAGGCGGACGTTTTTCTGTTCTGACTCCGGTAGGTTTGCTTCCGATAGCAGTTGCAGGAATCGATATCGACCAGCTGGTAGCCGGTGCTTGCGAAATGGAAAAAGTATGCGCCAACGAAAATATGTACGAGAACCCGGCTGCTTTGTATGCTGCCACTCGTAACGAATTGTACCAGAGCGGAAAGAAAATTGAAATTCTGGTCAACTTCCAGCCCAAACTGCACTATTTCATGGAATGGTGGAAACAGCTGTACGGTGAATCTGAAGGAAAAGACCACAAAGGTATCTATCCTAGCTCAGTAGATTTCTCTACCGACTTGCACTCCATGGGACAATGGATTCAGCAAGGTGAACGTACTATCTTCGAAACGGTCGTTTCTATTGAGACTCCGAGTCACGAACTCCACTTCCCAAGCGACGAAGAAAACTTGGATGGCTTGAACTTCCTGGCCGGAAAACGTATCGACGAAGTCAACAAGATGGCCGAACTGGGTACTCAGCTTGCCCACGTAGACGGAGGCGTTCCTAACTTGCGTGTCAGCGTGCCTTCATTGAACGAATACTATCTCGGACAGCTTATCTACTTCTTTGAAAAGGCTTGTGGAATCAGCGGTTACCTGCTCGAAGTAAATCCGTTTAACCAACCAGGTGTAGAAGCCTACAAAAAGAATATGTTCGCTCTTCTGAACAAACCGGGATACGAAAAAGAATCAGAAGCAATCCAGGCTCGTCTGAAGAAATAAGACAAGACGGTTACTCCGTTGTTGCATTTACAGGCACGAATTACATGAAAACACCTTCCTGATTATTTATCAAGGTAAGGAATTGCATTCATGTAATGCGTGCCTGAATATTATAAAAATGTATCACCATGTTTCAACAAGAAATCCATCAATATCTCACTACCCATCATTTTACACAAATCAACTTGAAAGCCGTCTTGTTCGATATGGACGGCGTGCTGTTCGATTCCATGAAAAACCATGCCACAGCTTGGCATGAAGCTATGAAACAATACGGCATGAACCTGAGCAGAGAAGAGGCCTATCTACACGAAGGCCGAACGGGTGCTTCCACCATTAATATTGTCAGCCAACGGGAAAGAGGTTATGAAGCTTCTGAAGAAGAAATCAAAAACATCTACCAAACGAAAAGTGATTTGTTTAACAGTCTACCTAAAGCAACTCCCATGCCCGGGGCCCTCGAAGTACTGAATAAGATCAAGGCAACCGGACTTATTCCCATGGTAGTGACCGGCTCCGGACAACATTCCTTATTGGACAAACTGAATCACTACTTCCCGGATATTTTCCACCGTGAGCTGATGGTTACAGCTTTTGATGTAAAATACGGAAAGCCCAACCCTGAACCCTATCTGATGGCCTTACAAAAAGCTGGAATCAAAGCAAATGAAGCAATTGTCATCGAAAATGCCCCGCTCGGCGTACGTGCCGGAGTAGCAGCTGGAATATTTACCGTAGCCTTGAATACAGGCCCCCTTCCAAATGAAGTACTCCTGCAAGAAGGAGCCAATCTGCTTTTCCCCTCCATGCAGTCCTTCAATGAAAACTGGGAAGCGTTTTACCAAGGTCTACAAACAATTTCCCTATAACAAAAAAATCCACGAAAAGAGTCGTACCGACATGCCTACTTCTCTTTCCGTGGATTATTATATTATCCAAATACTTTATATTATTCCAACGCAAACAATTTACTTCTCGACAGCAAAGAAGAACCGATTACATTGGCCTTCTCCTTCAGCTCAGACAATACGATGTCTGAATCCTTATACATCAGATTCAGTGTATATTTTCGGACAGCCGAAATGACCGGCGGAAGCAAATATTCACCTACTTTAGAGAATTCACCACCAATAATCACTTGTTCCGGATTGAATACATTGATTAAATCGCCAATGTGACGTCCCAGTTTTGCTCCAATCTCTTCCACCAGTTCAATAGCCAATACATCCTCCCGACGGACCGCAGAAATAATATCCGCCAAAGTAATTTCATCGATAGATTTTTCCTTCAGCAAAATGGAATTTTCTCCCTGACGGAGACGGGCTATAAACTTACGATACAATGCCGAACAAGAAACTTCTGTCTCGATACATCCTTTCTTTCCACAATAACAAATCTGCTGATTGTCATATCCATAGTTGTGTCCAAATTCACCTGCAAATCCAGACATTCCAGAATAGAGTTTGCCATCGATGATGATAGCCAACCCCAACCCCCAGTTCACATTGACAAAGATAAGATTTTTCGGACACTTTTCCGGACGCGTAATGAACTCCCCGTATGCCATGGCACGGCTGTCATTATCAATGCAGACATTAATGCCCAGTCTTTCTGTGAACATTTCAGCCAGTGGCTTGTCACCAAACGTCAGATGGGTATAGCTGCATCCTGTTTCCGGATTGACACGTCCCGTCATGCCGATACAGATATTCAATATTTTTGACTTATCACAAGGGAGTTCATCAATAAATGTTTCTATTTCCCGGCAAATACGCTCCAGACATTCCGGTGTATTCTCCAACTTAAACGGAATTTCCATCTTAGTCTGCAACACATCCCCCTTAAAATTAATGGCTCCCAAGCTTAAAGACTGCACTGCCAAAGCCACTCCTATAAAATAAGCAGAATCCGAATTCAATCCATACAAACTTGGATGACGCCCTCCGCTGGTTTCCAGTTTTCCACAATCGTTCACGTATCCCTCCCTACACATTTCATCCACAAACTTCGTCACGGTAGGAACACTTAGGCCCATTGATTTAGATAAATCTGTAATCGTGGTGCTGCCTGCATAAATCAAATGTGTAATGATACGCTGCTTTACGAGCGCACTTTTAACGCCTTTCTGTATATTCGTCAATAGAGTCTGACCCATATTCGTTATTTTTTATAGAAACATTTACAAATGTAGAATTTTTCTTTAAAAACTCATGCATAAAAAATCTATTTTTTTATTTGCCTTTCTGAGTAAGCTTTGATATATTTGCAGGAGTAAGACGATTTTAATCAAAGAAAACAGTTAAAAATAAATTTCAATATTCAAAATTCTAACCACCATGAGACTAATCATTGAACCTGATTACAGTGCTCTGTCCAGCTGGGCAGCAAATTATGTTGCAAAGAAAATCAACGCAGCTAACCCTACAAAAGAAAAGCCGTTTGTATTAGGACTTCCCACGGGTTCTTCCCCACTGGGAATGTATAAAGCCTTGATTGAATTGAACAAAAAAGGAGTGGTGTCTTTCAAAAACGTAGTGACCTTCAATATGGATGAATACGTAGGACTTCCAGAATCTCACCCGGAAAGCTACCATTCTTTCATGTTCAACAATTTCTTCAACCACATTGACATCTGCAAGGAGAACATCCACATCCTGAACGGAAATGCAGCCGATTTGGAAGCAGAATGTGCCAATTATGAAAAAGAAATTGAAAAGTTCGGCGGCATCGACTTGTTCCTGGGAGGTATCGGTCCTGACGGTCACATCGCATTCAACGAACCGGGTTCTTCACTGAGCTCACGCACTCGTGTGAAAACACTGACTACCGACACCATCATTGCCAACTCTCGTTTCTTTGAAAACGACGTAAACAAAGTGCCTAAAACAGCCTTGACCGTAGGAGTAGGTACCGTACTTTCTGCCAAGGAAGTGTTGATTATCTGTAACGGACACAACAAGGCACGTGCCTTGCAACATGCCGTAGAAGGAGGAATCACACAGATGTGGACAATCAGCGCATTGCAGATGCACCAGCACGGCATCATCGTATGCGACGAAGCTGCTACCGATGAACTGAAAGTCGGCACTTACAAATACTTTAAAGACATCGAAAAAAACAATCTTTAATCCGTTGAAACATGAGAACCAATCTTAGCTCTCAAATCTCACTGAACCGCGTATCTCCCCGATACTATCGGCCTGAAAACGCGGTGGAACGTTCTGTACTGACACGACTGGAAAAAATACCTACCCACATTTTTGAAACCATTGAAGAAGGTGTGGTACAAATCGCCAATGAAATCGTAGCCAAAATACAGGACAGACAACGGGAAGGTAAATTCTGCACCATTGCCGTAGGTACCGGAGCTTCCCTGCGTCCGCTGTTTGCCGAATTAATCCGCAAGCACAAGGACGAAGGTGTCAGCTTCCGCAACGTGGTATTCTTCAACCTATACGAATACTACCCTTTGACAGAAGGTGCAGGAAGCAGTTTCAACCATCTGAACAAGCTTTTCCTTTCACAGATAGACATCGACCGTCAAAACATCTTTACGATGGACGGAACAATTCCACAGGAAGCCATTACGGAACACTGCCGCTTGTATGAACAGCGCATCCAAACTTTCGGTGGTATCGACATTGTCATCATGGGAGTAGGTCGGGAAGGTAATATCGGTATGAACGAACCAGGCTCACACGCCAGCTCGACTACCCGTCTGATTTTGATTGATGCAACCTCCCGTTCGGAAGCTGCACACAACATCGGAGTAGACAATCTGCCTCCCTGCTCCATCACCATGGGAATTAACACCATTCTGAGTGCACGGAAAGTTTACCTACTGGCATGGGGAGAAGATAAAGCCGACATTATCCGAAGTGCGGTAGAAGACAAGGTAAGTGACACTTTACCCGCTTCTTACCTGCAAATCCATGCCAATACATCTGTCTGCATTGACTTGGCTGCAGCCGCTCATCTGACACGTATCCAGCGCCCGTGGCTGGTAACCAGCTGTGAATGGAACGACAAACTAGTAAGAAGTGCCATCGTATGGCTGTGCACCACGCTCAACAAACCAATTCTAAAACTGACCAATAAAGATTATAACGAAAATGGGTTGAGCGAATTGCTGGCACTCTACGGCTCTGCCTACAATGCCAACATCAAAGTGTTCAACGACCTGCAGCACACCATTACCGGATGGCCGGGAGGAAAGCCGAATGCAGACGATACATACCGTCCGGAACGCGCCAAACCATTCCCGAAACGGGTAGTAGTATTCTCCCCGCACCCAGACGATGACGTCATCTCCATGGGAGGTACTTTGCGCCGTCTCGTACAACAGGGGCATGAAGTACACGTAGCTTACGAAACTTCCGGCAACATTGCCGTAGGCGATGAAGAAGTGGTACGCTTCATGCACTTTATCAACGGTTTCAACCAACTGTTTGAGAACAGCGAAGACAAGGTAATCAGTGACAAATATGCAGAAATCAAGCAGTTCTTCTCTACAAAGAAAGAAGGCGATATGGATACACGCGATATCCTGACAATCAAGGGCCTTATCCGCCGTGGAGAAGCACGTACGGCTTGTACGTTCAACCGAATCCCGCTCAACCGCTGCCACTTCCTGGATCTTCCGTTCTATGAAACAGGAAAAATTGAAAAGAATCCGATTAGCGAAGCCGACGTGGAAATCGTGCTGAACCTGCTTCGTGAAGTGCAACCTCATCAGATTTACGTAGCCGGTGACTTGGCTGACCCGCACGGTACTCACCGTGTATGTACAGACGCTGTCTTCGCTGCCATCGATGAGGAAAAGAACGCAGGAGCTGAATGGCTGAAAGACTGCCGCATCTGGATGTACCGTGGTGCATGGGCTGAATGGGAAATCGAGAACATCGAAATGGCTGTACCGTTAAGTCCGGAAGAACTTCGTGCAAAACGCAATTCCATCCTGAAACATCAGTCGCAAATGGAAAGCGCTCCGTTCCTGGGTAATGACGAACGTCTGTTCTGGCAGAGAAGTGAAGACCGCAACCGCGGAACTGCTTCGCTTTATGACCACTTAGGATTGGCTTGTTATGAAGCCATGGAAGCTTTTGTAGAATATAAACCTATCTAAGAAGCATTCATATTATCCCTTATAAAAGACACAGAAACGAAAGACTTCTCTTCCCGAAGAGAACTCCCGTTTCCGTGTCTTTTCTTTTATCCGCCACTTATACCTTATATTACATGAAAAAATTAGTTATTCCCATTCTAGGACTCTGGCTCAGTTGCCTTTTCCCGGCCTGTACCTCTTCCGACCATTTTTTGAAAGAAACTGACTACCGCCAAAAAGTAGAAACAGACTTTAACCAGAAAAAAGAAATTCTTACCCGAGGTAATCTCTTTGAGGTTTTCAATGAGGAAATGACACAAGAAGAACGAGAAGCCATGATGTTCCTGTATGCCTACATGACTCCGGGCGATATTGCCGACTACTCCGGCGAATTCTACCTGAAAAATGTACGTCTGACACTTCAGGACCGCAAACAAACTTCTTGGGGTACTCAGATTCCTGATTTAATCTTCCGCCATTTTGTGCTTCCCATACGGGTCAACAACGAAAACCTGGATAATTCGCGCGAAGTATTCCGCCAGGAACTGATGCCCCGCATAGAAAAATTGTCCATGTACGATGCGGTGCTGGAAGTAAACCACTGGTGTCATGAAAAAGTGGTCTACACCCCGACCGACAGCCGTACCAGCGCTCCGCTGGCTACCGTAAAAACGGCTTACGGACGTTGCGGAGAAGAATCCACCTTCCTGGTAGCTGCCCTGCGTGCCGTAGGTATTCCGGCCCGCCAGGTCTACACACCGCGCTGGGCACATACCGACGACAACCATGCTTGGGTGGAAGCCTGGGTGGACGGAAAATGGTACTTCCTCGGCGCCTGCGAACCGGAACCTGTGCTGAATCTGGGATGGTTCAACGCTCCGGCCAGCCGCGGCATGCTGATGCATACCAAGGTATTCGGTGCATACGACGGACCGGAAGAAGTGATGAAAACCACGGCCAACTACACCGAAATCAACATCATCGACAATTATGCGCAGAGTGCGCCGGTCACCGTCACCGTGGTCGATTCATTGGGAAAGGCTGTGGAAGGTGCCCATGTAGAGTTCAAGATTTATAATTACGCTGAGTTCTTCACCGTAGCCAACAAAACGACTGACGCGCAAGGCAAAGCCTCGCTTTCTGCCGGACTGGGCGACATGCTGGTATATGCTTCTTCCAACCAACGTTTCGGACTGAAAAAAGTTTCTTTCGGCAAGGAAAAAGAAGTGACCCTTACCCTCTCCCACCGTCCGGGTGACGTGTTTGCCGATACCCTGCACATCGTACCGCCTGCCGAAAAGGCCAACCTGCCGGAGGTGACCGAGGCCCAACGCAAGGAAAATACCCTGCGTATGGCCCAGGAAGATTCTATCCGCAATGCCTACGTGGCCAGCTTCCCGACAGAAGAAAAGGCCAAAGCATTTGCCCAAAAACAGAAACTGGACGAAACACGGACCAGCGATTTCATCGTGAAATCCAGAGGCAACTATGCCGACATCATGCAGTTCCTTTCACATGCCGTAGAAAAAGGACAGGGCACACGGGCACTGGAACTGCTGGGCACACTGGCCGAGAAAGACTTACGCGATACGCCTTGCTCCATCCTGGAAGACCATCTCTATGGCACGGATACCACTGCAGACATACAAGAAGTGCTGGCCCCGCGTATTGCCAGCGAAATGCTGACACCTTACCGGAGTTACTTGCAGAAGGCATTCCCTACCGAACTGGCATCCCAAATCAAAGCCGACCCACAAGTGCTGGTAAAATGGTGTAAGGACAGCCTGACCATCCGCAATGACCTGAGCACCTTGTTTACAACCACCTCACCGGAAGGGGTATGGCGCAGCCGGGTGACCGACTCCCAGTCCAGAGACATTTTCTTTGTAGCAGCTGCCCGCAGTCTGGGCATTCCTGCTTGGAAGGATGAAGTGAACGGCAACATCTGCTACCGTCTGAACGGCAATCCGGTGCTGGTGGACTTTGAAAAATCGGAAGGAGGCAACTTGTCGGAAGGTATACTGAAGGCCACCTACGAGCCGATTCCCCGACTGGACAACCCGAAATATTACACCCACTTCACCTTGTCGAAGTACGACAACGGCATTTTCCAGCTACAGAACCATCCGGAAGATGCCAGCTGGGCTTCCCTGCTGAAAAACGGAAGCCAAATGTCGACGGGTTATTACATGCTGGTAACCGGCAGCCGTATGGCCAACGGAAGCGTATTGAGCCAGGTTTCTTTCTTTACGGTAGAAGAAGGCAAGACCACGGTCACTCCGCTCTGCATGCGCAACAATACGGAGGAAGTACGTGTCATCGGCAACTTCAATTCAGAAGCGTTGTACACCCGTCCGGACAACGGAGAACAGGTATCCATCCTCAGCACCACAGGCCGCGGTTATTACATTGTCGGCGTACTGGGAGTAGGACAGGAACCTACCAACCATGCCTTGAAAGACATCGAAATCAAGAAAGCGGAATTTGAAAAATGGGGACGTACGATTGTATTGCTCTTTACCGACGAAGCGGCCTACCGGAAATTCGACCGCAAAGAGTTCCCCAACCTGCCATCGAACGTGGTATTTGGAATCGACAAGGACGGAAGCATCCTCAAGATGATAGCCGAAAACATGAAACTGGGCAACAAGCCCACCCTGCCGGTGATTATCCTGGGCGATACGTTCAACCGCGTGGTCTTCGAGTCACACGGATACACCATCGGCATGGGCGAGCAACTGCTCCACGTCATCCACGGGCTGTAAGCGCCGCGATGGTACGACGAACTTTTTCGGGGGTCGTGACCGGATGAGCGTATTCATCCATATCCGTACCTCCCATCGACAAAGCCGGATTGCGAAGAAGCATCCGGCTTTCTTTTTGTTCACGGGCCGAGAAATGAAACTCACTGGCACCCGTCACCCGGGCCAATTCCGCGATATTGTGTTCATTCACTCCGCATCCCGGCATAATAATGATACGGTCGCCTGCTTGCTTCACCAGTTCTGCCAGCAACGCAGCCCCTTCTATTGCAGTGGGCATCTGTCCGGAAGTCAGCACACGGTTCACTCCCATATCAATCAGTTCCTCCAATGCCTTAGCAGGAGACTTCACATAATCAAATGCCCGATGAAAAGTGACCGAGAGTCCCTGGGCAGCCTTCATCAATCGCTGCATGGCCGGCTTGTCGAGCTCTCCTTCCGGAGTCAGACAGCCGAACACCACTCCGTCGGCTCCGGCCTGACGGGCAGCCTGAATGTCCTCTTCCATGATGTCGAGTTCCGAAGGAGTGTACAGAAAATCTCCCCCGCGCGGACGGATAATGACATGCAGACGGATATCAATCAATTTCCGAGCCACCTTGATTTCGCCGATGGACGGAGTGGTTCCCCCTTCCGGCATGCCGGCACACAATTCAACCCGATGGGCACCTCCCTGCTGGGCAGCCACGCAACTCTCTGCGGAGTTCGCACAAATTTCGAACATGTAGTTTTTCATCGTTCAGTCAACTTTAAAGAGTGATTTTTTTCACCTTTCGAAAACGCCTTTGCACTTGCCGGAAAACGCTTCGACGTTTCTCCTTAAACGCCTAAGCGTTTGAAGTAAAACGCCTTTACGTTTTAGACAAAACGTCGAAGCGTTTGGAGTAAAACGTCGAAGCGTTTTCTCCACCCCCTCAAAACGATTTTCAAAAGGCATGCATTTACAAACAAAAAGAGCTTATTAAACCGTTCATTCTCAGTCTAATAAGCTATCATGTACGCCCGTGGGGAGTCGAACCCCAATCGAAGGAACCGGAATCCTTTATTCTATCCATTGAACTACGGGCGCAAATACCAATAAACACACTTTCCAATGTCCTCCATCCAAAAGGATATTTCGAAAGCGTGACAAAAATACAATTATTCCCCCTTTTCTCCTAATTTTTTCAGGAAAAAATAGTCTTTCTTTCTCAAAATAGTTGCATCTCACTCACGCTCAGGAAGCCACCTCTTTAGAACTGGAAGTAGATAAAGGGCTGGATATCGCTGCTTTTCACCTGAATCACCAAGTAAATCAAAGCAATCATCACCAAGGCCTGTGCCACCAACGGCAGGCGTACCATGCCGCGACTGCAGGAGTTCTGCCAGCTATCAGGACAGAAATGGAGCAGAAAACCAACTCCCATCAGCACAAAAACTTTCCAGTAACCCGTCAGAAGCTGCTCCAGCAATTCCGGATGGAAAGCTGTAAATATCTGCCGGATCATGGTAACAGAAGCTTCAAACGTGGCATTGCGGAAGAAAATCCAGCAGAAGCACACGAAATGGAAAGTCAGCACCACGGCAAAGAATTTCCGCAGGCCCTGACTACGGTACTGCTTGGGACGCCCCAGCAGACTGCGGAAGAACTTATGCAAGGCCAGTGCCACCCCGTGCAATCCACCCCACACCACAAAGTTCCACGAAGCTCCATGCCAGAGTCCTCCCAGCAGCATGGTCAATATCAGGTTGATGTAGGTACGAATCTTTCCCTTCCGGTTACCTCCCAGAGAGATATAAAGGTAGTCGCGCAACCAGGTAGACAAGGAGATGTGCCAGCGATGCCAGAAATCGGTCACACTGTCCGCCTTGTAAGGCGAGTTGAAGTTGAGCGGAAAACGGAATCCCAACAGCAAGGCAATACCGATAGCCATGTCGCTATACCCCGAGAAGTCACAATAAATCTGCAGCGCATACCCGTAAACCCCAAACAGGTTTTCCAGTCCCGAATACAATCCCGGATTATCAAATATACGTTCCACAAAGTTCACACTGATGTAGTCCGAAATGACCGCCTTCTTGAACAGGCCACTCACGATAAAGAAAATCCCCTGTCCGAACATCTCCGACGAAACGAAAAGCGGTTGCCGAATTTGTGAAATGAAATCGCGGGCACGCACAATCGGTCCGGCTACCAGCTGCGGAAAGAAAGACACATAAAACGCATAGTCCAGCAGGTTCGACAACGGCTTCAAATCCCGGCGATACACATCGATGGTATAGCTCAGCGACTGGAAGGTAAAAAACGAAATGCCTACCGGCAAGAAGATGTCGAGCGGCTGGAACTGTCCGTTCCACAGAGGCGCCAGCATCTCATAGAAAAAGTTCGTGTACTTAAAATAGCAGAGCAACCCAAGGTTGATACACAAGCTGCACACCACCAGCATTTTCCGTTTCCATGCCGACAGCGTGACCTCCATCCTGCGGGCCAGCAGGAAATCGGACACCGTGACAATACCCAGCAGGAAAAAGTAGAAACCGCTGCTTTTATAATAGAAGTAATACGAAAACAAAGTGACAAACAGCAGGCGTGCCGTGGTCTTCTTCTGCAAGAGAAGATAGACCAGACTGAATCCTAAGAAAAGGAAAAGAAACAGTCCGCTGCTGAAAATCATGGGCTGCGTGGAATCATACGTCAGCACATCCTTCAATCTATCCCAGTCAATTCCGAGTTCCGTCCAGTTGAGTTTCCACATAATTGTTGTATGATTTAATAATCGCTTCGTGTAAAAGTAATCCCTGCAGGATATATCCGTCCTGCGTGAAATGAATCTTGTCCCGTTGGTAATAGTTTCCGGCACTCCAGTTCAGGCATGCCCGCCGTTCGCCGCCCACTATGTGGTACATGTCCCACAAGGCCAGTTTCCGGGAAGCGGCATAATCCTGTTCCGTCTTCACCACCAGTTTTGTCCGAGGATTGATTACCCGAGCTCCCCTCCGACCGTTACGCACATAAGCCCCCGGTGGAGTGGTCAGCAGATAAACTGCCTGCGGACACCCTTTCTTCAACTCTCCCAGCAGATAATCCATGTGTGCTATATGTTCGGTAGAAGAATAACGACGACCGTGTGCCTCGTTCGTGCCAAAAGAAAGAATCACCAAGTCCGGCTTCAAGTCGATAATCTGTTGTATGTTCTCCGGAGTGGAGAAAGAACCATAAGTCGCTCCGTTCACCCCTAGTATATGGTAAACGATTCCCGCCGCTCCCGTTTCGTGCGCCAGTCCGGACGTACGGTAATTCACTTGCATATCCAGTACCGCTTCCCGTCCGAAATCATCTTCCAGTTGCCGGCGGGCCACATACGGAAACACATGTCCCCGCACGTGCGAGTCACCAATGTGCACAATACGCAGCGGACGGTCGAGTACAGAAAGTTTCTGCCAAAAAGGAAGGAGTTCTCCCGTCGGGTCTTCAATCCGGTTTTCCGTTGTTTCTCTGAAACTGGCAGGCATCGGATTGCTTACCTGAATAAATTTCAGCAACTGCTGCATGGCCTTGCTGTCGGACACATGCCCGGAATGACGGTCAGGGCGTGATTTCACCGGTACTACATCCTGTGCCACACCTTCTGTAACCCAAAGACACAAGAAGCATGACACTAGCCATACACACAGTTTATTCCATCTCATAGGCTTTCCGTTTTTCATATTGCTCCTTTCCGTACATCAACGTCTCAAACAGAAGTCCGGCAATGTGCTTTCCTCCCCTGAAATTGATGTGTGTATAATCGTAATTGGCCATCTGCGGTTTGCTTTCCACCATCTTCACCATGCTGCCTTCTCCTCCCATGGCCTCAAACATATTCCAAAATGCCACATGCGTCTCTGCCGCCAGGGCCTGCTGGTAACGAATCAACCGTTTCACTCCCGGCATGGTACACAATTCACCGTTCTCATCCTTGTATTCCCGGTCGCCCACACTGACAATTAGAATTGAAGTCTCGGGGAATGCCTCCTTCAAACGTTCTACGATAGGTTTCATGGCATCCTTGTAATATGTATAGTTTAACACCTTTTCCGAAGCCACGTTCAACCCGTATTGCAATACAATCAAATCGTAAGGCCGCAACCGGTTGTATTGGCGGAGGATAGACATCGGGATATGCCCCAGCTGTTGTCCGCTACTGCCGCGAGTACTGAAATTATCCACTACCACTCCCTGCTTCGGGTCCATTGTCACCGCATAGAACAAAGCAGCCGAATCCAGCTTTTCCACGTTCCAACGTATGGAACCAATCCGACCGCCCACTGATACGGCCTGCAACTCCCCATTTCCTTTTATAGGAAACAATCGACTCTGACCACCATTTACCGAAGCACTCAGCGTCACGGAGTCTGAAGCCAGAAAATAGCAGGTAGACAAGTCGCACGTATCGATGCGGGAAAGAAAACGCTTCTCCCCTTTCAGCGTGACATACGCCCCCGGCGAAGGGATGAAGTAATGATTGGAAATATCCTGACGGGAACGGTCGAAATAAACGGAATCTGTAATGGCATGACTATGCCATCCACCAAACGAGTGATGAACGGTAGGACGAAATCCAGCAATCTGGGTAGTTATTGGTACATAGCCCACTCCACATCCACCGAAACGCTTCTGCAGCATTTCACGCAAATCACCGGTCAAGATATCGGCTTCAATAAAGGAATCCCCGAAATAAGCGATACGCACCGGGCGGTCCATCGCATTGACCTGTCCCAATGCTTCATAAAAATGGCTCATGCCACGTCCGGTAGAATCTACATATTCCTCAATACAAACCATGCCGTCCTTGCAGGTATCCACAAAGGCCGGCTTCACGGGAGGAGGCAAGACAAAGGTATCGGAGTCCATCGGTTCCATCACCTCTTTTTTGATACGTATATCGGAAAGCAAATCTACCTTTCTCAAAGGCTTGTTTCTGAAAGAGAGAGACGGCAGGAAATGCAAGGCAAACAAACCTGCTACTACCAAAAGGGTAAACAGGAAAGTGTATAATAATCTATTCTTCATGAATTTTCCTCTAAAATCGAGTGCAAAGATAGTGAAAGCCGAGTGCAGAGGCAAATAGAAAACGCAGTTTTCTAATTTTGACTATGCCGAGGCATGGCCTGGCTTCTGTAAAGATAGAGGTATTTGGGTATGAAAGCGTTATCCTTGGCGTTTTTCCCGGATATTCTTCAAGAATTCATCTACCATACGGTTCCCTTTCTCCGTAGTAATCCCTCTCATGTGCAGAATGGTAATCTCACTGTAAATCTCTGCCAAAGGATAATGTAAAGTAATATCGGAGTAAATCAACAGGTCCATCTGCATGGTCATGGTCTGATTGATAATCTGAAAATTAATGTCATCACGGAATATGCCTTGTTCCACCCCTTTCTGAAAATACTTCACAGCATCCACATCATTTCGCTGCTGCTCTTCATGTATGAAATCCAACACCTTGGGATACTTGCGCAAATCGCGGAAAAACAAAGGGTTTACCTGACACAACTCGTTGACCTTTCGTTCATAAAACGTAAGAACCACTTCCAGTACGTTGTCCGCCCTGGAAGTAAGTTCTTGCATGTCTTGATTGACGCACTGACGATAAAAGCTGAATACCTCCAGCAACAACTGTTCCTTGTCGCCGAACAATTCGTAAAGTGTACGTTTGGAAATGGATAGTGAGCCTGCAATGTCGTCCATGTGGACAGCCTTAATCCCCAAGCGCTTAAAAGCCTTTGCCGCAGTATCTACGATACGCATTTTCAGCTCTTCACGATTGCTTTCTCTTCTTCGTCCTGCCATCGTTTTTTCTATCAATGAATAATACCTAATTGAGAAGATTCCACAAACTGAAGAATATTCTCAATTTCCGGTCCGTGGGGAATCTGTTCCCGAATACGGGCTAATGCATCATGTTGAGACGTATTGGCTTTATACAAGATACGGTAAGCCTGTGCAATGTGCTTGATCACCGTTTCAGAAATGCCGGTATATTCCAGCACCTTCGTATTGATACTGTAGAACGCAATCGGTTCGTGAGCAGCCACGATATAAGGAGGGATATCCTTGATGAAACGGCATCCACCCTGTACCAGCGAATAACTACCCAGGCGCGTGTTTCCCTGCATCAGCACATTCGATGTCAGAATGGCACAATCATAAATGATACAGTTACCGGATACCTGTGAACCGTTTCCGATGATACAACGGTTTCCCACTTCCACATCGTGTGACAGGCGAGCACCTGTCATAATGAAATTGTTATCACCTACTTTTGTGGCGTGTGAAGCATGTGTACCACGGATAATCACGGCATTTTCACGAATCACATTATGGTTCCCGATGATGGCCAGTGTATCTTCTCCTGTATAAGCAAAATCTTGGGGAACAGCCGCAACGACTGCTCCCTGATAAACCGTATTGCCGTTTCCCATGCGCGTGCCACTCATCAGGCTGGCGTAGGGCATAATCACATTATCATCGCCTATCTCTACATTCTTGTCGATATAGGCAAATGGATGCACCGTCACATTCTTGCCAAGTTTGGCCGACGGATCCACATAAGCTAAAGGACTAATCATGTTTCTTCATATTTAAGGTTACTTATTCTCTTCCTCCACCCAGTGCACTGTACAGGTTGATGACAGCCTGCATACGCTGGAAATTATCTGAAACTTCGCTCAACTGGGCGCTCAATAAGTTCTGCTGTGCAGTCAGAATTTCCAGGTAAGTAGCATCACCGCTCTGGAACAAAGCCTTGGTGTAAGTCACTGCCTTATCCAGTTGTTCCACCTGCCCACGGTCTTCCACCAGTTTCTTGTTCTGTGTGTCATACAGGAACAATGCGTCGCTCACTTCCTTACCTGCTTCCAGAATCGTCTGCTGGTAATTCATCTGCGCAATCTTTTCTTCTGCCTTCGATACTTTCAAGTTGGCAATCAGCTTACCATTGTTGAAGATAGGCTGAGCCAGTGAAGCCACCGCATTCAGAATCAGTTTTCCCGGATTCAGCACTGCCATTCCCGCACTGTTTGTCCATCCGGCGGTACCCGTGATATTCAGTCCCGGATAGAAAGCGGCACGTGCCGAATTAGTCGTATAATAAGCAGAAGCCAAGGTCATTTCGGCCATCTTCACGTCCGGACGATTTTCCAGCAACTGCATCGGAACCCCGGCTGTCAGTTCTTCCGGCATTACCTGTGCATCCAGTGTACTACGGTCGATAGTTTGTGGAGTTCTTGCCAGCAACACAGCCAATGAATTCTCCGTTTCACGTACCTGGCGTTTCAAATCCATCAAAGAAGCTTCTACCTGATGACTTGCCGCACGCATCTGTGCCACAGCCGCTTCAGTAGTCATACCAGCAATCTTCATGGCTTCCATCACCCGTACGTTTTCCTTATAGATGGCAGCCGTTTCAGTCGTGATTTCCACCTGACGGTCAAGCATCAACAAAGAATAGTACGTATTGGCAATGCCGCAAATAATCTGTGAGCGCACAGCCTGTTCAGAATATTTACTCTGTTCGTAAGCCACTTTCTGTCCACGCTTTGCATTCAGGATTTTCCCGAACAAGTCAATTTCCCAGCTGGCAGAAACCGGCAGTTGATAAGTCTGTGTCGGTTTCGACTTGTCAAAACTGCTCAGTGTTCCCTGAGGAGTAAAGTTTATAGTAGGCAAGTAAGACAACTTCGCAGCAGTCAGCATCACTTTTGCTTCCTGTACGCGAAGGGCAGCTGCCTGCATATCCACGTTGTTGGCCAATCCTTCTTCAATCAAAGCCTGCAGTTTTGCATCACGGAACACTTCCTTCCAAGGCAGATTTCCCATATTGGCTGTGTCCGAAGCCAACGTATCGGTTGCCGAAGCCGGGTCGCGATAGATGCCTGAGGCATCTATCGTTTCCGGACGGTCGTAAGCTTTATAAATGTGGCAGCTGCTCATCATGGCAGTCAGACACATCATTCCTATTATCTGTTTTTTCATTATCAATCTTATTTATGCGTATTAGGAGAATACTGTTCAATTTCAGACTCTACTTCGCTTTCATCGAGGCTATCCCATTCCATCGGTTTAACCTTTTCTTGCAGCCACTGGAAGATGACGAACAATACAGGAACGATGAAAATCTGCAAAATCATACCGATTAACATACCACCGATAGCGGAAGAACCCAATGTACGGTTACCGTGAGCACCTACACCGAAAGCAAACATCAACGGAAGCAAACCGACAATCATGGCCAAAGAGGTCATCAAGATAGGTCGCAGACGAGCGGCGGCACCGAGAACGGCAGCCCATGAGATACTCATACCCTGCTTACGACGGTCGAGGGCGAACTCTACAATCAAGATGGCGTTCTTTGCCAACAGACCCATCAACATAATCAAGGCAATCTGCATGTAGATATCGTTTGACATAGAACCGACAATCATCTTCAAGGCCGGGATGCTACCCAATGCACCGAATCCGTTGACAAAGATAAAGCTACCCATCAAACCGAACGGTACGGAAAGCAATACGGCCAGCGGAAGGATGTAACTTTCATACTGGGCACTCAGCAACAGGTACACGAATACAAAACAGAGCACAAAGATGATACCTGTCGTACTGCCGCTTGAAGAAGCCTCCTCACGCGCCATACCTCCCAGCTCGTAACCAAATCCGGTCGGCAGGTTTTCCTTAGCCACTTCTGCAATGGCTTGCAGTGCCTGACCTGACGTATATCCGGAAGCCGGAGCCACCATCACCTTCATAGAAGTGTACAGGTTGAAACGGCTGATGATATCCGGCCCATATACTTTCTTCAAGCTGACGAACTGAGTGATAGGTGCCATTTCTCCGTTGCTTCCACGCACTTTCACGCCATTTAGCGATTCCATGTTCTTGGTGGCATCCGGTTCAGCCTGAATCATTACACGGTACATTTTACCGAAACGGTTGAAGTTAGATGCGTACAAACCGCCGAAGTATCCCTGCATGGTAGAAAGGATGTCACTCGGACTGATACCCGCCTTCTTACAAGCTGCCGCATCGATATCCAGCTGATACTGCGGGAAGCTCGGGTTGAAGGTGGTCTTCGCAGAGTTGATTTCCGGCCGTGCTTCCAAAGCTGCGGTATAACTGTTCACCACTTCAAAGAAATGATCCAAGCTACCACCGGTCTTATCTTGCATGTTCAACTCGATATCACTTGATACAGAGTAACCCGGAATCATCGGAGGAGCAAAGAACAATACCTGTGCATCCTTGATGACTTTCTGCGCACGCATGAACAAAGTCGCATAAATAATATCTGAGTTCTGCATCAATGAACGTTCTTCCCAGTCTTTCAACTTGATGATGACAGAACCGTAAGAAGGTCCCTGACCACCGATGAAGCTATAACCAGAAATAATAGTACGTGACTGAACAGCCGGTTCTGCGGCTACCAGGCTGTCTACCTTGGCCAATACTTCCATGGCACGTTCCTGTGAAGTTCCAGGAGGCAAGGTCACGGCACCCATGATAGTACCTGTATCTTCGTTCGGCACCATACCGGTCGGAGTAATCTTCATGAAGAAAATCAACAGCACAATAGAAGCAACTACCAGTCCCATTGACAGCCATTTCTTATGGATAAAGAATACCACACGTTTTTTATAACTCTTCAACAAAGAATCGTAGGCCGCATTGAAAGAGGTATGGAAGCGATCGATCATGCTCATCTTCTTCGGCTTATGTTCGGAATCATGCGGTTTCAGGAAGAGGGCACACAAGGCCGGTGACAAAGTCAATGCGTTCAATGCAGAGAAGGCGATAGAGATAGCCATGGTGATACCGAACTGACGGTAGAATGTACCGGCTGTACCACCCATGAAACTTACCGGAATAAATACGGACATCATGACCAGTGTAATGGATACCAATGCACCACCCAGCTCGCTCATGGCATCGATAGAAGCCTCACGAGAAGATTTGTATCCCTGGTCCAGTTTTGCATGGACACCTTCCACCACCACAATCGCATCATCGACCACAATCGCAATGGCCAGCACCATCGCCGACAGGGTCAGCAAGTTCACACTAAATCCAATCAGTTTCAAGACAAAGAAGGTCGCAATCAAAGCTACCGGAATGGCAATGGCCGGAATCAACGTAGAACGCATATCCTGCAAGAAGACATACACTACAATGAACACCAGGATAAATGCCTCAATCAAAGTCTTGATAACTTCGTGAATAGACGCATACAAGAAGTCGTTGGCATTCTGTGCCACGTTAATCTTCAAACCGGCAGGCAAACTTTCTTCTGCTTTGCTGATTACATCCAACAAGTTGTTGATGGTTTCCGTAGCGTTGGTTCCCGCCATCTGGAACACGATACAAGTTACCGCCTTATGACCATTTACTGTATTATTAAAGGTATAGGCCAGACGACCCAGTTCAATACGGGCTACATCTCCCAAACGAAGCACTTCACCGTCGGGCAGAGCCTTAATCACAATGTCTTCAAATTCTTCCGTCTGCTGCAGACGTCCTTTGTAACGGATAGTGTACTGGAAAGTCTGGTTACCACGTTCACCAAACTGTCCCGGAGCCGCTTCAATATTCTGTTCGGCCAAAGCATTAGAGATATCTGCCGGCACCAGATTATATTGTGCCATGATATCCGGCTTCAACCAGATACGCATAGAATAGTCCTGACCCATCACGTTGGCATCACCCACACCTTTCACACGCTGAACTTCCGGAATCAAGTTGATTTTAGCGTAGTTTTCAATAAACTCAATGTTGTATTTATCTTCTGCATCATACAAAGAGAAAATCAACAACATGGAGTTCTGACGTTTCTGCGTAGTCACACCGACTTTAGTTACTTCAGCCGGCAACAGACCCTGCGCCATAGAAACACGGTTCTGTACGTTGACCGCCGCCATATCCGGATCGGTACCTTGGTTAAAATATACGCTGATATCAGCAGAACCGTTGTTGGATGCACTAGACTGAATGTACATCATGTTTTCCACACCGTTAATCTGGTCTTCCAGCGGAGCAATCACTGAGTTCAATACAGTCTGTGCGTTCGCACCTGTATAAGTAGCTCTTACCGATACGGTAGGAGGCGCAATGTCCGGATATTGTGTAACTGGCAAAGTAGCCAGACCAATCACACCCAAAATGACTATCAAGATAGAGATTACCGTTGATAGCACCGGACGGTTAATAAATTTATCTAGTTTCATTCTTTAATACAATTTTATTTCAGTCCCGGGAATCCCGTTCTCTTACACGCCCGTAACGGTCATCACGAGATTCACCTTCTTTTACGAACCTTTATTAATTAATTGAAAGCTGTCTGAATGTTACCCTCCTTCTGATCCTGCAAAGCTTTCTGATATTTAGCTTCCTTTTCAGCCGGAGTAATCGGAGTAATCTTCTGTCCGTCGCTCAAAGTCTGAACACCCTCGACTACAATCTTGTCGCCTGGTTTCAAACCACCTGTCACGATGTAATTCTTTCCATCGTTCAAGTTGGAAATCTGCACTTCCGTATGTTTAATGGTATTGTCTGACTGCAACACATACACAAACTTCTTGTCCTGAATTTCCTGAGTAGCAGTTTGGGGAATCAGAATCACATCACTCATCGTGTAAGGGAATACCACGTTTGCCATACCTCCACTACGCAGCACGTTCTGCTTGTTCGGGAAAATAGCGCGCATGCTTACAGAACCGGTGCTCTGGTCAATCACCCCACTTACAGCATCAATCTTACCTTCCTCGGAGTACATAGTACCATCTGCCAGTTGCAATTTCACTGCCGGCATCTTTTCCAGCTGTTCCTTCAATGTACCTCCTGCACGAGTCAAGGCCAGCAACTGCTTTTCAGTCATAGAGAAATACACATACATATCGCCAATCTGAGAAACTGTAGTCAGCGGTTCAGCTACCGACGGACTAACCAGCGCACCCACACGATACGGGAATGTACCGATTACACCATCCGACGGACTAGTCACCGTACAGAATCCCAAGTTTTGTTTGGCAGCGGCATAAGCAGCTTCTGCCTGGGCCAGACTAGCCTTTGCAGAAAGCAAATTATTGACCGCAGTCTGATATTCAAAGTCGCTGATAATCTTCTGTTCGTGCAACATTTTCTTGTTGGCCTCCGTAGAAGTCACAGTTTCCAGGTTAGCTTTAGCTGAAGCCACGCTTGCCTTCGCCTGGTCGTATGCAGCCTTGTACTGTGTCGGGTCAATCTGGAACAACGCCTGTCCTTTGTGAACGGTCGCACCTTCATCCACACACAACTTAACAATAAAACCTGAAACTTGAGGACGGATTTCGATGTCCTGCAAACCCTTGATTGTTGCCGGGTACTGAGTTGACTGGTTAGTGGAAGTAAATGCCACCGCCTGTACCGCAAATTGATCATCACCCATTTTCATACCCCCCTGACCACCACAAGCAGTCAGAACCGAAAGAGTCAATGCATAGAATGCCACTCGGCTAGAAGAAAGACTTCTGTTTCTTTTTGTGCTCATACTTATATTCATAACTAAAAATTGATTTTATTCTTCACTCTCTCAAAATATAAAGTTCTTCAATGAAAACTTTAAGCCCTTTTTTAGTTTTTAATGGTGCAAATATAGTGAAAAAGTACAGCCTGAAAAACGGCCTTTAACTAAGAATAACCATAAAACGAAGATATACTTACATATAGCCAAATTAATCCGACCAATTGACGATAAACATCGACAAAAAACATAAACAAAATTCGTTTTATAGTTTTTTTCAGAAAAAAACAGTCCATTTGTTATTTTATTCCTACATTTGCGCAACGCTTTATTCTTTGAAATACCTAAAAAACGAAGAAATTATGACAAAAATAACAAAAGAAGCTGCTTTGCTCTACCATTCGCAAGGCAAACCGGGGAAAATCGAAGTAGTCCCCACCAAACCCTATCAGACACAGAGGGATTTGTCATTGGCCTACTCTCCTGGAGTAGCAGAACCCTGTCTGGAAATCCAAAAAAATCCGGATACGGCCTACGATTATACCGACAAAGGTAACTTGGTGGCCGTAATTTCCAATGGAACCGCCGTATTGGGATTGGGTGACATCGGCGCCATGAGTGGAAAACCTGTCATGGAAGGAAAAGGTCTGCTGTTTAAAATCTATGCAGGCATCGACGTATTCGACATCGAGGTAAACGAAAAAGATCCGGATAAATTCATTGAAGCCGTAAAGGCCATTGCCCCAACTTTCGGAGGTATCAACTTGGAAGACATCAAGGCTCCTGAGTGCTTCAAGATAGAACAGCGTTTGAAAGAAGAACTGGACATTCCGGTAATGCATGACGACCAGCATGGTACAGCTATCATCTCCAGTGCCGGCTTGTTGAATGCCTTGGAAGTGGCAGGAAAAAAGATTGAAGACGTAAAAATCGTGGTCAATGGAGCCGGTGCTTCTGCCGTATCTTGTACGAAACTCTACGTCTCACTCGGTGCCCGTTTGGAAAACATTGTTATGATTGACAGCAAAGGAGTCATCTCCAAGCAACGTACCGACCTCAACGAACAGAAAAAATTCTTTGCGACCGACCGTACCGACATCCACACCTTGGCAGAAGCCATTAAAGGTGCCGATGTATTCCTCGGGCTGTCCAAAGGCAATGTCCTGACACAAGATATGGTGCGCAGCATGGCCTCTCATCCGATTGTCTTCGCCTTGGCCAACCCGACTCCGGAAATTTCCTACGAAGATGCCATGGCTTCCCGCCCGGACGTATTGATGTCTACCGGACGTTCCGACTATCCGAACCAAATCAACAATGTCATCGGATTCCCCTACATTTTCCGTGGTGCCCTCGACACCCGTGCCACTGCCATCAATGAAGAAATGAAACTGGCTGCCGTACGTGCCATCGCCGGACTGGCCAAGAAACCGGTGCCCGACGTGGTCAACGAAGCTTACCATGTGAACAACCTGACTTTCGGACCGGAATATTTCATCCCAAAACCGGTAGACCCGCGCCTGATTACCGAAGTCTCCATGGCCGTAGCCAAAGCTGCCATGGAATCCGGCGTAGCCCGCAAACAGATTACCGACTGGGACGAATATAAGAACCGCCTGAAAGAGCTGATGGGACAAGAGAACAAACTGACCCGCCAGCTGTATGAGACTGCCCGCCATAACCCACAGCGTGTGGTCTTTGCTGAAGGCATCCACCCCAATATGTTGAAAGCTGCCGTGGAAGCCAAGGCCGAAGGTATCTGCCACCCGATTCTGCTGGGCAACGAAGAACGCATCGAAAAACTGGCCAAAGAACTCGATCTGAATCTGGAAGGCATTGAAATCGTCAACCTGCGTCACGACCGCGAAGCCGAACGTCGCGAACGCTATGCCCGCATCCTTTGCGAAAAACGGGCCCGTGAAGGTGCCAACTTCCAGGAAGCCAACGACAAGATGTTCGAACGCAACTACTTCGGTATGATGATGGTAGAAACCGGTGAAGCCGATGCATTTGTTACCGGACTATACACCAAGTATTCCAACACCATCAAGGTAGCCAAGGAAGTCATCGGCATCCAGCCGGGATACAAACATTTCGGTACCATGCACATCCTAAATTCCAAGAAAGGCACCTATTTCATTGCCGACACCCTGATTAACCGTCATCCGGATACCGATACCCTGATTGACATTGCCAAGCTGTCAGCCAAAGCCGTACGTTTCTTCAATCAGGAACCCGTGATGGCCATGCTGTCCTACTCCAACTTCGGTTCCGATACCGAAGGTAGCCCAGCCAAGGTACACGAAGCTGTGAACCAGCTCCATCAGGAATACCCCGACTTGGCTATCGACGGCGAAATGCAAGTGAAATTTGCCTTGAACAATGCACTCCGTGACGAGAAATATCCTTTCACCCGCCTGAAAGGCAAGGAAGTGAACACACTGGTATTCCCGAACCTGAGTTCAGCCAACGCCACCTACCAGCTCATCCAAAGCATGAGTGAGACGGAGGTCATCGGCCCGATTCAGATGGGATTGAACAAACCGATTCACTTCACCGACATCGAAAGCTCCGTGCGCGACATTGTCAACATCACCGCCATTGCCTGCATCGATGCCATCGTCGACAAAAAGAAAAAAGCGCAATAAGCGTTTCATAATCCATTAAACCCACACGGAGGTACAGCCGCAAGGAAACCTGCAGATTCCCTTGCCCGTCTGTTCCTCCGTGTATCATTTATTTCCAACTTACAGCTATGAGAAAACCGCTCAACCACACCCAATGTGTCGTTCTGACCCTCTGCTGGGCCGCCCTTTGCTTTCTGGTCCTCACATCCGCCCCTAAGATAGACGGTCCGCTCATCGTCATGATACTTATTTCAGGAGCCCTAGTATTTATACCTGTTATCAAGTCGCTTAAAAACAGAAACAAATAAACACAAATAAGTTACTAAAAGAATATTTTTGACACCTCTTACTCACTTTTCTTGATTTATTGTTGCATGAAAGAAATTTTATCTATATTTTTGGCACATCAAACAATCGAATGACGATTAACCTGATTAATCAAACCAATAAATAAGACAGATAATCTTTTAAATTATGAATGCAGCGAAAGTTCTGGAAGATCTGAAAAGAAGATTCCCCAATGAACCTGAGTATCATCAGGCAGTAGAAGAAGTGTTAGGAACCATCGAAGAGGAATACAACAAACATCCTGAATTCGATAAAGTCAATTTGATTGAACGCCTGTGTATTCCTGACCGCGTATATCAGTTTCGTGTCACTTGGATGGACGACAAGGGCAACATCCGCACCAACATGGGTTACCGCGTACAACACAACAACGCCATTGGCCCGTACAAAGGTGGTATCCGTTTTCATAGTTCCGTAAACCTGGGAATCCTGAAGTTCCTGGCTTTCGAACAGACCTTCAAGAACTCACTGACTACCCTTCCGATGGGTGGTGGTAAAGGTGGTTCCGATTTCTCTCCACGTGGTAAGTCCAATGCTGAAGTAATGCGTTTCTGCCAGGCTTTCATGCTGGAATTATGGCGTCACATCGGTCCTGAAACCGACGTTCCTGCCGGTGATATCGGCGTAGGCGGTCGCGAAGTTGGCTATATGTTCGGTATGTACAAGAAACTGACCCGCGAGTTCAGCGGCGTACTGACGGGTAAAGGCCGTGAATTCGGTGGTTCACTCATCCGTCCAGAAGCTACCGGTTATGGTAACATCTACTTCCTGCTCGAAATGCTGAAAACCCGTAACATCGATATCAAGGGTAAGACTTGTTTGGTGTCTGGTTCTGGTAACGTAGCACAATACACCGTAGAAAAACTGATTCAGTTGGGAGCCAAAGTTGTCACCATGTCCGACTCCGACGGTTACATCTACGACCCGGACGGCATCGACCGCGAGAAACTGGACTACATCATGGAACTGAAGAACCTCTACCGCGGACGTATCCGTGAATATGCAGAGAAATACGGCTGCAAGTACGTAGCAGGTGCACGTCCATGGAATGAAAAAGCCGACATCGCCCTTCCTTCTGCCACTCAGAATGAAATTAACGGTGACGATGCGAAAGCCTTGATTGCCAACGGAGTGTTTGCTGTATCCGAAGGAGCCAACATGCCTTCTACTCCAGAAGCCATCCGCGTATTCCAAGAAGCTAAAATTCTTTACGCTCCGGGTAAAGCAGCCAATGCAGGCGGTGTATCTGTATCCGGTCTGGAAATGACACAGAACTCCATCAAGCTGAGCTGGACACAAGAAGAAGTAGACGAAAAGTTGAAGAGCATCATGAAGAATATCCATGAAGCATGCGTGAAATACGGTACGGAACCCGACGGTTATATCAACTATGTAAAAGGTGCCAACGTAGCTGGATTCATGAAAGTGGCCAACGCCATGATGGCTCAAGGTATTGTATAATATTTATTCTTACCGCATAACAATTCGGGTGAAGTTTGAAGAAATTCAAGTTTCACCCGTTTTTATTTCTATAGATTCTTGTCTTAAACCTGATAAAAAAAATCTCCCTATTCCCTTCAGAAGAATAAGGAGATCTTTAAAACAATGTCTCGGTCAATTTTTAATTTACTACCAATGACCGAGTGGACCAATTATAAGATATCGTATACAATGTATTTATATTCACCGTCTGACCGTCCTTGTTTCCCCAACTGCCTGATTGCGTATTGGATTCTGAATCCGTATTCGTTACATCCAACTGATAAGTGAAAAATACTCCTTCAGCATACGGAAAATAAGCTGTTTCCCCATCCTTCAGTGATACAGATCTTCCACCAGAGGTCACCGTAAAGTTATACTCACTCAGCCACTCACCTGTTACATTCGACAAATCCAGACAAACTGCAAAATCAATCATGGGAACCTGTATTTTCAAGGAAGTAGTTTCTCCCTCCTTCACTCTAAAAGGCACTTCCTTATAATAGACCGGTTCTCCTTTGTCTGCATTTCCCCAGCTCGTCTCTTCACCATAATTCGAACTATATACTTTCAATGTATAATCATCAGCAGCATCCAACTCAATCTTATTCTGCATTTCATCGACCGAGAGTTCACGTACCTTTACTCCTCCTTTCCACAATTCCACAAGTAAAGTTGCGTCTACTGCACGAGATGCAATCTCAGTGATAGTCTGCGCCTGCAATTCAATATTCCCTACCGACAAGTATCCTTCTCCAGAAGGAACAGTCAGATTCTCCTGCCGACAACCTGCCAACAAGAGGATTCCGGATAAAATATATAGTATTTTCTTTCTCATCATTCTTCCTTATTTGTCGTAAATCAAAGAGATATCATCAACATAAAACATACTACCAATATGAACATTCCAATCACCCATTATAGGAAATGAAATGGACTTATTTTGATCAAAATCACTATTACTAAATGATGTTTTACTAGTAGACCAAAATTGCACACAAACTGATGTAGCTATTTTAGGATGATCTACATAAACCACATTCACTGTAGCTTCTTGCCACCCTGTTTCAGAAGAAATAACCGAAGGAATAAAAGTTCCTGTAGCAATTACTTCATCTTGATGTTTCAATTCAATACAGACCTTAAAAGCATCTTGATTTTTAGGTACATATTTATACCAAAACTTTAATGAAGTGGGACGAGATGAAAAGGTATGTCCATTTACAAAATTCTCCTTACCATTATCCCATGAATATTTTCCAATAAAGAGACTCCCAGCAAAAGCTCCTTTTACATAAAGCATCTCTCCTGTAGAAGCATATCCTCCACCATGTCCTGAAGTATAAATTAAGGCAGAACGACTCCCTCCATGCTTAATATCCTCAGAATAACTTACACATGGAGCAAAACATACCGGATGTCCCATACCTAGAATAATATTTCCATCCTGAGAACGCATATTATTCGTATCCCACCAAACATCACTCTCTCTTTCTGCACTAGGATAAAATTTATAATAGGTCTTCTTTTGGAACCAACTATCTGATACTCTAAATGTTTCTCCTTTAATAGTATGCCATTTCTCCATTCCAGAATTAGGTAATTGTTGCGGCGTTTCTAATTCTACATCCACAGGATCAGTAACAATACCTTCACGATAAACAGCTCTCACTTCAAACTGCTTATTAGTTGGATAATTTTCCAATTGAACCAACTGGCCACAATTCAGCCATTCATCGCTTCCCTTTTGACGATACTGATACTGAAGTTTCTGGGAAATCGTTTCAGCATCTCCTGTTTTTATATTACAACCATCAATAGAAAACTCTTTACACCAAAAATTATCAGGATTGACAACGACATCAAATTCCGGCTTATTACATTTCAATGTATACACTCGATTTACAGTCTCATCTTCACTAGCCCAACGATTATTCGCTTCCACATCGACTTCAATCGTCGAAGAAACCGTATTACCATTGTCTGTCATTAGCTGAGGAATCAAAGATGTAAAGTCAAGACTTCCTTCTGTAGTTCCAATATCCGGCAATACAATACCCAATGCAGTTTCTATCGCAGCCTTATCTTCCGCATTCGACAACACATACTCTTTCTCTGCCTCCAGTCCTGCAAATTTCTCGTCCGTCGAATGGAATTTCAACTTCAAGTCCTGCAAAGGAGAAGCCAGCTTCAAACGAATAACCGCTGTTTTTTTCTCTGTTTCTGCAAATGAAAGCTCATTATTCACAAAACCTTCAGCTTCCAACTTGGGCTTCGGCATAAATTCAGAGGGCAAAGTTTCTACTACGGAGACCGTTTCTGTTTCCAATTTCTCTACCGAAATACCCACTCCTGATGACACCGAAGATTCATCCACACCAAGAGTAACCTTCACATGCGTTTTGGCAGGAATATTGGCAAATTTTTCTTGTGCCGGAATATCATAAGACACTTCTTGGCCCGTACCAGCCAACTGACCATGAAACACCAAACTTACAGAAGAACCTGCCTGAAAATAGGCACTTTTCCCGGAAGTCGCATCCAAATCTACAGACTCCTGGCCGACTGATACAGTTACAAAATAAGTATCATATACTTTTTTCAAGGCACTCTCGTTATAAATTACTGAAAGCAATGCATTCCCTACCGTACATGAAATATTGGCAGAAGTCATCTGTCCCGTCACAACTTCCTGACTCTCCAGTTTTCCGATATAATAAGGAGCATCCAAAGCTATCACCGGATTCTCTCCATAAGTAGCTGTCAAATCATACGTACCTTCCTTCAGCAAAATGGACTCTGTACATTTATCATCATAAGCCACATTGTCTGTTCCAGAATATGCCACACGCAAGTGGAACATATCTGCCACAGGCTTTTCCAATGCTGATGGCATCGTACGCGCATAAGCATGGTCCGACTCGTCGGTCAATGTTATTAATAATCCCGTTTCATTCGCAGAACGCAGATTCTCATCAGCCTGACATCCACTCAACCATATACAACATATCAATAAGCACAAGCTGCTGATGTATCTCATCTTTTTATTTATCAATTTAATCATAACTTAATTCAAATTCATCTACCCACAAAGTACTTCCATCACCTACCTGACCAATAACCTTTTTGCCATCGGCATCAAAATCTCCTCCATATTTACTGGAAGTAGCTACAATCGCAATTTTGGCAGGTTTCGATTCTGTATCACTATACTTTATATCAAACTCAAATTTTGTATATTCGGTAACAGTTTCGGAGCTCACAAATTCACCATAAGCAATCTCTCGATCGGCCGAATTCCATAATCTTAAATAAATATGGCACTGGTCAGTTTTCAAATTGCCAGGAACAGTACCATTATATGTAATGGGCATTGATTTATATTTATAATATCCACTTAATTTAGTGGGCCGAGCCCCCGAATAAGAACGACCAAATGACGGACTCGAAACTGGCTTTCCTATATTCGTCTTATATGTCCCAATAAATAGGTTTCCAGCTGCTGCTCCTACCAATAATATATCTCCATAGGTATACATCTTTGCAGCTTTTCCTTTATATGCATCACTTCCTGTAACTGGTACTGTGCTCGGATCTTTATAAATAGTCACACCTTCATTTCCTGTTGCCCAATAAGCTTGTGGGTCATCATAATTATTGGCTACCGGATTCGGATACCATGTTTTTTCACTCTGAGTCCATGTATCAAAATTCATATTAGGAAGAGTCACAATTGTTTCCGTCTGAAACGAATATGCTTCACCTTCTGTCCCAGCAGCAAGTGCACGAACTTCATAATCTGTACCCGAAGTCAAACCTTTCAACTCTGCAGAATAGGATGTGGTTCCAGTCTCAGTAACGGCAGATTCGTCCACTGTGGTCCAAACATCCGCACCTTTCACACGATATTCCAATGACAACTTACTTCCTGCCCGAAAACTGCCACTCACATAAGCCTTCGTAGCCCATGCATTTACCTTTTCTACAGAAGCTGCTACTGAGGATTTCTGCACATCAACGGTCCAATCACATATATACCTACCATTACGATATGCCTTGAACACCCGCGGTCGGGTAAAATCTGTCACCGTCTCCGCAGAAGGTACCAGTACAGTTTTTGAACCTTCCAAATTCAAGGTTTTGATTTTGATATTTTTGTAATCTGCATCTTCCGTCACATAAATAATAGCAATGTGATTATATAAATCCAAAGAAGGTGCCGTACCTGATTGATTTTCCACTTCGATAGTGCGTTCTATTTCCTGTTTCACCGTGATTTTCCACCAATATTCCTGATAAGTCTTCAGCAAGAAATTTACAGGTTTTGTAAAGTTAATGGCTGTATTGGCATTGGCAGGAAGTTCACTTAACGAAGAAAAACTAAACTCAGGGAAACCCGAATACTTGATACATGCGGTTGAATCCGGATAAATTAAAGCTTCCGTATTAGCCACCAATTTTGTAATTGGCAAACTATCTATAAAAGCATCCTCACCTATAGTAAGTTCAATAGTACGAGCCTGATTATTGAACACGGCTTCCCCCTGCATTCCTTCCACCTGAATTTCTTGAATCACTCCCTCAATATAAGGATAAGGAATGTCATTTTCTATACATGAAGACATGTTCAGTAACAAGAGTGATACTAAGCTATATTTCAAAGCTTTTATAAGCATAATCTGTCTATTTAAAAATATGTACAAATACCGATGTTAATTGAGAATATATTAATTTTAAAATCTGCAGAACTCTGTCGGTATGACCCATGTTCTACTTGATTGGTGGTCTGTTCTATCCATTTGAAATCCAACCCGACCACATTGATGGAAACTTCCACGGCCATGTTGTTTGTCACAAATGCTGTCAATCCAGGAGCTGCACCTATCTGCAGACGATGAGAAGTCTGGTAAGTACCCGTAGCTTTCTGGTCTGAACCAGACAAAGTCTTTCCTTGTCCATATCCATACGTCAGACGCAATTCATTGAAGAAACCGAAAACCTTACTGTTTCCCAGTCCCATATAAGTACGCAAAAAACCGGAAGCAGTATATTCATGCTCCAGGTATTTATAATCACTGATATCAAATGTCAGATCATCACCTAAGTCCAGATTAATGTTCCCGATATCTGCATACGTACGGTTGTAATTCAAACGTAAACCAGCCGCCATGTTATCCTTGAAAAAATATCCGGCATAAGGACTCACCTTAAACGTATATCCTTCACCATTGATATCATCCAATATCAGGAACTTATAATTATCTCCTGTTAACTCAGTATAAGAAAACGTAACACCTCCCATCCATGAACCTTTCGGCACAAACAAAGAGGGTTTTATATTACGATCATAACCTTTTCGTGCGTGGACAGAAGCCACGCACAAAAAGGTTAGTAATAGAATTAAATATTTCTTCATGTAAAATATTAATAGTATGACAATTCAAAATCATCTACCCAAAGGGTACTGCCTGCAGCCACTTGTCCGACAACTTTTGTATTAAACATATTGGTCCCTTCAAATTCACCACCATAACGGCTGGAAGTAGCTACAATCGTAATCTTATCAGGACGTTTAGTCATATTTGTATACTCAATCGGAAGATCAAAACGAGTATATTCAGAAACAGTCTGATTCGTAATAAAATGTGATTCTGCTATAACCTCATCTCCTGACCAAAGCTTTACATAAATATCACATTCATCTACAGTCAAAGTACGATCGGTAGGAATCTTTCCATTTTTATTCATTGAAGTACCCGGAGTATACTTATAATATCCTGTCAGTTTTACCGGACGTGCACCATTGTAAGAACGACCGAACTGTACACTAGAAGCCATATCATTGAGATTAGTAGAATAAGAACCGATTAACAAATTACCAGCCGCATATCCAACCAAAGGCACAGTTACTGTCTCCAGTTTTCCAGCCTTACCTGTTCGAGCATCACTACCTTCTACCGGAATACTATTCGAACTTCCCAATGTAGTTGCCCCTTCATTACCTGTAGCCCAGTAACTATTTGAAGCTTCTGAATTAGGATACCAATTTTTCCCATTTTGCGTCCAATTATCAAAACTCAAGTTCGGAATTTCTTCAAAGGCTTCTGTTGTAAACCCACAAGTTTCACCTATCTTATCTCCACACAAGATATAATATTCATATTCTGTATTGAAATCCAACGGAGATACCTTAGCTGAATATGCATTGCCCTCTCCCTTAGTAGCTTCTACAGTTTTCCACTCAGACTCAGATTTCTTTTTGTAAGCGAACTGTACTGGTGAAGCGGCATCCTGCAAAGAGCAAGTTCCTGACAGATAAGCAAACTGTCCCCAAACCTTAGATACGTCGTTCTTGATATCTTCAGTCTTCAAATCAGTAGATTCCTGCTTTGTCGGCACCTTTACAACCACTTCATACTGATGAATGGTTTGGTCTACCGTAATGTCAAAGGTTGCATTACCTTCCGTAATATCCAAATTCACCTTATAATAATAAGCAGCTTCTGCATTTTCAGTAATTTGTTGAGAGAAAACCTTTCCATTACCAAAATCCACCTTCAACGTCAAGGCCTGACCTGATTTCACGTATGCTGCACGGGTCTCATCCTTAGCAAAAGAAATGCTCAACGCATCTGCCCCCTCAATTGAGCAAGCATAATCACTAAAGGTATTTTTAAAACTCTCAGAACAATTGATAGACACCATAGACTGAGCCAGTTTACAAGTCACCTCTACCGCTTTTGCTTTATTGGCTTCAATTGCCACTTCAGTCTGTCCCTCATAATAAGGAAGTGCCTCAAAGCCCTGTGCCTCTTTATCTTTATCTGCAGAATAAGCCTTAATGGTATATGTGGCAACCGGCAATAACACATCATTTAAATCTTTCCAATCGTCCGCATGTTTTACCACAGTTTCTGATTCATCCAACACATCTACAGCAATTGCTTCTGAACTCGTAACATCTGCACGAGAAGTTACAGTCTTATTGACATCGACAGAAGACAACTGGAGATAACCATAACCTTTGGCTTCCTCTATTTCCGACTGGCAGGAAGCTAAAACTCCTGCACCCAGAAACATTCCTAATACTATATTTGTTAGTTTCATAAGTTTATTCCTCCTTTGGATTTACTGTAACCGTAATATCTCCGCTTTTTGTATCTACTCCATCTGAGACAGACAAGTTAAATACACTGTCTCCTGATTGAACAACTTTTGGAATTAAAACCAGCAGTGAGCCTAATTTAAAAGTAAAATCAGTACAAGTACCTGCGTGCAATTGGTTATACTCATCATCTGTTACAAGTTGTAAACCAATAACCTTTTCTTTAACATCTTCATCCATATTACAGATATCAAAAGTTTCAGGCAATTGAACCATTCCTAAAAGCCCCGCAATTTCTCCGGAAATCGTTACATTCAAATTTTTAATTCCTCTTGTAGCTGAGATATGTACATCTTGCAAACCTTCAATTTCAGAATCACCAGCTGTACAAGTATACTTAGCAGGCAATCCTTCAAAAGTAATAGCGGCTTCCGGTTCCGGATCAGTTTCACCACCCGGTACACTCGGTCCGTCGTAAGTAATATTTTCTACCGGAATTTCAATTGTTTCTCCAACTTCTGTAAATGTCAGGTCTACAGTCAAGCCAATAGAAAGATAAGAATCAGTAGAACCTTCGTCAGTCAGATTGATTACAAAAGAATCTCCATCTGCCAAGTTGGCAATACCACCTTCTGCATCAGCCGGTTTCTGTACTGTAGCTACCAATTCAATAAAATTACCTTCCGTTGAAGTAGCTTTTACTGACACATTCAGACTATTTTTCTGGCTCGGAGTCTGGAAATAATATTTCTTACCAAGATTATCTTTATTGAAAATCTGATTGGCATTGTCTCCATTGTCTACAGTAATTGAATAGTCATCTTTGAAAGCTTCCAAGAAAGAAGCAGTCACACCCAATTCCATTTCAATGCAAGACAATTTGCAGTTCAGTCCTACATTGGTAGAAATACCTTTCTTTACAGAAAAAGTCTGTTCACCTTTAAAATATGGACGTTCTGAAACGCTCACGTTTGCACCGTCATAATTATAAGCTTTTACAGAATAGTTACCTTCATTCAATGGAATCAACACCTTGCCATCTGCATTTTTCAATTCACTGACAAGACCTTTTGCCACTTCTTCCTGCGTATCTGTATTCGTAACGACCAGTGTATAACCGTCTACATTGATATCTTCCTCATTGAAATTACCCGTAGTAGTACCGTTATCTACCACTTCACCGGCACGACTCATTTCTACTCCATTGTATACTGAAGTCAAATTAAGTTCCAGTGTACCGGCGTTCTCGCCTAATTCATTCTTTCCTAAGATTTCATCGCGCATCTCACAAGATGAAAATCCTATCATAAGGCCTAAAAGCCAAATTAAACCTTTATATCTTTTCATATTTTTCGTCTTTTATTTTGAAGTTGGAATATATTCGCCAGGGATTTCCACTGTTACATCTTCTTCTGTCACACCGTCATCTACCGTTACCGTCAGGCCAAACTTACCTCCAGCAATCTCCGTTTGATTAGGTTTAATGGTCAATGTATAAGAATAACACGGCTTCAAGTCGATTTCTTTGCTGCTTTCAAATCCACTCACTGTCACAGGAGAACCATTTTTATCTGTCAAAGCAAACGACAAAGTGGCTTTCACACCTTCGTCACCGGTCTTCAGATAAAGTTCCTGACCTTCATTTGATTTGTTCATTGTCCATGCATCGCTCATGTAGTCAGTTTTGATAGAAACAGTACAGTCTTTAAAATAATCTTCAAACTGATCGCTGTCATCATTTCCTTTGTAAACAAGCTTCATTTTTGCATTGGCAGGTTTGCAAGTGATAGAAACGGTCTTTCTATCTCCCTGAGAAACCGTAAAGGTTTCACTTCCCTTCACATAAAGTTTGTCATAACCCGCAGGCACGTCTTCTCCATAGTAAGCAGTCAATGTGTAAGGCACTCCGAAGTCTACCTTCTGTTCCACATCCAGTTCCCCATAAAGTTTATCCGTATAAACGGCTTCGTCACCCTTATACAGAGACACTTTATAATTCTGTACGTTCTGATAAGCACTTTCGTCTACCGAACGGCTCTTATAAGACAGACTAGTCGACAAATCAACCATAATGCTGCCTTGTCCAGAAACACTCTCTTGTTCTTTCTCACTGCTGCAACCTCCTAAAGAGAAAAGTAGCGCCAATGAGAAAAATACCTTCAAATAGTTTTTCATTTTCATCTGATAATAAAATTTTTCTTTTCGTGTGCAAAGTAACACCAAATTCAAAATTCCCACAAGGTCTATTTATTTTATTTTTGTCTGATTTTTAAAACGAGCAAAGAGGAACTGAATAAATATGCCTGATAACTACATTTTAAACAATCTTTTTTTTAGATTTAGATAGTCTGTTTTTCAAATCTTAAATAAAGGGCCGCCAAATACATACAGCAAGACAGAGCGAAATTTAATTCAATTTTTATCCCTCAAACACCGGTTATTTCATTTTTTTCGTATATTTGAAAAGTTAATCTTCACAATTTAAACCTAATAGCACACAAGCCACCTTAATCATGAAACACAAGACAGTCATTCGCATGGCAGGCATTCTCATCCTGATGATTTTTCAAGTATTCAACGTACAAGCCCAATCCTCCCACTATATAGTAAAAGGGATACTCACAGATTCACTTACTCACGAAAGTGAACCTTATGCCACTATCCGCATCACATTAAAAACTTCCCCCAACAAACCCGTCAAAATGAATGTAACGGATGAAAAAGGAAGATTTCAAGAGAGACTTCCCCAAAAAGGGAACTACACCCTGCAAATCACGTCTGTAGGCAAACGAACAGTTATCCGTCATTTCACGCTGACAGAAGCCAACCCTGTGGCCGATTTGGGCACATTATATACCTACGACGACACTCAAATGCTCAAGGGAGTAGAAGTAGTGGCACAAAAACCTCTCGTAAAGGCTGAAATCGACAAAATCTCCTACAGCATTGAAGACGACCCGGACTCAAAAACCAATACGACTCTTGAAATGTTAAGAAAAGTACCACTTGTCACTGTAGATGGTGAAGACAACATTGAAGTGAACGGGTCCAGTAATTTTAAGGTACATGTAAACGGAAAGCCCAATACCCTGATGAGCAACAACCCGAAAGAAGTGCTGAGAAGTCTTCCAGCCAACTCGGTCAAGTCCATTGAAGTCATCACTGAGCCAGGAGCCAAATACGACGCAGAAGGTATCGGCGGTATACTGAACATCATCACGACCGATGCAAAAATGCAAGGATATAACGTCACGTTGGGAGGCAATGCCGGAAACATGGGCGTTTCAGGTTATGCATACGGAACTGTGCAGGTCGGGAAATTTACCGTTACTGGAAACTATTCCTATAATTATCAGAACCAGCCGAGAAATTATTCCGAAAGCGGACGAGAAGACTTCACCTCTTCCGACTACCGGCACCTGCTCAACGAAGGATTTTCGAAAAACAAAGGAAATTTCCAGTTCGGCAACATCGAAGGAAGCTACGAAATCGACACTTTGAACCTTATTACATTCTCTGCCAATATATTTGGCGGAAATTTTGATATCCACAGTGAATCACAAACCGTCATGAAAGACGATACATGGAATGAACGATACAGCTACCGGAGTCCCAACAACTCAGTCAGCGAATTTGGAAACATCGGAATCAACGCAGACTACCAGCATTCATTCCGGAAAAAAGGTGAATACCTCACACTGTCGTATAAGTTCAACAATGCCCCTAACAACAACGAAGCAGATACCTATTACGAAGACATAAAAAATGTTCCTTTCGAACTTCTTCACCAATATTTCGACAACAAAGCCCACACAGCAGAGCATACTGCACAAATAGACTACGTGAATCCACTGAACGACATTCACTATATAGATGCCGGTATGAAATACATATTCCGTGACAACTACAGCGACAGCAAATACTATATCGAAAACGCACAGGGAGAAATGGAAGCCAGTGAAAATCTTTCCAGTAAATACCAGCAGAAACAACAGATTCTTGCTGCATACGCTGACTATCAACTGAAATGGAAGAAATTCGGAGCAAAAGCAGGCGTACGTTACGAACACACTTTTATGGATGTGAAATATGACTATATGCCCGAACGCAACTTTCACACGGGATTCGACGACGTGGTTCCTACGGTAAACCTTTCTTATATGCTAGGAACAACTTCTACCCTGAGAGCCAACTACAACATGCGCATCAACCGCCCTGGAATATGGTACCTGAACCCCTTCCGGGATACCAGTAACCCCACTTCCGTAAGCTACGGAAATCCGGACCTGGATACGGAAAAAGCTCATATACTCGGACTGACATACAACCGTTTCAGTGCCAAATTTAACCTGAACGCCAATCTCACTTATACCTTCACCAACAATGGCATCGAAGCCTACTCTTTCATGAACAATGGAGTACAGGAAAACACGTATGGGAATGTAGGGAAAAGTCAGCAGACCCGCCTTTCCTTGTGGATGAACTGGAATCCAGGAAGCACTACCCGTATTTCGGTCAACGCAAGCGGAAGCTACGCTGACTACCAAAGTCAAGCACTCAATGCCAGCAATAACGGATTCAACGGCAACTTGTTTGCCAACGTACAGCAAACCATTCCATGGGAACTCCGCCTTAGCCTCTACGGAGGAGGGAGCACACCCAACATTTCTTTGCAAGGAAAAGGATCGTCCTTTTACTATTACGGAATCAACCTGAGCCGCTCTTTCCTGAAAGAAAAGCGCCTCAACATCTCACTCTATGCCAGCAGTTTTTTGCAGAAATATACTTCATACAACAACGAGACAATTACAGACACCTTCCGTTCCTGGTCGGAAAGCCGCTATCCTTCAAGAAGATACGGAATCAGTATCAGCTGGCGATTCGGTGAACTGAAGACACAAGTAAAGAAAACGCAGAGAAGCATTACAAACGACGATATAAAAGCAGGAGGGGAAAACAAGACAGGTGGACAAATGCAGTAATTTACGGCGAATTTCTTATCTTTGCGAAAAATAAGATTCGATGGAAAAAGAACTTCCTAAAATAGATTTGCCGGAGGAATGGCTGGCAGGTACTGGTATCAGCAAGGAACTGCTAGGACTATACACCAATTATCCGGTACGACTGAAATGTGAAATTTTTGTGCTGTGTACTTCTGGCGAAGTGGAGGCGTCGGTAAATCTCAACAAAATAAAAGTAGAAGCCAATAATCTCATCACCCTTACTCCTGGAAGTATTTTTCAGATACATAGCATTGAAGGCGACCTGAACATCTACTTTCTAGGATTTTCATCCCAATACATGGAACACAACCTTCAGTCGCATGCTTTTCTCGATTCTATGTATCTTACCCTCGGCCGTCCTGTCATCAATCTGAGGCCGGAAGGTACGAAAATGATGGAAGCCTACCTACAGCTGCTGATAAAAATGTACGAATTCTTTCCAGAGAAAATCAGACAGGAAATGGCTTCCAATTTGTATGCCGACATCCATAAGGGTATCTCCATCCTTTACCGAAATAAAACTGATGAAGTTCATTCTTTGTCAAAAAGTGAACTGATTTGTCGCAATTTCACTCAGCTGGTCATGCAACACTACAGTCAGACACGCAACGTAGCCTGGTATGCAGAAAAACTGAACATCACTCACGCCCATCTGTGTACCACAGTGAAACAAATCACCGGAAAAACTTGTGTCGACATCATCTCGTCTATGGTTATCATGGATGCAAAATCACAATTGAAATCTTCACAGCTTTCCATCCAGAACATTTCCGACTCCCTGAACTTTGCCAATGTTTCCTTTTTCGGGAAATATTTTAAACGCTATGTGGGAATGAGTCCGCTAGAATACCGGAACAACGGATAAAAATGATACTTTAAGCAGACTTTCTGAAGAGAAAAGAAGACTTTTGAAGATTAGAAAAAAACGCCTAAGCGTTTCAAGTAAAACGCCTAAGCGTTTTGATCAAAATGTAAAGGCGTTTTAAGCAAAACGTCTAAGCGTTTCAGTCCAAACGCCTTTACGTTTTTTAGCCCTGAAAAAACATGAAAAATTCGTTTGTCTTATCAATTTTCTGGTGGTTCTGTTTCACCGCCTTGCAAGCCGTACAAAGCATCCGGCTGACGCCTATCCCTTCCCTTCCTCAACTACCGGTCAGTGCCATACACCGCATTTTTCAAGACAGCGAAGGAATGATGTGGTACGGCACAGTCAATGGCCTTTGCCGAGACGACGGCTATCAGGTGGATGTCATCCGCTCCGACATTCATACGCCGGGACTGCTGCGCAACAACACCATCCAATCGATTGCGGAAGACAACAAAGGAAGAATCTGGTTTGGTACAGACCAAGGAGCTTATATTCTGGACAAAACAAATGGAAAAGTCATTCCACTCGATTCGCAAACGTTGCAAAGAAGTTTTATCTACTTTATGCAAAAAACCTCCGACGGATATATGTGGATTGCCACAGGAAATAAACTGATAAAATACGATACTTCCGGAAAACGTATCAAAACCTATCTTCTATACGATATAAAGGGAAAGCCTTCTTGGATGGCTGGATTCTGTGAAAGCCGACAGAAACAGATTCTGATAACCATCGGAAAAGGAGGTATTTATTGTTATGACAAAAAACTGGATACCTTCAAACAATATGCTGAGCCTCCAGTCAGCAGAGACCTCACCACTATTCTCCAGGACCGGACACACAACTACTTCTGGGTAGGCACGCAATCAAAAGGAGTCCTACTTTTTAATCCCTCTGCCCCCAAAGACTCAATCTATACCTATTCTCCTCTTCCCGTAAACCCGATAGGAGAAAAAGAAGGAAATATCCTTTATCTGGCACAAGATGAACACAAGGGTACCCTTTGGATGACAACCAGAAGCTCTTTGATTGCCATGCGCTACGACGAGACCTGCCGTCAGCTGCGTCAGACCGATTTCCGACTTCCGGCAAGCTATGGAAGCATGCTGAATGAAATCTATAAAGACAAAAACGGGTCACTATGGGTTGCCTCTTTCGATGGAAAAAGCTTTATTGTACATTTCACGGAAGATGCACCAGAGGAATTTTCTCTTCCGGCACTGCAACAACGCATTCGTTTCCAACCGGCTATCATGGCCTTGAGTGACGCCGGAGAAGGCAAAATGTGGATATCTCAAGAACGAACCGGCCTCGGACTTTATGACCTAAGTCGCCAAGAAGTCAGTCTACACTTTGATTTCCCTTCATTGGGCTCACTCTCGCTTGATGCAATCAAACAAATGTCCGAATCCCGAAAAGAAGGAAATGTATGGGTTGTCCCCGAAGCTCACAACCTTATTTATGAATTTAGCCGGGAGCACATGCAGATAAAGCATGTACGTAGCCTGAGTCTGCCTTCAGCCCAATCCGGACAATATTTCACACTCACTTACGAAGACCAGAATGGCATGTTATGGACGGGAACAAACTCCGGACTCTATGCCTTCTCCTTACCAGACAATCAATGGAATATCATCTGCGACACTCTGGGACAGGTAAATGCCCTGAAAGAAGACAAACAAGGCAATTTGTGGATAGGTACTCAAAAAGGTCTCTACCTGAAGCCCAAGAAAGAAGCATGCCAGAAAGTGTCTTCACCGCTCTCTGTGACTTGCTTGAGCATTCAGGAAGATTGCTGTATCTGGATCGGTACCCAAGAAGGAGGAGTCTACGCACTCGACCTCAACACATGGCAACTGACAGATCATACGGTTTTGTGTGGTCTGAGCGGAAACATCGTCAATCAGCTGGAATTTGATGTCTACGGACATCTTTGGATTGACACCAACCAAAAACTGATAGAATACAATCCCCGGAACCATTCGTATTCCACCTATCTCACCACCGACAATTCCATGTTGCTCCACCGCTTCATTCCTACAGCCATCTGCAAAGGGCATGACGGACGGATTTATTTTGGAGGAATTCCAGGTATTTGTGCTGTCACTCCTTCTTCACGACTTGACCAACCCAGTCAAAATATCCCTACATTCATAACCGGCATATATGTTATGGACAAACCAAGAAAGGGCAAAGAGCAGACACTGACTCTTCAACCGGATGAGTATAATCTGGAAATCCATTTTTCCTCACTCGACTACTTGAATGCGGCCAAAATTCGATATGCCTACCGTATGATTGGACTAGACAAAAAATGGAGTTACACAGCTACCGGACAACATGTTGCCAGCTACAAACATCTACCAAAAGGAAAGTATTTGTTTGAAGTGAAAGCAACCGACGGCTATGGAGTATGGAGCGAAAAGATTACTCAAATACGAATAGAACGACTGCCTGCCTTCTACCAGACAGGATGGGCCATCACCTTTTATGTAGTACTTCTGTCTGCCGGAATTTTTACTGGTATTTACTTTTACCTCCGCCGGATGAAACAAAAAAATGAGGAACTGTATGCCGACAGCACAGAACTGATGAAAATGCGTTCCTATTTGGATGAAAAACCACAGACACATGCGGCAATCAAGACTTCCGACCTGGAATTTGCCCAGCTGGACAAGATGCTCCTGGATAATATTCTGAAAGCGGTAGAAGACAATCTAAGCGAACCGGATTTCGACGTGCAGCACCTGGCCGAAAAAGTCAACATGTCACGCTCCACCCTGACCCGCAAGTTGAAGGCCATCACCGGACTGACACCGTTGGAATACATCCGCCGCGTCAAGATGCAGCATGCCTGCCGGATGCTGAAAGACAGTCATACCACGGTAAACGAAGTGGCCTTGGCCCTCGGCTATTACAACCGAAAATATTTCACCGCCTGCTTCAAGGAAGAGTACGGCCTCACGCCCAGTGAATACCAGAAAAAACAGGATCAAGAGGGTACATCTGAATCAAAGGAGGGATAAAAATGCGTCAAAATGCCCTTTGAAGCATTTCATACCGCTCTTTGACACATTCTTTTCTCTGCCTCGCCAAAGAATCTTTTTACATTTGGCAGTGTCAACCTTAGTGGTCAAACTTCGAAAAACGAACGAACAAAATGAGAAAAGAAATTCTATTCCTAGCCGCACTGGCTTCTTGCATGTCTTCCTTCGCGCAGCATTTTGAAAAAACTGCCCAAGGGGGAAAATTCCAAACCGCACAACCTGTTTTAAACGGGGAAGTGATTTTTTACTCTCCTTCCATCGTGCGCATCGTGAAATATCCTTCGGCCGAGATGCCCGAGAAAAAAAGTTATCCCGTCATCAAGACACCTGAGAAAGTGGAGATAGCTTACACTCAGAACGGAAACACGGTGTGTATGACCGCCGGAAAGATGAAAGTCACACTGGATGTGGCCACCGGAAAAGTGACCTACACCGATGAAAAAGGAAAAACCTTGTTGAAGGAAAAGGTAGAAGGAACCAACTTCATCCCTCGGAAGGATGTAAACCGCGATGCGTATACCGTGAGCCAGGCGTTCAGCCTTACACCCGATGAAGCTATTTATGGACTGGGGCAACGGCAAAGCGGAGCCATGAACCACCGCAACCAGCAGATTCACCTGTCCAACGGTAACACCAACATCTGCATTCCTTATTTCACCTCCGAAAAAGGCTATGGTGTATATTGGGACAATCCGGGTATCTCCGACTTCAGCGACACTCCCTACGAAACCTCATTTTCTTCACAAGTGGGCCTTTGCTCCGACTATTATTTCCTCTATGAAGACGGCACGCAGGACGGCGTGATTGCCTGCATCCGCGACCTGACGGGAAAAGCCACCATGTTCCCGCTCTGGACCATGGGCTACTGGCAGTGCCGCGAACGCTACAAGAGCCCCGACGAACTATGCGGCGTACTCGACAAGTACCGCAAGCTAGAAATTCCCCTCGACGGTATCGTACAGGACTGGCAGTACTGGGGATGCGATTCCAACTGGAACGCCATGAAATTCATGAACCCGCGCTACATCAACAAGATGGACGATGCGGAAGCCCTGCGCTACCTGCCGAACGGCGAAGACAAGAATGCCCGCTATCCGAAACCCCGCTTCAAAAGCCCAGAAGAGATGGTGGAATACGTACACAAGAACAACGCCCACCTCATGATTTCCGTATGGGCCAGCTTCGGCCCCTGGACCGACCAGTTCAAGGAACTCGACAAGATGAATGCCCTGCTGAAATTTGAAACCTGGCCCCCTCAATCGGGAGCCCATCCCTACGACCCGTTCAACAAGGATGCACGCGACCTCTACTGGCGTTACCTCAGCCACTTGCATCAAATGAACATTGATGCCTGGTGGACCGACTCTACGGAACCCGACCACCTGAACCCCAAGGAAAGTGATTTCGACCTGCTGACAGCCGACGGTTCTTTCCGCTCCGTACACAATGCCTTCCCACTGGCTCACAACCGGGGTATCTATGAACACCAACGTGCTGTATCAGACGAAAAACGTGTATTCCAGATGACCCGTTCAGGTTACCTCGGACAACAGCACTACGGAGCCCTGAGCTGGAGCGGCGATGTGGTATCAAGCTGGAACGTACTCCGCCAGCAGATTCCCGCCGGACTGAACTTCACGCTTTGCGGCATTCCGTTCTGGAATACGGACTTAGGAGGTTTCTTCGGCTGGGAATACAACAACGACTGCACCAACGTGGCTTATCAGGAACTGCATGTACGCTGGTTCCAGTGGGGATGCTTCATGCCACTGATGCGCAACCACTGTTCTTCACCGATGATGAACGAAATCGACCTTTTCGGCAAGGAAGGCGACTGGGCCTACGACGCACAGAAACGCATCATCGAACTCCGTTACCGCCTCTTACCTTATATATATAGTCTGAACGGGGCCGTGGTACAGGAGGACGGCTGCATGATGCGTCCGCTGGTGATGGATTTCGCCACCGACCGCAAGGCCATCTTGCTGGACAACGAATACCTGTTCGGCAAGCAGATTCTGGTACGTCCGGTCACCGAACCGCTGTACACGAAGAAAGTGGAAGGCAACAAAGGCGTAACCACCGTGCCTGATGTGGCCAAGGCTTCCGCTCCGGTGAAAGTGTACTTGCCGAAAGGTACGAAATGGATTGATTTCTGGACCAACGAAAGCGTGGAAGGCGGACAAGAACTCCAACGCGCATGTCCGGTAGACATCCTGCCGCTCTACATCAAAGCCGGAAGCATCCTGCCCCTAGGACCGAAGGTACAATATTCTACCGAAAAGAAATGGGACAATCTGGACATCTGCGTCTATCCGGGAGCCGACGGCGAGTTCACCCTCTACGAAGACGAGTTCGACAATTACAACTACGAAAAAGGTATGTTCTCCACCATCCGATTCCACTGGAACGATGCCACCCGTACGCTGACTATCGACAACCGTACTGGAGAATTCCCGCACATGCTGAAAAAGCGCAATTTCTGCATCACCCTGATGCAGCCGGGCAAACAATCTGCCGAAACCGTCACGATGAAACCCGACAAGAAAGTGACTTATTCGGGTAAGAAGATTACGATAAAATTGTAACCAACTCCCATTTACAGAAAAAGAGGTACTTGCACATGCAGGCACCTCTTTTTTTCGTTTTAACCCTGGAATCAGTTTTCTGGCAGTTCTACCACACCCAATTTCTTCTTTCCATCCATCTTCACGGTAAGCGGTTTCTCAAACCGTACCCAACGGAGGAACTTCGTTTCTTCTACGGCGGGCATGCTGTCGAGTAAGGCTTGGTTATAGATACCGTCGTTCATGTAGGCATTGATGGTGAAATAGCCCACCCCGAACGAAGTCAGGTTCTGGAAGAAATGGGTGCCCTGACTGGGGTCTACCCGGTAGTTGGTCAGCCCGGCTTCCACGATGATGCGGGCCGCCGAAATATTCGGCCATTTCACCGGTATGCCGAGCCAAGTGTCGCTGCTACCCCACCGTCCAGGACCCACCAGTATGTAATGCTTACCTTCGTCAAGGAAGCGGCGGTTGAGCTTCTCGATGTCGTAGGCTATCAGCTGGTTGTTGGAGGCGGAATAGCCTTCGGTCTTCACATAGATGACGTCCTGCAGGTCGTCCATCACACCGTGTCCCAACGAGTTTCCGCTCTTGAGCAGGAGCTTTTCTTCCGGCACCAGAGTCAAGTCTTCGTCCAGCCCGGCTTTCACATCGACCATCGGACGGATTTGCAGCAGATAGAACACGCCGCTCTTGGTACGGGCGTCCAGATTGACGGCAAACTCGATTTCCACCGGACGACGCATCTCGCCCTGACCGTATTTCTGCACAAGCTGGAGGATGCGGGCCAAAGGGAAGACGTCGTGCTGGAGGATGTTGGCAAAGGTGATGAGCTTGCGCCCGCCGGGATAGATGCCGTCGCGTATCACCATGTCATACGGGTCGTAGGTCGAGGCGATGAAGTTCAAGGCGCCGTCGGCCTCGGCATCTTTCACATGGAGCTTCAGCAGGTTGAAGCCGTCGTCGAGCGAGAAGTTCTGTCCCAGGTTCTTCAGGTCGAGGGCATAGAAGCGGGTCTGGGTCTCGCGCAAGGCGATTTCCATCTCGCTGGTCTGGAGCACCTGCGTGGGGTGGTACGGACAGACACGCAAGGTGAGACCGCCGTCGACAATGTATTTTCCAAGTCCCAGCGCCAGGCTCACCGTGCCTTCTTCGGCCAGTTCGTCGTTGATGGGATAATAGTTGATAGAGCGGGCCACACCGGATATGGCCGGATAGTAACGGTCGCCATACTGGGTGCCAACCACTTCCTGAAGGATGACGGCCATCTTTTCCTGGTCGATGACGTTGCTAGTGGCCTGCATGTAGGCCTTGCTATCCTTATAATATACGGAGGCATACACACCCTTGATGGCATCGCTCAGCATGCGGAGCATCTCGTACTTGTCGTCCAGATAGGGAATCATGTAAGTGGAATAGATACCGGCAAACGGCTGGTAGTGGGAGTCTTCCAGCAGGCTGGACGAACGGATGGCAATGGGGGCCTTGACGGCATCGAAGAAGGCGAAAAAGTCTTCCACCAGACTGTCGGGCAGCTTGGCCCGGAGGAAAGCCTGCAGAATCACGTCGTCGGCGGCATCGCTCAAGGCTATCTGGTACAGCTGGTTGGAGTCCATGAACTCATCGAACACATCGGTACAAAGCACCACGGTTTTCGGAATCATGACCGAGGCGTTTTCAAACTCGTCGAACTCGGGATGACGCTTCACCATGTTATCGATAAAGGCCAGTCCGCGCCCCTTGCCTCCCAAAGAGCCGTCGCCGATACGCGCAAAATTGGAATAGCGGTCGAAACGGTCGCGCTGGAACACGGCCACCACGCCCTGGTTTTTCATCTTGCGGTATTTCACGATGGCTTCGAAAATAATCTGCCGGTGTGCGTCGATGTCCTGAAGGGATTCCCACGTAATCTGTTTCAGGAACTCGGCCACCGGGAAGATGGCACGCGAATACAGCCAGCGCGAGATGTGGTTGCGGCTGATGTGGTAAAGGAAGGATTCTGCCGGAATAGCGAAAATCACGTTCTGGAGTTCTTTCAGGTTATGGATGCGGGCCACTTCCTTCAGGGTATGGGGGTCGCGGAAGATGAAGTCGCCGAAACCGAAGTTGTCGGACACGGCTTCGCGCAGGTCGATGTTCATCTTCTTGGAGTTCTTGTCGATGAACACGGCATCCAGTTCGGGGGCATACTGGCGGTTGCTTTCTTCGGCCGACTGCAGAATCAGTGGGATGAACGGATCGCGCCTGCGTATCTCACGCAGCAAGCTTACCCCTGCCTCTGCATCGTTTTCGCCTTCACGGGGGAAACGGGCATCGGAAATGACGCCCAGCATGTTGTTCTGGTACTTGTTATACAGGTCCATGGCTTCCTCGTACGAACGGGCCAGCACGATTTTAGGACGACCACGCATGCGCAGCGTACGCTGGTGCTCGTTCAGGGCTTCGGTGGCAAACTCCTGGCTCTGGCGGAGCACGAACTTGTAGAGATTGGGCAGCACGGACGAATAGAAGCGGATGGAGTCTTCCACGAGCAGAATCATCTGCACACCGATTTCCTTGATGTCGTGCTCCAGGTTCATCTTGTCCTCAATCAGCTTGATGATGGACACCAGCAGATCAGTATTTCCCAGCCAGCAGAACACGTATTCGAAAATGCTCAGGTCCTCGTGTTCCATCCGTTCCTTGATGCCATGCGAAAAAGGAGTCAGCACCACCAGCGGCAGATGAGGATACTCCCGCTTGATGTCGCGGGCAATGTCGAAGGTGTCACTGTTGTCGGAACCCGGCATACAGATGACCAGGTCGAACATGGTGTTGCGCAACTGCTCCCATGCCTCCTCTCCCGTGGACACTTGGGTAAAACGGGGCGGGTAGCGCAGGCTCAGGTTCATGTATTCATTAAAAATCTTCTCATCGATGCGGCCATCGTCTTCGAGCATGAACGCATCGTACGGATTGGCCACTAGCAGCACGTTGAAAATACGCTTTGTCATCAGGTTGGCAAACTGCGTATCCTTGAAATAAAGCTGTCGGAGTTTAATTCTCAGGTTGTTTAGCATGGTATCTTGTTTTAAGCTTATTCTTGTTTATAAAAACAAAAATCGGAAATTCACCTGATTTTTGCAAATCTTTCTTGAGTGCTGGTAAAAAACTATCAAAATTTAAGCCATCACACGAAAAATAAGGGGAAAAGCTTTGCCAATACAGGTAAATTCCTATCTTTGCATATACAAAACATTTCATTTTGTCAGACCTTAAATTATTTGATTATGGATATTAACAAGATCATGTCATCCTTGGAAGCCAAGCATCCAGGTGAATCAGAGTACCTTCAGGCAGTAAGAGAAGTATTGCTTTCTATCGAAGATATTTACAACCAGCATCCCGAATTTGAAAAGGCTAAAATCATTGAACGGCTAGTAGAACCCGACCGTATTTTCACTTTCCGCGTCACATGGGTGGACGACAAGGGGGAAGTACAGACCAACTTGGGTTACCGCGTGCAATTCAATAACGCCATCGGCCCATACAAGGGGGGTATCCGTTTCCATGCATCGGTCAACCTGTCTATCCTGAAATTCCTGGGATTTGAACAAACTTTCAAGAATGCACTGACCACGCTGCCGATGGGCGGTGGAAAGGGAGGTTCCGACTTCTCTCCGCGCGGAAAAAGTAATGCGGAAATCATGCGTTTCTGCCAGGCCTTCATGCTGGAATTGTGGCGCCATCTGGGTCCGGACATGGACGTGCCGGCAGGCGACATCGGCGTGGGTGGACGCGAAGTGGGCTACATGTTCGGCATGTACAAGAAACTGACGCGTGAGTTCACCGGAACGTTTACGGGCAAGGGACTGGAATTCGGCGGTTCGCTGATTCGTCCGGAAGCCACGGGCTTCGGAGGCTTGTATTTTGTGAAACACATGCTGGATGCAAAAGGTATTGATATAAAAGGAAAGACGGTGGCCATCTCTGGTTTCGGCAACGTGGCCTGGGGAGCTGCTACCAAAGCTACCCAGCTGGGAGCAAAAGTGGTGACTATCTCCGGACCGGACGGTTACATTTACGACCCGGACGGCATCGAGGGAGAAAAGATTGACTACATGCTGGAACTGCGTGCTTCGGGCAACGACATCGTAGCACCGTATGCGGAGAAATTCCCGAAAGCTACCTTCGTACCGGGACGCCGCCCGTGGGAGGTAAAAGTGGACATCGCCCTGCCATGTGCTACCCAGAACGAACTGGACGGAGAAGATGCACAGCATCTCATCAAGAACCAGGTGCTCTGTGTGGGAGAAATTTCCAACATGGGATGTACGCCGGAAGCCATTGATGCTTTCATCGAACACAAGATGATGTATGCGCCAGGCAAGGCAGTCAATGCGGGCGGTGTGGCTACCTCTGGACTGGAAATGAGCCAGAACGCCATGCACCTGAGCTGGACCGCACAGGAAGTGGACGAGAAGTTGCACCAGATTATGCACAACATTCACGAACAGTGCGTGAAGTATGGTACGGAAAGCGACGGATATATCAATTACGTGAAGGGTGCCAACATCGCCGGATTCATGAAAGTGGCTCATGCCATGATGGCTCAAGGTATAGTCTGAATATTAAGGATAATTAAATTGCATACAAGCATGAGGGAAAGATGAATTTTTATTCCTATCTTTGAAAGCTTTAATTTTAGCACAAAATCTCGTTTAGTTGTATTTGTATTTTGTATTGTAGCTTGCGCTATCCAGCCTGTGAAGGTCTGATAGCGCTTTTTTATAATTTCATCGTACTAAAGCACTAAAAAAGAACAGATACAAAATAAAAAGAGGTTCTGCATCGTGATGCAAAACCTCTTTTCCGGGTGACTAGTGGGACTCGAACCCACGACATTCAGAACCACAATCTGACGCTCTAACCAACTGAACTATAGTCACCATGTTGGTATAAAAAAACTGCTTCTGAAGAAAGGGTGACTAGTGGGACTCGAACCCACGACATTCAGAACCACAATCTGACGCTCTAACCAACTGAACTATAGTCACCATGTTGGCTTCCTTTTCAAAAGCGATTGCAAAGGTAGAGGATTTTTTCGAAATTGCAAACATTTCTTCGAAAAAATCTTCCAAAATCTCAATATATCGCCTTTTTACCCGCCAACAACGTATTCTTCATCAAAGAAACAATGGTCATCGGACCTACTCCACCAGGAACTGGCGTAATGTAAGAACATTTAGGAGCCACTTCATCAAACTTCACATCGCCGGTAAGTTTAAAGCCCGACTTTTTGGAAGCATCGGGTACACGCGTAGTACCCACGTCAATTACTACCGCACCTTCTTTCACCATATCGGCTTTCACAAAATTAGGTTGCCCCATTGCTGCAATCAGGATATCTGCTTCCCTGCATTCTCTGACCAGATCCTTGCTCCGACTGTGACAGACAGTCACCGTCGCATCACCCGGACAGGCTTTCTGCATCATTAACATAGCCATCGGTTTTCCAACAATGTTGCTCCGCCCCAAAATAACACATTTCTTTCCACGCGTTTCAATCTGATAGCGTCGCAACAACTCCATAATCCCATTCGGAGTAGCCGAAATATAACAAGGAAGTCCGATAGACAAACGCCCCACATTAATAGGGTGGAAACCATCCACATCCTTACGATAATCAATGGTTTCTATTACCTTCTGTTCAGAGATATGAGGAGGCAACGGAAGCTGTACGATGAATCCGTCCACATCGTCATCCTCATTCAGTTCACGCACTTTTGTCAGTAGTTCTTCCTCGGTCACATCCGATTCGTAACGAATCAAAGTGGATTTAAACCCGCACACTTCACAAGCCTTTACCTTAGCCGCCACATAAGTTTCACTCCCTCCGTCGTGTCCGACCAAAATTGCAGCCAAGTGAGGACGTTTCCCTCCTTTTGCCACAATATCGGCAACTTCAGCTGCTATTTCCTGTTTCACCTTCTCAGAAACAGCTTTTCCATCAATCAGCGTCATAAATATTCCTTTCTGTTTAACAAGTTGCACAAATGTAACGATTTTCAAAGAAAAGACCTGCTTATTTTTCGGTTTTTCTAGCAATTATTACAGCTAAAGAAGAATTCTTACATCAACAAGAAGTTAATAGGCGAAAAAATATTAACTTTGTCACGTTATTTTAATTATGCAAACTAAAATATTCAACATACTATTCATTATCACCGGCTGCTTGTTCGCCTTCATTCTGCCACAAAAAATCCATGCTGCAGAAAATTCTTTCATCGTAGTAATCGATGCCGGACACGGTGGACATGACCCCGGCGCCATCGGGAAAAGAGGCAAAGAGAAAAATATCAACCTCAGCGTGGCACTAAAACTGGGTAGGCTTATCAAGCAGAACTGCCCGGATACAAAAGTTATCTACACACGTGAAAAAGACATATTCGTTCCTTTGCACCGCAGAGCGGAAATTGCCAACGATGCCAAAGCAGATCTTTTTATTTCAATCCATACCAATTCCTTGGCTGCCAGAAATAGTAAAGTCCGCGGCACAGAAACATATACACTGGGACTTCACCGTACCCAAGAAAACTTAGAAGTTGCCAAAAAAGAAAATGCCGTAATCCTCATCGAGGACGACTATAAACAACAATATGCCGGATTTAACCCCAATTCGTCTGAAAGTTATATCATCTTTGAATTTCTGCAAGACAAAAACATGGCACAAAGCGTCAGTTTTGCTACAGCAGTACAACGACAATTCAGAAATGCCAATCGGACAGACAAGGGCGTGCACCAGGCTGGATTCCTGGTATTACGCGCCACTTCAATGCCTAGCGTACTGATTGAACTGGGGTATATAACGAATCCTTCGGAAGAATCCTTTCTACTTTCTGAACAAGGAAGTGCCACACTTGCCCGAAGCATTTATCAAGCATTCCTGACTTACAAATCAGGAAAGACCCTCGGGAACCATCCAACGGTTACAGAAAGTGCAGCCATGCCAATTGAAGCCTCAAGTGAATTTTCCCAAACAAGGGCTCTCTCAAAAGAACAAAACCTCCAAAAGGATGTAACTGCCACTTCTTCCGGAAAGCCCGTATTCAAAATACAAATATTGACTTCCGACCGCCAGCTTCCTGCCAAAAGCAGGCTGTTTAAAGGTCTTACTCCAGTAGACAGCTACAAGGAAAACGGTATCATCAAATACACCTATGGAGAAGATACCAACTACAATAAAATTCTACGCCTGAAGCGAAACAAAATAGACAGCAAATTTAAGGATGCCTTCATTATCGCTTTTAAAGATGGAGTAAAAATGAACATCAACCAAGCCATACGAGAATTTAAAAACAATAGATAACAATAAGAAAAAACATATATGAAAAAAGAAGTAAAAATCGGATTAGCAGGAATCGGTGCATTGCTGATTCTCTTTTTTGGTATCAATTACTTAAAAGGAATCAGCATGTTCAAACCTGAAAGCTATTATTATGTAGATTTCACCGATGTAAACGGACTGGCTCAATCAAGTCCGGTATTTGCCAACGGTTATAAAATAGGTATCGTACGCGACCTACAATACAATTACAACAAACCTGGACATGTTGTGGTAGGAATTGAAGTCGACCAAGATATGCGTATCCCTACCGGAAGCAAGGCCGAACTGGTCACAGAAATGCTTGGTACGGTAAAGATGAACATGTTACTGCAACATGAATCTACCACATACTTGACTCCAGGAGATACTATTGAAGGAACAGCCAACAACGGAATCTTAGGAAAAGCTGAAAAAGACCTGCTTCCTCAAATAGAACGCATGATGCCCAAATTGGATTCTATACTGGGGTCACTAAACCAGCTATTGGCAGATCCTTCCTTAAAGAATACCTTGCATAATGCAGAGCAACTAACAGCTTCTCTTAATGCCACCAGCACACAATTACATGGACTGATGAGCAAAGATATTCCACAATTAACCAGCAATGTAACTGCCATTACGGAAAACCTGAAAGGTATCAGTGAAAATCTGAAAGGTATTGACTATGCTTCTACCTTTCAAAAAGTGGATTCAACTTTGCTAAGTGTGCATATATTAACCACCAAACTAAACAGCAAAGACAATTCAATCGGCCTCCTACTAAACGATGATGAATTATACCAGAACTTAAATGCGACTTCTGCCAATGCAGCCTCTCTACTGAAAGACTTGCAGGAACATCCCAAACGGTATGTACACTTCTCACTGTTCGGCAAAAAAGACAAATAAAAAAATATTTTCACTTCAACAGGAGAGACATCAAACCAGACGATATCTCTCCTGTTGAGGTATCAGACAAAATCATCATCTGCTTCAAAGTCTTGGACATTCCATTTGTCTTATATAGAAGCAATCTAAATAACACACAATTTTAAAAGGGTTGTATAAAAACACTGTAATACACTGATAACGAAGCAAAAGGAATCAGAAGAGGAAAGACAAGAAAAAAAGAACTGTTCACGCAAAATTCTGATAAATAAAATATTATAGATACACAAGAGCATTTCTTTTTATCAAATATTTAACAACTTCGTAACAACCTATTTATCAACCCCTTAAATTCCGAAAATAAAAAGCAAGGAAAAAGGCATTTGTTTTTCTGAAATTTCATTACGAAATTTGCAAACGTAGAAGTTTCGCTTTATTAATAACAACGCACGTATGATTGAACATAACCAAGCTGTTGCGCTATGGAATCGTTGCCTGGCTTTTATCAAAGACAACGTAAACGCTACAGCTTTTAAAACATGGTTTGAGCCTATCGTACCTTTAAAATATGAGGATACAGAAAAGGCATTGACGATCGGCGTCCCCAGTCCTTTCTTCTATGAATATCTGGAAGAAAAATACGTGGGGTTGCTACGCGCCGCCATCTATAAGGAAATAGGTGAAGGCACGGAGTTGATGTATTCCATCCTGACAGATAAGACAAACCATATAACTGTCAATATAGAAGGAACCAAACGTTCCTCTGCTCTTCCGGAACAGGCACCCGTCTATAATGGAAACAAGACGCCCAATCCTTTACAAGCAGCAGCTCCGCAAGATTTGGATCCCCATTTGAATCCCAACTACAACTTTGAAAATTTCATCAAAGGAAATAGTAATGAGTTTTCTAGAACTGTAGCTGAAACTGTGGCCCAAAATCCTGCACGTACCTTTAACCCGTTGTTCATTTATGGTCCTTCTGGAGTAGGAAAGACTCACCTGATCAACGCTATCGGAACGCGCATCAAAGAATTGTATCCGGAAAAACGTGTATTGTATGTATCAGCACATCTGTTTCAAGTACAATACACTGACTCTGTACGTACAAATCATTTCAATGATTTTATCAGTTTCTATCAAACAATTGATGTATTAATCATTGATGACATCCAAGAATTTGCAGGAGTCACCAAAACCCAAAATACATTCTTCCATATCTTCAATCATCTGCACCAGAACGGAAAGCAACTTATCTTGACTTCCGACCGTGCTCCCGTTATGCTACAAGGCATGGAAGACCGACTGCTGACCCGTTTCAAATGGGGGCTGGTAGCTGAGTTGGAAAAACCGGATATTGAACTGCGAAAAAACATTCTACGCAACAAAATCAAACGTGACGGACTGGTTATTCCTGAATCAGTCATCAGCTACATTGCTGAAAATGTAAATGAAAGCGTACGAGAACTAGAAGGTATCGTCAACTCCTTGCTGGCACAATCTATTTTATTCAAACGCGAAATAGACCTGGAACTGGCTCAACGAATCGTAAGAAAAGCTGTCAAGTGCGCGGAAAGCAAACCGATGACGATAAACGATATCATCGTCAAAGTATGCGAACACTACAAAATTGATGAAACAGCAATTCATACTAAAACCCGCAAACGGGAAGTAGTACAAGTACGCCAGGTAGCCATGTACTTAGCCAAAAAACATACCGACACATCTTCTTCCAAGATCGGGCAGTTGATTGGCAACAAAGATCACGCAACCGTGCTTCATGCTTGCAAAATTGTCAAGGATCAGGTAGATGTTGATAAATCATTTAAAGCAGAAATTGAAGAAATTGAGGCAAGTCTTCGGATGAGATAATAAAAAAGGCGGTTTAATTAAACCGCCTTTTTTATTATCTCATCGATTATCAATCGTCAAACCCCTGACGCTTCAAAACTTTCTTTAATCCCTCCGACATAAACTCATTATCCGACTTCTTATAACGAATGTCAGTAAAAATCTGTGCCAAAGTCTCAGTGTGGTTAATCTCCACAAAATGTTTGTTCTCCGGCAGATTTTCTTTGTATGAATAAAGTTTATCTATTTCCAGAGATGTATAATCATGGTATGTTTCTTCATGAACAATTCCCTGAACAGGTAAACGATCAGGCTGAGGAGGACATTCATCCGGATAACCGACTGTAATGGTTGCTACAGGCACAACCAATTTCGGAAGTTTCAAAATATCAATAATTTGGTCCGGGTTGTAGATTGTAGTCCCCAAATAACAAATTCCTAAACCTTTCTCCTCTGCTAAAGTACAGAAATTCTGCGTTACCAACAACGTATCAGAAGCAGCGTTTAAGAAAGATATAAAGTTATTATAACCCGGTACAGCCTTTCGCTGTTCACACCATTTACAGAAACGGTTGAAATCAGCACAAAAAGTAAGAACCACTGGAGCAGAAGTCACCATTGGTTGATTAAAATGCGCTGGAGCCAATCGAGCCTTCATTGCAGCATCTTTCGTTACAATTACACTATACAACTGCATATTTCCCATTGTGGAAGCACGAAAAGACTCTTCCAATAACTCATTCAACAAACTGGCAGGTATATCCTCCTGCTTATACTTACGGATTGTCCGTCTGTTTTTTATAGATTCCATAATATCGGCTTTAATGAATACCAAACAAAGGTAAAAAGAATCTTCGAAAATCCACAGCCTTTTTATATATAAGAAATATACGCCCAATCGAAAAGTTTTCCGTTTTGGAAAACTTTTCGATAAAACAAAAGTCATAATTAACTGAAAAACAAATATATAAAATTTTATTTCTGAAAACCATCAAGATTGTTAATAACTTCTTTCACTTTTATTTTGCCAATTAAAAAAACATCTTTAGCTTTGCAGCGGTTTGTTTGAAATAAAGCGAATTCTACAAATTAAATTTTATTGAAAACAAACTTATTCATATATAAACAACCGTGGAAAAGAAGACGTATAGCTACGATGAAGCATATAATGCTTCATTGGAGTATTTCAAAGGAGATGAACTAGCCGCACGTGTTTGGGTAAACAAATACGCAGTAAAAGACTCATTTGGAAATATCTATGAAAAATCTCCAGAGGATATGCATTGGCGTATCGCCAATGAGGTAGCCCGTATCGAGGCAAAATATCCTAATGCTATCAGTGCTCAGGAACTTTTCGAACTACTTGATCACTTCAAGTACATCATTCCTCAGGGAAGCCCTATGACTGGAATTGGGAACAATTATCAGGTAGCTTCTCTTTCCAACTGTTTCGTTATCGGACTGGACGGAAATGCAGACTCTTACGGAGCTATTATCCGTATCGATGAAGAACAAGTACAACTGATGAAACGACGGGGAGGTGTAGGGCACGACTTATCTCACATCCGTCCGAAGGGGTCCCCAGTAAAAAACTCAGCCTTGACTTCAACTGGATTGGTTCCTTTCATGGAACGTTATTCCAATTCGACCCGTGAAGTAGCACAAGACGGACGCCGTGGCGCATTAATGCTGACCGTATCCATTAAACACCCTGACTCGGAAGCTTTCATTGACGCTAAAATGACCGAAGGAAAGGTAACAGGAGCCAATGTATCTGTAAAACTGGACGATGAATTCATGCAAGCTGCCATAGAAGGTATGCCTTACACACAACAATACCCCATCGATTCTCCCAACCCAATGGTTTCCAAAGAAATCGATGCCTCTTCTTTATGGAAGAAAATTGTACATAATGCATGGAAATCAGCCGAGCCTGGCGTATTGTTCTGGGATACCATCATCCGTGAATCTGTACCCGACTGCTATGCCGATTTAGGATTCCGCACGGTTTCTACAAATCCATGTGGAGAAATTCCTTTATGCCCGTACGACTCCTGCCGTCTACTGGCAATCAACCTTTATTCTTACGTAGTAAATCCTTTTACTCCAGAAGCTTATTTCGATTTCGAACTGTTTAAAAAACATGTAGCACTGGCCCAGCGTATCATGGACGACATCATCGATCTCGAGCTAGAAAAGATTAAACGTATTTTTGAAAAAATTGACTCCGATCCAGAAAGCATGGAAGTGAAAGGAACGGAACGTCACTTGTGGGAGAAGATATATCACAAATCAGGCTTGGGACGTCGTACAGGAGTAGGTATTACAGCAGAAGGCGACATGCTGGCTGCCATGGGACTGCGCTACGGTACTGAGGAAGCCACAGAATTCTCCGAAAAGGTACATAAAACCATTGCATTGGAGGCCTACCGTTCCTCAGTAAACATGGCTAAGGAACGTGGAGCTTTCGAAATATACGATGCAGAACGTGAAAAGAACAACCCATTCATCAACCGTCTGAAGGATGCTGATCCACAGTTGTATGAAGAAATGAAAAAATATGGTCGAAGAAACATTGCTTGTCTGACCATCGCTCCAACAGGAACTACCAGTTTAATGACACAAACCACATCGGGTATTGAACCGGTCTTCATGCCAGTATACAAACGCCGCCGTAAGGTCAATCCAAATGATGCAAATGTACACGTCGACTTTGTTGATGAAACAGGAGATGCATTTGAAGAATATGTAGTATTCCATCACAAATTCCTCACCTGGATGAAAGTCAATGGCTATGACCCCGACAAGCGTTATACTCAAGAAGAAATTGATGCCTTGGTAGCTAAGTCACCTTATTACAAGGCTACGTCAAATGATGTAGACTGGCTGATGAAAGTGAAAATGCAAGGCCGCATCCAAAAATGGGTAGACCATTCTATCAGTGTCACCATCAATTTGCCTAACAACGTTAGTGAAGACCTCGTCAACCAGTTGTACGTAGAAGCATGGCGTTCTGGATGCAAAGGATGTACAGTATACCGCGACGGTTCACGCGCTGGAGTCTTGATTTCCACCAAGAAAAAAGACAATAAAGAAGAAGAGTGCCGTTGCAAACCACCCCAGGTAGTAGAAGTACGCCCGAAAGTGCTGGAAGCTGATGTCGTCCGTTTCCAAAACAACAAAGAAAAATGGGTAGCCTTCGTCGGACTATTGGATGGAAGACCCTACGAAATCTTTACAGGTCTTCAGGATGATGAAGAAGGTATCGTACTACCGAAGTCTGTTACTTCCGGACGTATCATCAAAAGCTATGATGAAGATGGAACCAAGCACTATGACTTCCAGTTCGAAAACAAACGAGGCTACAAAATGACCATTGAAGGTTTGTCTGAAAAATTCAACAAGGAATACTGGAACTATGCCAAACTGATTTCCGGAGTCCTCCGTTGGAGAATGCCGATTGAACAAGTAATCAAATTGGTTAGTTCCCTGCAACTCGACAGTGAAAATATCAACACTTGGAAAAATGGTGTAGAAAGAGCCTTAAAAAAATACGTACAAGACGGAACTGAGGCCAAAGGAGTGAAATGTCCAAATTGTGGACACGAAACCCTTGTTTATCAGGAAGGCTGCTTGATTTGCAAAACCTGCGGTTCTTCCCGCTGCGGATAAACCTCATGATATTTGAGCAACATTTCTAAAAAATTTCAGGCATGAATCATGTGAATGGTTTTGAGTTTTCAGAACACGCTTGATTCATGCCTCTCTTATTTCCCTACATCTTTCCCATCATGAAACAAAGCAAAATGTACATTCACCTGAACGGAGTGAAAATATATGCATATCACGGCGTACTCCCTCAAGAAAACAAAGTTGGCGCTGAATACATTCTCAACCTGACACTGAAAACCGATTTCAGTCGTGCATCCCAAATGGATGACCTAACTTACACCATCAATTATGCTGAAGTGTTTCAGGCTGTAAAAAAAGAAATGCAAATTCCTTCCCGCCTGCTGGAACACGTCATACAACGTATCGCCCAACGACTGTTTCACGACTTTCCAACTCTTACGGAAATCAAAATTACCCTATTCAAACAGAATCCTCCCATGGGAGCTGATTGCCAGGAAACAGGAGTAGAATCGACTTTTACCAAAACTAACGCAATATGAAAAAACTTGCTATTTTTGACTTAGACGGAACTTTACTGAACACAATTGCCGATCTGGCAGCCGCAACCAATTACGCGCTCACCCAGTATGGCTACCCTACTCATTCAACGGATACTTACCGATTTTTTGTAGGAAACGGAATCAACAAACTTTTCGAACGGGCACTTCCGGAAGAAGATAGAACCCCAGAGAACGTATTACGAATCCGATCTAAGTTTGTCCCATACTACAATCTACACAATGCCGACATGAGCCGCCCTTATCCTGGCATTGAGCAATTACTCAACCTCCTACAACAACATCACCTTCAAATAGCTGTTGCATCCAACAAATACCAGGAAGCAACCAGTAAATTAATCGGACAATATTTTCCTCATATCCATTTTACTGCTGTATTCGGACAACGAGAAAATGTCCCGACCAAACCCAATCCACAAGTAATAAAGGAAATTATCAAGCTAGCCGAGGTACACAAAGAAGAAACAGTCTACATCGGCGATTCCGGAGTAGATATGCAAACTGGACTCAATGCAGATGTAACAACTATCGGAGTATGCTGGGGATTCCGCCCTCAAAGCGAACTACAAGAATTTAACCCTGACTACTTAGCAAAAGAACCAATGGATATTGCTCGTTTTCTACAGATTCTATAATCTGAGACATTGCAAATACAAGCCTTATTCCTGTTGAAAGAAGATACAAAAACAAGAAAGACCTCTCCCGCAAGGAAAGGCCTTTCTATTTATTTATTACTGATTAACCGTTGACTGTTCAAATACCGATTTATAATTTATTTCAAGTTTTTCAGAAGTTTTATTCTCATAGCTTGAAGAAGAAGACCTTTCATATTCAATTACCAACTTATCTGGCATTGAAACCCCATGCGCACTTGCATAGGATGACAAAACTGAAGTAATATTAAAATGACGGTACTCCGTACCATAGTCACTTCTCTGAACCTCTGTATCCGCTACTTTATGACGCAAGTGAAGCAACAGTTTGCCATCCGTAGATTCTGCATCATTCGGATCATAATACAACGCAAAAGAATGTGAATTCAATTCCGCCTTCAAATCATCAGAATCCGATGAATTTTTATAATAATAAGTTACCGGAATAAATAAGTTGTATTTATCAAAATACATCGGCTGAGCCATCGAACTAGAAATCATATAAAGCGGAGCATTACCTGCATCAGCCTCAGGAGCCTTCGGGAAAGTAAAATCGTCCTTAATGCTGACTACATTATTAACCGTCACCTTCTTATCTTCATTCCATTCCAATACTGAAGAATCATAAGAATATTGTACAATCGCGTAGGACTGTAAGCTCAAATTACTCAAGTCACTCATATTCAATGGAGTCACAGTATAACCGTATGCACTTGTAAAACTATAAAAACCAGTTCCCCCATTTACTCTCATCAGTTCTTGAGGAGATACCGTTGGGTCATTATCTCCATTCAAACAAGAACTAAACCCCACCATCGTCAATAACGCAGCAAAAGCCACTGCTAATTTTTGTTTTTTCATAACTTTATATTACTGTTGTTGTTTATAAATATATTATCAGACTTAAAATTCATAAATTAAAATGAAGCAAATAGAAAATACTGCACTAAGCATAAAGAATTTAACATAAATAAACAGATTTAATTTTATCCTATAACAGCAAAATATTCCACATGCTCATCTACATACTCAGCAATCTGCGCCGTAATCAGTTCTTCGTCTTCCATATATTTTTCTTCCAAATCGTCGAACGCCTCATATTGCTCATACATGGCCATGAACTCCTCTTCCGTACAGTCTTTCTCCAAATCGACACGGTGCGCATCGTAAATCTTCTTAGCTTCATAAATCAACTTCGAAAAATCCTTTGCCCCAAACAGACGCATCGCCTTGGCAAACGGATTGTCAAAGATATACGGTCCGTATCCATTCTGGATAAGTTGCACAAAACCGCCTTCCATCACTTCCTCCCGGAAAAAGTGATATCCCAGCAGCGTATGCTGATAGCCGTTGAGCAACGGCATGGTTTGTCCATTAATCACTCCCCCCGTCACTTCCAAATACTTATCGATAAACACCTTCAAGAACGCATCCATTCCTTCTTCCGCCCCTTTGCGCAAATCCGCATCGGACACTGTAATCTGATTCATTTCCATGCTATACCTAATAATTGTTACCTATCTTTATGTAGACCTGCCATACGGCTTGTCACCGTATCTGCGACAAAGATACAAGATTCTTTCAGAAGAGGAAAAACATTTTGGCAAGCGGAGTTTGCAAAACAGGCCAAACTGGAAAAAATATCATTAAAATGTAAGAAAAAGTTTGGTTTCGCACGTTGCAGAAAGAAATAAAACGACTAACTTTGCGTACGGATTAAGGAAGAAAATCCGTAATTCGTGGTTTACGAAATACTTATTTTTTATTACCAATAAAACGTAAAGAATATGATTTATTCACATGAAGTTGAACACATGTGTTGTGTTGCTAAAGGACCTAACCACGGTCCGGCCCCAATTCCTGAAGAAGGAAAATGGATTCAAGCAAAAGAAATCAAAGACATTTCAGGCTTAACTCATGGTGTGGGATGGTGTGCTCCACAGCAGGGTGCTTGTAAACTGACTTTGAACGTCAAAGAAGGTGTAATCGAAGAATGTCTGGTAGAAACAATCGGTTGCTCAGGTATGACTCACTCAGCTGCTATGGCTTCTGAAATTCTGCCGGGTAAGACAATTCTGGAAGCACTGAATACAGACTTGGTTTGCGATGCCATCAACACCGCAATGCGTGAATTGTTCCTGCAGATTGTTTACGGTCGTACTCAGTCAGCTTTCTCTGAAGGCGGTTTGATGATTGGTGCAGGCTTGGAAGACTTGGGTAAAGGACTCCGCAGCCAGACTGGTACTCTGTATGGTACAAAAGCAAAAGGTACTCGTTACTTGGAATTGACTGAAGGTTACATCACTCGTATGGCTTTGGACAAAGACAACCAGGTAATCGGTTACGAGTTTGTTCACATGGGTAAATTCATGGAACAGATCAAGAAGGGTGTAGATGCTAACGAAGCATTGAAAGCTGTTACCGGAACTTACGGACGCTTCAAACCCGAACAAGGCGCAGTTAAATATATTGACCCACGTAAAGAATAATAAGGAGGATACAGATTATGATTAGACCAGTACAGTTTGAAAGTCAGGACCGTCGTATCAAGCAAATTTTGGCTGCTTTGAATGAAAACGGTATCAAAGACATTGAAGAAGCTAACGCAATCTGTGACGCAGCCGGCCTTGATCCGTATCTGACTTGTCAGGAAACTCAGGGTATCTGCTTCGAGAATGCTAAATGGGCATACGTAGTAGGTTGTGCCATCGCACTGAAAAAAGGTTGCAAGAACGCTGCTGACGCTGCAGAAGCAATCGGTATCGGTTTGCAGGCTTTCTGTATTCCGGGTTCAGTAGCCGATGACCGTAAAGTAGGTTTGGGTCATGGTAACCTGGCAGCTCGTCTGCTCCGTGAAGAAACTCAGTGCTTCGCTTTCTTGGCAGGCCACGAATCATTCGCTGCTGCAGAAGGTGCTATCAAGATTGCAGAAATGGCCAACAAAGTTCGTAAGAACCCGTTGCGCTGTATCTTGAACGGTCTGGGTAAAGACGCTGCGATGATTATCTCTCGTATCAACGGATTTACTTACGTTCAGACTAAGTTCGATTACTTCACTGGTGATTTGAACATCGTAAAAGAAACTCCGTATTCAGACGGTCCTCGTGCAAAAGTAAAATGCTACGGTGCAGACGATGTACGTGAAGGTGTAGCTATCATGTGGCACGAAAATGTAGATGTATCTATCACAGGTAACTCTACTAACCCGACTCGTTTCCAGCACCCGGTTGCAGGTACTTACAAGAAAGAACGTGTTCTTGCTGGTAAGCCTTACTTCTCAGTAGCTTCAGGTGGTGGTACAGGTCGTACACTTCATCCGGATAACATGGCTGCAGGTCCTGCTTCATACGGTATGACAGATACTATGGGCCGTATGCACTCAGACGCGCAATTTGCGGGTTCTTCATCAGTTCCTGCTCACGTAGAAATGATGGGATTCCTGGGTATCGGTAACAACCCGATGGTAGGATGTACAGTAGCTTGCGCTGTAAACGTAGCTTTGGCTTTGAATAAGTAATTTATACTTGATTCAATATAATAAACTCCTGTAATCCAAGCGATTGCAGGAGTTTTTTTTTATTTGCAATAGATTATAGCTGATAAACACTTTAAAGCCTCATCTTATGATGTTTAACCTTACTAAACAAAAAGAAAATACAAGGCTATAATAAGCTGAAATCCGTTCTCTCCAAAGTCTATTGCAGTGAAACATAAAACAGGTCTACTACCGCTTAGTTTAGCTTTAAAAGAGTGATTTTTGCAGCCCAATTCATCATTTTCAAACAGTAAGTTTATCCATTTTCCCTTCAACACCCCATTCCAAAATCAGGAAATCTGAGGAACTAATATCAGGATTGAAAGACAAAATGCTCCAAGGCTTTCCGGATGCCCTCTTCCTCCACACTGGCGGTCACGTAATCCGCTACAGCTTTCAGTGACTCATTCGCATTGCCCATCGCCACACCGATTCCGGCTTCCCGGACGATGGGAATGTCGTTGCCTCCGTCGCCGAAAGCCATCGTTTCTTCCTTTTTCAATCCCAGGATATCCATGACAGCTCTCAGTCCTTTACTTTTATCTGTACCTTGTGCCGTAATATCGGCAAAATCGGGATACCAGCGACTGGATACGCAATGAGGAAGCCGAGGCATGATTTGCCGTTCCTCTTCCTCCGAAATGACCGGCGTCAACTGGAGAATGGGATGTGCCCATAAGGCATCGAGCGAACGGCTTTCTTTCATGCCATGTACATTCAGCATCTGTCGGAAAATATAATCCACTTTTTCATTACTGTTGTACATTATCAGGTCTTTCTCTCCTACCACCATACAGGCGAAGTTCATCTCATCGGCCTGCCGGATAAGGGTACGCACATCTTCTTCTGGAATCGGACTACAAGATATCACCTGTTCGCCAATGAAACAATACGCACCATTCACCGTGATGTATCCGTCTATCAGTTCACTGATTTCCTGCAGATTATTAATGAGGGAGAACGGGCGTCCGGTGGAAATGAGCACTTTGATGCCCAGCTCCTTCGCCTGCCGGATAGCCTGTACCGTAGAATCAGGTATCCGGTGGGTCTGAAAGCTGAGCAAAGTGCCGTCGATGTCAAAAAAACAATGCTTTTATCATACTTTATCTTTTCGCTAAATAGATTTCAACCATACAGAGGAGAATTACTTTTTTCAATCCTTCTTTTTATCCTGCACCCCTTGCTGACTGTTTGCCTTTGAAGCAGCAGGAAGAGGAGCCACGGTATATCCCAGCTTTTGAATGGCCTCTTTCAGCTTTTCGGGCGAAGTTTTTCCGTCACGATACTCTATCGTCACCGTCTTTTTAGGAAGATTGACATCCAAACCAGTCACTCCCTTTTCAAAAGAGAGGGTATTTTCAATGCGTTTCTGACATTTTTCACATTTCATGGATACCAGGAAAGTCACTTCCGATTTTTCTTTTTTGTGCTCTGTCACGTTTTTAGCCGATGCGGAGAAAGAGAAAACCCACATCATCAGCATAAGGAATGTCATCAGTTTTGTTTTCATTGTCTCGTATTTTTAAATTACATATTCTGTCATAACTTAGGAATCTGGTAACGGATTCCTGCATAAAGTTTGTATCCCATTGTAGGACCCCAGACCATTGTCGCATCGAAATCCGGACTGTAGGGATTGGCTGCGGATACAATGGGGGACTGCTGCTTATAATTGCTCAGGTTCTCCCCTCCTACATAAATCTGCCACCGGCGGAAGCGATAGGTAATCTGCGCACTCAGCTGGGCAAACGAGGGGAAAGAAGTATTCCATAACGGATGCACCGCGTCGGCCAAAGGCATACGTCCTCCCCCGTTGAACTGGACCGTGGCATCCAACTGCCATTTTTTCAAAGGCGTCTCATAAGAAGCGGTCACCAGTGCCTTGTAGCGGCTTGTCAACGGTTTGCGCATCGTCTGTCCATCGTATGTACACTTCACATCCATCCAACGGTAAGCTCCCAGCAGGGTGAATCCCCGAAACAACGGATAGCTGGCTTCTATCTGGAACACACTGGAGGTAGAACGTCCCGCCAGGTTGTAGAAATAAACGCTATGCATATCCTGGTCCAAATCGACCACCACCTGATTCTGAAAATCCGTATAAAACCACTCCGCATTGAGGGTCAATTCTTCGTGGTTCACGGGAATATGGAAAGAAGCAGTCACTCCATAATTCCATGCTTCTTCCTGTTTTAAATCTTCTGCAAGATGAAACGTGCGGCTGCTTGCCAGCAAATAGCTGTTCTCCGGAAGCGCAAAAGTGGTGCGGTATCCTTTCCCGGCAGAGGCACGCAGACTCAGCCACGAAGTCACCTCATACTTCACATGAACACGGGGTGTCACAAAGAAATGATGCAAGGAACTGTAGTCCGCTCGCAATCCAGCCATCAGCGTAAACTTCTGGAGAGGAGTCCACGTATATTCCGCATACGCTCCTCCTACCTTCTCCGACACCTGATGCCACTGTGGACAGTAAAGGTCCACCACATTGCCACTCTGCACATACCGGTCCCAGTTATAGTTCAGTCCGGCCGCCAGTTTATGATGCGCTCCAAACTCACTTTCATAAAGGAAAGAAGCATAGACATTCGATTCATACACATTGTACACCTTGTCGGCATAATTGGCACGCTGGTCATGATACGACCCCGACACGATGAGGGCCACACTTTCATTCCGTTCCTGATTCAAGATAAATCCATTCTTCGTGAATCCTTCCACCCGATTGGCATCGTTGTGAATGGTATAAGGGGACATCTCGTCCGCAGCATGTAAAGTATGTTCCGTCTGCCCGCTGGTTCTGCGGTCGGTCAGAATCTTAATGCCCGACTGGGAAACGAAACGGGAGGTTTGATAATGCCAGCGGTTCATCGCACTGAACGACTGCATTTGGGGCATATCCAAGAAAGTATCTTTGTTCCTGTCGTGTGCCTGCTCCTCATTGTAGTAGTTCACAAGCAAAGCGGTAGACAAACGGTCATTCAACTCCACGGCACCCACCATATTTCCCTCATAACGTCCGGTACTGCTGCCAAACAGATTCACCAGCAAGGGGTCTGCCACCTTCGGCTTCTTGTACTCCACGTCAATCTGCCCGGTCACCGACTCGTATCCGTTCTTTACGGAAGCGGCCCCTTTAGATATCTGTATGCTTTGCATCCACGGCCCCGGAATATAGTCGAGTCCGTACGTGGAAGCCACCCCGCGCAAATTAGGAAAATTCTCGGTCAGCATCTGCACGTAAGTGCCGGCCAGTCCTAGCAACTGTATCTGTTTGGCGCCCGTCACCGCATCACTGTAGGCCACGTCTACCGAAGGATTGGTCTCAAAACTTTCCGAAAGATTGCAACAGGCCGCACGCGTCAAGGCTTGCGAGGTGACACTCTCTGTGTTCAACACACTTTTCCGGTTCTTGATAGCTCCGAGACCTCCGGCTGTCACCACCACTTCTTTCAATTCCGTACTGGGAGACATCACCAGAATCTGGATATCGTCCGGACGTTCCATCTCGTATGTCAATGTCGTAAAGCCTACGTAATCGGCTTTCAGCAGTTTGGCCTCGTCCGGTACTGCCAACTCAAAATATCCGTTTTCATCCGTCACCGAAGTATGCTTGCTCTCATCATACACATAAGCCCCGGGCAAGGGAGCTCCCTCTTTATCCATCACATATCCTTTGACGGTCCTTTCAGGAAGTGCCATTGCCACACTTCCACATCCTATCCACACTCCTATCAACCATACAATTTTCTTCATCATATCACTGTTCATGCTTTAAATTCACACGACAAAAGTAAGCTACATACACAAACCGGACGTTACATAATTATGGATATGATTTATATCTCGTCCAACGGCCTCAACGCATGCCCTTTCATCCGTTTGAATTGAGTAGGCGACAATCCGGTCACAGCCTTAAACTGCCCGCTCAAATGAGCCACACTGGAATAATGCAACTTATCGGCAATCTCACCGACACTCAGTTCATCATAGAAAAGCAACTCCTTGACCCGTTCTATTTTCTGATGGATATAATATTTCTCGATGCTAATGCCTTGCATTTCGGTAAACAATTTGCTGAGGAAACTGTACTCCCGGTGACACTTCTGCTGCAAATAGTCAGAAAGATTCACCTTTTCCTGCTCTTCGGCATGATGTACCAGTTCGATGACTCCCACCCGAATCTGTTCGACAATACGCATGCGTTTGTCGTCAATCACCTCAAAGCCATAATGTTCCAAACGAGCCTGTATGTTATGAAAGTGGTCAGGAAGCAAAGGCTGGGCCAACGTCACAACGCCCAATTCTACTTTCAAGGGAGAAACGCTATTTTCCTGAAACACTTCCGTCACCGTATAGATGCAACGGCGGCAAACCATATTTTTAATGTAAATGCAGGTCTTTTCCATTCCACAATCTCCTGTTTATCGGACGGCAAAGATAAGTATAAAACTTTACAACCATGTTGTCATCTTCTTTTCCGGTCATTTAATCTACATTTCATGAGGGTTATGCAAAAGGAAAAGTATCTTTGTAGAAAATTCAACCACTTATACCATGGGAACTTATCGCAAAAAACTGCAGGGAACGGCCCAATATACCTCTTTCATTCCCGCCCCTCTTTCCACCGTTCACGTGGAAGAGGAATTGCTCGCCCCTTTCGTTAGCGAGGCTCAGGAGGCCATCGACCAGTTGAATCAAACCCTCTGTAAACTGGAAGAGGAAGAGGTACAAAAAGTCCTCCGAAAAGAAGCTGAAGCTTCGTGGATGCTTGCTGCAGGGAAATACTTTTTCCCTTTTGGCATCCCGTCCTTCTCTTCCCAATGGAATGAAGAGGAACAGGAAGAAATCCGGCAACTGACAGAGGCCTCAACCTATGCGTTAGACAGTCTGGAAACACTGCCTCTCTGCGGACGTCTGCTCAAGAATGCACATTACCTGATGTGCCAAAGCGACTTGTATGAAAAGAAATATCCGGGAGAATTCCGTAACTCACCCGTATGGATAGGGCCGGAAGGATGCAACCTGAAAAAACGCTCTTTTCGTTCCTCCCACCGAAGAAGACATGACTGAAGCCTTCTCCGAACTCGAAAAATTCATCCACGAGGAATCAGGCCTGCACATTCTCATACGGGCTGCACTCATCCATTACCAGTTTGAGGCCATCCATCCTTTCATCGATGCCAACGGACGAATCGGCCGATTGCTCCACCTTCTCTTTCTGTTCGACCACAAAGTCATCCGGAAACCGGCTTTCATCTTTTCTTACACTTTAGGGAAGTACGCCCTCCGATACTACACAGAATTACAGAAAGTACACGAAAGCGGTACGTATGAATCTTGGGTGATATTCTTCCTCCAGACCCTGAAAGAGGCTGCTCAACAAACAACCCGCTTTCTGTCCACAACTCCTCCCTCGTTTGGCTGAGGGAGGGAAAGAAGTATCGAAGATTATCTCCGGTAATACTGCGCCAGTGAGAAAGCCCGACGAAGCGCGATACGTGTACACACCAGCGCACAGACAGAACCGACCAAAAACATAATCCCCGTGGATACCATGATATTGCCCAGTCCCACCAACGGAGAGACGATACCGCCAAAAGCAAAGCCCAGCGCTCCCAGCAAAGCCGAAGCCATACCAGCATTTTCCCGTTCACTATCCATTGCCAACGTATTGGAGGCGGTGAAAGTCAGCCCCAGCATGGAAAGCAGACAAAGCAGCAAGACCTCGTAAAGCCAGAAAGGACAATTGGCACAAAGTGCAATGCAGAGGAAGAAAGAGGCGATGACCATTCCCACACTTCCCCGGTACAACGCCTGTTCTGAATGGGCAAACTTGACCGATGCAGCCGCAGAAACCACAATAGCAATGGCATTGATGCCAAAACAAAGACTGAACATCAAAGGAGAGAATCCATAATGCTGCTGCATGATAAAGGGAGCAGAAGAGATGTTGGCAAACATCACTCCCTGCGCAAAACCAAACTGAAAAATGTAGCACACGTACCGACGGTTCTGAATGACGGTGAGGAAACTCTTATAGACATCGCTCCAACGCGCATTCTGCCGACGGACAGCCGGCAAGGAATCCGTGAAATGCAGACTTCCGGCCAACAGAATAACACCCAGTCCAAACAATACCCAGAAAATACCGTGCCACCCCACACTGTCAGCCATACCGCCTCCGGCAATCGGAGCGGCCACAGGAGCAACCCCGTTGATGGCTCCGATAATGGCCAGCATCTTTGCCAACTCCCTACCGGAATATTTATCGGCTGCGATGGAACGAGAAATGACGATACCTCCAGCACCCGCCATTCCCTGAATCAATCGCCAACCCACGAACTGCATGATGGTGCGAGAATACAGACAACCCAAAGTAGCTAACAGAAACAGACACATGGCGATAATCAACGGACGACGACGGCCATACTTGTCGCTGAGCGGACCGAAAAAAAGCTGTCCCACAGCCAGCCCAATCATGCTGGCCGTCAGTCCCAGCTGCACCTGTGAGGAAGTGGTATGGAAAAAGCCTGTCATGGCAGGCAAAGTAGGCAAATACATATCGGTTACAAAAGGCCCGAAAGCCGTCAGTACCCCTAAAAATACGAGAATAAACAATTGCGAATTTTTTCTTGTCATAATGCTTGTTTTTAAAACGCTGCAAAATTAGTAATTATCCAAAGGCCATATCATACCTTTTGCCGCACAAAACTTTTCAAAAACCGCACAAAATGAATTTTATTCCGAGAAAAAAGTCTATTTTTGTTTCATAAAAGCACCTACACATGGATATTTCTCTGTTATCATCCCTCAACGGAATCCACTACGACGAAGGGAATCTGGATTTTCTCCGGCCTTCTCCCCTCCACTTCAACTGTGGCGTACAGATATTGTGCACCCGCGGAGCATGCATTCTTTCTACAGGAGCCCAGCAGTTTCATCTTCGGGAAATGTCGGAACTTATTTTCTGGGGAGGAAGCATCATGCAACTGATGGAAGCCTCGGACAACTTCCACGTACGTCTGCTGCTCTACCCCAAAAAGATATTTCTACAAGCCGCCATTTCCCTCGATACAACCTATTTTAATTACATGAGGGAATTCCCCCAATACGACCATGGAGAAGAAAGCTGGAAGAATGTCAACCTGTGGATTGACATGGCCCAGCTACTCTTCAGCCGGCCTTCACCTGCATTCCGCGAACGGCTGGAACTGAACTTCCTGCAAAGCATGCTCATGTGGATTTTCAGTTCCATTCCCGACACATACGTATCGAAAGCTGAGTCGTACACCCGGAAACAGCTTTTGTTTCATAAATTCATGCACCTCATTCACGAGCATGCGGCACAGATGCACCAAGTGTCTTTCTATGCCGAACAGCTTTGCATCTCTCCACGCTACTTGAATGAAATAACCTTGTCGTTTTCCAACGGAAAAACGCCCAAGGCGCTCATTGACGAACAGCTGACAGCCGAGCTAAAGGTGTTGCTCAACAACCCGGCTTTGTCGATTGCCGAGATTGCTTCCCTCTGCCACTTTCCTGACTCGTCCTACCTGAGCCGCTTCTTTAAAAAGAACACCGGCATCGCCCCAAAGGCTTTCCGAGCCCTGAAACAAAGCTAAGTTATATCAGTCCCCGCTTCAGCTCGTCACGGACAGCGGTCATCATGCCTTCCACCTGGGCCAACGCCAGCATGCGCCCGTGGAAAGAATACCCGGGATTATACCCTTCCTTTTCATCTCCCAGCATCGTACGTCCATGATCTACCCGCATGGGAAGTCCGGGATTCTCTTTCTCGAAGATGCGAATCAGGTCGAGCAGCTGTCCTCTTCCGGCTAAATGAGACGTTTCCCTAAAATCTCCTCCTGGTAAAATCTCCGTACTGCGCAGATGGACAAAATGGGTTCTTCGGGCAAAACGGCGGGCCAGTTCACGGGTATCGTTCTGACTGCCGGAACTCAGGGAACCGGCACAGAAGGTCAGTCCGTTATGCGGATTGTCCACAGCCTGCAACAACCATTCGATATCTGCTCCATCTGTCACAATGCGAGGCAAACCCAGCACCTGGAAAGGAGGGTCATCGGGATGAATGCACAAGTTCACTCCGTAGGTATCACACACGGGCATCACCGCCTCCAGAAATGTACGCAAATTTTCTCTCAACCGTTGGCGGTCTATACCTTTATATAAAGCCAGCAATTCACGGAACTTGCGGACCGGATAAAGTTCCCCCTCCTGAATGTTCCCGTCGATGAATCCCTGGGTCTTGACGATAATCGTATCAATCAGTTCGGCCTTTTCGGCTGCAGTAATACTTTGGTCCAGCTCGTCCACCTCCTGCACTTCTTCCGGAATATAATCTTGTTCCGCTCCTTCCCGACGCAGGATTTTCAAATCGAAATAAGCAAAACGTATGCGATTGAAATAAAGCGACGTGCTTCCGTCCGGCAATGCATAATGCAAATCCGTACGTATCCAGTCGATAACCGGCATAAAATTATAACAAACGGTTTTCACGCCACACATACCCAAGTTGGCCAGACTGGTTTTGTAGTTTTCAATCAACCGATTCCGTTGCGGGCCACCATATTTGATGGCTTCACACACGGGAAGACTTTCTACGACCGACCACCTCAATCCATACGACTCTATGTAAGCTTTCAGGTCCTGGATGGCTTCCACCGTCCAGACTTCTCCGTTGGGCACCTCATGCAGGGCCGTGACAATCCCTTCCACTCCTATCTGACGGAGCATAGAAAGCGTGATAGGGTCTTTCTTTCCAAACCATCGCCATGTCTTTTCCATCTTTTTCCCTCCGACCGATTTTAAACTCCACTGAATGAACTGAATCCGCCATCTACTGGCAATGTCACGCCCGTAATGAAACTGGCGGCTTCACTGCACAAGAACTGTACGGCTCCATTAAGCTCTGAAATATCCCCAAAACGCCTCATCGGAGTTTTAGCAATGACCTTCCGGCTGCGTTCCGTGAATGAGCCATCCGGATTAATCAGCACGGCCCGGTTCTGGTTGCCGATAAAGAAACCGGGAGCAATGGCATTGACCCGGATTTTCTCGCTGAATTTAAGGGCCATTTCCTGGGCCATCCAACGGGTAAAGTTCTCCACCGCACTTTTGGCCATAGAATATCCCGGCACCCGGGTAATGGCTTCGCACGCCGCCATGGAGGAGACATTGACAATGCTACCACTCTTCTGTGCTGCCATCACTTCTCCAAACACCAGACAAGGATACACCGTTCCGTTCAGGTTCAAATCAAGCACTTTATTCAAATCCTCTACTTTCATGTCGAACACATGCTGGCTTTCGGTCAGCGTACCTCCGGGAATGTTTCCTCCTGCCGCATTGACCAAAATATCCACCCTTCCCCATTGTGCCAACACCTCGTTCTTCACTTTCCGCAAGCTATCCATATCGAGCACATTGCAGGTAAAGCCATACACTTCGCCTCCCGTCTGCCTCAATCTTTCCACAGCTTCCTCCACATGGTCGGGATGTGCCCCAATCACAGCCACCTTTGCTCCGGCCTTCAGCAGACCTTCGGATATATTACTTCCCAATACCCCGGAACCACCCGTAACTACGGCTACACGTCCGGATACATCAAACAGATTATTCATAACTTACAGATTTTAATCTGCCACAAAGTTAGAGGAGAAATAAACACACAAATTCACCGATTTTTGCAGGTTATTTGCGTAACTTTGCCATTATTACGTTCACCATGAAAAAGATACTCAACGAACAACTGGACATTTCGGATACCAACCCGCTTAAAGCACGGTACTACGATTACAAACGTTTCACCTATCCTTGGCATTTCCACAGTGAATTTGAAATTATTTACGTTGAAAAAGGATATGGTCAAGGGATGATTGGAGACAGCATAACCCACTTTTCAGACCAGTCACTTTTTGTACTTGGCTCCAATTTGCCACACTACGTAGAAAATCCACCGGAATACACCCAACAGGAGAATCTGAGAGTAAACGGGGTCATCATCCAGTTCGAAAAAGATTTCATGCAATATGCTTTTTCCCACTACAGCCAATTCCAAGCCATCAGCCGCCTGCTAAAAAATGCCCAAAGAGGGTTGTTATATTCACTTGCTGCCTATCCGGATATTCCCAATAAAATCAAATGCATTCCCCAAAAAGAAGGAGTGGAACAGATTGTAGAATTTCTACGGCTACTGGATGTACTGACACACACAATTCCCTTCAAATTCATTTCTTCTCCCGCCTACGAACCCGTTCCCTCCCGATTGCATGGACGAAAAATCGAAAAGGTTATAGCATACCTCAACACACACTATACACAAAACATCCGTTTGGAAGACGTAGCCTCTTATGCAGCCATGAATACGACCGCTTTCTGCCGTTTCTTCAAGGAAAATACGGGAAAGACTTTCAAGCAACACATCACAGACATGCGAATAGGCTACGCCTGCAAACTGTTACTAAATGAACGATGGAACATTTCTGAAATCTGTCTGGAGTGTGGGTTTGAGTCAATAGCTCACTTTAACCGATGTTTCAAGCAGCACACTGGAATAACACCAACCTCCTATCGAAAAAAAATGAGTTAAACGAACAGCTTATCCCATCACTCTTTACGCCCCAGACGTTTGAGTGCCAGATGATGTCCTTCCTGAGCAGCTTTCTCATACCAAAACTTTGCCAGATGCAAATCAGGTGTACCTACCCATCCTTCTTCATATCCCTGCCCGATACGATAAAATGCATAAGGATCAGACGAATGACGATAAGCCTCGAATGCCTGGGGCAATGATACAGGCATTCGACCGCACCCCTTACGGTATAAATCGCCCAAGTTAACAGAAGCATAAGTCAAATCTCCTTGACGAACAGCCTCTTTAAACCAAAACTCAGCTTCATACCCATCGGGCGCAACCCCCACTCCTTCTTGATACAAAGTACCAATATCATTTAGAACTACTCCATCCACATGCACGCCTTTCCGATATTCCTTTCCCAGTTCCAGCAACATATCTACATCTTCCTGTGAAAAACTCTCCCACGTTTCAGTGCCATCCGTCTGCCATGATTTGATACGCCCTATTGATACGTGTTGGGGAACATCTATTTCTACTTCCATAGCGTACTCCAAACTATCGGCCATCAATTCCTCCCTTGTTGCTTCCAAAAGCCATCCCTTACGAAGCAAATATTGAATATAACCATAAATACGGGAAGTCGAAGAATGAAGATTTACTCCATACTGTTTCAACTGCTCCAACGACACATAACGGATACCTTCTTTCGGTAATTCCAGATAACAGCGGGGAATAACAGAAAGTACGACCTTCAATGAAGCAATCTCTTCACTGATACAGTCTTCAATCCATTGTGTACTCAACCGTTCATAAACAGAATAAGACTTTCCATCCTCTTTTGATAGTAGTTTGGGACTAGTTCCATTCAGATATAATCCCAATGTATCAATCAAATAAGGAAAAAACTTATAGTCATCATAAGAAGACAACCCATCCATGGCCACCTCCACCCGGCCTTTCCGGTCGTCTGAAATCACAAACGAAGTGGTAGAATGTCCCGGACGATGAAAATAACAAATTAACTTCCCTTTATATATACCTTTAAGAGTCACATTCACAGGGACCTCCAAGCGGCTAAAAAATTCCTTGAAATGCAAAGGAGCAGATGAATTCAGTTGAAAAGAAATTTGCATAGTCAGCCTTTCTGTTAAAAAAGTTCATTCGTCCTGATCTCGCCACTGCCTATACATAAGCGAGCATCTTTATCATAAATCACCCCGAACTGTCCAGGAGCTATCCCCTGTATCGGCTCCTTACTGGACACCAGCAATCCATTTTTTTCTAAAAGACGGACCGTTCCAGTCTGAAAGGTATCTGTGTGACGTATTTTGAAACGAATCTCAGTTTCTTGTTCTTTCCAAGGATTCAATGTAATGAAATGAAAATCTTTTAGAAAAAAAGAATGGCCAAACTGTTTGTCCGTATCATAACCATGCGACACATAGATAATGTTTTCTTCTATATTTTTGCCTACCACAAACCAAGGTCCACCTCCAAGCCCTAGACCTTTACGTTGTCCGATAGTATGAAACCAGTAGCCTCGATGCTGCCCGATAATCTTTCCAGTCTCCAATTCTATTACGGGTCCCGGACGTTCGCCTAAAAAACGACGAATGAACTCGTTATAGTTAATCTTTCCCAAGAAACAAATTCCCTGACTGTCCTTTCGACGAGCACTCGGCAACGCTGCCTTTAAAGCCAGTGAGCGAACTTCCTGCTTAAGCAGCCCTCCTAATGGAAACATCAAACGCGATACCTGAAGAGAGTCGATCTGCGCCAGAAAATCGGTCTGATCCTTTACCGGATCTTTTGCTGTAGCCAACCATGTCTGTCCGTCTATTACAAGTGTAGAGGCATAATGTCCTGTAACAATCTTCTCATAATCATGTCCGACCTTTTGATCAAAACAACCAAACTTTATCAATTTGTTACACATCACATCCGGATTGGGAGTCAACCCATGCCGTACCTTGTCAACCGTATAGGCCACAACGTTATCCCAATATTCTTTCTGCAAGTCCACAATATGAAAAGGCAAGCCATATTTACGGGCAGTAGCGGAAGCTAATTCAATATCTTCTTCTGCCGTACAAGTCAATCCGTCATCCGTATCCATTCCTATTTTTATATAAAAAAGGTCTGGCTTATATCCATGCTCACACAACAGATGCACAGCCACTGCACTGTCAACTCCTCCTGATATCAATGCTGCTATATTCATATATTTCTTTTTTAACGGCAAATATACCGCTCACACGACAAATGCCCAATACCCTTTTCACGGTATATCTCATTTCAAAGCCTGGAATTGTTCTATTAATGAAGTAATGTTGGCCGTAAACAAACGAGCCGAAATAGCTAATAGAATAATGCCAAAAAACTTACGGATGACATAAATTCCACCTTTTCCCAACATGTGCTCAATACGGTCGGTCAATTTCAATACTATATATACCCATACCATATTCAGGACCAATGCCAGTACAATGTTTATCGGTGCATATTCTGCCCGCAAAGACAACAGGGTGGTAAATGCTCCTGCACCAGCCAGTAATGGAAACACCAAAGGCACCAAAGTGGCTTCTTTAATAGGGCCCGTGTTTTTGAAAATCTCTACATCCAGAATCATCTCCAGCGACATCAGAAATATAACAAAAGCACCAGCTACGGCAAAGGAAGCAATATCCACCTGAAACAAGCGCAACATCATATCACCGGCATAAAAGAAACCCAAAAGAAGAGCAAAAGCTATCAGAGTGGCTTTCGGAGCATTCACTGATCGTCCCTTCTGCTTCAAATCCAGAATAATAGGAATAGAACCAATGATGTCAATCACCGCAAAAAGCACAATAAAAGCACTAAGGAACTGCTGAAAATCAAATCCACTCATAATCATATCCAAAATTACTTCTGCAAAGTTATCATTTTTTCATTCATCTGCAAATCTTCTACAAACATTATCAGACGGTAAGAAAGAATAAAAAAGATAAAAGCAACTGACTGCCGATATCTTCGCTGAGGAAATATACTTAACTTTGTCTGTTAAAAGATAACTTAATAAAGTTAACGCGAGATGGAATTGACAATGTATGACAAGCTTTTACAGCTCCCCTTGTTTCAGGGAATATCCAAATTCGACTTTACTGATATTCTAGAAAAAGTGAAGATTCACTTTAATAAATATGAACCAGGAAGTTGTCTAGTCAAACAAGACACTCCCTGTAATCAACTTATTTTTGTATTAGATGGAGAAGTACAAATAGAATCCAATGACCCTATCCATAAATACACCATCTGGGAAAGTTTCAAAAGTCCAAATGTCATCGAACCTTATTCACTATTTGGCATGCGTCCCTATTTCACAGCTTCTTATACAGCAATCACGGAAGTTAATACGCTGAACATCGAAAAATCATACATTCTCAATGAACTGTGCCGCTATGAAGTATTTAACTTGAACTATATGAACATGCTAAGCAACCGAAGTCAGGTAATTTACAACAAACTTTGGAATGCCCACATCGGAAAGACACGCGACAAAATCATCAACTTTCTCTTATTGAGGTGCATGACACCGTATGGAACAAAAAAAATGTCTATCCGCATGGAAGATCTGGCAAGATTGATTGACGATACCCGTATCAATGTATCGAATGTACTGAATGATTTACAAAACAAAGGACTAATCCAACTAGGAAGAAGAACATTTACAATCAATGACTTAAGAGAAGTCACACTCCTACAAGACAAAAAAGACTGATATTCCTATCCTATATTAATTGTTACCATTATGAATAATCCATTTTTACAACCTTATCATACCCTTCATAATACCACTCCATTTCAACTGATACGAATGGAAGATTACGAACCAGCTATTCGGGAAGGTATGCAACTAGAAGATAAGGAAATACAAAATATCATACAAAATCAGGAAGCACCCACATTCCAAAACACCATTCTGGCTTTGGAACACGCAGGAAAAACTTTAGACAGAGTCACCACCGTCTTGTTCAACCTGCTGAGTGCGGAAACAAACGATGAACTGGAAGCCATTGCGGAGAAAATGACGCCGGAACTTTCGGAACATGCCAACAACATCAGCCTCAACGAGGCATTGTTTGCACGGGTCAAGGCGGTATATGAACAAAGGGACGCACTTCCACTGACACCGGAAGAACGACGCCTGTTGGAAAAGTCATACGACGGATTTGTCCGTAACGGTGCCAACCTGCCGGAAAAGGATAAAGAGACTTTCCGCAAGCTGAGTATGGAACTGAGCAGCCTGACCCTGAAATTTTCACAGAACCATCTGAAAGAAACGAACAGCTTTGAACTGGTGCTACGACACGAAGACGAATTGGCTGGACTGCCGGAAAGTGCCGTGGAAGCAGCTGCCCATACCGCTCATGAGAAAGGGAAAGACGGATGCTGGATTATCACCCTGCAGGCTCCCAGCTACGTACCCTTTATGAAGTACAGCGACAAAAGAGACTTACGCAAACAACTTTACATGGCCTACAACACCCAGTGTTGCCACGACAATGAGTTCAACAACCTGGACATCGTAAAACGGTTGGTCAACCTACGCATGGAACTGGCACAGCTGTTGGGCTTTTCCAATTATGCGGAATATGTACTGAAAAAGCGTATGGCTGAGAACAGCAACCATGTGTACAAGCTGCTGAACGACTTATTGGAGGCCTACACACCCGTGGCTCGGGAGGAGGTAAAGGAAATCCGCACCTTGGCCCGCGAACTGGAAGGCAACGACTTCGAACTGATGCCCTGGGACTTTTCTTATTATGCAGAAAAACTGAAGAACCGGAAATTCAGTCTCGACGAAGAAGCGCTCCGCCCTTACTTCGAACTGAGCCGCGTAAAAGCAGGGGTATTCGGACTGGCTACCCGCCTGTATGGAATCACCTTCAAGGAAAACCAAGAAATCCCGGTGTACCATCCGGACGTGCAGGCCTACGAGGTGTTCGACCGTGACGGCAGTTTTCTGGCCGTGCTTTATACCGATTTTCATCCCCGTGAAGGCAAGCGTTCGGGCGCTTGGATGACAAGTTACAAGGAACAATGGATAGAAGACGACGGCACCAACAGCCGCCCGCATGTCTCCGTAACCATGAATTTCACCAAGCCTACAAAAGACAAACCGGCCTTGCTGACTTTCTCTGAAGTCAACACCTTCCTGCACGAATTCGGTCATGCCCTGCACGGCATGTTTGCCAATACGCGCTTCCAAAGCATGAGCGGCACGAACGTATATTGGGATTTTGTGGAACTTCCTTCACAAATCATGGAAAACTTTGCCATAGAAAAGGAATTTTTAAATACATTCGCATGTCATTACCAGACGGGCGAACCGATTCCCGAGGAACTGATTCAGCGCATTGTAGATGCTTCCAACTTCAACGTAGCTTATGCTTGCCTGCGTCAAGTCAGTTTCGGATTGCTCGACATGGCCTGGTACACCCGCCAGACCCCGTTTGAGGGAGATGTAAAGGCATACGAAAAAGCTTCCTGGCAACGCACCCAACTGCTTCCACAACTGGACGACACCTGCATGAGCGTACAGTTCGGGCATATCATGTCAGGCGGCTATTCAGCCGGATACTACAGCTATAAATGGGCGGAAGTACTGGATGCTGATGCCTTTTCAGTTTTCAAGGCGAAAGGAATCTTCAATCCGGAAACGGCACGTTCCTTCCGGGAAAATATTTTATCAAAAGGGGGCACCGAACATCCGATGACGCTTTACAAACGTTTCCGAGGACAAGAACCGACCATCGACGCTCTATTAAAAAGAAATGGAATAAAATAAGCATACAAATGAAAACATTCAAAATCTACAGGTTCTTCATGTTACTCCTACTGCTGGCCGGATGTAACCAAGAAGACGATGTGCATGAAATTTTCTCCAGCGGACAAACATGGCACTGGAGCGGCTCTTACAGCACCAGCGACTGGAAAGACGACAACAACTTCAATTCCACTTTGACACGGGATGAACTGGCTAAAATCAATGATGACCAAAACAAATACAACATCATTTTTAAAGAAGACGGTACAGTGGAAGGAAACGGAAATAATTTCACTTTTACTGGAACTTGGAGTGCCAACGGCAACGACCAAAGCTTTTCCATTCAACTGAAGACCAATGGAAATCGTACCGGACTAGATAAAACGTTTTATGACGAAATAAGTAATGCGAAATTCTATCGTGGTAGCTCACGACTTATCAAACTGTTCAACCTCGACAAGAATCATTACATTCAATTTTACCCCAAAGGATTTAACAACTAGGCAGCATCATTATGGAACCATCAGAACATAAACAAGAAATCCTGGACAAGCGCTATATGCGCATGGCTCTCATCTGGGCCGAAAACTCCTATTGCAAGCGGCGTCAGGTGGGAGCATTGATTGTCAAGGACAAGATGATTATCTCGGACGGATACAATGGCACACCGGCAGGATTCGAAAATGTGTGTGAAGACGAAAACGGAGTGACCCGCCCTTACGTCCTTCATGCGGAAGCCAATGCCATCACCAAGATAGCCCGCTCCAGCAACAGCAGTGAAGGGGCTACCATGTATGTCACCGCCTCCCCTTGCATCGAATGTGCGAAACTGATTATCCAGGCTGGCATCAAGCGAGTGGTCTATGCCGAGAAATACCGCCTGGAAGACGGACTGGACTTATTGAAACGAGCGCATATTGAAGTTGTATATCTTAACCCCAATGAATAAAATTATGAAGAACAATAGTACACGCTTTATTCCGTTTCTGCTGGCCATCTGCCTGATTGCAGGTATCGCCATCGGTACATTCTATGCCAACCATTTTTCCGGCAACAAACTGGGCATCATCAACACGTCTTCCAACAAATTGAATGCCTTGCTGCGTATCATTGACGACCAGTATGTGGATACCGTCAATATCAGCGACCTGGTGGAAGAAGCCATGCCACAGATTCTTTCGGAACTCGACCCACATTCTTCTTATATTCCGGCCAAAGACCTGGAAGCCGTTACAGCCGACTTAAAAGGCAGTTTCAGTGGCATCGGCATCCAGTTTACCATCCAGAATGACACCATCCATGTGAACAACGTCATTCAGGGAGGCCCATCCGAAAAGGTGGGACTGATGGCCGGCGACCGTATCGTAGAAGTAGACGATTCTGCCTTCGTAGGAAAAATCGTCACCAATGAAGAAGCCATGAAACGACTGAAAGGTGAAAAAGGCAGCAAGGTCAAACTCGGTGTGTACCGCCCGGGAGAAAAAGAGTTGCTGCATTTCACGGTTGTACGAGGCAACATTCCGGTCAAAAGCATTGATGCAGCCTACATGATTAACGAAAAAGTGGGATATGTCAAAGTCAACAAGTTTGGAGAGACTACTTATCCGGAATTACTGATAGCCTTGGCCAAACTGAGCCAGAAAAACTGTGAAGGACTGATTATAGACCTTCGTGGAAATACAGGAGGTTACATGGCTGCTGCCATACAGATGGTCAATGAATTTCTCCCCAATAACCGCCTGATTGTGTACACGCAAGGACGGAAATCCCCACGCCAGGACTACAATTCCAACGGCACGGGAAGCAACCAGAAAATGCCGCTCGTGGTTTTGGTGGACGAAGGTTCAGCCTCTGCCAGCGAAATCTTTGCCGGAGCCATCCAGGACAATGACCGCGGAACCATCGTCGGACGCCGTTCGTTCGGGAAAGGACTGGTACAACAACCCATCGAATTCAGCGACGGCTCTGCCATCCGCCTGACCATCGCCCGTTATTACACTCCGTCGGGCCGTTGCATTCAGAAGCCATACGAAAAAGGAAAAGAATCGGAATATGAATTGGACTTGCTTACCCGATACGAACACGGAGAGTTCTTCTCGGCCGACAGCATCAAGCAGAACGAAACAGAAGTCTACCGCACCCGTCTGGGACGTCCGGTGTATGGAGGAGGAGGCATCATGCCCGATATCTTCGTACCACAAGACACCACGGGTATGACCTCTTATTTCCGCATGGCCGCCAACCGTGGACTGATTATCCGCTATACCTTCGAGTATACCGACCAAAACCGGAGCACACTTCAGAAATACGATACCACTGAAAAGATGGAGGAATACCTGAAAAAGCAGAACCTGCTGAACAATTTTGCCGCATGGGCTGAAAAGAAAGGATTGAAACGCCGCAACAACCTGATGGCTAAATCACGGAAGCTGTTTGAAATGAGCCTTTACGGAAATATTATCTACAACATGCTGGGCATGGAGGCGTATGTAGAATTCCTCAATGAAACCGACAAGACGGTATTGAAGGCAGTGGAAATTCTGGAAAAGGGTGAGTCTTTCCCACAGGCTCCTGAAATGCAGGCTTCCAACGAGAAAAAGAAATAGGACTTCATGGACAAAAGAGAATTACGCAAACAAATAGCACAAGAGAAGCGGAAATACTCCGCTTCTCAAAAAGCGGAATGGTCTTCCAGTTTATTCCAAAAACTGGAAGACCACCCTTTATTCTTACAAACAAAAACCATCCTGCTCTATCATTCCTTACCGGATGAAGTACAAACTCACGCGTTTATCGAACGGTGGCATCCGTACAAACACATCATACTGCCGCTGGTAAAAGGAAATGAATTGGAATTCCGGTATTACGAAGGAAAAGATTCGTTGCAGACTGGTTCATTCGGCATTGAAGAACCGACCGGAAGACAAGTGGAAAACTTGGATGAAATTGAACTTAGCATCGTTCCCGGTGTAGCCTTCGACCGGACTGGAAACCGACTAGGACGTGGAAAGGGATACTATGACCGTGCCCTCTCCCGCCTGCATTCCTATAATATAGGTGTCTGCTTTCATTTCCAGCTCTACCCGCACATCCCGACAGAGCCTACAGACCGCCCCATGCACGAAGTTTGGACTGAACAAGGATGTGTATACTCAACGGAACACAATGTTCACGATGACTTGTGAGCCCACCTGCGCATTCAGGTTACGAATCAGCATCTCCCGCCCCATCATCAGTTCCTGACGGATGACCGAGGAAGAGAGGCTGACATAAAGCACCTGGTTCTTGATAAACAGATTCGTAGTGTAACGGGTAATGACCGGCCCCACCACATCCTTCCAGGCATCTACCAACCGATATTCGTTCAAAGGCGTCTCCAGCCCCTGCTGACGAAGGAATTGCCGGAGCACGTCCCCTATCTGTTCCGTATTATTCCGCTTCATACCCTTCCTTTCGTTCGGAAACCTCTCCGTTTTCTACCTCGAACAACTTATAGTCGCCCTCAATCTTTTTCAAGATACGGTCCAGATGGTCACGGTTGGTATCCGTTATGAAAATCTGTCCGAAATTGTCACCTGCCACAAGCTTCACAATCTGCTCCACCCGAAGAGCATCCAGTTTGTCGAAGATGTCATCCAGCAGAATCAATGGTGTAGTGCCGCTCCCTGTCCGCTTCAAGAATTCAAACTGTGCCAGTTTGAGTGCAATCAGATACGTTTTGTTCTGCCCCTGTGAGCCTTCCCGCTTCATGGGAAATTCCCCCAGCTGCATAATCAGGTCGTCCTTATGAATACCTTTCAGGGAATATCCCATCACCCGGTCCCGCTGCCGGTTCTCGCGCAGCAAGGTCAACAAGTCTCCCTCTGCCGCATGCGACTGATACGACAGTTTCACCTGCTCCCGGTTTTGGGAAATATAAGCATAATACGACTGAAAAATCGGAATAAACTCTTCAATAAACTGACGCCGCTTGCGGAACACAATCTCTCCCGTGGAAGCCATCATTTCCTCCCACACAATCATCAGTTCCTCATCCGGTTCCAGTTCTGCTTTCAGCAACGTATTCCGCTGCATCAGGGCCTTGTTGTAACGAATCAACGCATCCAAATATTCACGGTCGAACTGCGAAATCACCACGTCCATAAACCTTCTGCGCTCTTCACTTCCTCCCGCTATCAGCAACGTATCTGCCGGTGAAACCATGACCAGCGGTATCAGCCCGATATGGTCCGACAAGCGGGTATATTCCTTCTTGTTCCGCTTAAATTGCTTCTTCTGACGACGTTTCAACCCGCAATACACTTCCTCCGGATCGCCGCCGTCCGTCTCATAAAATCCCTGTAACACGAAAAAATCCTGCTCATGACGGATATTCTGTGAATCAATTGGATTGGTTGCACTCTTGCAGAAAGAAAGATAATACACGGCATCCATCAGGTTGGTCTTCCCCATTCCGTTTTTTCCGATGATGCAGTTCATCTTACGGGAAAAAGTCAGTTCCGCCTGCTCCAGATTCTTATAGTTTACGATTGAAATGCGTTTAAGCCACATAAGATACTCATTATTTAGAATACAAAATTAACAATAAAAGCAAGATTGATTAAAAAAACTGCCCGCAAATTTCATTTATAAGTATAAATAAACTACTTTTGCTGTCCAAATAAGTGGATTCTGAAAATAATAAAAACAAATATCAAATGACTGAACAAAAACACACTCATGACCCATTGAATGTAGACGAAGCGCTCAGCACTTCAGAAGCATTTCTTATCAAAAACAAGAATGTACTTTTAGGGATAGTAATCGTTCTGGTTGTCGTTGTCGGAGGTTACCTCGGATACAAACACTTCATTTCTGAACCGAACGAGTTGAAGGCTTCAGAAGCTATTTTCAAAGGTGAACAATATTTTGGAGCAGACAATTTTGAAACAGCACTGAAGGGCGACAGCCTGGGCTATGCAGGTTTCGTCAAACTGGCAGACCAGTTCAGCGGCACAGATGCCGGAAACCTGGCCAATGCATACGCAGGTCTCTGCTATGCTCAACTTGGCAAATACGAAGATGCCATCAAATACTTGGACAAATTTAGTGGAAGCGACTTGCTGGTAGCCCCATCCGTAATGGGAGCACTAGGAAACTGCTACGCACAGGTTGGTCAACTTGACAAAGCAGTGGCTACTTTACTGAAAGCTGCCGAACGTGCCAACAGCACGTCATTGAGTCCGATTTATCTGATTCAGGCCGGACAGATCTTGGAGAAACAAGGTAAGAACGCAGAAGCCGTAGATGCTTACAAACAAGTAAAAAACAAATACGGCAACTCTTACCAAGCTATGGATATCGACAAGTACATCGAACGTGCTTCTTTGAAATAATTCCAGCAAACATTCTTCTATTATCATAAAAGAGTATCATCATTCAAGCCGGACCGAAAAACTCAAAGCATCTGCGGATGTACTCCAGTTTTTCGGTCTGGCTTTTTTATCTTCTAATAACCCTTAAAACAAAAAATATGGCAACAGCTTATCACAATCTTTCTGATTACGATTTCAACTCCGTACCCGATGCTTCACAGATGCGTTTCGGTATTGTAGTTTCCGAATGGAATCACAATATCACCGGTGCCCTGCTCGAAGGGGCCGTCCGTACCCTGAAAAAACACGGCGCCAAAGATGAAAACATTTTGGTTTATCCTGTTCCTGGAAGTTTCGAACTGACATTTGGTTCCGCCCAACTCATCAAAAGTGGAAAAGTAGACGCCGTCATCGCATTAGGTTGTGTGGTTCGAGGCGACACCCCCCATTTCGACTATGTATGCGCCGGTGCTACCCAAGGTATTACTGAACTGAATGCAACTACCGACATCCCAGTTATTTATGGTCTGATTACCACCAACAATATGCAACAAGCGGAAGATCGTGCTGGAGGCAAATTAGGGAATAAAGGTGACGAATGTGCAGTTACAGCAATAAAAATGATTGATTTTGTTTGCAAGTTAAAAAAATAATCGTACCTTTGCAACGCAATTGAGAAAAGCAATAATCTTAGTTGCGGACGGGCAAATACCAGAGTGGCCAAATGGGGCAGACTGTAAATCTGCTGGCTTACGCCTTCGGTGGTTCGAATCCATCTTTGCCCACCAAATTTGCGGAAGTAGCTCAGTTGATAGAGCATTAGCCTTCCAAGCTGAGGGTCGCGGGTTTGAGTCCCGTCTTCCGCTCATCAAAAAA
>CABIXF010000006.1:0-39989 GCA_902362595.1 Bacteroidaceae bacterium | reverse complement strand
CCGCAAATTTGCGGAAGTAGCTCAGTTGATAGAGCATTAGCCTTCCAAGCTGAGGGTCGCGGGTTTGAGTCCCGTCTTCCGCTCATCAAAAAAGCCTGTCTGACGACAGGCTTTTTATTTTATATTTTCATTTTCTGAAAGGAGGCTTCACTACTTGTGCTTTCAGTTTCCGACCACGGTTGTCCAAGTAAATCTCCGTACCAGGTTTAGAATATTCTACCTTGACATACCCCATCCCGATACCTATCTTCCGCGTAGGCGACATCGTACCCGACGTTACGTATCCGATTGTTTCCCCCGTTTCATTCAACAACGCATATCCATGACGCGGAATCCCCCGGTCAATCATCTCAAAGCCTACCAATTTCCGACTCACTCCTTCGGCTTTCTGCTTTTCCAGTGCCGCACGGTTGGTAAAGTTCTTTCCTTCCACGAACTTGGTAATCCATCCCAACCCGGCTTCCAGCGGAGAAGTCTCGTCGGTAATATCATTTCCATACAGACAGAATCCCATCTCCAGACGCAGCGTATCGCGGGCTCCCAGCCCAATCGGCTTAATACCAAATTCTTTTCCGGCTTCAAAAATGGCATCCCAAATCTTCAGTGCCACTTCTGGGTAGAAATATAGTTCAAATCCTCCCGCTCCTGTGTATCCCGTATTGGAAATAATCACATTCGGAACCCCGGCAAATTCTCCCACCTTGAATGTATAATAAGGAATCGATTTCAAATCTACCGGAGTCAGTTTCTGGAGTGTATCACAAGCCTTCGGCCCTTGTATAGCCAGCTGTGCCATGCGGTCGGATGCATTTTCCAGCTCCGCCCCCACCCGGTTGTGTTTCACACACCAGTTCCAGTCTTTCTCAATATTGGCCGCATTGACCACCAGCATGTATTTTTCGGGCTCGTATGCATACACCAGCAAATCGTCTACAATTCCTCCTGTCTCGTTCGGGAAACACGTGTACTGCACCTTACCCGGCGTAAGCACCGCCGCATTGTTGGAAGTCACCTCCTGAATGAAATCCAGTGCATGCGGACCTTTCACCCAGAATTCTCCCATGTGCGACACATCGAAGACACCCACCGCATGGCAGACCGTCAAGTGTTCATCAATGATTCCAGAATATTCAATCGGCATGTTGTAACCTGCAAATTCATGCATCTTGGCACCGAGAGCAATGTGCTTCTCGGTAAATGGAGTTGTTTTCATAAGATTTATTTTAAGGTTGATAATAGGTTGCGGCCTGCCTGTGATTTTCCGACAGAACCGCAACTTCAATAATTAGCTATATCTCTTAGCCGTAAGCTCAGCAATTTTCACCACTACTTTCATCGCTTTCTCGATAGAAGGTATGGGCACAAATTCATAACGCCCGTGAAAATTCAAGCCACCAGCAAAAATATTCGGACAAGGAAGTCCCTTGAATGAGAGCTGTGCACCATCCGTCCCCCCACGAATGGCCTTTACTTTTGGAGTAACTCCCGCTTCCTGCATGGCCGCAAAAGCAATGTCGATGATATGCATCAACGGTTCCACCTGCTGGCGCATGTTGTAATACTGGTCTTTCAATTCCACACAAACCGTACCCTCTCCGTATTTCTGGTTCAACTGGGCTGCATAATCTTGTAAAGCCTGCTTGCGCGCCTCAAACTTCTCGCGGTCATGATCGCGAACGATATAAGACAACACGGTATGCTCCACTTCACCTTCCATTCCAACCAGGTGATAAAAACCTTCATATCCTTCCGTTGTACCCGGAGTTTCATTGGCCGGAAGCAAGGAAGCATATTCATTGGCAACCAGCAAAGAATTGATCATCTTGTTTTTGGCATAACCTGGATGCACGTTGCGTCCCTTCACCACCACCTTGGCTGCAGCCGCATTGAAGTTCTCAAACTCCAGTTCACCTACTTCGCCACCATCCATCGTATAAGCCCATTTGGCACCAAACTTCTCCACATCAAACTTGTGCGCTCCCAAACCAATTTCTTCATCCGGGTTAAAGCCCACACGAATGTCTCCATGCTTGATTTCCGGATGAGCCTTCAAGTAAGCCACGGCACCCACAATTTCTGCAATTCCGGCTTTATCATCCGCTCCCAGCAAGGTATGCCCATCGGTTACAATCAAGTCTTCTCCTATGTGATCCAACAATTCGGGGAAATTTGTCGGCGACAACACAATGTGTTCTTCTGCGCACAACGGAATATCTTTTCCGTCGTATTTTTCCACGATACGCGGCTTTACGTTCTCTCCACTCATATCGGGACTCGTATCCATGTGGGCAATAAAACCGATAACCGGCACCTCATGATCTACATTCGAAGGAAGTGTAGCAAACAGATAACCATTTTCGTCCAAAGAAATATCTTTCAACCCCAGTTTCTCCAGTTCCTCTTTCAGATAACGCGCAAACACCATCTGCTTCGGTGTACTTGGGGTTACACCGGTCGATTCGTCCGACTGCGTATCAAAAGTCACATACTTTAAAAAGCGTTCAATTACTGTCATATCACTTTAATTGTTTACTAAAATCTTACTTTTGTAAAAGTAAAAAATACCCGGAGAATGACCAAAAGACTTACCATTTTTTATCAGAACGCAAGGATGATTTACCATGTCGAGAAAAAATTCCTGCGGTCGCACCCAGCTTTTTAAGTTAAAAAGGAAGGGTAATCCAGAAAGTATTAAAACAAGACCAGACAGATTCAGACGTTTTTTTGTAATTTTGCCGCATGAAAAAATACCTACTCCTCTGCATTTATTGTCTGTTTGCCCTAATGGGGAATGCACAAGAATCTCTACCAGACAGCATCCGGCAACAGATAGAAAAAGAACTCAAGAAAAAAGAGAAAGCCGAACGTAACTTTCACTATAATATATTGGGAGGTCCAAGTTATACCCCCGATTTTGGAGTGCTCGTGGGAGGAAGTGCACTGATGACCTTCCGGATGAACCCCAAAGACACCACCATGCGCCGCTCGGTCATCCCGGCAGCCATAGCCTTCATGTTTAAAGGAGGACTGAATCTGGTGGTCAAGCCTCAACTGTTCTTCAAAAACGACCGCTTCCGCATTTTCGGACAATTTTCGTTCAAGAACACACAGGAAAATTTTTATGGGGTGGGCTACAGCACCAACAAAAATTATGTACGAAGCGATACCACCAGCCAGTACCGTTACAGCGGCATACAAATTAATCCGTGGTTTCTTTTCCGGCTGGGGGAAAGCAACTTCTTCGCCGGTCCACAAATTGACATCACCTACGACCACATCATGGACCCGGCCAAGTATCTCGTAGAACAGCCCGACTACAAGCGTGCGGGAGGTACTGCCAACGGCTACGAAGACTTCAGTTCTGGAATCGGTTTCCTACTGACGTATGATACACGCGACGTACCGGCCAATCCCTATAAGGGATTATATTTCGATTTGAGGGGACTAATGTATGAAAAATTTCTCGGGAGCAATTCCAGCTTCTACCGCTTGGAACTGGACTATCGGCAATACAAAACGGTAGGTAAACGAAAGGTACTGGCTTGGACTGTACAAAGCAAGCATTCTTTCGGTCACAACATTCCCCTGAACAAGTATGTATTGAGCGGAACCCCCTTCGACTTGCGAGGGTACTACATGGGACAATATCGCGACAAATCCTCACACGTGGCACTGGCCGAATACCGACAGATGTTCAATACGGACCAAAGCAATTGGATAAAGAAAATCCTCAATCGCCTGGGCTTTGTGGCCTGGGGAGGATGTGGTTTCATGGGACCCACACCGGGCAAAATTGAAGGTCTGCTTCCCAATGCCGGACTTGGACTCCGTATCGAAGTGCAACCCCGCATGAACGTACGCCTGGATTTAGGTCGTGACTTCACCAATCAACAGAACCTGTTTTATTTCAACATGACCGAGGCTTTTTAAAAAATACCTCGACAAATTTCCCCTTGTGTCACAACAATTTCTCTGTTCCACACTGTGGGATACAAAAACCACACTGTGAAATACATATCCCGCAGTGCGGGACACATATTTCACAATGTGGTACAGAAAATATTCTTATGCATTTTCCAGAATATGCAGAGAAGATTCCACTTTATCTTCCCCACGCATCCGAAATACCTTGTCAGAAACAGCTGGATCCGTCAAAACAATGTGTGCAGACCTTGCACTTCGGCAGTCCGATAGCTTCAATCAATGTTTCCAATGTATTGAATTTCAAAGAAGTCAACCCAAATCGAGCCCGAATACGTTCCACCAATTCTTTATATTCCGGAGAATCCGTCGTCGCATATTTATCCAGTTTGGCATTCTCATCTCCTTCAATTTCCTTGATGATGCGACGGGTTATCAACTCCATATCACTCTTAGAAGAAGTAAACCCAATAAAAGGACATCCATAAATCAACGGGGGACATGCGATACGCATGTGCACTTCCTTCGCTCCGTAATCATAAAGAACATTCACATTATCGCGAAGCTGTGTACCACGCACGATGGAGTCATCACAGAACAGCAGACGTTTTCCCTGCAACATGGCACGATTCGGAATCAACTTCATCTTGGCCACCAGCGAACGCATACTCTGGTTGCTCGGCGTAAAGCTTCTCGGCCACGTGGGAGTATATTTGGCAATAGCCCGATGGTAAGGAATTCCTTTACCTTCTGCATATCCTAAAGCCATACCTACACCTGAATCTGGAATACCACAAACACAGTCTACTTCCGATTCGTCGGTCTGTCCCATCTTATAACCGCTCATAAAACGTACTTCTTCCACATTTTTCCCTTCATAACAAGAAACAGGAAAACCGTAGTACACCCACAAGAACGAACAAATCTGCATTTTGTCATTCGGTTGGCGAAGCTGTTCCAGTCCACTGGCACGCATACGCAGAATTTCACCTGGACCTACGTAACGATCTATTTCAAAATCCAGATTTGGCAAACTGCTCGACTCACTGGTTGCAGCGTATGCACCCTCCTTCTTTCCAATGATAATCGGCGTACGCCCCCATTTGTCACGAGCTACAATCACACCATCTTCTGTCAGAATCAGCATGGAGCAAGAGCCTTTAATCTTATTGAACACATTCTCGATGCCATCCACGAAATCCTTGCCTTGCACAATAAGCAATGCGACCAATTCCGTAGGATTAGTCTTTCCCATGCTCATTTCCGAAAAATGCATGTTGCTGGCCAGCAACTCCTGCACCAGCTCCTCCATGTTGTTGATTTTTGCTACAGTGACAATGGCAAACCGCCCTAAATGAGAATTAATCATGATAGGTTGAGGATCCGTATCACTGATTACCCCAATTCCCGAAGTTCCCTTAAAACCAGGGAGTTCACTCTCAAACTTTGTACGAAAATAAGAACTTTCCAGATTATGGATTGAACGTATGAACCCTTCGCCCTCTGCGTATGTTGCCATACCAGCGCGTTTCGTTCCCAAATGTGAATTATAATCCGTACCGTAAAATAAATCGGTCACGCATTCAGCCTTAGAGACTGTTCCGAAAAAGCCACCCATTCTTTATTAGTTATTTAGTTGTTATGATTTTCGGATGCAAAAGTACGGAAAAAAAACGGGAAGTTATTATCCTGAAAAATCCTTAAACATATTTTTTCATACCAAACATTGAACATTTTCCCCCTTTTGTTTGTTTTCTAAAAACATAACTCCTTTACGACCCCTTCTTCCAAAGGGAATAAGCCATACATCGATTTACAACTAAAAGGCTTACTAAACTTTACATTATGTACAAAAGCCACCGCTACAACACCGGTGGCTTTCTTTTTTCTCTGACGTACAAACATAAAAAAAAGTCAGACAAACCTGTCCAACTTTTTCGAGCCTCTTGTCGGATTCGAACCAACGACCCCGAGATTACAAATCACGTGCTCTGGCCAACTGAGCTAAAGAGGCGGGTGGGTAAGCTTACCATATCGCGCCGCTACAACCAACTACCTTTGCTGCGATCAAGCCCTGGAGGATTCGAAGGGAGCTGGCCGTATGGGACTTACCCGTATTCAACATGTCATCGAGTATCCTTGTAGAGGATGTTTCTCGATTGCGGGTGCAAAGGTAGACATTTTTTCGGAATTCACAATACCTTCAAGAAAAAAAATGAAGAAAATTGGAAAGATACGTGTTTTTTCGGCCTTTTATACACTACGGCTCACTGAAAAAGACTACTTTTGTAGTCACTATTAAACTTAATGATATGACAACAGAAAGACCAATGACCTTACAGGAATATGCCATGCGCTTCGGAACTTACATGGGACTGTTCTGGATTTTCAAATTCATCTTCCTTCCCATCGGATTTTCCATTCCCTTGCTTCAGTTGCTATTTATCCTGATGACGCTTTTCGTTCCTGTATTGGGCTACATCTACGCGCGCCGCTACCGCAACCAGTACCGCGAAGGCTATCTTTCTTTTACCCAGGCATTCAGTTTTTGCTTTCTAATGTATCTTTTTTCCTCTATACTGACCGCATTGGCTCATTATGTGTATTTCCGCTTTATCGATCAAGGTTATTTATTGAATACTTATTTGGACCAACTGGAGAACATAAAGAATTCCGTAAGTGGCGATATGAAAATTTCCGTAGAACAACTCATCAGCAGTTTCGATGTGATTTCATCGCTTACCCCTTTGCAACTCACTTTCCAGCTGTTGTCGCAGAATTTCTTTTACGGAATACTGCTTTCCATTCCTACCGGACTGCTGGTCATGAAAAAGAAAAATTAATCGCTTATAAATAATAATATGGATATATCTGTAGTCGTACCTCTCTATAATGAAGAGGAATCCTTACCTGAACTGTATGCCTGGATTGAACGCGTCATGGACGCCCACCATTTTACTTACGAGGTCATATTCGTAAACGATGGCAGTACCGACCATTCTTGGCAGGTTATCGAAGAACTCAGTCGGAAATCAAAAGAAGTGAAGGGCATTAAGTTCCGTCGCAATTATGGAAAATCTCCTGCTTTGTTCTGTGGATTTGAAAAAGCCGAAGGAGATGTAGTCATCACCATGGATGCCGATTTGCAAGATAGTCCGGACGAGATTCCGGAACTCTACCGCATGATTACAGAAGAAGGATACGACCTGGTTTCGGGATGGAAACAAAAACGCTACGACCCGTTGTCGAAAACCATTCCGACCAAACTGTTCAATGCTACGGCACGTGCAGTGTCAGGCATACATAACCTGCATGATTTCAACTGCGGACTGAAGGCTTACCGAAAAGACGTGGTGAAAAATATCGAAGTCTATGGCGAAATGCACCGATATATCCCCTACTTGGCCAAGAATGCCGGCTTCAACCGTATCGGAGAAAAAGTGGTACATCATCAGGCACGTAAATATGGAAAGACCAAATTCGGACTGAACCGCTTTGTCAACGGCTACCTGGATTTGCTCTCCTTGTGGTTCCTTTCCACTTTCGGAGTAAAGCCCATGCACATTTTCGGCTTTTTGGGTTCCATCATGTTTATGTTAGGATTCATTGCTGTCATCGTAGTAGGAGCAAACAAACTGTATGACATGTACTGTGGAAATCCCTACCGTCTGGTTACAGAAAACCCGTACTTCTATCTGGCCTTGACCACCATGATTCTGGGTACCCAGCTTTTCCTGGCTGGATTCATCGGGGAATTGATTGCACGCAACTCGCCGGAAAGAAACAAATACCAAATCGAGAAAGAACTTTAAAGATGAAGAAACTACCGATTGTATCAGGCTTATTGCTGGTGGCAGGACTCTCCTTTTTCCCAGCTTGTGAAGTGGAGAACTGTCCGCCCAACGCACTGGCCTACGCACAGTTCAATTTCGTAGACCAACACGGTAAGGCGGTACAATATACTGACACGCTGACGGTCATCGGGCAACTGGAAACAGCAGATACGCTTATTTATGATACATTGATTAATAAATCAACCAATACAAGCAGCCTGAGTCTGCCTCTCAGCTACGGAGAACAGACTCGTTTTATTTTCCAGTATGGCAACCGGCAGAGGGACGTCATTACCGTCAATCACCGCAACATCCCCTACTTCATCAATCTGGACTGCGGTACCATGATGTTCTATGAAGTAACTAGTGCCGAAGCTACGACGCGTATGCTCGATTCACTTGTCATCACCAATCCGAACATAGACAATTATGAGAAAGAGAATTTCAAGGTATATTTCACTGTTACTGCTACTAACGAGTAGTTGCTTCTTCTGCTCCCCTGTGTGGGCACAAAGACCGGGTGCTCATAAGGCAGAACCGGCACAGATAAAGAAAGAGGAAAAGAAAAAGACGAAACCGGAAGAAAACGTACCTCTTTACCAAGGAATGAGTATCGGAGTGGAGATAGCCGGAGCAGGAAGTTACCTGTTGGGAAGTGATATTCTGAACAGTGAAATTGCAGTACAAGCCAACCTGAAAAATCGCTTTCTCCCCGTCATTGAAGTAGGATACGGAAAAGCGGATGCTATCAACGACGGCAACAATTTGCACTATAAGACCTCGGCACCTTATTTCCGCATCGGAATGGACTACAATGTGTTTTATAAGAAGACTCACCTTCCAGGGTACATGTATGTAGGTCTCCGCTATGGCATGAGTTCATTCAGCTACGACGTAGATGGTCCTAGTATGACCGACCCAAACTATGGAGGTGAAATTTCCTATCCTTTCTCTTACTCCGGATTGAAGAGTAATGCCAGCTGGCTGGAAGGGGTTTTCGGACTCAAAGTAAAAATCTACAAAGGCTTCTGTATGGGCTGGAGCGTGAGATACAAAATGAGAATGAATGTAAAAGGCCATGAAAACTCCATTCCATGGTATGTGCCTGGCTTCGGAAAAAACGCCAGCAGCAGTTTCAACCTGATGTATAATCTCATTTATAACTTACCCTTCTGACTTTCATGAATTTAATTGAAACCCTTTTATTATCTGTCAGTCTGGCCATCGACTGTTTTACCGTATCGGTCACCAGTGGAATCATCCTGCACCGTATCCGCTGGGGTACCTTTTTAAGAATGGCTTTCTTCTTCGGACTTTTCCAGGCAATGATGCCTTTTCTGGGATGGTTAGGTGCCAGCCGTTTCCAGCATCTGATTGAAGCTTACGACCATTGGATTGCTTTTGCCCTGCTGGCCTTTTTAGGTATCCGGATGATACGGGCTCAGTTTAAGAAGGAAGAAACGGCTTCGTTCAATCCCACCAGCCTGAAGGTGACACTAGCCCTGGCGGTGGCTACCAGCATCGACGCACTGGCCATCGGCATCTCATTTGCCTTCGCCGGACTTACAAAGATAGAAGACCTGGGAATGCCCCTGACCAGCATCGGCCTGGCTTCTTTCATTCTCTCTCTGGCCGGAAGCCTCATCGGAGTCTTCTTCGGCAAACGCTTCCACTTACGCGTGGAAATTTTCGGTGGCCTGGTGCTGATTGGCATCGGCGTTAAAATATTAGTGGAACATTTATTCTTACAATAACCCATGAACAAAAGCAAACTGAAATGGCAAGTACCGTTCCTCATCCTGCTCATTGTGGGAACCGTACTGATTCTGAGAAAACAATCGCCTTATCAGACCGACCAAGGCCTGGTGTTCGGCACCGTTTATAAAATCACTTACCAATCATCGGAAAACCTGAAAGACGAGATTGAAAAAGAACTGCAGAAGGTGGACAATTCCTTGTCTCCGTTCAACAAGCAGTCGGTCATTACGCGTATCAACCAAAACACCGACCTACATACCGACAGCCTATTTGTCTACGTGTTCAACCTGGCCAAAGAGGTATCTCATGACACAGGAAAAGCATACGACGTAACAGTCGCTCCGTTGGTCAATGCCTGGGGCTTCGGATTCAAGCACTCCCAGTTTCCCGACTCGCTGACCATCGACAGTCTGCGCCAGTTTGTGGGTATCGACAAAATCCAGCTGAATGCAGACGGAGAAATCGTCAAGTCCGACCCACGCATGATGCTCGACTTCAGCTCCATTGCCAAAGGATTCGGAGTGGACTGCGTAGCCCGTCTGTTCGACCAGAAAGGTATCAAGAACTACATGATTGACATTGGTGGAGAACTGGTCATGAAAGGACAGAATGCCAAGATGGAAACCTGGCGGATTGGAGTCAACAAACCGATTGACGATTCTTTATCTGTCAATCAGGAGTTACAGACCATACTCGAAATTACCAATGCCGGTATGGCCACATCGGGCAACTACCGCAATTTCTACTACAAGGACGGAAAGAAATATGCACATACTATCGACCCGCGGACAGGCTATCCGGTGCAACACAACATTCTTTCCTCCACCGTCATTGCCAAGAACTGTGCCACAGCCGATGCCTACGCCACCGCCTTCATGGTACTGGGACTGGATTCTGCCAAGGCTGTCTGCGACTCCCATCCCGAGCTGGATGCCTATTTCATTTATACGGACAAGAACGGAAAATTACAGACTTATTCCACAGAAGGCATGAAGAAATACATGCGGAACTAAAAAAGACCTTGTGCAAGGTAGAAAATAGAAAATGCCGGAGCGTGCTTTCCTGTACGCTCCGGCATTTTCTATTTTATCAGAATACCCTCTTCGGGCAAAAACATCTGTTCTTTTTTCTTTTCTCAGTACTCTTTAGAAAGTAACAACAATACTACCGTAAAAGTACTGACACGGTCTTCCAATCGTTCCGTAAAAGCCATGAGATTATCCTAACACATTTCCCAGATAGAGGAAGAACATACCAATCAGCACTAAAATCAAATCGACTACCTTGCTCTTCAAATTCTTCTCTCGGAAAATCATGGCCCCAAACAGGAAGGAAACAATCACGCTTCCCCGTCGTACCATGGATACAATGGAAATCATGGCTCCATCCATCCCCAAGGCATAGAAATACACGAAATCAGCGGCCGATAAGAAGACCGAAATCAGAATGATGCACCAGTCCCAGTGAAACGGCGTACTGTGCTTCCGCTTGGGCCACCACAGGAACATCAGCACTCCTCCCATCAGGAAAAGCTGATAGACATTGTACCATGCCTGCACCACCATGTTGTTGAAGCGTCCCATCAGGTATTTGTCGTACAATCCGCTCACCGCTCCCAGCACAGCGGCCAGTACCACAAACCAAATCCACTTGTCGTGCTTGAAGTCAATGCCTTCCTTCTTTCCCGAACGGCTCAACATGAAGAACGAGATAATGGCCATCAGCACCCCAATCCACTGGTACACATTCAGGCGCTCGCCGAATATCAGCAAGGCACCCACCAGCGTCATGACCGGACGGGTCGCATTAATCGGCCCAACGATGGTCAACGGCAAATGCTTCATGCCAAAATAGCCGAACGTCCACGAAGAAAGCACGATAAACGATTTCAGCAGAATGAACTTATGCACTTCCCAGCCTGCTGAAGGCACATAAAAAAGCGTATCCTTCAAAGTTTCCGGATGAAAGTGTGAAATCAAAATAAACGGTAAAAAAATCAGACTTGAAAAAAGCGTATTCAGTCCCAGCACCGGGAGCACCGCATTGTTTGCCAACGATTTTTTCTTGAAGACATCATAAAAGCCCAGCAACGCCGCTGAGCAAAAAGCCAGTAATAACCACATGTTCTTTACATTAATTCGAATTACAGCCTGCAAAATTAGACAATAAAGCCGTGACCCGCAAGTTTCACCAGCAGAACCTTCCCTTCTTTTTCAAAAAGCCTTTCCTGTAACCGGCTCAACCGTTCTTTCCGGGCAAGTCTGCACGCCGTGCAGGGAATGATATACGAAACCGCGTCAGTCCGTCCGAATACGTCCGCAAAGAGAATGCACACCCATGACGGGTCAGCACTTCACGAATAAAAATCAATCCGATACCTTGTCCGTGAGGTTTGGTAGAAAAGAAAGGACTGAACAGTTTCGTTTCCACCTCCTTGGAGATGCCTTTCCCCGTATCGGCTATTTCAAGCATGACTGGAGACACCGACGTACGAATGAAAATGTCACCCCCCTGTCCGATACTTTCTGCCGCATTCTTGATGATGTTCACCAGCACTTGCTCAAATAAAGCCGTATCCATCCATACCTTCGGGTTTTCTGCACACAGTTCATTGTGCAGCGTAATCTGCCGCTCCCGGCAGATGGTTTCCATAAACATCCGGCACGCGGTCACCCGGTCGTTCAATCGCACTTGCTCCAGACTCGGTTCCGGAATTTTCACCACATTGGCAAAATTGGTGATGAAACGGCTCATCCCCAAACAACGTTCCACACAAACCTGCATGACCTCCCGTAAATCGCCCGTCTCTTCTTCCAGTGTTTCCAGTGCATCTCCTACCGTCTCCAAAGTTGAAGTAATGCCTGCCGTGGTATTGTTCACCTCATGGGCAATCATCCGAATCACTTTTTCGTAAGCCTTTTTCTCTGCCTTGACCACCTCGGCCGTCAAACTCTCTATCAGCACAAAAGGATGGGCAAATCCACGGTCTACAAACGAAAGCCGGGAACAACGGTAGATTTTGGCGTCACTCAAACGAATCGTATCGGTCGTATCCTTAGGCAAACGTGACACTTCCTCCGCCAGAGGCGTATCCAATTCCTCCAACCGCTTCCCCATCAATTCCTCGGCTGAAGTATACCCTAAAAACCGCAAAGCCGCAGTATTCAGCATGGATATCTGTTCGTCGAAAGTCAGAATAATCACCCCCATGGGCGATACATTAATGAGCAAGTCCAAAAAGTGGTTCTGTTCCCGCAAGCGCAAGCGTTCATTCTTCAACTGGTCCATCATCCGGTTGAACATCTCCACGATACGGTCGGCCTCGGCCTGTCCCACCGGTGCAAGCCGGCTACTGAAATCCTGTTCACGCAGCAAGTCCATCCCACTCGCAATGCTGTGGAGCGGTTTTACCACCTTCCAGTAAAAATAAAACAAGATAACCAGACTGAAAGAAATCACTCCTTCTCCTACATACAAAAGCGGACTCTTCGTACTTAAGGTGAAAGACAATAAAATTCCCCAAACCAAAGCCAACAGCAAACCCAAGAGAAAAAACAACGTGCTCAACCTCATCACCCTTCCGATTAATCGTTAAAAGAAATACCATATTTTTCCAACCGACGATACAAAGCCGCCCGACTGATACCCAACGAAAGAGCAACCTGCGTCAGATTATTGTCATGAGCCTCCAATGCCTGAAGAATGGTACGCTTTTCCAATTCCTCAAGTGTAAGTCCCTTTACCTCCGCCATAGAATCTGTGGAAACAGCAGCCGGACGATACTGTGACTGAAAATCGGCTGCCGTCAGACAGTCTTTTCCACACACCAGCAACGTACGCTCCACCAGATTCTTCAGTTCACGAATATTCCCGGGGTAAGGCAAACGACTCAAAAATGCCAACGCATCCCCCGAGAGTTCCACTTGCGGCAATCCGTCGGCCCGGCAACGGCTTTCCACAAAATGACGGGCCAGCAGAGGAATGTCCTCCCGCCGCTCGCGCAAAGCCGGAAGATGCACCGTAATCAGGTTGATGCGATAAAACAAATCCTCCCGGAACGTATGTTCACGCACCATCTGCTCCAAATTGGCATTGGTGGCACAGACCACCCGTACATCCACCTTCCGCGGACGGCTCTCCCCCAACGGTTCAAACGTCTGCTCCTGCAACACCCGAAGCAGCTTTACCTGACACGACAAGTCCAGTTCACCGATTTCGTCCAAGAAAATCGTCCCTTTATCCGCCAGTTCGAAGCGTCCTTTCCGGTCGGTCACCGCATCGGTAAACGCCCCTTTCTTGTGTCCGAACATCTCACTTTCAAACAAAGTCTGCGAAATTCCTCCCAAATTGACCTTGACAAAAGGCTGGTTCCTGCGCGGACTGTTCAAGTGTATCGCCTCGGCAATCAGTTCTTTCCCAGTACCACTTTCTCCCGTCACCAGTACCGAAGCACTTGTCCGGGATACCCTCTTCACCGTCGCCAACACCGCTTCCAAAGCCTTGCTCTTCCCAATGATATGACTGCGGTCAAAATCTTCTGCTTCTGTGACCGAGACACCGGCAGCTTCCTCCTTTTCCGTCAGTTCCAACGCCGTTTCAATACGCTGCATCAACGCCGCATTGTTCCACGGTTTGGTAATGAAATCAAAGGCTCCAGCCCGCATTCCTTGTACTGCCAGAGGGATACTTCCCCAGGCCGTCATCAGAATGACAGGTACATCCGGACAAAACAGTTTGACCTGCTTCAACAAAAGCAACCCCTCCGCTCCGTCGGTAGAGAGACTGAAATTCATGTCCATCAATATCAACTGCGGGGTAATGGAACGTACAGCTTCCATCGCCTCTTTGGGCCCCGGTACCGCTTGTACTTCATATTTCGCCCGTTTGAGCATAAAACTGAGCGACGAACGAATGGCACTATCATCATCTATTATTAGTATCATAACACGACAAAAGTAAATATTATTTCACAAAAGAAGGGGGTCAGTGCTTCACTATCTTCTCAAAATCGGCCTCAATCCCTATACCTGCCGCAAAATCCCACAGTGTGAGACTGCGCAACTGGTAATAATAGTACCAGTAATAAAACAACTCATTGATGTGCTTGCGGCGTGCCTCATCCTTCTGGCTCTGCGAATCGTTCAAGTCGAGTGTAGAAATCTTTCCGACCAGAAAAGTCTCCACGTTCGTATGATAGCGTTTACGGGCAATCTTATCGGCCTCATCCGCCAAATGGAGCTGTGTCTGCTGGTTGTTGAACTGCTCCACCAGCACAAACAGATTCTGATTGAAATTCATGGATTCCTGCCGCAACTTGCTTTCCGTCACTTCCCGGTTGCTCTGTGCCACTTTCACCTGCCCGCGGCGTTTACCCCAGTCCAAAATCGGAATCTTGACCCCAATCTCCACCACTTGGTTGTCTTTTAACCGACGATAAGCCGTATCAAAACGTCGGTCGGTTCCTGTAAATCCGACCTGAGCGAACAACGTAATCTCCCGCATATTTCCTTTGGCCTTGGCTACGTCATAATCGGCTTCGAGCTGCCTGCGACGGATATTCTGGGCAAAGGAGTTGTTAGCCAAAGCTTTGGACAACACATCCGCATACTCCAACCGCACCTCGGGCACGGAATCCGGAACCTCCGGTACCAATTCTTCGTTCTCCCCCAAAGCCAGAAACGAACGCAAGGTAAACATGTGACTCTTCAAGGCACTCTCGTTGGAAGTCAATGAGGAGCGGGCATCCAGCACATTCAATTTCAACTGCAACACATCATTTTCACTAATCTGCCCCATCCGACGCTTGGCTTTGGCTACCTCATACAATTTCTCTGCATTTTCCAGATTCTGTCTGGCAATAGCCACGTTTTCACGAGCCAGTAGCAGATTGAAAAAATAATTGATGGTGGTCATCGTCACCTCTTCCGTCGCACTTAAGAATGCCGCCTTGGCCTCCGCATAACGTACCGGTTCAATCCGACGGTCCCATTTGGTCTGATTCACCCCAAAGACTGGCTGGTTCAAGGTCAAAGCCAACGGAACCGACATAAAACGGTTTCCCGAACCACCATCCATCTGCCGCAGAAAATCAAGAGAGGTATTCAACGACAACGTACCTCCCGTGAACCAGATATTCTGGTCGATGGAAAGCTGTCCGTTCATCTGCATGTAGTTGTTCCGCACATAGGTATAAGAACCGTCATTCTGCTGATACGAATTATACCCCTTGTGGTAAGAAGGAAGGGTGGCCGTAAAGTTTACCTCCGGCAATAATTCCGCACGATAGGTACGATACTCCCAATACGCCGTTTTCAGCTCGTTTAAAGCTACGGCCGCATCCACACTCTGTACCCGTGCCAGCATAATGGCCTCGTCCAGTGTCAACACATGCGTTTTTTCCATCGGCTCTACCGCCCCTCCTTTACAGAAAAGGAAAAAAGAAAATAAAATCCATACACTCCGTTTCATACTCTTCCACTCATTTATCGTATCACATCTGTTCCTCACCTCAATTTTTCCAACCAGCCATCCGCCTTATCCTACCTGACGGCCATCAAAGAAGCGTACGATACGCGAGGTCTGTTTGGCCTGTTCTTCATTGTGGGTCACCATCACCACCGTACGCCCATCTTCCTGGTTCAGCTTGTGCAGCAACTCCATAATCTCCGCTCCCATCTTGGAATCCAAGTTACCGGTCGGTTCGTCAGCCAGCACGATTTCCGGATTTCCCACAATAGCCCGGGCAATGGCCACACGCTGGCATTGTCCTCCGGAAAGCTGCGAGGGCATGTGATGCATACGATGACTCAATCCTACCTTCTGCAGCACTTCCTCGGCCCGTTGCCGACGTTCTTTCGCAGAAACATTGCGATAAAGTAAAGGTACCTCCACATTATCCAGCACATTCAATGAATTAATCAGGTGGAACGACTGAAACACGAATCCCAAGTTCCGGTTACGGAAAGCAGCCAGTTCCTTGTCTTTCATTCCCTCCACTTTCACTCCTGCAATCTGGATGGTACCGCTGGTAGGCGCATCCAGCAGTCCCATGATGTTCAGCAAAGTAGATTTTCCACATCCGGAAGGTCCCATGATACTGAGGAATTCTCCTTTTTCTACCGTCAGGTTCACATTTTCCAGTGCCTGTGTCTCTATCTCATTGGTCCGGTAAATCTTATTGATTCCGGTTAATTCTATCATATTCATACGCATCTTGTTTTAAAAGTTTATCATTGCATCTGTATTCAGACGAATCGTTTCACGTGCTTTTTATTCATCCCGCAAGGCTTCTGTAGGCGAAATGGCGCTTATCCGGCGAGCCGGGATATCAATACCTGCCCATACTACCAACAGCAGCACCACATACACCGCCAGTGAGATGAGGAAAAAGTGCAGTCCAAAATTGTCCACCCAACTGGGAATCACCGCCGACATCCAGGAATTTCCCTTATTCAGCCCCTCACTAAACGCATATTGCAGGTAAATGAAGCAGCCGATGAAAGTAGCCAGCGTGGTCAGTACCGTACCTTCTCCCAAGAGCATCAGACGAATGCGATGCGGTGTCGCTCCATAAGAAAGCATCACCCCCACCTCTTCCCGACGGGTACGAGTCTGCATCCAGAAAGTACCAATCACCCCCAGACAGAGATTGATTAGGAAAAACAGTGCAATGCTCAAATTACGGCGATAAAGCGCCGTAGAATCACTGAATTCACGAGCCGCATTGATTTCATCGTACGACTGCAATTCACGGGCATAAAGATTCCCGGCACGTAGCTGGCGAAGCATCCAAGGGTGGAAATCGTGCAAGAAGCGTTCCATGCTGACTCCCTCTTTCAAACGAATGACCATCCTCAGATTGTCCAAGCTGGAACGTATATCCGGATGCTGCTGCGGCATGAACACAATCGGTACTGGACGCCAGTCAATCAGATACTTGCATGCTTTCACCGTCCCCTTCACTGCCGTATAAAACGTGTCTGTACCATTCACCTCCAAGCAACGCTGGTTCCGGTACGTATGTGTATGAAACATTTCTTCCAGCAAATCTTCTGTCATGATATAATAGTACCCATTGTCCAGATCCGACAGCCGGGCCGCACTCATACTCCCCTCCCCAGATTGGAAACCGTAGGTTTCAAAGAAATGGGTATGAGGTAAAAATTCGATATAGAGAGCCGAATGAACGACCGAATCACCTTCTGCTACAAAGTCGGAAGTTCCACTTCCCATCGCACCCGGATATACAAAAGAAAGTACCGGAGCGGCCTGTTCCACCCCAGGATACTGCCGGGCACGGTCCACTAAATTCAAATACGCCTGCATCAACGAAGCCGAATCGGCCGCTTGCGGCTCATATCCGGGAGCCTCCGGAGGAAGCATGGCCACAGACACCATACACAGACGGTCTGCATCGTATCCCAACGGGAGGTGCCGCTCATAAGTCACTACCATCACGGGGTCGAAAATGGCCCATGAAAGAATGGCCACCAATATCAATTCAGCCAGTAACCATCCGTTACGACGGCGACGGCTCCAAAGATTTTTTATAATCAATTTCCACATATCCACTCAGTTTTTTCGGATTATCTTTTTTCATACAATGAATACACAATCGGCTTGCGCAACGACATCCATGCCGGCCACAAAGCGGAAAGCAAATTCAGCACCAGACACAATAAAAAGGCGATGAGAAACACGACCGGTGCAAACAGCATTTCACCTGACACATACAGATTGGCTCCTTCCGGAATATCCATCGGCCAGGAATCAAACAACATAAAAATCCATCCACGCCCTACATAAAGCATGATCCATGCCACCAGCAAGCCCAGCAGACCTCCCACTAATGTAAGGAAAAAATTCTCCCACATCACCTGCGACAGCAAGGCACTCCGACTGGCCCCAAAAGATTTACGAACACCCATCTCCGGCAAACGACTCTCCATACGACTGGCTATCAGTCCGTTCAGATTCAGTGAAGGCACGAGCAGAAGTACCAGTACCCACAGCGTCAGCCGACCTGCCACCTTCCAAGAGCTGAAACTCGTATCCGCCGGATACTCTTTAAACACACTGAGTGCATGCGAAGTAGGTTGTTCCCACAATTCCATCTGCCACTGCCCTTTATATTGTGCGTTCACTCTTCTGATCAAGTCCTTGATTTCAGCTCGTAAAGCCTTTGCTTGTGCATTGTCTTTCACTAAAAAAGTCACGTTAAACAGACCACAATAGGGGAAGCTGGAGACAACGGGGTCCTTGTAATTTGATTCAATGGAATAAGGCGCATAAACCTGTGCATACGACTGGCGGGTCAAGAAACTCGCTCCACGTACCACCCCACATACGTGATAATTCACATAATCCATGGAAAACGAACGTCCCACCACGCCTTCTGTCGTACCAAACAAACGACGAGCAAGATCATCGGAAATCACAGCCGTATGAATACCACTTGCCAAATCGGCCTCCGTGAATGGATGTCCCTCCAGAAATTGCAACGCATAGATACGGAAGAAAGCCGGGTCTACCAGTTTCAATGCCGGACGGAAATCCCCGCTCCGATCGGCAGGCTGTATATAATAGTCCATTGCATTGCTGAAACGCGCAGAAACCGCTACCACATTCTTTAGCGGATAAATCCATTCCTGTAAAGCCCGATACGACAAAGCGGACTGATAGGTTCTTGATTCCTGTTCCGATTTGAAACTGACATGAGTCAGATACAACGTGTTTTTCCGATTCTCTTCCGGATAGATAGGAGCCAATTTCACGTAATAAACTACCGCCACTATCACGGTCATGGCAATGGCCAGTCCTGTACCGACAATGTAGAGCATACTGAACAGACGGTTCTGTTTCAGTAACGTAAAAGCCTGTGTCAAATAAGTTCTTTGCATTCTCATAAAAATCTCACTCTCATTTTAATCTTCTTTATATGTTCTTTTACAATCAATTGCTTCTGAAAAGTTTTTTCTTCCTCACACTCAGTGTACCAACCTAACCTTCCGTTTGTTCCGAAAGTCCTTCATATCGCTGACTACCACTCGGTCGCCCGGCTGAAGTCCGGAAAGTACTTCCACGTATTCAAAATTGGAATCTCCCAGCTGCACCTTCCGCTTGACCAGTTCATTTTTTCCATCCCGCACAAACAACTCATATTCTCCTTTCCCCACATAATAACTGGCATTGTCTATTCGCAATACGCCCTCTTTCACGGCATTCATTACATACACATCCACTTTCAGTCCCGAACGCAACCGGCGGTGATGGTCATTGGCCAGCTGTACAATAAAAGAAATCATGCCATTTTTAGATAAAGGCGTCACACTGCTGATTTGTCCCTCCAGCTTTTCATTGCCTATCTTCACAATGGCTCGTCCACCTGCCACGACCTGGTCTGCATAAGTATCGGCAATTTCGGCTTCCACTTTAAAATGACTCAGGTCTGAAATGACTGCCAGTCGGGTTCCTTCTGTCACCTGTGCCCCCACCTGATCATTGATATAGGTAAGAATGGCTTTCCTAGGCGACCGTATCTGTGCATCCTCCAAGGTCCGCTTCATTTCCGCCATCTCCTTACGGAAAATCTCATATTCCAGCTCCTTCACTCTCAAATCGGCCGCTTTCACCTGCCGTTCGTTGGCCAGCTGCTGACGAAGCTGTTCCAGTTCCAGTTTTCCCGTCTGGAAATTCAGTTCCGCCTGACGCACCCGATCGGTTGTACCCGAACCCAAGCTGTCAAGATATTGTTCGTTTCGCAACTCCGCCTTCATCCGGTCCAGTTTCATGGTCGACACCTTTACTTTCATCTCCAGATCACTGAGATACGTTTGATTGTTGATTTTCACCTGATCCAACTGGTAACGCTTCATCTGGTCTTCATCCTGCAACTTCTGATAGCCGGTCTCAGTGCTCTGCAAATCCAGTTTCAACAACGGCGTGCCTACCTCTACACTGTCTCCTCCTTTTCCATATACCTCCACAATACGCGAATTAATCGGCGTATTGATGATTTCTTCAAAGGCAGGTACGACCTTACCCGACGCGCTCACACTTACTTCAATCGTTCCCCGCGTCACTTCCGAAAAAACCAGATTGCCTTCTTTCACACTGCTGCGCATCCATGAAAAAAGCAGAATCCACACTACCACGCACCCGACTCCAATACCTCCATATTGCATGAGCCTTTTATTGCGTAACCTTTTTCGTACTTCTTTTGATATTTCTCTATCCATATTTTTATCTATCATCGCACTTTTTCTAAAGCAACATCCATGCCAAAAAGATAAACAGTTGATATCCAACAACAACCCTTCTTCAGAAGGTGTCCGATATCGAACACTCTGTTCGGTTTTAAACACCGACCATCCGTTTTTCGCGAGAAATCTTCCCGAATCGTTGCACATTTCAGGAACTCTCCCTACCTTTAAATTTAGAAAGGAAAAGAACGATGAACGAGCAGGTAATACAAAAACTAAAGATACTGACGGAATCCGCCAAATATGATGTGTCGTGCGCTTCCAGTGGTACTTCCCGCAAGAATACCAAAGGAGGAGTGGGAAATACCGTGGGCGGATGGGGCATCTGTCACAGCTTTTCGGAAGACGGACGCTGTATCTCCCTACTCAAAATCATGCTGACCAACTACTGCATTTACGATTGCGCCTACTGCGTCAACCGGGTAAGCAACGACATACCACGAGCCACACTTTCCGTGACGGAACTGGTGGAACTGACCATGGAATTCTACCGAAGAAACTACATCGAGGGACTGTTCCTCAGCTCAGGAGTAGTGCGCAACCCCGACTACACCATGGAACGCCTGGTCCGAGTGGCCAAGGACTTACGACTGGTACACCGTTTCAACGGGTATATCCACCTAAAAAGTATCCCTGGCGCCAGTGAGGAACTGGTACAGGAGGCCGGGTTGTATGCCGACCGTCTCAGTGTCAACCTGGAAATTCCAACCGAAAAAAATTTAAAGCTGCTGGCCCCGGAGAAAGACCACCAGAGTGTGTATCTCCCGATGAAATACATTCAGCAAGGAATTCTGACGCACCAGGAAGACCGGAGACACTACCGTCACGTACCTCGTTTCGCACCCGGTGGACAAAGCACGCAGATGATTGTCGGCGCCACTCCTGAAACCGACAAGGACATCTTGCGAGTTTCTTCCTCGCTCTATGAACAACCCACCATGAAACGCGTGTATTACTCAGGCTACATTTCAGTCAACACCTACGACAAGCGACTGCCGACCTTGAAGCAACCGCCTTTGGTCCGGGAAAACCGACTCTACCAAGCCGACTGGCTGTTGCGTTTCTACCAGTTCAAGGTGGACGAAATCGTGGACGACCAGACTCCCAACCTGGATCTGGACATCGACCCGAAACTGGCCTGGGCCCTCCGCCATCCGGAGTTTTTCCCTGTGAACATACAGACCGCCGATTACGAAGCTATCCTGCGCGTGCCGGGCATCGGAGTAAAATCTGCCCGCCTGATTGTGGCTTCCCGCCGTTTCTCGCGCATCGGTTTCTATGAACTGAAAAAGATGGGAGCCGTGATAAAAAAAGCCAAATACTTCATCACCTGCAATGAACTGCCCGACAAGACTATCCACGAACTGGGTGCAGCCGGTGTACGAAGGCTGTTGCTTCCTACTCCCCGCAAAAAGACAGACGAGCGTCAATTAAGTTTCGACTTCACAGAAACAGAAGAAGCTGCCCCCACACACAAGTGAAAGCAGCTTCTTTCTTATTATTCCTATCCTGCATCTTCAACGGATGGACACTTCCATCACTGGTTGTTCCTTTACGGTATCCAATGGTACCGCTCTGTATTTGACGCGCTGGAAATCAATCTTGTTCAAGTCAATGCTGCGGATAGATGCATTATACATCGTACGGAAATAAATCATCCGATGCCGCATGTCCGTAGCCGAAGTCCACTGGGTCGCACTTGGAATATTGGCCGGAATCTTTCCTCCCTGAAACTCAATACCTACCGGAATATCGAAATTGTTCAGAATCTGAAATCCCTGAAGCACCGTCTGATGGGCATTTTCCTGCTGGGGAGCCGTAGTCTGATAAAAGGCAGCCCGCACGAAACGGGAAGGAGGAGTCACATCACCCGGCATGCCCAAGAAACCGCTTCCTGCCCCAAAAGAACGCAAGGTAAGCTTACCGAACTCTTGCGGCTGTGCACTGCCCGCATAGAGATTCACATAATTGTTCAAGTTGGTCAGCTGCCATTCAAAGCCCGGAGAATTGGTCAATACACCCAGTTCGTTTTCATAGAAATGCAACTGCCCGTCCACAATCTCCAGCACCACCTGTCGACCCGATACATCGGCAAACCGCCAGTGTACAGTGGACGCTCGTGGGTCAATGGCTACCACATGTACCTCTTTCAGACTTTCCATTACTTCGTCCACGGTCTGGCAATTCCCTAAGACCCAGGATACCAGCTGCAAATCGGCAATAGAAGAGGACTTCCATTCAGCCTTATAGGCCTCATACTGTCCATAGTTTGGGAAATAGAACAAACCGGCAGAAAGTCCTTTCTCGTTCAGTCCTTCGGCCACAAACTCCTTCTGCTCTACCGAAAGACCCACATAACCGTATTTTGCCGTAAATTTCATGCCATCCTGTCCACCGGGCACATACGACTGTACCGTATAGCCACGCGGAACCACTACGTAGCAGCTGTTCAAATCACTTCCGCCCCATTCAATGGTACGGGCCAGAATGCGCGTACTGTCTTTTGCCGTCAAGGTAATACCGGTACAAGCCTGCGAAGGCTGCGACTGGAAGACGGCCACTGTGGCCATCAGTCCCAAAAGCATAAATTTGTAATTCATCATTCACTCGATTTTTAGTATACAACAAAAAACGTCTGATTTTGTTTCGGTTTATCGTTTTTTACTACTTTTGTTTTCCGAAAGCTTTTTCCAAAGATAGAAAATTTTCCATTAAAAACCATGATTATTTTTCAATATGATGCTACATTCGAAGGTCTGCTCACCGCCTTGTTCGATGCCTATTTCCGGCGGACTTTTCCCGACCTCCTGCTTGCTGAAAAAGAACCACTTCCCCTTTTCTATGACGAAAGCCATCGGGTAATAACCGACATGACCAAAGCGGAACGGGTATGGAAACTGCTTACCCGAAAACTTTCCCGGAGTGCCCTGTCCTGCCTCACTTATTGCTGGCTTTCCGAAACGCCGGAGGCCCCGATGCTCCTTTTCCGCTACATGCGAAAAGTGACGGATGCTTCCCGTTCCATCGAACAAAATTTTGCCGACCCGGATGTGCTCGGAGTATATCAGCTAAGCAAGAAAGTGGCGGGCGAACGGATGCGGGTACTCCAATTCATGCGTTTTCAAAAGACAGCCGACCAAACTTATTTCGGTATCATGGAACCAATATACAATGTGTATCCACTGACCATCCAGCATTTTCAAGACCGTTTTGCCGACCAAGCATGGATTATTTACGACGCCCGCCGCCGATACGGATACTATTACAATCTGAAAGAAGTAAATGAAATTACGTTTGAAAACTCACAAGCCGATTTTCTGCGCCACGGAAAACTGCAGGATGAACTCCTGGATAAAAACGAAAAGCTTTTCCAAGAGGGATGGAAAAGCTATTTTCACAGTGTATGTATTCAGTCTCGGCTCAACCCCGTAAAGCACAAAAAGGATATGCCGGTCCGTTTTTGGAAATACCTGACTGAAAAAGATTAGGCAAACGGAAATAAATCGTCGGGATATCCGATATCCACCAGAAAAAGGGCATGTCCCGGTACGGAGGTTCCCGCACTACAGCGGTTCTTCTCTTCTATCACTTTCCGGAATCCCTCGACCGAAAGTTTTCCGCGTCCCACTTCTACCAGCGTACCCACAATAGCACGTACCATGTTCCGTAAAAAACGATCCGCCTGAATGGTAAACACCCATTCCGTATCACTTACCTGATCCCAATGGGCCTGCATAATCTTGCAGTTGTTGGTCTTGACATCCGTGTGCAACTTGCTGAAACTCGTAAAATCCGTATAGTCGAACAACGTCTGGGCCGCTTCGTTCATCTTCTCAAAATCCAACGGCTGGAACAACCTCCAACAATAAGCCCGGTTGAACGGATTCTTCTGCGTGGTCACATAATACTTGTACGTGCGATACGTAGCATCGAAACGGGCATGGGCATCCTGATTTACCCTTCTGACACGATACACCGAAATATCCGGCGGCAACAAGCGGTTGAGCTTGTCTGTCACCGTGTCTTCCTCCAACATCCATTCCACATCAAAATGGGCCACCATCAGGCGAGCATGTACCCCCGCATCCGTACGTCCGGCACCGACCACTTCAATGGCATCATCCCGCAAAAAAGTATGCAAAGCCTTCATCAAGGTTTCCTGCACACTGTTTCCATTCGGCTGTATCTGCCAGCCATGGTAATTGGTTCCGTCGTAGGCCAAATAAATGAAATACCTGAACATCACACTCTGATTTATCGGGCAGTAATATGAAAACACCCTTGTTTCAACTCATACTTCACGTAGCAGCGGTCGGCCTTGCGAAGATCGCGCAACACTTCCGACAACACCAGCTTCAAGGTATCTGCACTTACATCCTGCATGGGACGACCGTCAGGGTCTTCCACCTTTTCAAAACGCTTCCAGCTCACATCGAACGTAGTTCCGTAAAAATGGCAGGAATTCAACGAAGCATTGCCGTTGGTGCGACGCAAGCGCTTCACGTCGTCTTTTGTACGCGTCACGGAAGTCACAATCACCTTATTGGGATTCAAGCCTTTGTTCTCTAATGAATCCAAGAAGTTAACCCCAATCGTATCCAGCAGCGCACTGGCCTGAGGCACCAGATAAGGAATGGAATGAGTCAATGAATCCAACCCATAACGCTCACAAGCCGCAATTTCTACCAGACGACCTTTCATTTCTTCCGCTTCTTCACGGGTATTAATGGGGCGAATGCCGATTTTCTTCGCTGTAGCCAATTGCACGTCGTTCAAATCACCAAACGAGCGCTTATAACTTATCACTCCCCTGATATTACGTGGATTATTCATTTTCATCGACATATCCTTCTCCTTGCATCCGACCAAGCACATTCCCGCCAGCAAGGCCACCAAAAAGCACGACTTGAATAATAGCTTCATTTCTTCCTTATCTTTTTTTAATTCCCGGCAAAGATAACACAAAAAACCTATAAACCTACATTATTACTTTTAGTTATCACACATAAAAAAAGGTGAATAGGACATTCCGCCAAAAACACCTATCTTTGCACCGAATTCAAGAGAACAATTATTCTATACACATAAAAACAAATCTATATGTTTGAAAAAGGAAACAGAGCCAATACCTTACACGGTATTCTTTTGATTGCACTATTCTCATTTGCGGCCTTTTATATCGCCGAAATTCCCTTCGTCAAAAGCCTCTCGTTCAGTCCGCTGATTGTCGGTATCATTTTGGGTATGCTGTATGCCAACAGCTTGCGCAACAAACTCCCTGAAACATGGGTACCCGGTATTAAATTCTGTACGAAGCAGATTCTGCGTGCCGGTATCGTACTCTACGGATTCCGTCTGACACTGACACAGGTCGCAGCCGTAGGACTTCCAGCGGTCATTGTAGATACCGTCATCGTAGCAGGAACCATCTTCCTGGGTGTATGGCTGGGAAAAATGATGAAAATGGACAAAGACACTTCCCTCATGACAGCTACCGGTAGCGCCATCTGTGGAGCTGCTGCCGTACTGGGCGCTGAGCCAGTCGTAAAATGTGAAGGACATAAAACAGCCATTGCCGTATCGACTGTAGTCATCTTCGGAACCATCTCCATGTTCCTCTATCCTATCATGTACCGTGCCGGATTGCTGGATGCCCTGGGCAACACAGGAGTAGCCATCTACACCGGAAGTACCCTGCATGAGGTAGCCCACGTGGCAGGTGCCGGAAATGCCATGGACCCGACCGACACTTTGGGAATCGCCGGAACAGCCACTATTACCAAAATGATTCGCGTGATGATGCTGGCTCCAGTATTGGTCATCATGAGCTTCGCCTTGGCAGGCAGAAAGAAAACCAATGCAGAAGGAAAAGCCGAAAAGAGCAAGATTACCATTCCTTGGTTTGCCTTCGGATTCATCGGTATCATCTGTGTGAACTCCCTGCTGCAATACCTGACAGGTGCTGAAACTGTGAAGGATATTCCATTAAACGGTGCCATTGAATACATCGATACCTTCATGCTGACCATGGCCATGACGGCACTGGGTACAGACACCAGCCTGGAAAAATTCAAACAAGCCGGAGCCAAACCGTTCCTGCTGGCAGGATTGCTCTACATCTGGTTGCTGGTGGGCGGATACCTGCTTACCCAATACATCACTCCGATGTTCGCATAAAGCACTTGCTCATATATACATAAAAGAAATGGAGACAGCCCTCACAGGTTGCCTCCATTTCTTTTATACAATTATACATCTTATTTATTCCGATACTGTTTGGGCGACATACCCGTATAACGTTTAAAATACTTTCCAAAAAAAGAAATATCCGAAAAGTTCAGTGAATAAGCAATTTCCTGTACGGTCATATCCGTAGAGCGAAGTTTTGCCTGTGCATCCCGTATGATAAACGAGGAAAGAATATCAGTCAGCGTTTTTCCTGTCACTTTTTTTACCGTCGTACTCAAGTGTTGAGGAGACAAATGCAACTTCTCGGCATAAAAAGACACATTGCGTTCTGTCTTATAGTATTGTACGATAATTCGGACCAGTTCTTTCACAATTTCCTGGTTACGATTATACCTCGGTGAATCATCCTCTCCTCTCTTCTTATATACTCCACCCAATGCCAGCAAAAGCTGCGTATATATCAGTCCCACCTGCATTTCCGTCATCTCTTCCTTAATTTTTTGACGACGAATTAACAAGCGGATGCTGTCACGAAACAATTCAAATTTTTCTTTTTGCATATCTATCACCGGACGCTCAAATATATAAGGAGTGTATTCCACCGTATATGAAAATAATTTAGCTCCCTCTATCAGTTTCCTGGAAAAAGCCACAAATATAAACCGACAATCCTTACTCTGCTCCTCAATTTGAAAAAATACACCTGGAAATAAAATAGCAAGTGCCCCTTCCTTCATCTCATAATGTGTCAGATGAATCTTTACACGACAATTCCCTCTCAGACACAAAAGGAAAAGACACCCCGGAAAAGGAGCAGAAACCTGAAACAACTCTCTGAAGCCGCCCGTCATATCAATACCTGCTATCATATTCTGATCTTCAGGCAACAAATCAAGCTTTTCCATTTTTTTCATTCTATCACTCTTTTTATTAAAGGACAAATATAGAGGTTCTTCCAATAGATTCCAACACAAAGGAATACACAATGAGTTAAAAAGAAAAAAGAAAAGCCGGATAAGATCCGGCTTTTCCTACTCTTTTATTTCTTCAATAGGCACCACATCTTCTATTTCATTCTTTTTTCTACGGAAATGCAATAATCGGAAAAGATCCATCAACGCATATACAATAGACGATACACCCAGTACGATAAAAGGGATTTCGGCTGTTTCAAACGGATTGAACAACACTGTAATACCCGCTGCCAGGACCAACACTGGCACGATATATACTCCAAACGGCACCGGCATGAAAGACCGGGCTGAAATCAAACTGGCCAATTGGCTGATTCCTCCCAGCACCAGCAATACGCCCAGTATATACATCAACACCCCCACAAAAAAAGAAGGCATAATGATAAGCCATATTCCCAAAAGGGTGCTTCCCAATGCTACAATCGGAAAAATCGGACGAGGAGCTTCTGTCTTTCTCTTGTTTAATGCAGCCAAATAGGTGAACAATCCCAACAAGCCGGGAAGAAGAAACAACACCCCAATGGTAATTACCAAATAATTCACCGCTACCCCAGGCCATACCACAAGCAAGGTACCAATAATCAAAGCACAAATTGAACTGACTAATGTATTATTCACAGATTTCATACTTTCATTTGTTTAAGATTCATTACTCAAAGGTAGTAAAAAAGTATCAATCTACAAACAAATCTTTCAAAAGGATAATTAAGAGATTATCCCGCATAACTATGCATACCTCCTAACACATAGTTCACTCCAAAATATGTCATCAATACCGTGGAAAAGGCTAAAATCAAATATAAGTGAAAGACACTTGGATGACGAAATAAGGAAAAACTTTTCCCATGAAAAGCTGCTCCGTAAATCAAAAAAGTGATTAAAGCCCACACCTCTTTCGGATCCCATGTCCAATAACTCCCCCAGGAAACATTGGCCCAGACCGCTCCAATAAAAATACCTATACCTAGCAGCAATACTGCAGGATAGAGTAACAATCGGCAACATAACGTGAGACGTTGCATCTGAGCCACCTGTTTCCGTACCGCAAGTGCCAAGATACTGCACAAACCAATAAAGGCAAACAATGCATACGAAATCATGATAAGAGACACATGAATACTCAACCAAGGAGAAAGCAATACCGGCATCAATGGGGTAATCTGCGGATTCTTTTCTCCCAACCAGGCAACCAACAACACCCATCCGGACAGCAACAAACCTGACGGCAGGAGTAATACCAAACGACGTTGCCAGATACAAGCACCTAACAGCAAACAACCGGCTAAAAAAAGCATCGTTTCCGGCCCATTTCCAAGCGGGATACGACCTCCAATATACCATCGAAGCAGATAAGCCCCCCAATGTACAAGACACGATGTCCAAAGCCCAACCTTCAATACAACATAAACCCAATTTTGTCTATAGTTGCCTTGAGGAACTACCACATAAAAACGTAGCCACCAGAAAAAGCCTACAATTCCCAGAAAAAGGTTGCACATAAACAAAATTTTGGAAAAAGGAATCGCATTGTAGCACAATTCTGCTTGAACCCGAAGAGATGACAATGGCTCTACACTTCCATCAGTCGGCAAAGGTCGGATAAGCGTACCCTTTTTCAACATCAAGACCATACCCACTTTTTCATCCAGTTCCCGTATCTCTTTCTCCAATTTCTCTGCCTGATGCTGTTCCAGCCATCCTTTGAAAAGTCCACTCTGCCTTTTTCTCTGCCATTCGTTCCACACTTTTTCCAAACGATAATTCTTTCCGTCGAATAAATCCACCAAAGCTACATGGTCAGACTTCAACTTTAACATCTGACGAAGATTTTCACTCTTCACGTAAAACATCGGTTCATGCTGCCACTCTTCGGGATATAATAACCAGCTTGCCACTACCTGTTCAGGAGTTAAGCCTTGATAGGTGTCACTTCCACATAACTTCAACGTAAAATCACGGGCCAAAGTATTAAACGGTACCACCCGATCCTGATAAATAACCTGACGTGTTTTCAGCTTTTCCGCATCCTGCCGTGCTAACACACGTACTGGCTGAGCCTGCAGGATTGGTAATGATATCCCCCATAACACACAAATCAAGCCTACCTTTCTCCAAGCCGGATGATGCAGCAAGTTCCTAAAGGTTTCCCTCCGACTCACCAGCAAACAGACCGCAGAAAAAAGCAGACACACATATCCTGCATAGGTCACAGCAATGCCCCAAGGATCATGATTGACACTCAACCAGCTACCAGACCAATCGGTATCGAAAGATGACTGATAGAAACGATAACCGTCTACCGAAAGAATATGATTCATTGAAATAATTTCTTTACGCTCTTCTCCCTTCACCCGGCAGGTCACATAACTTAAATAATCCATCGGAGCTTCCGTACCCGGATAATATGCCACCCTGAAACTGTCCAACCGGATATGAAAAGGCATTTCCTGTGAAACCTGATCAGAAGTTGCCACAAACAAATTGGTCTCCTTCCCTTGTTCAAGATGTACATACCCTTTCTCTCCCGTCAAAAAGGTAAGCAAGGCCCCTCCTAATATGACCAGGAGGGAGCCGTGCCACCACACAACGGAGAAACGCATTCCCTGCCGGTACTTTCCCAGCACCCGCAACAGGACACAAGCTAACGTTCCCCACAAGCTACAAAACCATAAAGAACGATAAATATGAGTTTCCACAAAAGAAGTTCCATATACTTGCTCCAGCAAAGTGGCTGCAACCAACACCATAATCAGGGTTACATAAAGAAAGATTCCAACTATTTTCCATCCACGTACTTCCATAGATTTCAAAAATCAGGATAAAGCGTGTTTTTCTGTGCCTTTGTACCCATACATTCCATTTCAATAAGCCAACCTGGACGGCAAACAGGAGCCAGCAGAATCACTTTCGGAATTTCTGGGAAACGCTGATCGAACATCTCACGTACCGTCATATAATCTGCCCCATCACGTAGATATACCAACATTTGTCCAATATCTTCAAACGACATTTCTGCTTCCTTCAACAAGGTCTCCACGTTTTCCCACATGCGTTCGGTCTGTTTCCGGATATCACCCGGATACACCACTTCCCCCCTGTGATTGATACTGGCCGTACCGGATATAAAAACCTGACGTCGGTCGCCATAATCCACATACGTACCACGCTCAAAACTTACTCCATACTCATACGTAGGATTCAAATGAGTCGGTGCATATAAATAATGAATCTGTTCCTGGCGGATACCCAATACGGCATACGTATCCATCTGTACCAGCACCTGCGTATCGGCATGACGCCCGCCGATACCGGTACTGGCTATATAATGTGTCTGTGGTGTCAAACCCTGCGTCACAAACACTTCGTTACGGGCTTTTACCACTCCGGCATAATTCACATCTACATTCTGTACAAAAAACCAGGTACGAATGCAGTTCTCGGCCAGATGCCCTCCCTGTGCAATCAGTTGCAGGATATAATCATTCAGCAGCAAACGGGTCTGATATTCCGAGTTGGCCGCCCGGTTAGAAGCCGAACCACCCCACAGATGGCGGTAAACCCCATGTGACACTTCGAACAATCCGCTTTCCAGCGCACGACATTGCACACCGGATTGCAGATATACCCATAATGCTATTTTTGTTCCGTTCAGCGGGGGCTGTTCCACAATCGAACAGGCACAGACCGAGCTTTCCGGCACCTGTACCGCCAGCCAGTCGGCCTGATTGGCAGCATCGCTTAAAAAATAACGTTTGAACACGGCAACAGCTCCCTTCAACTCATTCTCCAACAGTTGATAATAGGTATCGAGTAAAGTATCCAATTGCTCCTGATACGTCAAAGAAGGCCGAGTAACATGAATCATCACATGGTATTCAGCGACTCCTTCAGCCGGTTCAAAACGTGAAATTTCTACTAATGTATTTTCTTGTGACTTGTGGTTTCGTAGTTGTTTGTGGCTCATATTCATACTATTTTAATATTCAAGGTTTGGCACCTCCATTTATCCAATCATCTATCAAGTTCAATAATACCGGCTCAGCCGAAAGAATGTCCTGATGGTCATGGTGCACATGACCGTTTTCATGCAGTACCTGATACAGAAAGCTGTTTTCCGTATCTGTCGGTTTCACCCTCATGACTTCCGGATTCACTACAGACGGGACATTTACCAGCTGTTCATAGCTTTTTCCTGCAGTCAGAAACAAGTGTCCTGCCGCTGAAGTACTTCCTCCATGGCAACTGGCACAGCGGGAGTCAAACACCTGCTGCTGCACAGCCTGGAACATGCCGACTTGCTGTTCACCCACGTCCATACGAATCGTGTCTTCTGCCGTTTCCGAGCAATCGACCCTGGCAAAGGTCACTACCCGCTCTCGAATGCGGTTAATCACGCACAATTCGATTTGAGTGACTTCATCTGTCACTCCCGACATCACCACCTGCACCGTACCATCTTCTCCTGCCTGTGAAGGCATCACATTGGCAGAAGTCAGTGCATATTCACTTTTCGCATCAAAACCGGCCACGGCTACCGTATATCCGGAAGGCCAGGTATCCATACCCGTTACCTTTCCGGTGAACTTCACCGTACGTCCGCCTTCTGCCGTATCAGGCACTGCCTCATAGATACGTCCTTCGTCGCAAGAAACCAGCCATAGGATTCCCAGCCCCAAGAGTATCCATCCATACACCTTTCTTTTCATCACACCCTCCTCTTTAGAACGTGTACTGAAGCATCACCGTGGCATTATGGGTCGCTATTCCCAAGTCGTCATTGTCGCGGTCAAGTTGTGTATCGTGCCCCCAGCGCCCTACAAACTGATACATAGCCTGTAATTTCAGATTGCAGCCTTTAAAGAAGTAGTTCACTCCCACGGCCGGCATATTCATGAACCCGTTTGTATCCATTCCGTTGCGGTTAAAGAAATCATAACGTGCCGTAGCTTGCAAGCGGGAAGTCACGAAATAGCCTCCCTGCACGTATCCCCCCAGATAGTGATACCCCCGGTCAATCTTCTGCCGTTTGGTAAAGCCCACGTGCATGTAATACATTTCCGCTCCCAGATAGAGTTTTCTTTTCAACATGGCAAACTCCAGTCCGGCACGGTAATCGTTCGTACTTTCGTTCTCACTCTCCACATTCAATGAGGTGGATACTCCCAGCATCAGCTTGTCTTCATTCAGACGATTAGGATTTCCCTGTGTAGAGGGCATCACTCCTTTGGGCATGTAGGTAAAACGTCCGGCATAAAGCAAGGAAGGAATGTGCCAGTCATCACTGAACGTCTTTCCTGCCGTATTCACTGAAATACCTGTACCATTGAATAATCCCACTTCATAACCAAACTTGTCTGCCAGCAGACCGTGTACTTCCACTCCCAAGTCGAATCCCGTTCCGATATTGGGAGTCACGGCATTCAACGAATAGGGCAGAATCACCGGAGCGGTCAGCGACAACGGCAAGGAGGGCATCAAAGTTTCTCCCAACGTAGTCAGGTAAGCATGCGAAAAAGGAGTTTTAAACTTACCTACGCGGATAGAAAACTGTTTTTTCAGCTCCACATCGAACCAAGCCTGCTGCAACAAGGCTGCGCCCGTAGCCGCTGCATTCAGTGACAGATTGAACGACACTTTGCCAAAGGCTTTCCCTGTAAAGCCCAACACTGCATAAGGAATAGCAAAGCCTGAGTTAGCCACATTGTCCTGATTATAGGCCTTGTCCAGTCCTTCATCATCATACCAGTTGAAGTTGGCACTTGTCTGCACTAACAGATAAGGCTTGAACACAAAATCTCCTTTCTTAGAAGCGATGGTAAATCCTTCTCTCCCAGCCAACGACACGATACCATTTTCCGTATCCTCTTCATGTTGTGCCAGTGCTGTCAATGGCATTAACGCAGACAGACACAAGGCAGTCAGTATTTTTTTCATAAGTTATCAGTTTCTATACTTAATGATTAAAGTGAATTTAAAAACGCAATCAAGGCATCACGGTCTTCCTTACTCATGCGCTTAAACAAGTTTTTCGAAGCTTCCGCCTCTCCTCCGTGCCACATGATAGCCTCTACGAGGTTACGTGCACGTCCGTCGTGCAGAAAATAGGTATGTCCGTTCACCACTTCCTGCAAGCCGATGCCCCATAATGGAGTGGTACGCCATTCATTACCCCGGGCCAGACCACTTACGTAATTGTCGTTCAAACCCACACCCATAATTTCCGACCCCATATCATGCAGCAGAAAATCAGAATACGGATGGATGGTCTGATTGCCCAACCACGGCAGTTCCGTACCATTCAGCAGTGTAGCTCCTCTTACTTTTGTGTGCAGCGTAGTCACATGGCAAAGATGGCATTTCGCCTCATAGAATTTCTGTTCTCCTTTCTGTACCTGCGGATCATTCACATTCCGGCGGGCCGGCACACCCAGACAGTGCATATACAAATCCACATCCTCCATGTCCTCGGTCGACACGTCCAACTGGTCGTACGAAAGTCCCATCATACTGCCCTGGTCCATCTGTATCTGTCCCTCACAAATTTCCTCGGGATAACGGCTGTTGGTCACTCCCATGTCACTGGAAAATCCTAATTCCACCGTCAAATCGGCATGCTGTGCCTTGTTGCCCGAAAGTCCCAGACGAGTTACTCCACGCTCACTGATATAATTACACCGTCCGCTAATGCCGTATTCGGGGTAATTACTTTTGGCAGCCAATGCTTCGATTTCTTTCTGGTCGAGTGCCATCATCTGCCCCATCCCCACATGACGTAACGGTATACGGACAGAACAGAACAAATCTTCCGGACGGATACTGTCGGCATACCACTCCGTAATGGTATAGGTTGGCTTGCAAAGCTCATAAGTTTCTCCATCGGGAAATTCGAATGTCTGGTAGTCATACTTCACAGACAATTTCCCCTCCGGCTTCACCCCATAAATGGCCTGGTCATGAAGCACACGCCCATAGTTCTGGAAGAAGGCTCCGTTCTTTCGGGTGATATACACCAACATGGAAGAAAAACCGTAATTTCCTGAGCCACCTTCACTCCACAAGGTAGGCTTGGTACGTCCGGCATTGCGGTGACAGCTTCCACAGGAATAACCGGCATACACGGGACCTAATCCACCATCCTGGTTACTACTGGTACGCACATCGTCATACAATCCATCTCCATCGTTGAAACGGCTGCTGTAAATACCCGACAGCCACGACGCTTCAAAGTCGTAAGCTTTCGAAGAAGTCAGAAAATTGGTAGCCGTACCGGCTGACAGTGCAAAGCCTTCCGGCACCTCCACGTACTGCTGGTCGGTTCCTTCTTTCTCACAGCTCCATAGAAGACAGGGAAAAAGTCCGTATAACAAAAGTTTTACTATTCTCATTTATTCTTCTCTTTTTCGGAAACATACAGAGGAAGCAAAGGAGGGCTTCCCCTTCTTTACTCCCCTGCCTGTCATTCATCAAAAATTTGTCTTAATGCTTAATCTACCGTACGTGCTTGTCCGTCTTTGAACAACAGGAATTCCAGGGTATGGAAACCACGTACATTCTGTGCGGCGGAAATGGCTTCACTGTCTTCAGAGTAGTCGCCACTCCATTCCATCTGGCTGTAATCTCCTGAATTCAGGATGTTCACGATGGCAGCTTGGTCAAGCGGCCAGCTGTCCATGTTCGGGTCAAGCCCTTGATCGGCTACCGGACCAAACAAGAAAGCCTCACTCTTTTCCCATGGTTCACGGGCAGTAATCCAAGCATCACAGGCATCCTTGAAAGCCTGATTGGTTGGGTTGGCTGCCAGCGTATTCACCTTGTCATACAAAGTAGCCACTCTGTCTTTCAGGTCTGAATAGGTGGGTAATACCACTACATCCACGTAGTTCTTTACCACCGGACTCAGCACTGCTTCCGACAATGCATCACAAGCCGGTTTTACCTTATCTTTCAACAAGACACTCAGTTCACTGCAAGCTTCCTGAGCCGCCAGACTCTGTTCGCTGTTGATATGGTTACGGAACGGTTGTGGGATGGCTAAAATCTTATCGTAAGCATTCTTGATGGCCGACAATGTATTATCTGCCAGTTCCTGCTGCCCGTTGCTCACCAATACCGTGTACAAGGATTGCGCGGCCACCTGAGTTTTATCAATAGCGGCTCCGCTAATCAAAGCCTCACTGCGCACGCCGCAGAAAGCATTACAGATAGATACGATGTTATTGGAATAGTCTTCGCGCGAATGCCAGCTATACCAGGATTCTACCGCATAGAGGGCTTCTGTCACCTTCCCTGCCTGGTATTTGGAATACGGGTCACCGATTTTTGTTTCTCCCACCTCATTGGCAATATCTACACAACCGTCTATCACTTGCTGCACGCAAGAACCTGCACTGTTAAACGGTGCCCCATGATTTTTAAAGGTTACGGCATAACTTTCACCTCCTTTGTAACTGGTAGCCCAGTACCCGTACAAGTCGGAAGCATCTTTACGAAGCAAGGTAACCACTGCCTTCATATAGTTGTTCCAGCTCGTCGCGTTTTCCGACGTATAATCAATGTTGGCCGCATCGGTCGGTTCTGTCGGTGTGTCTTCGTTACTGCACGCTGTCATCGAAAAGGTCAGCCCCATTGCCAAGGCTGCCGCATAAAAGAAATTCTTTTTCATATACATAATAGTTTTTTTAGGAGTTAATAAATCATTTCTTGAAAAACCAGCCGATATAGGCCAAGCCAATGGAAAACTCATTTTCACTGGTATACGGTCCGGTTCCGAACATCTTTCCCGTACCAATCTGACGGGTAGTATAGTCTGCCTTCACCACCAGATTAGGCAGAGCAAACCAATTCAATCCGGCCACCCACATGCTGACCTTGTTACGCAAGTCCATGGTCTGCCCGGCTTCTCCTTTTTCTTGCGGATTATAATATTCATAGCGGGCAAACGGATAAATCACAGGAACTTTGGGATTGTGATTGAAAATGGAACGCAGATTCACACCCACCTCTCCGGCATAGCTGACCGCATTTTTAGCTACCGGAACCACGCGGCTGTAAGAAGCATTGTTCGACAAACGGACATTCTTGCTGCTAATAAACTTGGAGTTGCTCAGGCTACCATAGACCACATTGGCACGTGCGGTCACATAGTCATTCTTGTACTGCAAGTCGCCTGAATAAATTCGTAGCGGTGCTTTCTGTCCCTCGTAGAAATTGGGTTTGTCGGAATTACCTGCCGTATTGGCACAATAATAAAAAGAACCTCCCACACGCAGTCCCGGCACTCCACGGTAATCTACACGAAACACATAACCCGGAGAGTTGAAATTATCTTCCTCAAACAAGCCCTGCTTACCGCTGGCAACCCAAGTATTCCGGTCGAATCCGTTGGCATTCAGTCCAGCCACCACCAGCACCTGATAGTCGAAAGTAGCATATCCTTTTCCCAACGTACCGAAAAACTCAATACCCGTTTCATGCCAGGTAGAAGGCAGGATGGTGGTTTCACCCTCCGGTCGCACTGTACCGAAGAAATTAATCGGCTCGTGATGTGCATTGGTCAGTCCCACCGGCACAATCATGTGTCCCGCCCGCACATTGAAAGCCGGATGAATAAGACGGGTGATATGAAACTGCTCCAAGGCCACTTCTCCCCCTTTTTCCATTTCCGTTTCATATTCGCCGTTTTCCGAGTTCTCCAGCTCCATGGCAGACCCGGTTCCTCCGGCTTCAAATTCGATTTCTGCGCTCAGAATCCATTTCGGAGTAAACTTATAATCCATTGCCAGCACAAAGCGCGGAATAGAAATCGTGTTCCGATGATCACGGGTGTTTCCATTTGGATTTCCGTAATAACGGTTGATGCCATAATCCTTAAAACTGGCCACAGCTTCTCCATAGCCTCCCAGACGGAAACGGGTATATCCATCCTTATCTGCACGTTGCTTTTGCACCGCTGTTTTCACATATTCTCCTGCTACCTGCACCGAATCAACTTCACTAGCCGAAACAGTTCCTGCAACACAACAAAGAATAGTAAAAAATAAACTAACTTTTTTTTTCATTTCTCTGCGATTTTGAACATCGCAAAGGTAAACTACCCAAAGAAGCTTATCAATACCTAAAAATTATGAAAATAACAAACAAAACCTACTCATTTTTCAGTATACATCCAATTTAAATTTCATATAAATGTGGAGACCTATACACAACTGATTTATAAAAACATAGAATAAATTGAAAGATAATCATCCTTTCAAACTTCTCCTTATAATCCTCCATTATATACCTAAAAGAGACTAATCCCAATATACCAGTCCAACCCCAATCTATGGACGTTTCACTAGGATAAAGAAACCAAGTTACCCCGACATGAACGTGACAAGGTAATTTCATGAAGGTGCTTTGAAGAAATGAGTAAAACAAAATGAAATCACCTTCGACCAATCCGCACAAAATGAATATTGTCTCAAATTAAACTGCCCCCAAAAGTTAAACACAAAACTTTTTGGGGGCAGCTCAAAACAAAATCGAAACAGCCTCTAGTTTTCAAGACAGATACAACGAAAACCAACCGGTAATTGCTCAATTATCTATGGTGTATTCTTCAATGTCACGAATTGCCTCTTTGGCCTTACGACGGACATGAACACAATGCAGAATTCCTCCCACAGCGCCCAATACGAAACCGACACTACCTCCATAGCATATCATTTCGCCTCCCACTTTCGAGTAACTTTCAAACATAAACCATACAATCCAACACAAAGCAAACGGAATACCAAAATAAAGCCATCTTAAATTCAGTTGGTTCATCCGCACCAATGCTTTGCTGATATCCAACAAGTTGCCCGTTGAAATGCAATCAATACTGACACCCTTATGGCTATATCGCTGGTAAATTCCAGCTATAATCAAAAACACAGAAGTAAATGCACAGAAAACCCACGAATATCCCATCAGCAAGAAAAATGTATTGCAATAGACTAAAGCAAAAACTATCAAAAAATAGATAAACCTTTTCTTCCGATTAATATAGGCAATCTTGTCTTGTGTAGAGTTTTTGAGCAATTTTTCACTAACGATGATTTCTTTAGCCAGCTTGTCCTTCAACAACTGAATCTGTTGCTTCATCTCGTCTAATTCAAATTTATCTGTAAAATTTTCCATGATAGCACATTTTAATGGTTCGACATTTTTTTCAACTCCTCCTTGATACGATATAAACGTACAGATACATTTTTGGTCGAAATCCCCACAATAGCACCGATTTCTTCATAGCTCATATTTTCCAGCCACAACAAGACAATGGCACGATCAAAAGGGTTCAGTCGATGAATACGGTCATAGAGCAGACGAATCTGCTTGGAATTTTCATCTTTATCTTCAAAAAGATTGATATCCATGGTCAAAGGCACCACAGCACGCCTTTTCTTTTTCCGTTCACATGAAATGCAAGTATTGAAACTCACTTTCCATATCCATGTGTTGACGTTACTGAGATTCTTGAAGGAATCATATCCCTTCCAAAGATTAATAAGCACCTCCTGAAAAAGATCGCTTACTTCATCGGCATCTTTCGAGAACATAAAACACACCGTATAAATAGTACTCTTATGCTCTTTGACCATTTGCGCAAATGCAGTATCCAATGTTTTCATATCGTATGAATTTGTTTTTGACCATTAGACGCTAAAACCATCAGAAAAACTACACAAAAGTAAAAACTTTTTGAAAGAAAATATGAAAATCCGGAAGCTGGTATAAAGTTATCCCAAGTATTATACTCATTTTCCAACAACTGCATTCAAATTTACCTCGTCACGAACGTGACGATATCTTGACACGAACGTGATGAGGCCTCATCACCAACGTGACGAGGTCTCCGCACGAATGTGTCGAGGTATATTCATAAAGACATTTTGCCAAAATGAATGGGACAAAAGAGAATCATCTCTACTTGCCCCATACAAAAACAGAAGAGGCCGTCTCAAAATGAATTGAGATGGCCTCTGTCGTTTCATATCAGATTGAAGTCGTTTGGATTTTCCTCAAAAAAA
>CABIXF010000005.1:139096-146832 GCA_902362595.1 Bacteroidaceae bacterium | reverse complement strand
AAATGGGAGTTCGGCGGTGGTTCCTGGGCGATTGGTGGGTTTTCGCAGGTAGGAGCTAAGAAAATCGATAAATTAAATTATTTAACCAAAGTATATAGCTATAACAAACTTGATAAAAATTCTGTGCATGACGGCTTTTCTCTCAATAATTCCGGTGAAGAAATATCCATGGAAAACCGAAGTACTACTGAGATGATTCTGCTAAATGGTAATAAAGTGATAAGATTTTCTGTTCTTAATGAAGTTTCTGACGCTTATATCAAAACTGCTTTTTTTGATAAATATGGTATCTATATAAGCACTGTTGAAGGAAATAGAATTGACAGTTTACCTGAAAATGCTTATTTTTTTAAGGCGACAATGCCTTATTCTTTAAGTAAATATAAAGATGAATCATGGATTTACCTAGATGATTTAGAACAAAATTATATACCATACGGATATACAAGAAGTGATGCAATAATCGAAAATCCGGATTGGAGTGAAACTGATACTGCGAAACAGTCCTACATAAAGAACAAGCCCAATGTAGCAACGAAGAGTGACTTAGCAATATATGATAGTATTATTTTCGAACAATTAGAGAATCCTGCGCCAGTTCAAGATAAAAGATTTTCTCCAACGACTGGTAATCTATTGAATAATGTAGGAGAAAACTTTGCGGTCGTTGGACCAGTTAAGGTAAAAAGTAATAAAATACATTTTAAAGGAACGACATGGAATCAGTATGGGGCATGTTGGGCTTTTGATGCGGAAGGAAATCCCTTGGAAAAATTTGCTTATGTGGAATCGCAACAGGCAAACAAATGGGATGAAGACATAACATTACCTGAAGAAACGGACAGCATAGGTTTATCATTATATGATGGTAATCATGAATTTTTATATGAATTGTATTATACAGAAAAGATAGAAAAAGACATCGAACAAGAACAGTCAGATTGGGATGAGACGAATGAAGGTAAGCCTTCATTTATTAAAAACAAACCGACAATTACAACGATATATATGCCTTATGAGAATGAAAAATTATGTTCTGTTGGAGACAGCCTTGTTTATCTTGCAAAATGGCAACAAGAATTGATAAAGCTGACAAAAATGACTTGGGACAGCAATGAAAATGGTCAAGGAGTTGGATACGTACAGGTTAAGGGTAGTGGTACAAAATATCTCACAAACGATGAAACTTTGACGAAAGGAGATGATGGGTTCTGGTATGATTCATCGCAGAATAAATACAGAAAAGCATATCCGACTGCCGTAGGTGGTACTAAAATAATGCCTATTGCAGAAAACTCAATCTACAAAAGATGCTTTGATGTTGTATTTTATAACCCTGGCATTATAATTTTATGGGGAGGTCAGAATGATTATGCCGGAGTCAGATCGACTGCGAAATCTAATGGTGGAGTTTTTAAAGAAAACGATATCTATTATAATTTATGGAATGAAGAAGATGACGAAGAAATTTATGAAGGAGAACAAAATTCGATAGTAGGTTTTTCGACAGAAACCGGAATTTCAGATGTGACTTTTAGAGCAGCATATAGAGGGATACTTAAAAGGTTAGTAACGGACAATCCTACAGCAAGAATAATCTGTTTGTCAATGCAAAAGCAGATACTTGCAACCTCTGTTGATACTAATATATTCTCTACCTTCCAAGATGATATTAAAGGTAAGATGAATCAAGTTATACAAGAAGCTGCAAGTTTGTTTGGATGTCAATACATAGACATATATAATAACGCTGGAGGAAGGCAATACAAGTGGAAAGAACTATACACAGATGGTGTACATCAGACAGACTTGCTTGGGAAACGAACAGCTCAATATATATTCTCACAACTCTGATGTAAGAATAACCGGCAAATTGCCGGCTATTCCTATAATGACGACATAAATGTTTCTACGATATTTTCAAGGTCAAGCATATCATCCCGTGTAAGTGCGTTCTTAGTGATGATATAAAGTCCTATACTTGGAGCTATTATGGTCTTTAACTGATCACCTGATTTTCTATCCGATATAAAATTCTCAGCAAAAAGCTGCATATTAGTTACATTTGTTTCGTCGCCTTCTTTTTTCTCTCCATATTCATAGGCTGTATTATCGACAATATATTCTGTGTCATAACTATCAGAAGTTCTTCTAGTAAATCCCATGAACCCTTTTTCTGGAATAAGGGCATTGCTTGAACCTGTAACGGATGGATATTGTCCACCGGCGGAAATCATTGTTGAAGGATATATTTTCCCACTTCCGTCGACATTCAGTGCAAAGAAACTTAACTGGTTCGAGAATCCGATGTTTCTTTTTGCATCATAGGTATATCCTTCCTCCCATTTTACCTGAAAATTATCAAGAATGTACATGCACGCACTAACGTCATTGAAATTAACGCTTTTATTCAGCGTCGGACGTATTTTGTCATTAATTCCACCTCCAGACTTGTTAATTTGTCTTAGTCCATTAAGTTCTGATAATTCGATGTTTGATTCTGAAAAATCAATAACGTCATAATTCATATCCCCTGCAACATCACAGAAGGTTTCGTCGATTGTTTTTGCCATTACGGGTAAATAAAGATTGTCTATCTTGTCCCACAGTCCCTTGTCAACAAGGCTTGAATAGAACATGTCAAAAGCAAATGCTTCATCCGACTTTTCATCGAACCTGGTCATCTTTTTTAGAAGGTTTTTCGTAAAAGATGAAAGTTCCGTATTTATATTAATTTTCCCAATTGAATTTGCTGAGAAGTCAGCATTTTTTGCTACAAAAATCATGATTATAAGTTTTAAAGTTAAAAAATTCTTGATAACTGTACACCCCATCTTTTATAACCCATCTCATAGGGATGAACGCCTCCATTATAAGGATAATAACCTCCGGATGACGCATTGTAGGGATTTATGCCGCAATTTTCCCCCAACCTGATTGAAGGAATCCACATGTACTTTGCAATCTCCTGCATCGTGTCATACAGTTCGGACCATGAAGGCAGGGATGCAATACTGTCAATGTCAATCGTTCCGTCCTCCCTCTTCGGTGTGGAATCCCCTACAGAAAGGTCAGGAAGGAGCAAATAGTATATCTGTGCCTTCGGGAAATTTGTAGACAGAAATTCCAATATTCCTTTTACGGCACTCTGCAAAGTTATTTCATCCCATTTCTTCCAGTTCCCAACCGTATTCCACTGGTTCACGTCACGTGAAATGAAGCAGTAGGCTTCATACGATGAGGAATAGTCGCCTGTCAGAGTGGCGGAAACCCCTGTGTCTCCTGCATTGAAGGTTACCTCGCCACCGCTCCCTACGTTGGAAAACAGAATGGAATTGTCTCCTTTCTTTACGTCCTCATATCCGTACTGAATAAAGTCGCATCGCAATATCTCATTGAGAATGTCACTTATTGACATCTTTGTGGTTACAGCAATTCCTGTACTGTTTCCTCCCATCGTTATTTGGATGCTCCCGTCCGATACGGCAGTTCCATTGACGGTAAGCAGAAATCCGTCCTTGCTTTCAGACGTATAAGGAATCCGTATCATTGTTCCCACTTTCTTTTCCGCAACCGTTTCAATTACGTCAGATAGTGCTTCCTGGGCTTCTTCTTTACTCCCATATATATTTCCATCATAATCCACCATCTGTGAAAGCATGAAGGGTGCGTCAGATATGGAACCTCTCTTCGCAGACGTATCGTTGACGTTTTCATAGAATATAACATCAGCGTCAGGATGCAGTTCTAGAAGTTTCAAGGCGCGCATCTGGCCGCATTTCCTGTCATTTCCTAGCGTCCGTGTGCCACCCTCCGACAAATTGAACGCATTACCTTGATTGTAGTTTTCATTACCGTTAAAAATGCAACCTGTTATTTTTGCAAACTCTTCCTGCCATATATTAGCTGTTCCTAACGAANAGGAAGGAGCAAATAGTATATCTGTGCCTTCGGGAAATTTGTAGACAGAAATTCCAATATTCCTTTTACGGCACTCTGCAAAGTTATTTCATCCCATTTCTTCCAGTTCCCAACCGTATTCCACTGGTTCACGTCACGTGAAATGAAGCAGTAGGCTTCATACGATGAGGAATAGTCGCCTGTCAGAGTGGCGGAAACCCCTGTGTCTCCTGCATTGAAGGTTACCTCGCCACCGCTCCCTACGTTGGAAAACAGAATGGAATTGTCTCCTTTCTTTACGTCCTCATATCCGTACTGAATAAAGTCGCATCGCAATATCTCATTGAGAATGTCACTTATTGACATCTTTGTGGTTACAGCAATTCCTGTACTGTTTCCTCCCATCGTTATTTGGATGCTCCCGTCCGATACGGCAGTTCCATTGACGGTAAGCAGAAATCCGTCCTTGCTTTCAGACGTGTAAGGAATCCGTATCATTGTTCCCACTTTCTTTTCCGCAACCGTTTCAATTACGTCAGATAGTGCTTCCTGGGCTTCTTCTTTACTCCCATATATATTTCCATCATAATCCACCATCTGTGAAAGCATGAAGGGTGCGTCAGATATGGAACCTCTCTTCGCAGACGTATCGTTGACGTTTTCATAGAATATAACATCAGCGTCAGGATGCAGTTCTAGAAGTTTCAAGGCGCGCATCTGGCCGCATTTCCTGTCATTTCCTAGCGTCCGTGTGCCACCCTCCGACAAATTGAACGCATTACCTTGATTGTAGTTTTCATTACCGTTAAAAATGCAACCTGTTATTTTTGCAAACTCTTCCTGCCATATATTAGCTGTTCCTAACGAATCACAGAGAGTGTACAGTTTTTTCCCGTATATGCAGCTCGTCGGGATATTCCCATCATTCTTCAATGGCGTTCCGTCCTTGTTGTATATTCCGTCTGATGTTATTTTAAGAATCACATTTCCACTTCCGTCGCAGAAATAGAAACCATCCATTCTGTTAATTATATTGTCAGTCCCTCCACCTCCACCAGCCTGAATATCATCAATCTTTTTCTTATATGAATCCGTAAAATCATTTGAGGAAAGACCTTTCCCTTCCTCTTTGTTCACTTTTCCCTCCAGCTCCACACCTATTTCTGATAATTTTTTCCCGTTTTTCAGGATAAAATCATGAGACTTAACACCTTCTCTTAATATCTGACAAATTACATTTCCTTTTGAATCACAAAAGATAAAAGAGTCAGAATTATCCTTCAGCCGTGATTCGGAATCATTATCAGTCTCAGCTTTTGATAGCAACACTTCTGATAACTTTTTACCGTCCTTCAGAAGATATTCTATCGCCTTGAACCCATCCTTATCCAGTTTCCCGATAACATTTCCCTTTGAGTCTGCAAAATAGAAAGTATCTGAACTATCTTTGATTGCGGACTGTTCTGGATTATTTTTATTTAATTTTTCATTGTCTAACTTATCGATTTTCTTAGCTCCTACCTGCGAAAACCCACCAATCGCCCAGGAACCACCGCCGAACTCCCATTTCTCAGTGTCCCCGGACTCATTCAGGAAGCTAACGGTAAGCCCGGCCGTCCTAAGTTCTGCCGGAACTTGCGTTGTTTCATGATTTCAAGGAATTACGTGCAGTATTCAAGATTCGGTAGAAAATAGGTAGAAATTGGGCTACTAGTTTTTTGTTTCTACCCATTTTCTACCGACAGGTGAAATTATTATATAAAAAGAATTGAGAGCTGAAACGTTAATTTTGATTGTTGCTCATAGTACATGCTTAAAATATCGAGTATTTATATCTTCTTGTTTTATAGTATATTATGCTTTCCCAAATTTCCAGGATTTTTATCATTAGATTCATTAGATGATATAATTCATATTTTTGTTTGCCCTCAGATAATGTGTATAGCATTGTCGGAGGGCTTTTTGTTTTATTAAATCTTATTTTATATGAAGGAATTAGATGATTTGATTAAAAAGGTAGGGAATGACAAGGTATTGCATTTCATTGGAGGAGGGTGGATTTGCGCATTGGTAACCATTGTAACGATTCTTCAAGAGGACAACTTAAATTCACTCGAGAAGGTTGGTTCTGTACTTATAGGAACCGTAGTCGTTATTATCCTATCAGTCATAAAAGAACTCATCATGGATGAAAAAGCGGACTGGATGGATGTATTAGCTGCTGTTGCTGGATGCATAACAATTTTTGCAGCAGCTGCACTTGGAGTATGGTTTAATCAGTTATCATAATGCACAAAAAAAGGGTGCCTCTGCACCCCCACATAAAATATATAGGCCTCAAGTGAGACTTTACAAATATAGTATAAATATATCAAAACCTTAATTGTATGAAAGAAAAAATGTAAGATAATGGAAAAGTATGTAGGATTTATTACGCAGGATTTACGGTCAGGTGTGGCAATAATCTTCACCTGCCTTGTGCTTATCGTATTTGCCTGCTTATTGGATATGTGGACTGGCATAGACGCGGCACGGGCCAACAAGGAAAAGATATGCAGTAGACCTTTACGAAAAACAGGGACAAAGATTGTGGACTACTACAGGCTGGTTTTATTCTTTGTTCTGATTGATATTCTTGGCTTGTGCTTTCCATGGTACAACCTTCCCTACGGGGCGATAATCGGGACACTGGGTGTGCTGATTATCGAAGGATTTTCTGTAGTGGAGAACCTTCGCAGAAAAAAGAGCCATGCAGCGGAAGTGGCCGACATGGCTGCCAAAATTGTAGAATGCCTCACGCCAGAAGAGGCACAGAAAATAATTAAGAAGATAAAGGAGGAAAAGAAATGATACCAAGAGGTTTACGTAATAATAATCCAGGGAACATCCGGATAACTAAGGATAAGTGGAAGGGTCTTAGACCTGTTCAGGAAGATAAGGAGTTTTTCCAGTTCTCGGATATGAAGTGGGGATACCGGGCACTGATTCGCACATTGCAGAACTATCGAAGACGGCATGGCTGCCAGACTATAGCGGATTTCATCCAGAGATGGGCACCATCAACTGAGAACAACACTGGAGGATATATCTCACGTGTGTGTAAGGAGATGCAGGTACCGACAACCTATGTTCCAGATGTGGAGGATAAGACAACCATGTGCACCTTTGCCGCAGCAATCAGTCAGGTGGAAAACGGTGTACCTGCTGTGATGTCAGACATTGAAGCAGGATGGGAGGCGTTATGAAACTCTATAATTACATAATAGACAAGGTGAGTCGGTGTATTACGCTGGCTCCCTTCATGTGCTTGCTTGTTCTCTGCTCTTGCCGGACGATTAAGTATGTTCCAGTAGAAACGATAAAGGTTGATACGATCTATATCAACAAGTTACAGCGTGATAGCATCTACATGCTTGACAGCGTATATGTAAAGGAAAAGGGAGATACCGTCTTGATTGAGAAGTATAAGTATCTATATCGTAACAAATTAGTAAGAGATACAATGTACATTTCAAAAACAGACAGTATTAACGTTCCCTATCTAGTTGAAAAGGAACTCACAAAATGGCAGCAGTTCCGTATGGATTTCGGTGGCTGGGTCATAATGATAATAGCTATAACCATTTTGATAATTGCCATTCAGATAGTATGTAAATTGAAAAAATAGTAATGAAGGATGGCATATCAATACCATTAGTAGGTTTAATGAGTAGATTAGCTATTGACACATTAAAATGACCAATCAATAAGTTTGGGATTTCCTTCAATTTTATATACTTCCATATAGCCACTGATTAACGAATAAACACAGCTTATGATATATCTCTCACTGAACT
>CABIXF010000005.1:0-138846 GCA_902362595.1 Bacteroidaceae bacterium | reverse complement strand
TGAACCTCCAGTGGGGAAGAAAGCAGATACATTATACTCAGTTGTTATCTTCTTAGAATAAGCCTCTATTTCTTTATCTTTTTCACCAAGAGTTTGTATTGTCCGACTATACTTCTTGTCAATACCGGAAGCGATGTTTTCCTCAATCTTGTCCACCCTCATCTTCCGGCCTTTATTCAGCTCAACATAATCATTCGATGTATATGATGATACCTCATTCAACTGATCAACTGTAACGGCATTCGTCTTCAATGTTTGAATAACCTCAGCTACAATTTCCTTCTTTTCCTCATCTGTCATAATCTACAATTTTATATTTACCACTATCAATATTCCTCAACGACGCATCATCCACACGCCTCATGATGATACGATTATTCTCCTCAATCGTAGGATTTAAAGAAAAAACCCTTCTTATAACCTGCTTGAACACATAAGACCTTATACCTTCAACAAGCACGTTCATCTCAGGTACATTCGAATCAACCCTTACATACCTGATTCCGTCTACATAAAAATAACTGCAACACAATGACCTGTTCAACAATTCAGCATACCAGACAGGGCATCCCCTGGAATCTCCAACAGTAAGAGTCTTCTGTACGTTGTCTACACTGTATATATCAACCACATCATTAAGAGAAGTAGTATATTGTTCATTATCCACTCCGAAAACCCAATCGTCATCCTTGAATCCACCAGGTATCCTGAAATCAAAAAAATATTGCATTCCATCAACCCAGAATACAGCATCATTACGCATCTTGTTATTTGGATTTGAATACTGCAGCAAGACAGTACCAGATATATCATCCGTAATTCTAAACACTTCAGACTTAACGCCATTTACCTCGACAGAATATATTCCATTGTTCAGTGCAGTTATCTCAGTGAAATACAATGTCTGCTCTGAGTTCATTTTCCACGACCTCATATTAACAGTAAATTTTTCTCCTGAAATCTCATCATAGACGAATACAGATGGCTGACTTGACTCGTTATATGCAAACACCTGAAGAAATATTCTGTCATGAGTTGAAAATTCCTGCACATACCTGCTTTTTGTTCCCACATCAGTAGAAGGTGAGAAAAATAACGGAGTAAAAGAACTTATCCTGTACATATCAGCATTCAATTAATTTGTACTCAAAAACCTCATTATTGCATACATTAATCTCAAGACTGCTAAGATACCCCCTATAACTCTTACCTTCCCATTGAAACTCTACGTATCCTTTCCAGTCGTCTGGTATTATGAAATCATTAGTCTTGACTGTTATATCACCCTCCAAAAACAACGGTTCCGAAAGTGATACATTCTTGTCAATCTTTTTTGAGTTTACTGTTATGCTGTCCATTATTTCACTTGAAGTGTACAGAAGTCTCGATGTGTATGACGCAAGATACCTTTTGTTTGCATCTATCAAATAGTGTGGGAAAAGTCTTGCGTTGAATACAGTATCTGTATATACCCCATCAACAGGAATGCTTCTATCCAAGTTGTATCGAGAATCAGATTTCAATGAATGTACAATGAACGTATTGTTATCACTCTCTGAGTCTGAAGTCTGATTACCTTTCTTCCTTGCAAGTTCCTGGAACCCATAACTGTCAGCTCTATAAGGACACAGAAAATCAAGCGTTTGCTCTTTAAGATTGATGCCAGTCGAATATTCTATCGTCGAATTAAACTCATCCTTACCGTTATTCCCAAGGTCATAATCCTGCTTTTCATATCCAATCTTTACAGAAGAATAGATTCTTCCTGATGAGACACTGTATTCAGGCTCGCTTGCAATATCCAATGACTTTGCGACAGAATCTACAAATATTGAATCCCGGTGAACAAATCTTATGACAAAGTTTTCTTCGTAGGATACAGAATACATAGCAATTCCGCTCACATTCCTGTCTGGCAACAATGGTACATTGCCATCATATAATATCAAATTTTTACCGTCAACGGCCACATACGAAGCTCCATCATCGTATGTACTAAAATCGGATACATCAACGAATACAGCAACAGGATTCAATCTCCCATCCTTCTGATAATCTTCGTATCCATCAAAAATGCTGTAATATTTACCTGCACTTTTATCACGATAAAGGAATTTCGAACTGCTTCTAGAGAAAAATATATCTTCAGACTTAACGCTTCCATTATATTTCCCTGAGTCTGTAACTGAATCAATAACAAATCCTCCGAACTTTGCAATATGATTATAGCGTTTGTCAAGAGTATCAATCTTTAAATCGTCCAACTTCTTGTTTTTTGTATCAGTGATATAATACTTTCTTGACTCTGTATCATATAATACATTCTTATCTATTATTTCTATTGCAAATTCATCTGTAACGCGTAGATATTTTTCAATTCCAGGGAAGTTGATAAAATAATATATTCCATCGCTGCCTAGACCGAAAAACATATAATCCTCGAAGAACTCTACTTGAACAAGTGATACACCATCCGGCATGAAAGAACTTAAATTATCCACAACATCTGTAGTAATCTTTCCATTTCTCACAAAATTATCAGCCTCAATATTCAAGTCACCATACGAATATTCCTTGTCATAGTCAGGCCCTTCTGAACCTTCACTTCCTTCTGAACCGCCTATAGATTCACTGGAGCCACTCTCAATGACATACACCATTCCAGCAACTACTTCCATGAATTTACAGAAATCGGAAAATGAAGTATATAACTTTGCATTGTTAAACCCTCTTATAGATTCTCCAGCTACCAACAATACATTTTCTAATGAAGTGTCATCGAATGTTATATCTCCATTGACATACGACTCCATACCCATTTTTCTGATGATAGCGTTAAGGAGTGATTCCGGTTTTACTACGTCAATATAACTTTTATCACCTGTTACGTTCCATTTAATATTACAGCAATCGTAAAAGTAGAATGTCGAAACACCGAAGCTTACTGGAGATATAATAGATAATCTGTGCAAACACAGCTGTAACTTTTCTCCCTCATGCAAATCAACTCCCAAAACGCCGGCAACACCTACATACGAACTGGAAACTAATACAGGATTACCACTTACTGGTATCTTGTAAAGTGATGTCATGACATCATTGAGTTCACCTGATGCAGAATTTACAACCTTAATTGAAAGTGAAGATATATCAACATCAATATGAACATCCTTAAGGGCTTCAAGAAAGTAGCTTGTCCTATTAGTATTAGGACCTGCAGTGGCCCAAGCCGAAGAGGTGTCTATCGTTCCAGACAAATCCTCACTCTGGTCGTTTAGTCTGACATATCCTTCTACTTGTATATCGCTTTCAGCGTATGAGATTGGAGGAATATAATACACGTTACCTCCACAATTTACATTTTCTCTTATAGTATAAGCCTCATTATCTACTGAATTACCTGTAAAAACCAATTTTACGGTATTCAATAATCTTACACCATCGAAGAACAACTGCTTGTCTTCCTTAATATCATCCACAAGTATCTCATACTTTGTGTTGTTGTTTGAATTTAGTATTGCTGCTACAGAATTGTCAAGGCATGAAATCTGAGCCGTATATTCGTCATACTTGAAGGTTGAAAAATCAAGCGGACAGCTAAACAGCAGATCGTATGTCCAGTTGTCGTTTATCTGATAAACTGCAAAAGCACCAATAGACTTTAATTTCTGTGATGTATAATAATCAATAATTGAATCTCTTGCCTTTCCAGTCAATATTATTGCACTTGCACACTTTCTTATAACACCACCATAATCAGACCTTACATAAGACAACTTGATGTCATTAAGGTTTGTTATCTGGTCTGACACTTCAATACAATTTGACGAAGAAATGTTGACTTTATTAGAACCTAATGATAGGTAAAATTTACAATTCATATTACTGCTTTTTGTCAAAAAGCAAATATATCAAAAAAGGCAAACCAACTAAGGTTTGCCTAAAATCCCGTCTGAATTGAAACATACAAATATTTGAAATACAACAATTTACACAAATCCAAACTATTTAATCATATCACCAGTGCATATTAGCACGTCTCCAACAATGTAATCACAAGGAATGATGGAACCTGATGAAGAAGCCAGAACTGTAGCTGCATAATTGAATTCACGTCCTTCTAGCTTTCCCTCAGAATTGATAACCATCACATATTCATTATTCAGCATTATGGTAAAACCGTCCTTATCAAATTCCTTAAAGGAAATAGGTCCAACAGTATTCCTTATCGGAACAATCTCAATGTATCCATTAACAGATTCCTGCAATTCTTTCAATGAGAAATCATGACCGTTTTCTGGAGAAGTTAATACAATTTCACCAGATGAAGTAATAATATAACTCTCTCTCATATCAATAGATTGTTATAAGGTTCTCAATTTTAAAGCATCTCATCTCTGACTTGTCTACATCGAAGTAGGCGAATGTCTTGTAACTTGGCTTCGTCATTTTCTTTCCGTTGATTGAAGAACCGGCCGGAAGATTATATAATGTTCCTGTGGCATGTCTGATAGTACCGTCAACTTTCTTGAATGCGAATCTGACAATACCATTTCGCATCTTCTTCGCAAGCCTGTATAACTCCCAAGCCTTGATAAGACAGATTTTCCACGTGTACTCTGTTGATTTAGCTAACTGATGTGCATACTTCATCACTCTAACTCGAAAATTACTCTTTTCCATAATGTTAATTATTTGGTTTGACTTATATTTTAATTGTACTATAAAGATAGTTCAGATTGGCTATATTTGCAATCAGAAACTTCGCCATTTTAAGCCAGAAACCTTAATTAACTTATTAATCTACAATATGTTGACGAATCATATTACGTGCAAAGGATATTCTACTTCGCACGGTTCCCAATGGTATATTCAGCTTCTCCGATATTTCTTCATATGAGTAACCCTCAGCATACATTATCGCACAATCAACGGCACATGATTTCACGCGACACTGTTCAATAACACTTTCAATTTCATTCTTCAGAACATAACTTTCAGCATTATAATACGATGGAATAAAACCTGCCTTATCCTCAGAATCAAACCGTATCAATGAATCGTGATTATACAAAGTGATGTATGTATTCAACATGATAACAGAACACCAGGGTCTGAAACTCTTAGAAAAATCATACTTTTTCTTATTCATCAGAATCTTGTAAACGGTTTCTTCTGCCAAATCTTCCGCATCCATCACATTTCGGAAGTATTTTCTAGCCATTGATAATATCCACTGATATTGATCAATGACAATCTGTTCCAGTTCCATGACCCTTAACGATTTTCATGCGATCAGATGATAGTTCTCGCTGTTTATCGACACACTTCCTAAGAGTACCGATAAGAAAATCTGGATCATCACACAATGACGATAACAAATTGATTATTACGTCACATTTCTTGTTAATTTCAGGCAATAAAATTAGATTGTCGAATTTCTTTTCCATGTTATACGATTATTAGTGTTTAATCGTGTTACTAATTACATGAAAAATAATTCGACAATCATTAAAATTTTTAACGGTTCAATTTCCTCTTAATCTCCACATCTGCCTGATGAACCATATTGGCGTAAACACCTGCAGTGATATTTCTTGTGTCAATATTCATCTTGAAATAAGTCATGAGAAAAGCTATCTCCCTGTCAAATGACGCACGTACATCAGTCGTATTTTTCTTTCCGGATGTATGTGAATTATCATCAATTCTTTTCTTCATATATTCAGCTTCCGCAATCATACGGTCAATTTTTGAAGAAATCCTGTCTCGTTCATTAATATAATAACCCATTTCTTTCAGAAGTTCAATGACATCTTCAATTGCATCTATGCTCATCAGGGCTTTCAATATCTTAGCAATAGTAATCCTGTACTTAATCTTGATTTTCTCTTCCTTTTCAAGAAGTGCCGACTCAATTCCTGACGGATTCACTATGCACTGATACTGATATATCAATTCAGAAGCCACATTTTCCAGCATGGAATCATTATCACCATCTTCCAAAAGAACTTGATTGTTTCCGCACAGCAACTCAATAAAATCGCCCATGCTCAGTCTGCTTAATGTAGTTATCATAATCTTGTATTCTTATAATGTTCATAATTAGAATTATACGAATCCATGTGAATTATTCTCATGATTTTCTTCATGTCGTATCTCATACCTTTAATCTCTCGGCTGAGTTCTGAATAATCATTCACAACGACTGTATTATTTTTCCCAAAATCATACACAGGATTCATCCTCACGCTTTCAACAAAATCATCAACATCAGGATAAACCTCTGCACCTCTAGGAAGGTCTACTATTGTAGGAACATCCGGAGTTATCCATGATTTTCCTGAATATACGATAACTTCCTTCTTCCCTCCATCACCTACGATTGCAAGACCTCCAACATGTCCCCCATCTTTTGTACCTTCCTTGTATGCAGGAATCGGTGTTGCTGCGATTGTCGCTATCTGTACCGCTCCCATGGCACCTACTATTGCAGCAAGTACAAGGTTAGGTAATGCACGAGTAATTGCAAGTGCTGTTGCTATACCAGCTTGGGCAATATCCACACCCTTCTGCCATTTAGCCTGTTTCTGCTGAAGCTGTACCTTTTTCTTTTCAAGTTCCTCATTCTTTCTTGATGTTTCAGATTCGGCGGCACGTTTACGTGCTTCTGCTTCCTCTTCAGATATAGCACCACTATCCGCTAAAGATTCAATCCGCTCAACTTCATCATTATACGCTTCTTCATTGGCATCCTGTTCATCCTCAATCTTTTCAATATCACGCTCATATAATGTTGACATCAGATTACCAATATTACCTATTGCCTCAGATGCTACACTCATCCATTTCTGAGCATTCTTCATCCTCTTCTTGTACGAGTCTTCCTCCTCATCCTGTACCCTCTTTATGGCTGCTATCTCAGCATCTGCTTCAGCATTTGCCAAATCAGCCTTTGCCTTCTGGAGTTGTTCGGCAAGTTTTTCACGATCTTCCTGGCTCATATTCTCAACAGAAAGCTGTTCCTCCAACGAATCAACAGCAGCCTTAGCGGTATCAATCGAATAACGTTCTGTTATCTCAGCCTTCTTCTTTTCATATTCCTCATCAGAAACAAGTTTCTGGGCATGCTGCTTTTCCAGTTCCTTCATGTCGGAATTATATTGTGCATTCCTTACTACCTGTTCTGCTGCAGCAGATTTAGAAATTTCGTCAATGTAATCAGAAGCATATTCCTCGTAAATCTTACGCCTTTCATTAAGATATTTCTGATCGATGAGGCTCACATCGGCACCATTACTTTCAGCAGCCTTAATTTCTTCTTCCTTCTGCTTTTCAAGAATATCAAGACGAATTGACATTTCTTCATCACTTCCTTCCTCAACTGAGGCAAGACGATTCTGAAGGTCAATACTTGCACGATTCTTTTCATACTCCTCAGAAGCCTTCGCCAATTCGTTGTTCATTTCTTGAAGTAACGATTTTCTCAATGCCATTTCTGCGGATGAATTACCTTTTACGGCATCAATCTTCTGCTGGTAACCATAGCGGATTGTGGCCAGTTCCTTATCAAGTCCTTCTTCCATCAATGCAATACGTGATTCCTGCAACGATTTTTCCGCTTCAAGACGTGCTGATTTTTCATCCTCAGTTTCTGTACCGATATTTATGGTTTTTGGGGAGCTACCGTCTGTACTTAAGTCTTGAAGCTGTCTTGAAAGTGAGGCATTTATTGATGTTTCTTTTGAAAGCGCATCACGAGCGTCATTCAACTCTTCTCTTACCACACCCAAACGCCTATTATTATCAATGCTTACAGAACCTCCAAAAATAAATCTATCCCAAAAATCACTCCACTTGTTTCTCTCCTTTTCTCCATATTCGACACGAAGTTTATCATATTTAGTTGAGGCTTCAGACAACAATTTATCACTATCTTCCAACTGCTTCTTAATATCGCTCTTAACATGCTCTAAGGCTGCTTTATAAGCTTCATCCCTTGTCATGCCCTGATATTCCATATATGAATTTGTCAAGTTTTCAACTCTATCCTGATTGCTCTTATAAGCATTTGCTCCGTTTGCAGTTCCATCAGACTTGGCGTTTTCCAATGCTTTATATGTTTCCTGGTCAGCGGACATACGCAGCTTATTGATTCGTTCAAGAAGGTCAGCTATAACAGTATTGCCAAAAGTTTTTATTCTTGCTGTCATAGTCTCAAATGAGCCTCCTGTCATGTCAAATAAATCGGAAACGGCTGTTGCTAACCTCTTTTGAGACTCAATCATTTCTTTTTGAACATCACCTAATTGTCCAGTTTCATCCTTTACATCATCAAGATTAGTCTTAATATCCTTCAATGTTCGTACATATTGCAATCCGGCATCTTCACCAGGGCCACCGAATATGTCAGCAAGAGCGGTACCTACGACAGACGCACTGTCAGGTAACTCACTAAGTCTCTGTGAAACCATCTGTATAATGTCGAATGTGGTTTTCTGACCTGTTCTAAGCTGTTCCTGAACCTTATCTGCGGATATTCCGATACCTTCGAGTGCTGAGGCTGTAGCGGTAGTCATCTCACGGATACGGAGATTACCTTCCTTGATAACGTCCACACCCTTATCAGAATAGATACCAGACTTAGCAGCCTGGGCAGTAATTGCGATGAATGTTTCAGCGCTTATCCCAGCTTCTTTAAAGTATGCAGGATACTCCCTAAGAGTGTCCAGGAACTCACCGTTTGCATCGGCACCGGCAATGAATCCGTCCTGAATCAGTTTCAGTGATTCTTCAGCGGATATACCAAACTGCTTCGATACAGCATTTGCACCAATCAATACCTCCTTGAAGTCTTTACCATAGAAGTCTGCAATCGCCTGCACTTCCGTGCGATAAGCCTTCAGGTCCTCTCCTGACTTCTCAGTGAACTGCTGGGTAAGTCTTGTAGCCTCTGTTAGTCCCTTATTGTAGTTCACCCACCATCCTATTCCGGCACCGGCAGCACCAACAGCTCCAAGTCCCAACAGCCACTTATTTTGGAATATCTTTCCTATACCGGACAATCCTTCAAGCATACTTCCAGCATTACCAAGAGATTGAAGGGAATCACCAAAACTTCCTGATATGATTCCAAAGCTGCCCATAGAATCATTAAGATGGTTTAGTTCCATCCAGGCCGCTTTAACTTCTTCCTTATAGCTACCGATGGTCATCTTCTGCTGCGTGTACCGGTCACTGTTACGCTTTACATAATCTGTATTAACTCCGATGGTAGAATTCAGCTTACCGAGCGTATTTCTGTAATCCTCATCTGTATCACGAACAAGCCGTACAGCCTGACGCAATTTCTTATTAACTTCATTTGCTTCCTCAATGCTATGCACTTCCTTATCGGATAGCGAAATCGCTTCCTTGATTATCCTGATTCGCTCCTCTTCGGTCATGGCAGCAGCCTTTCTGGTAGTGTTCGAAGCTTTCTGGGCCTTATTCATTGCCTCCTCAGCCTTTGCAGCCTGCTGCATTGCCTTTGATGCTTCTGCTGATGCCTTTGACAATTCCTTAACCTCTTTTGTACTCAGCTTTTCTGCATCCGCCTTCTCCTTTATTTTCTTCATCAGTTGTTCAGCAACCTCAGACTGTTTTCTGAACGCCTCAGTAAGTTTATCCGATGCGGAAGATACATTATTAGCCTGGGTATTATATATGGCCTGCAACTTGTCAATGTCTCCCTTTACCTTGACGTCAACAGTAAGTCCCTTGATAAGTTCAGAGGCAGCATCCTTGTAATCCTGCCTTACATCTGATATTGTACTCCTAAGTTCCTGCAGCTTCTTCAATGATTCCTCATCGACGAAATCCTTCAATTTTAAATTTCCCATCACAAGTAATGTTTATATTCAACAATAACGCCATCCACCTTGGTACCTTCCTTATCGAACGAGTAGGTACCGTCACTCTTCCTGTACACAACGTACACACATCCGTCCAGCATGGCAGCTTTTTTTGCAAGCATGGCCACACGCTCATAGTCAGACATGATTTTCTTATTCTCGCAACCGCATCCCATCATTTATACCCACATTGTTTGAAAAAACGTTTCAAAAAAGGCTCGAGAAGTTGAAGTACAACATACTCTCTTGCGTCCTTTCCCAACATGAGAATGTCATTCCCGTATTTCCTTACTATATCCGGACCATCCACGAATCCTACAGTATCAATCGAAAGAGTGTCACCTGTAACAGATGCGCGGATACTCTCGTGAAACGGACCGGTGATATACAGGTTAGGAACATCCACAGGTCTCGGAGGGAGGTTCAGCATAGGACTCTTAATAGGAGGAGTTATCTTTTTCTTCCATTCTATATATCCGTCAGGATTATTATGCCATACAGAAGTTGTTTCACGAAAGTACGGATCATCAGAATATCCCGGCCTAAGACTGTCTGTATTACCGTCAAGACCTGAATAGAGCTGTTCCCTTACAAGGTCTGCCACTTCTATATTATTTCCCTGAAGGCAATCCATACATGACTTTTCGAATCCTGATGCAATTCTGTTTATCACATTCTCCAATTTCTCGAAATCAGCCATACATACAATTAAAATTAAAGCCGGACTTCCGCCCGGCTTAATCAACCAAAGCCATCACTTATCAGCAGACTCACCGTCAGCATCCTTTACAGACTTACCAGCAATCCGGTCATACACGTCAGAAAGTTTCTTTCTTCGATTCTCCTCAGCAACTTTCTGCCAGATACAGGTCATGTGAGTATCAATGAATTTCTTTTTCGACATCATCCTAACCTGCTTTTCCACGAAATTGACTCCATCTACAATCATGCTTCTGCTTTAACTACTTTTACAAATTCAACCCATTTGACATCTTTCTCGTACAGAACAGAAGGTGATTTAACTGAAATCTCACCTTCACCAGGAGTAATTGTGAGATAACCGTCCTCATACGAAGCAGAAGTAACCCCTTCAAATACCTCGGATGCACCTGAGGACAATGCAGTGGCAAATTCTGCAGTTCTGTCATAGCCACCGACACATTCAATAATCTTGAATTTGTTGCTTTCGTTTTCAACCAACATAACCTCAGTCAACCCTTTAATTACATTCGCAGGATTGAAATCCAACTTCAAGTAGTCAAAGTTCAACTGGCTGTCTTCTGCATCCATGTGGCAGAAATTTACCGTCATACTTGACTTCGCACTGCTTGTGCTGAACGGTGTGGCACCTGGATATACTGTTGACATCGGAATTCCGGCAAGAATATCAGTTCCATCATTGTAACCGATAAGCATTCTGTTTGAATCCCAGAAGTACACATCCCATTCCTTGTTAGCACAACGCAACAGCTCAGCATTCAGAATTTCATCAAAACGAGGAAGCGTGAAAGTATCTGTCTGGGCGTTGAGGCCATTGTACTGGTTCGCTCCGTATCCAACAGCACTAACCTGAGCTTCACCCCCAGACTTAGCATATTCGACAAACGTATGGATTGGATAAATTCTGTCCGGTCTGTCAGCATGGCACATCTTCTCCAGTTCATCTGCCGTAATTTTCGCAGGAAGTTTAACTCCATGCTCTACAAGTATTGCTCCCTTAACCTTACCCCAGTCCACCTTACAGGCCGAACCGCCGGTATTCATTTCTGCGCTTTCGCAAACTCTTGTATTTCTCATTATCTACAACAACTTTGATTTTTAACTATTAACTCCATCGAGCGGATATTTATGGCGTCAATGGGCTCGCTCACTGCCTCTCCGGATTCCGTAAAGGCTCCGTATCTGCCATACGAGTAGTTTTCGGAATAATCATGCGGAATGATGTTGTCATAATCCATATCGAACCTTCCATCATTCTTGATAACCTCAATCAATCTTTCATAAACCGGACGAAGAATGTTGATGAATGAAGCATACAGACGCCGTTCATTGCTCCAGTTCTTAGTTGATGAACATGCTATAAGGATATTAAGTGAAACCTTTGAATAATAGTCCGGACTGTCTCTCTTCTCTGTAACAGGACAGAACAGCACTACAAGCGGGAACTTACGTTCTGATGTTGAAGGCACCTTGCTGTATTCATCAAGTTTATCCTTCACATACTGGGCCGAACCAAATATGTAGTTCAGTTCCGGATTCTTCACTTCCTCGAACCTGTCATTCTCGATGTCAGCAGGCATTACGATGGTAAGGTTCCCACTCATTTCCTTTACTACATCTCCAATAATTTCAACTATACCTTTCATAGATTGAACTGGTTAATCTTGATCAACATGTTGGTCTGCGTTACAAGGTCAATCGGGCAATTACCTTCACGCGCCCACTGGATGAACTTCACATTGGCGGAAACCATCCTGTTCCATGCAATAACCTGGGCATTGACAGGTGAAATGTACTCATTGGCGCACTTCAGCCGGACATTCCCTGTTATTGTAGCTTCCGATGAAGAATCACGAAGTATGTGGAACAGCACGAAATCAGCAAAAGGCTCTTTCAGTTTGTTGCATACGATTTCATACTTAGACGGCTCAGTATCTTCTTTTTCTTCATCATCAGACAAATCAAGGTAATCCATTGCATAACCTGCTTCTTTTTCCCCAAGCATGGCTTCGAGGAAAACAGGCTGCAACTCCTTAATATATGCTTCAATATGACCGGTTACTGCTAAAGAATCGGCACCGGCCGTCTTTGATGTTGAGGCGTTTTGAATATGACGTGGGCCTTCTACAAAATATGACACATCAATCAACATGGCAATTCCTTATTTTTTCGCTTTCGAAGCAGAAACTTTCTTCTCGTCCTGAACAACGGTTGCCTTTTCATATTCGGCAGAAACCTCTTTAGTGTCGGTTTGCTCAACTTCTTTAGAGTCTGCATCTTCAACATCTTTGTTATCATCTAAGTGTGTTTCAAGTTCTGCTATCTTTGCTTTCAATTCTTCATTCTCCTTCTGTAAATTCTCATTCTTTGCAGAAAGATTGTCAATAATCTTCTGCTGGCTCTCGAATGTCTTTTTGACATCCTCTTCCGGAACAAGCCCAGCTTCCGAGACCGGGGTGATAGTAATCAACCCACGGCCAATACGGATACGCTGTTCTTTTATAACTGATTTCAGAGCCTTCTCGTCTCCATTAAGCAAATACATAGGCATCAGGCTTTAGTGATTGCTTCTTTCAATGCAGCCAGGTCACCATAAGCGAACGCCCATGGCATATATACAGGGAAGATAACTTCTTCCTGAGCAATAAGAACAATCTCATTCTTCAACTTGCTTTCTACATCTTCAGCCCATTCAAGTGTAAGTGATGTATAGTCAACAAGACTTGCAGCAACATTAAAGTCACCAATCAGATACTTGCCAGGCAAGATGTTGTTTGTCTCAATGATAGGACGTCCTGCAATATATTTAATACCACCTATCATCTGGATGATACCAAGATTACGTCCAGTTGTGTCCTTTTCGCTCTCAATAGCATTTACAGTGATTGGGTTCAATGCAATAGCATTCGGCGTGTACTGTGCGTATGTCATCACAGCAAAACCTGTTTTGACAACATCAAGAGAGTTAGGTTCCTCAACGGATTTGAATGCACCATGGCTGACTTTAAAGGTCATTGATTCTGTTGAAGTTTCCTCTGTATAAGCTACACCTTTCAACAGAATCTGACGGTCATTCATCTTCACAAGCTGGTTAGCACTGTTCAAAGCGGTAAGACCAGTAGCACCTGTAAAGGTGATTGTCATACCATCGAGGATAAGATCCTGAGGATTTGTAAACTCTACGACCGTGTCTTTATTGGAGTTATATCCTGAAACAGACTTCACAGAACCGGCAGAACCGCTTACATAGGCGTCAGAGATGATTGTTTCAACTGGCAGAACACCTGTATGGTTGACGATACCAAGCAGATTTTCTCCATTACCGTCACCAAACAAGATATTCCAATCTTCAGCCTGATATACAGCTTCCGGCAACATTTTCAAGATAAATGAGCGAATAAATACACGGCTCTTGAGCATTCTCTTGGATATAGGGAGGTGAGTACCAAGACGTTTTGTACCTGTCTGCACTTCCTTAGCCTTAAAACTTGATTCAGGCAATCTTCCGTTTTCAGTCACATAACGTGCGTTGCGGTCGAAGTCATACACCTGAGTAAACGCAAGGTTAGGGAACTTAGGATCACCCTGCAATGTAGTCAATACATCACGCATGTGGATTCGCTTGTTAGCCACCTGCGATACTACCCTGTTCTGCTGTTGTGTAATCAGATGGTCACCGCTATAGTTATCAGTCATGGAAACAATATCCTTCAAGCAGAAACCTTCGAACACACCTGACTTACGGCAGTTTCCAGAAGCGAACTCCTTGAATTTCTCTGAATCAAGCATCTCGTTCAACTTCTCATCAAACTTGTTGATGACTTCCATTCCGATACCTTTAGATTTCAGCTTCTCGATAGTCTCACCAAGACCTTTAACCGTTTTAATGAGTTCCTCGTTATCCTTGGCAAGCTGCTTGAACTTCTCATCGTCATATCCGTTAAACTTTTCGTTGAGAGACTTCAATCTGCTTTCCATATCATCAGGAGAAATAACACCTTCCATCGCCTTGTTAATGACATTACACATCATATTTGCGATGTTATTCATAAATGTAGCCTGATCCTGAGGCAGGCCGTCAGTCTTAAGACCAAAATCCGCAACTGTAAATTTCTTCATTTTCAATCAAAATTTTAATAATTATTACTAAATACCTCATTCAGTTTACCAAAGAAAGAAGTGCTATCAGCGGCTTTTTTCTTAACATCATCATCTTCTTGCTTACCGTCAGTTTTATCCTGAGTGTCATTGGACGGCTCAGACTTTCCGGAGAAGATGTTTGTGCTATTATCCTGCAACAAGGCGTTACTTCTATATACTCTCCCATAACATGCCGGACAACGGACGTATGCCATGAAATTCTGTACTGATTTTTCTGTCAGTTCCTGTCCTTCAGACTTCACGGAATCAATAAGTGCAATGACATCAGCACGCACTTCCGGTTCCAGCTTGTCTATCTCCTGGCTTACGATACGGTCAGTCAACCAGCTTGAATACATGGCAGCATTGTCAAGCACCTGCTGAGTAAATGTATGCTCATGTTGTTCATCGTAATCAAACTGATGTCCGCAATGAGGACAAGTAACCACGTTACCTCCATTAATTGCTTTAAGAAGTAGATTCAGTTCCATATCATATTGTTTTAATCGTTCTTCCGAATAATCGGTATTCCTGAACGCTTTCCGGACAAATTCAATGGCATCTTTCACCTGCTCCTGTGTACCCGATTTGAGGTTTACAAGGAATGTCTGAGGATTGCTCCCCCAACTTGTAAGAGTAGAATACTCGAACATTTTCCATTCAAGTACCTTGCACGGGTCAGTCTCGTCACGCTTGATTGCTTTCACCCCGATAGAGTGTTCCAGCGTTCTTCCATTCTCAGCATACAGCTTGTAATCCGCCAATGTATCACGTCCAATCTGCTTCTCAAGATTAAGCTGGCCAACCATGATCAGGTTTCCTTCTTTTTCTTCTCCACTGAGTGGAACGCCAAGCAACTGGTCTGTACGGTGATTCAGAAACCATCTCATCCTGCCGATATTTTCCTTCAACGTCTTGTTAAAGGAACCGGGCATGGAAATGTCGTTCTGTGAGTCTTTCACACCGATACCGTTGACTGCTACCGTTACGATACCCTTTTCATCCACATCATTCGCCTTCGTTCTGTACTGTAGGCTCTTGGTTTTCTCTTCCATTCTCAACTTCACTTTTTGTGTTAAGACTAATTACATTCTTTACTATCTCTCTCTCCTCGTCTGACATCTCGAACAAAGTCTTGTCAAACATAGGTTCTTCGAATCTGCTTTCCTTGATTTGCGCTCGCCAGTCATTGATACTGATGAGTCCGCTCAGGAACTGTTCCTTACATCTGGTATTTATAAGTGTTTTCACTTCCTCTGCCTCTTTCAACCCCTGCTGCAGACAATCCACATCAGAGAAATCACAGTCCAAATAATAACCACCTTCTTCAAGTCCAAGAAATGCAGTCAGCTGCTTGCAGAATTTCTTGGCCATCGGTATGATGGTAGATGTATATACAGCCTTTTCCGCGGTTGCTTGATTGCTGAATGTTGACTGGTCCTTACGCGGTACCAGAACTGAGGGGATACCGTATGCTCCGGCTATCTGAATAGCATCAGTAAGAGTTTCCTCAAATGGCTGCAACTCACTGATGGTAAGGTTTGTTCTTACGAATGACAAGGGAACGTCACTTAATCCATACGGAAGCCTACGTTGGTCCAGCCCGAATTTTCCAAAATGACTGTCAAGTATTTCCTTCTTTTCATCTTCTGTCATTGCTGCAGTACCGGCTTCATCCTTCTTGTTTGATACCAGGAAACCCAAACCACCACGTTTAACGTAAATCACGTTTCTCGCTTCATATACGGCTAGAAGGTTGGAAATAGGTTTCAGATGCGCAGCCAACCTGCTCTGTGATTTCAAGAACCCGTTTATTGACATATATTCAGGTGAGCCGTCACGGTCATGCCATATCTGATATGAAGGGATTTCCATCGTACTCACATATCCGTAATTCAGACGGTAACAACGGATAATATCATCTTCAGATGCTATTCCAAAGATTGGACTATTGACACTTCTGTTAGGCTCTACATTAACAAAATCAGCAGGAAGTTCCCAAAAGTTATCACACCATTTCCACTTTGGCTGGTCCTTGAATGTTTCTCCCATAGCAGCACGAAAGAAAGCATTGCCAGTGCACAGCTTATATACGAAGTGCGAATATATCATCTCGTTCCAGGACATAAGACAATTTGGCTTTGTGAGAATCTGGTTCATTCTCTTGTTCTCCCAGACCACGCTGTCATCCTTTACCTTCTTCAATTGAAATCCGGAACCTGATATACGTGAAGCAATGTAATCAATCGGAAAGAATACTTCTGGAACAGAACGGAACAGTTCCATGTAATTATGGCCGCAAACCAGTGGGGATACGAATAACTCATGCACATCACATCGGTCAATATTACCACCATTTGGCGTTGAAACCGTCTGTGGCTCACTGGCCATTTTCAGCCCAGCACATGCCGGAATAGCATCCTGTTTTAAAATTGTATATCCCATAGTTTATACTTATATGACAAAGATAAATTATGGGTATATACGATATTGATTTTACAAAAATCTTGCAATTTATCCTAATACAAAAAGCACAAATAAGACACTATATATCAGCATATTGCACAGAGCAACAAGTTTACCCTAATTTTATGCAAGTGTATGCAATACCGCTCAAAAGTGCACTGGCTCCACTTACATTTTCCTCATTGTAGTCAAGAACCTCAGTTATGAATGCCATATACTCATCATTTTCCATACCGGTCTCAGAAAGCAGGAAGTATGACTTAATGAAATCGGATGTAGCAGCTATTCTCTTATCCATATCCTGATATTCCTTCTTAATCCTTACTTCCGAAAGCGTATTTCTCAGTTCCCTTGCCATTTGGTAATATGCAGGTGACGATTCCACGATGTACGTTCCTGCATCATGTGAACATATAACAGACTTCATCTCTTCGAGTGATACAGTTTCACGCATTACGAGGTCAAGAACATGCCATTTTTCTCCACACCTTGCAACCTGACACATATAGAACTTTCCTCCAACATTCGGCATGATGTACACTATCTTCTGTGAATACTGATACTCGACTGAAGGATTGAAGAATCCGAACACGCTTCTGTCAGAATACATGTTGCGTTTACGACGGCTCGAGAACTGGGAATACTCCTCGTACATGATGTCATGTACAACATATCTCAAAGTATCGGTAAGGTGCCCGTGTTCCTCATAGGACTGTTTCGTTACGCTGTCCTTTATCTTTGTCTTGAGGATTGCACCATTAGCATCCTTCTGTACGCTCTGGTAGTCCTCGATTGATACCCTGCAACTATCGTCTATGCTTATGCTGAGGCCGGGCAATGATTTCTCAAAAACAGCATTGACAAACTCACCGGTCATGGATACGGACGGGTTCCTGTTACCCACCTTATCCTCAACAATCCAGTTGTCTTTCTTCAACGTGTCAATAAACAGGTCCATGAATGAACGCTTCTCATCGTCGATAGTGTTGGCGGATTTGGCTGATGCATCACCATGAAGGTAGATTTTACCGTCATATCCTAACTCCTGCAGTCGCTTGGATACCAGTTTCGCGGCTCTTCTTGCGCTGTTGTTCGGGCTTTCAGCCGTGGTCTCGGCAATCTGGTACATATCCTTACCTTTGCTCAAGTCTGCCTGCCAGTAGCCGACAGATATGTACGGTAATACGTTACTATCGACAGAAAGATGAATCGGCAATCCAGGTATGTAACTGTATTCACCGCTGTTCTTTCCTACATTGAACGAACCGAGGAACTCGTTTCCGGTCTTAATTACACCCCACTCTCCCAACGCATACACGTTGTAGTAGTCCGGGTCATGAATACGGTCATGCTCGAAGTCCATCACACACTGCTCATCGTAGTATCCATACGTTCCATCCGGTGAACCGACAACCCAGAAGTTATTCAGGTATGTTGTCTGTATAACTACCATATTTGGAGGATACTCCTCAATTTCCTTAGTTACAGGATTCACTATTGAGCGCCCCTCGTTCATCTTTAAAGACTTCACCTTTGTCAGCTCTGCCGGTATTATCCGGCCGCCAATTTCTACAACCATAGGAACATCATGCAGTTTCTCGTTGTCAAGCCAGTCCTTCTTTATCCAGTGTGTTTCACTGATAGGGTTGAAGTCGGCAATAATCTGCTGCCCCTTCTTACCACGCAGACGCTTACGTATCTGCTTCAGGTCGGCATACTCAAACTCTGACAACTCTTCAAGCTGAACCCTCTTATAGTTACTGATACCCTTAATCTTTTCCGGATCATCCAAACCGGAGAAATCTATCTTTGCTCCGTTATACAGGCAACGGATTACATTCTGGTTGAACTTGAAGTATTGTGTGATTCCTAACAATGATGCAGCTACCTTATAATCCTCATATATGGTTTTGCTGATGGATGCTCCGACCTTTCTCATCACAAGCGTATTCTCACCGTCCTGCAATGTCTGTATCAGCACGCACTGTGCTACGCTGAAAGACTTGCTCGATGATGAACCACCATACAAGATGATGAATCGAAGTGTGGCATCATTCAGATATTTCAGCAGGTAAAATGCATTCGGATTGAGTTTCTTGTGATTTATGAGCATAAATATTCTATTTTTTAGAATTTTGAGAGTATTTTTTGTATAACCCCCGTATTTTTTCTAATACAATTATTCTATTTTTCAGATTTTACTCTTCTTCTTTATCGAAACCTATGCGAATTTCATTGATATTTCCACCTTGATTACCTCCGATGGAAATCTGTTGTGGCGCGTTCCATCCGTTCATGCTGGCCAGAAGCTTCGCCGCTTCCACCTTACCGTTGAACTCATAGCTTACATTACCCTTGTCATTGCTTATCTTCTTCATGGCATTTCTCACACGCTTCGGCATTTGTCTGGGAGATTTCAACTTTAGCTTTCCTGTAACCGGGTCTACAATATACAAATCGCTCGGGTCCATCATGACAATATCCATGAGGACTTTTTCCACCTTTTCACGGCTAACTTTCGCTTCCTTAGCACGTTGAGACCTCAATTCGTCTATCCTTGCTGCAACCTTGTTATTTGCTAGCATCCTGCTTGCATTACTCCAAATGGTTTCAGGCTGCATCTTTGATGCGTCATAGGCCATTCTGTATGCCTCACTTGCATTACCTTCACAATCAAGGTAATAATTGCAAAACTTTTCCTGTTTTTCGGTCAATTTCCTGTTGTTCATAGGCTAATGGTTATTAATGCCGACGATGCAGATTACCTGTTTCCGGTCTTTCAGCAAATCGTAGGCTGCTGTTAATGTACTTCCTGTCGTGCAGATGTCATCAAAGAGTATTACTCTCTGTTCCTTAATTGGCCGGAGAAGATAAAACTCAGGATTGATACGTGTCCTGTTGAGGCACTGCATTGCAGATTCATAGAATTTTATTTTCACCCCCTGGGCAATTTTTTGGCAAATGTCAGTGGCGAAATGGTACTCTGTGATGTGCCTGCGCTTCGGTGTGGTAATTATGCACCATTCATCGTCCGGCCGTATCAATGAAAGTATCAGTTCCGTAGCGGCTTCCGAAATGACTTCTGCACACTCACCCGAATTCTTGATTTCATCCAATGGAATTCCATCCTTTGTTCTTGAAAAAGGGATATGTAATAAAACCCGCCCTTGCGGTGGATTCTTACTTTAGGCTGCATGTTGCAGAACCTTTCGTATTTCCTCCAGCCGCGGGCGGGTTTGTCCCAGTCATCAATCCTTATCTTTCTACCTTTCCTCACAGCCAAAAACCTTTGCTATCCCTTTACTGACTGAGGTGTAACCCAAAGGTACTGAAAAAATACCTTCATCGACAGATTGTTCAGGATTGTCGAATTCTCTCTTTTCGGGAACGCACTGAATATCAACTCCATTGTATTTCCTCACCTCTTCCGCAAATTGAAGTATGGTACATGATTCCGGATTGACAATGTTGACCAGCTTCTTGTCCGAGCCTATCGCATATATCAATCCTTCAACTACATCATCTATGTAAGTGAAGCACCTGGTGTTCATTCCTCCATTATACAGGCTGACCTTTTCTTGATTCATCAGAACATAGAGAAGAGTTCCTTTCCGCTGGTCAGGTCCGTACACGTTATGAAGGCGAACACCTGTAGCTTTCTTGCAATATAATGAAGCATACACTTCGTCAAAGTGCTTGCTGACACCGTACATACTTGTCGTGTTGCATGGATTTGCCGTGGAAGAGCTGGCATACACCAGTTTCACCCCGAACCGGTTACATCCGTCAGCTATCGCTACGAATGAATCAATGTTGTCACGAAGTATTCTTTCATGATCCGCATTGAAAACACTGGTCTGTGCGGCAAGATGTATTACGGCATCGATTCCACCTCCGGCCAGAAGGCACGGAACGCCGGCAGCTTCAGTTCCACACACACGGTCAATTCCGACCACTTCAACACCACGATTTCTCAGACTCTTGCAGAGGGCTTTTCCTATAAAGCCTTCACTGCCGGTTACGACAATTTTCATCATCACAGTTTGTTTAGAATTTTACATAAAACATTCAGTATGTTACCAAGTAACATCACTATTATTATCAGAAGTGCTGTATCCTGCTCAACATTCCCGATGGAATAGAAGAACAGGACAGCCACAATCATCAATATTACTCCTTTGGACTGATAATGTTCCATCAGGACTTGATATTAAGTTCATACTCATATCTGCTTACTGTCTTGTATCCGGTAACAAGTACCCGTTCACCGGAATACAGGCCGGATATGGTATTCTCAATCACATCAAGAGATACACGCTCGTCAAACTTCAGGAACACCCTTCCTGGAACTCCACCAGCGACGAATGAGACAAAATAATATGTTCCACGCTCCCAGTAGAACATATATAGAATGAGAAATGAAACTGCTGCAGACGCTAGATACACCCAATCAGAGGGTACATCAAAACCTCCCAGAATTATCAATGATGACAATACAATCGTGACAATAACCAACTCACACAACTTGATGAGAAGGCCCAAAACATGTTTTTTCTTTGCTTTCATAAATTCAATTTTTACAGGTTAATAATTCAAATTCATTCATTGAATGCCTGACAGATTTTAAGGATATACTCATCATTTTCCTCATTCAGCCATTCCTTAGCAACATTCCAAGAGATGCTTTTGCTGGGCTTGAAATTATCAATTCGGATACTATGGTGAGACAACTTTCCTTCGGTCGGCTTCAATCCTGAATCATGCAATTCACACAAACCGTCTTTGAAAAACGTACACCAGTCTCCTTCTTGCTTTGCCTGTATCATCGGTACCGGAATATCAATGACACCCATAATCATACCTGCATACCATTCAGTTGCAGCAAGTCTGTCTTTATATCCAGCCTCGATAATCTTCAATATATCCTGTGGGGTGCCAAGACATGGTGTATGACACTGCTGTTTGCACAGACTGCATTTGCACTGGACCGGATTACGCCCGGTCTTTCTGATTATTCTTTGTAACTGTGTTTCTTTTATAAGTAAGCTCATTTTTCCTCCAAATTATAATTCCAAAATCCCAATTTTCCTTTCACCCCTTCAATAGGTTTATCGAATAAGACAGCATCCTTCAGCACCCAGTTATAGCAACCTTTCTCCGCCCAGACGGACGGATGGTCCTGTACGCAATCGGATATAACCACGCTGCCGATGATAGCACCGTGAGGTAGCTTGTTGCAGTCTAATCCAAACTTTTGAATATAAAGTTTAAATATCTGCTGTTCATTCAGTATGCGCCCAAAGCCATCGTTGAGACTTGCATGTATCAGCACCCTTTGACCGATGTACTTCTGAGGGCACTTCCAAGTACGGTTCTCAATGTCTTTGATACCGTGAGCGATAAGGCTCGCCCACGGCTGTTTGATTGATATTGCTTTCATTTCTTCTTCTCCTTCATTTTCTTTTTCATAAAGCTGGCTTCCTGCTTAATTGACGTCATAGCTTAATCCTCCATTAATTCCGGGTTATCAAATATGTTTCCAATTACCTTACACTTACTATTGAGCAACATAGGGGTAGTCTTTGTCGAACTTCCTTTGTGATAACCTACGATGAATGCTCCACACTCAAACTTTACAACCATAGGCTGTTTATTCCCATGGTATCCTTGCTGAAGAACTATATCACCCTCATAAATATCTTTTCCGTTTTTGTCATGCAATCCAGTGAACTGACAGATGGTTTCTTCTTCTACAGACAAATCTTTGATTACATAGGCACTGTTATCAGTATTGAATGACAGAACATTATCAAAAATAACTTTGTCTGTATAGACATAATCAAGAATTCTGAATTTAGATTCACCTAAATAACCATAAAGCCATTTTCTAGTCTTTTTTGATTTACCTCTGAATTTTATTTCTCTTTTCATAATCTCTTTTTGATTTTACTGTTTAGAATTAATCCTTATAATCATTACTACCCCAAGTGCCATATATATCTTCATCACTCTCACCATTAAGCCGGGCCCTTTCTATTTCTTTATTCATGCTATGTGAAAGACCTGTCAAATCTCCTGAAAGACTTTCGAATGACGAATATTCTTGTGTACTATTTCTGCGTATTCTGTGTGTAATGTATTTTTCAATACTGTTGAATATTGGATTATCCTTATCAGACATTCTTAAAGATATATATCCATAATTGAATGTAAATGGAGTATTTAACTTTTCATATGACTCTCTGTCTTTTATATGCTTATACATCATTTCAACCGGAAAAGCCATTGGCAAGTGTTCTTTCTTAATCATTATGGCTATCGCATCATATAAAGCCTGTTCTTCTTCAGTCAGCTTAAACCAGTAGATATTCTCAAAACACCACATGATATAACCTATATGGGTAAGTATGATATACTTTATATCTTGTCCTTTATATTTTCCAAATATCATTTTTCTGTTTTCTTTTTCCATGCTATTTTTTCTTTAAATGTTTTCTGTATTTCACTGGTATAAATCGTTTGAGTTCTGGAAGCGAGGTAGACACAATATGCATCCATGCGTCCCATCTTTGACCTTCATGCTCTCTTTGAGGTTGAGAGCATATTTGCCCATAACAACTTCCATTTTTGTTTTCAGCTTTGCATTTAACGCCACCCTTCACATTCAGAGGAAAGATGGCAAAGGATACAAGCCTGCTCCTTACTTATTCCATAATCCATATCTAATGATAATTGAGTTGCTTTCATCGATTATTCCTCCTTTTTTCAACTAATAATTCCAACCGTTTCTCACACTCATCACATTCGATTTTCTTTCGCTCCAGCTTCTCCCGAAACTTAATCAGTTCCTCATCCGCGTCCTCGTCAAAGAACATGTTGTTCTGACGGTTGTGCTCTATGTATTCATTCATCCTGCGTTCTGCTTTTGTTATCTGGGCTTTGGCCGAAATCAGCTTAGACAGGCAAGAACTCACTTCAAGCGACTCTCCTGAACGATTGTCGTAGTAGTAAAAAGAAGTGTACACATCATTCCTCGGATACTGGCATTGCAATCTGGCCACCCTCCATCTGATTACCCACATCCTTCTTTCGTACACTTCACGCGGAAGGTCGTATGTATATAGTGTGACAGATTGATGACCGTAACCATAGCAGATGTTGATTTGCACCCAATTCTCGATTTTCAGCTCCTTTTCAGCTTTGGCCAAATCCTTTGCGAACTGATAATAATCACTCAAACTTTCCTGCTTTCCCATATCATTCAAATTTCAATTCAAGTTGTCTATCCGGTTCTTTATACCACGGATTTGCAAATAAGAAAGACTTTCTCAATGCCTCTGAGATTCTTTCACTCATAGCTTTAGAAACATTGTTCTTGTCCGATTCGCTGTTGATAAGCAAGCATCTTTCAAGGCTCCCATTGATAGGTTTCTCGTCAAGGAACAAACTATATTCTGTGAATATCCGGTTCTGACGTTTACCTTCCTTTTCTTCTTCATCAGTCTGGTACCGCTCAAATGCAGTGTCTTGAATTGTTCTAAGACACCTTTGTCCTCTCTCACTCCTGCATCCAAGCATTTCGTTTTCAAACATGACCGACAAAGCACGTTTCTTTCGAACATTTCCAATTCTAGCCCATCCATAATAAACTTTCAGCTTTCCCATATCATGCAACCTTTCGTTTTCTTATAATCTCCTTACAGATGGCCTCACAAAGCACGCGGGCCATGTTCACCTCCACGGCGTTACCGATAAACTTCTTCTGGTCTGACTGTGGCCCAATCAGTACATAGTCTTCCGGAAATCCCATGATTCTTTTTAGTTCCGGAATCCGAAGCATACGCATTTTTATGTCAATGATGCCATACAAAGCCATAAACTCCTTAATCTTGATTGTCATCGGACTGTCATCAGGTGTAACCTGTATGCCGATACCTCCTTCAACCTCTACCAGATAAGGTGGCATTTTGTCCATGCGGGCTATGAGCGTGAAAAAAGGATTGTTCACAGAACCTTCAGCACTAGCAAACTGAGGATTCATAAGATAGTGCCATTTACGATTAGCTGTGATTACTTGCGACGGCTGCTCGATGCTGCTTCCTACATTAGAGAAAGCTGTATTCATTATCCACGGTTTGCAGCTTACCATATTGAACTTAGGCACCGTGGTTACTGTACCAACCGGTTGATTAATGGATGTAGGTTTTCCGGTACCGTACTGGTTGTCTATGAAAACAGAATTTACCAATGCCAACCTGTCTTTAGTCGTAACTGTCGGGGCTGGAAGCTCGACCGAATGGTTGTGACCGTTTCCGTAATAAGCAGACACGAAAGAACCATGAACGAAGTTTACCTTGGCCAATGCAAGCCGTCCTTGTGTTGCCACAACCGGGCATGGCTCGTCAACGCTGGGTGCCTTGTATTTTCCCGTCAGGCTCATGGAGTTGTACTTCACTAAGAAAGCCTCCTTACCTCCGGCCACGAACTTAATCAAGCCGGAATAGATTCGTTCAAGAGTTTTCTCGGCCAGCGGTTTCTTCCGACAGAAGATACTTTCTCCCTCATCGGAGAGGTCCAGCACATCCTTGACAGGCTTCCACTTCTCCAGCCGACCGAACATATCGTTTTTCCCATCCTTGCAGTGTGTCGGTTCTGGGAATACGATAGGCAGGCCACGTTTGGCGAAGATACAGAAGAACCGCTTACGGGTAGTATAAGCACCATAATCAGCAGCGTTCAGAATACGCCAATCGAAGTCATATCCGTATCGCTTCACATTCCGTTTCCATTTCTCATAGCAACGACCCTTATCCCTGCTAATTGGATGCCCATGTTCGTCCATATCTCCCCAGCTCATGAACTCCTCTACGTTCTCTATCTGTATATAGTCAGGGTTAATGGCTTCGATGTAGCGGAACAGATGCTCAGCCAGTGTCCGGCTGTCAGCGTCCCGTGGCTGTCCGCCTTTGGCCTTACTGAAATTCGTACATTCAAGGCTGGCCCACAGCACAACCAGTGCATCCGGATAAATCTTCTTCATTCGTTCCACATGGGCCACCAAGGGGGACAGTTCCAGTGTTCTGATGTCCTCCGTGAAGTGCAGCGCATCCGGGTGGTTGGCCGCATGGCTGGCGATGGCGTTTGCATCGTGGTTTACACATGCTATCACTTTAGCGCACTGTTCATCTTCGTAGCGTGCGTTTTCTACTCCGGTACTGGTTCCACCGGCACCGCAGAAAAGGTCTATATAGAGTAACTTTATCATATCAGTTCCATCTTTGAGGTCTGTTGTTTATCCTATCAAGATAAGCGGCTATCTTCTTTTCCACGTTCTCACCGTTGCGGACGAAGATTCGCGTCCGTGTCTTGTCACCGGGGACAGCCACATACTTTCCATGCTTCTCAATCTCCCGCTGGTGAGCAACTTTAAGTTCTGTTCCTTTTGGATTTTTTTCAAGGTCAACTTTCTTTGACCCCTCTTCAACACAGCCATTAAGATTCTCTTGGCCATAAACATCTTTTTCCATAATTCTAATTTTTTCGGTTTGACTTTTAGTAATATATGCCACGACAATGCGTGGCATATTATCATACAACACCATCAAAAAGGCCCCTTTCGCGAGGATTAAGTGCTTCGTATTCTTCACGGAAGAATTCCTCTTTTGTTCGTCCCATCTTTTTGCCTCTTCTGGTATGCACATCGAATGTATATGGAGGAATGGGAATAGGATTTCTCCTTACATCTTCCAGCCATTCGTCTGCATTAATCATATTCTTATCGTAAATGAAGTTCTGAAGGTGATCTGCATCCCTGCATTTACGACAATAGCACAGAAGTATTACTGCCTTGCTGACAAATATTCTACCTTTTGGCTCCTTTGAGGACTTGTTGACAAGTTCGTGTCCTTGCCACAATGCTTCAATTTCAGACGTAATAAGTCCATAGCAATCTTCAGCGGAAATCGTATATAAACGCTTCCAGACATAATCCCTGTAACCGCTTGTCCACAGTTCCAAGGCAAAATATCCGGCAACAGCAGTGTCAGCCCGTCTTATAGCCTTCTGCATCGCTGACGACACCTCAAAAAAATCATATCCTCTAACAGTTCTGATAATCATAAATCATTGACATTTATTATCTTACATCAGTAAAATTAATACAGAATGACAAGTTTTGCAAACAGAAACTTCGCCATTTTTACGCCATTTTCAAAACTTGAACTTGCAAGTTATATTGTACTTAACAAGCTGCTTTGTTTTGTCCTTACCGTTATTGGTACTTCCCTTCAGATTAATGCTGTCTCCGAAATGCTTCTTGATAAGCATTATTGAACGCTGCTCCTCTGCCTGGTTCCGGAATGCGGCAAGACCTCCTGAATTGACGAAGGTGGATTTCTGCTCGAAGTTGTATCTAAGGTCAGTAAGTATCCTTCTTTCCTTGTACTTCATGTAACAGGAAATCCAGAAATCCTCCTTAAGCCTGAGCTCTTCATTCCACCATGTGTTCTTGTTGTAAAACACTCCATAAGAACATCCGGTTATCATCTTGGACAACGAAAGGAATGCAGTTTCATCGTACATGACCGGAGATATGCGTGCGGTAAACCCGAAAAGATGCACATCCATCATCTCAGCCATCTCGGCAAGATTGAAAATTATACGAGTTATCTCGTCCTTATCCTTGATTCTCGAAGGTTCTCCTTTTTCGACGTAAATAGATTTGCAAGCATGGACATCATCGTCCAGCATGAACAGGTTCCTGAAATGCTTCGCCATCCAGTTGCGTTTGGGGATGAGGCCGACAACATCGTCCGGATGGGTGACTATCTCACAGTCTGGATTGAACTGTCTGTACACGTCTGCCTGGCTCTCAGCAACGCAGATTATCGGGTCGTTCACCAGCTTTTTTGCGAACACCCTGTCGTGTCTCTTATGACTTGGTATTACGATTCTCAATTGCATGGCGTACATCCTTAATATCAACTACATTGCTTTTGCTCACTTTACCGGTCTTGTAACTCTGCATGTGCTGCATGTCAAGTGCTTCACGCAGCCAGTTGCTGTCCACTTCGTTAGAAGACATGACAATAAATAGCTCGTACTTCTCATCATACTTGGGTATAAGTGGATAGACGGCAGTTTCATCCGTTATGGCTTCGAAACGCTCCTTGAATTCATCCTTTTCAGGCTCCGGAGCAAACTCAATCCCCCATTCCTGAAGTTCAGACTTATCCCAGTCGTTCATCATCACGTCCATATCATTCTCACCGAATGACACGTTATCCTTTGTCGCATATTCACGCAGCTTCTTTACAGGAGTCTCAGGATTTAGAACCTTGCAAGGAAGTTCCTTGTACCCAAGTTCCTTGCAGGCCCTAAGTCTTAAATTACCGCACACTACAATGTATCTTTCTCCTACAGGATAGACAATTAGTTCACGAAGATTAAGCATCTCAGGACTGTCCTCTATGCTTTTCTTCATAGCGTCATAACGGTAATCCCTGAAGAACCGGGGATTCTTCGGCAGGCCATCAAGCTGGCCCTTGTTGAAATCCAGCAGACTTGTCTGGATTGTCTGAAATTCAAATTCTGTCATATACCAACTATTTAATCAACAACACTAATAATCAACATCACATAATAGCCGGAACATCACTTAGTACGGTACGAATTAAACTCCACTTTATCCTTCAAAAGTTGCTCGATGTCGTTGCATCCTATCTTCTCAAGATATGTAAGTGTAGCTATTATGACATCTGCGGCTTCTTCCTCACGCTCACTCCAGGATGGAATATGATTGCTTCGCTCCTTCCCGGCCTCGGCAAGTTCCCTCCATTCCGACGATATGGCCAGCACTACAGCCTTAGGAGAAGTGCTTTCAGTCATTTTTTTACGCTTCAACGCTATCTCAAAACATCTTTTAGCCAATCTGTTTAATGTAATCATAATTATCTAAGTTATTGTTATCGGACTATGTATCAACTTTTATTATCAAGGGGAATGATTCATTTCCATATCATTAATTCAATTACTGTTCACCGACAAGTTCCTTAAGTTTCTCATTCAGATTTTCTTCCTTTTTAGCGTATGAACTTGTGAGTTTTGAAGTCATCTCGTTGTATCTTTCAGGATACTGCTCGCTGAAAAGCATATCCTGTAATTTCTTCAAATCACTATCATACATCACAGCAGCTTCAGATAATTTTGCACGAATAAACTCTCTGTACCATTTGTTCCTTTCCTTAGCATTATCTGTAACATATTGCACAATATCAATCTTATTTATATTCAGCCCTATTGATTTTTGAAACAGGTATCCACAACCCTTCATTACCAACACATCGAATATAATCTGCTCGTTCGGTGACATTCCATCAGATTTGCTCGTATAATCATCCATGTCATCCGCCCATTTACGCATGGTTTCAGTTTTCTTCTCCACCATCAGCTCCCCATTTCTCTTTATCTTCTGTCTGATATTCTCAGCCTCAATCTGATTGGAAACATTACAAGCACCTTTGACAGATGAAGATTTCTTGAGATAATAAAATGACACCTTGAATTCCGGTCTGCTGTAACCTAGAACCTCTATGCATCTATATACCTCATTATTTTCAAGTTTCTCTGCAATCCTTTCATCAGATTCAGAATAAAAGCACGGATGGTCGAATACACTACTATATACGACTTCAAATCCCATATCGTTATACATCTTAATCGTATCTTCCTTTCTCTGTTTCTCACTCTCAGTATCCCATGACCGAGGAGGTTCGATTACGATGACAGATTTTCCGAATGTCAGAGGCTCACCCTTCTTGACGAGATTTTCAGCCTCCTTCATCACACGGTATTTGACATATTCCTGCTGCTTCCTGGAGAAACATTCACGATTAATGCACTTCTGCTCCTTACCTTTCATTTCGTAGAACAGGCACCCATGATTGGCAGTGTTATTGATGCAGCTAGAGCATGATGGAATCGAATCACTGAAATTATCCTCAGAAAAAAACTGTGCCTTATCAATGACACAAAACAGGTCATCAATATAATCCTTAATATCTGACAAGGTTACTCCATCCTCACCATTCACTTCTTCGTTATAGAATTCCTTCTGAGCGTCTACATCGAGTTTGGCAAGCAACATGGCGCCGGAGATAGGAATGAGGTCTTCTCTTAGCATCTCGATAAGCTCAGGAATAAGTCCTTTCAGCTTTACCCTGTCCTGCACGAATCTGGTAGACTTTCCAAATCGCAAAGCTATATCATCAACTGAATTGCCATTTTCTAGAAGCAGGGAAAATGCTATCGCTTCTTCAACCGGATCGACATCCTGCCGCTGCAAATTCTCAGTTATCATAGCGTCGAAAGCCTGTTCGTCAGTCATTTCCCTGACTATGCACGGTATTTCATTATACTTGTCGGATTTTTTTGCAAGCATATTCCATGCTCGGAAACGTCGCTCACCGCATACAATCTCATACTTAGATTCCGAATTGATAACTTCTCCAGTATCTTCATCTATTACAGAATCACCTTCCTTGATTACTCTTACTGTGATAGGCTGCAGCAGTCCCTGTTCTTCAATGTTCTGTGCAAGTTCCTTTAACTTTTCCTCATCGAATGTTTTACGAGGATTTCTAGGTGACGTTTGAATTAAACTCACCGGTAGATTTTTAATTTCTGCCATAATTTTATTATTTATTGGTTTGACTTTTAGTTCATTACATCAGTAAAGATAGTTCAGAATGACAAGTTTTGCAAACAGAAACTTCGCCATTTTACATCCTTTTTATCACTGAAATAAAAAGCCGTTCTACAGTCTTTTCGAATGCTTCCATCTTATCTGACCTTACGCTCACAATGCAATGTCCGTTAACGGTAAGATGTACATTATTCCAGCCAAAAAAATTGCATATTTCATCTTTTTTCAGGTACCCCTTTTTGTTGAACTTGATTTCGAATTTCGTTACGTTTCCGCTCATACTCTTCAAGTATCTTTTTCTGTTTCTCCATTTTCTTTTCTTTCATGAAGGAAAGTATATCATCAGATCTACGGAGCGCTTCCTGTGCACTCTTGTCTCCATGTGATGCCAGAACCTTTAATTGTTTTCGGTAATCATCATAATACAACCCAGATTCTTCCTGAACCCTTACCTTATGCTCATTGTACGATATTACGTCAGCCTTAGCGCATCTCTCACGATTATATTGATTCAGCCACCCCATGATAACAGAGCCATCCAGACGATTATATATCTCTCCGTATCTACCCTTCATAGCATTTCGGAAAGCCAACTTCAAATCATCAATCTTGAAATACGGATATTCCTCGATAATTAAATCAGTTGTAATGGCTACCTGTGAATCATTCATTGTATTTGACGCATTGAAGAAATCCACAACCTCCGACAGCAATATCACGACAATTGCACGTGCATGGTTTTCTCCGAATTCCATGGCAACTGTTACAAGTGCAGGCACTGAGGATGCAAAAACATCATCGATACTCTTAGGTTTCAGAATCTGTAAGTATTGCTTCGGCGAGGCCTTTAAGACGGCTAACTGATTCCTTTCTGCCTCCTGCCGTATTGTTATTTCGTTTTTCGTCATAATTACCCTCCAAAATCTTAGTGAAGTTTCCAGCCTTGAAAATCCAGTCAAAATCGCACTTCCAGTTTCTGTCGTTACACCCTAAAAGAAATGGACTGGCAGCCACCTTCTTCAATACGGTGAATACAGTTTCCTTGTCGTACTGGGCTATTCTTGCCTTGACAGCCTTGCGCCTTGCTTCGGTCATGTTCATGACCACTGACAATTTACCGTTGAAAGTAGTATTGAAGTATTCCTGCAATTTGACAAAATCAACATGTTCTATTTGCGGATGAGGCTTCAAAGAAAGCTCGTCTTTCTTTGTATCTCCTTCAGGAGATATTTCTTTATCATTTTCTTTACTTTTCTTTACTCTACTTTTCTTTACTTTACTTTGTGTACTTCTGACGTCAGAAACTTGGTTTTTGATGTCAGAAACTATTTTTCTTACATCGGAAACCATATATTCTTCAATGTACTCAATCTTTTCCCTCTTGTAAACCGCGGACTTGAATCGCTTCTGAATACCTAACGAGGTAAGTACGTTATGCTTATTATATATGTCCTGGTCAAAAAAATCAACTTGCAGAGCCTTCAATATAACTTCCTTAACAGCGCCCTCGGAAACCCCAACTGTGTCAGCAATAACAAAAGGCAAATCTTCATCCCACAAAATGTAATACCCTTTATCCTTGTAGATATTACACAGCAGGCAGATTAGTATGGAAGTAGCCTGTGAACCGCATGCCCTTGCAATCTTCCTGATTTTTATGTCTGAGAAAAAATCAACATCAAATGGGAAATAATCAATCCCCTGTTTGTTTGGTCTGGCCATAAGTACCTCCTACTTTCAGAACTCTATCGGCATTACCTCATATTCAATCCGTGGCTCCTTCTTGTCGATGAATTTCTGAATGTCTATTTGAACACAATATCTGTCATTATCAATCGTCTTGGTCTGTTGCAGGCAGTCAAGAAGAATCTTAAGAGAATTGTCCAGATCCGGACGGTTACTTGAATAATATATCTTGGCTTTCAGCTTGAAATATCCTTTGACCATCCTCCCACGTTCCGGACACTGAATATAGAAATTCTTTTCATATTCAGTAAGAACCTTCTGTTTGGCCAGCTTTGCATGACCATTTACATTCACTATCTTATAACAGTTACTCTTACTTGGTATCTGTCCTCTTATTACATACATAGGCTATAGTATTACATTGGTTAATTGTTTACCGTTCGTCTTGACCATCCACTTTCCTCTCTCCGGCTGCTCAATCCTCAAGTCCTCCACCTTACCGAAAGTCTTTATATTTCCGCACAAATCAACGACCCATCCTTCCTTCCCTGGATATGGCCGTATAACACGACCTACCATCTGGTAGTACAATGCAAGTGACATCGTAGGCCGGCAAAGAACGATTGTATCCAGCTCCGGATAATCAAATCCTGTAGTGAGTACACCGCAATTGGCAACAACCTTTATCTTTCCGGACTTGAAGTCTGCCAAAATCCGTTCACGTTCCTTTTTAGGGGTAGTTCCGCTGACCACAGCGCTACAAGGTATCTCATGGGTTAGCATTTCAGCCTCCTTTACAAACCTCGTGAACACCAGTATTCCACGTCTCGGTATTCCACTCTTAGGAGCCAGCAGCCTTCTTACCATGCTTATCAGGTATCCATACAGGTCCACACGTTCAAATTCCTTTGAAAGACTCGCGTCATCGAAGTCCGCACCGGTTGAATTTCTTCTGACATTCACAAGTTCTATTTTTGTCAGGTCGTAATATTTCAGTTTGGTAAGAAAACCTCTTGCAAGTAGTTCACTGACCTGACAATAATAGATTACGTCACTGAAAACTCTCGGTCGTGTGCGTGTAAGAAATTTAAGCATCGAACCGTTCATCGTACTACACAATCTATATGGAGTAGCAGTAAGTCCGATTATACGCCTCTCTGCTGCAGCGAAGAAATCTGAATACATTCCCTGTGACGGATTAACCAAATGGCATTCATCTATTAATATATACTTGAAATGCTTGAAATCTTCCATGTGATTATATACGCTACCGATAGTAGCAAAAGTAATCCTGTTTATATCCTTTCTTTTTACAGAGGCTGAATAGCATCCGGCATCAAAGATTCCATATGTCTGCAACTTTGCGAAGTTCTGCTCAAGTATTTCCTTGTTAGGTTGGAACACCAGCAACGGTTCATTCAGCCTTGCTGCTATGTCAGCTATGATGAGGCTTTTTCCACTGTTATGATGAATGAAAAACTGACCATCACAATATAAATGGTTTCCATCTATGGTAAATCCGTAATATTCACCATTACCTATGTAATGAACGGAAAATCCTGTAACAAGAACACTCTTCTTTTGTAAGCGAGGTTTCCCTTTCCTGATTTTAACTTTTGTCGGGATAATATCAAGCTCTCCTGTTATCGTCATTCGGTAATATGTTTCACCGTTTACTATCTTAATTGATTTATCTCCGCAGTAAAAACCAAGCGAACGACAGAGGAATGCAATATCGTCAGCAAGCCTTTCGGATTTAGTGCAATATTCATACATGTTTCTATCCTTATCGTAGTAAGAATCTGTATCAAGCAACCCTGCAAGGAGTTCTAATCTGTCAGATTTGGAAGCTGTCTTGTAGTCCATCGGTATAAACTTAAAAGCAGATGTCAATCCTGATAGACCAAGACTTTCCAAAACCAATTTTATAGGATTGGGGGTCATCCTGCTCACTCTAATATTAGAAAAGCAATAAGATGACGCAAGGTTGTCAGGCTTTGTCGCTTTCCTTACCTTTACATTATGCTTTGCTGCAAATGAGTACAAATATTCCTCAACTTCCTTACGTTGTGACGTAATGCTTATTCCATTTGTCGAAGTGCCGTCACCAAGATACAATCCAAGAAAGTAAGGTTCAAAAACCTTTATTTCCTCATTCCCAAAATCTACGAATTTCACTCTTCTCAGTTTATGGAGATGTTTATAATTATTACTCTTCGTGATGTATTCTTCTACTGATATTTCATCTATTCTTGACATACAAGAAGGATGATTCTTCCCTTCATTCGTTTTGTAAAGGGACAGTATATGACCTCCGTTTACAATAAATGTCTTACCCTTTATTGGCTTAATCTCATAAAGTTTGTCAATACCTCTATGAAGCTCAAGCACAGTACGTTTTTTTTCCGTCATCTCCTACAAGGCAATCTCCTACCTTTATGTCCTCAACATTCTTCATAGAACCGTCATACATAAGAATTTTAGTTCCTTTTGCATGACAGCCGGTAGGCAACACCATCAGGTAATTCTTTCCATTCTTCAGCTTGTAATGTGCAATTGCTGCGTTACTTGCATTCTGCTGGTAATCTCTTAATTGAAACTTCATAATCTGATTATTCCTTTATGAACTTTTTCGTGGCAGGAAGCACATAGAGTAACAAGGCAATCAAGGTGCTCAAGTTCCTTTCCTACAATTGAAACGCCATTTATCTTATATGTCTTGTGATGCACTTCCAAAGGATAGCGTGCGCCGCAAATCATGCACTTATGCCCATCCCTTAACCTCACCTCTCTTGCAACCTTTTCCCAATATGGGTTGTTAAGAGAATGTGCATAATTGGACTTGCGGCCACGCTTATGCTGCAATCTACTCATCTCCTACAGCTTGATTGAAATCATCTTCACCCATCACTTCACCTTCATCGTCCGGAATCATGTCATGCTCCTTGTCAAACTCTTCATCAGAAGGTCTCTCAGGTGCTGGAAAAGCTCCATCATTGCCACACGGTTCTTGTCTTCCTGTGCCCACAATGATGATTTGTCGTAGGATGGAATCTTTTCAGATTTGGCCAGCACGACCTTTCCGTTAAGAATTGAGTAATACAGGAAATATCCATTCAATGCTATGCGGAAAGTCTTTGTAGCCGGAAGTTGCTTTTCCTCTGTTCCTTCCTGTACTTTTGCAGCGTAATCCTTAATCTGCTTGCTCAATGAATTCAACCTTTCCTCAGCATCCGTCTTGATACGTTTTGCCTCTTCCTTAGCGTTCAGCAAAGCATTCTCAGCTTCAGGAAGCTCCTGCTCTACAAGCTTGCAGTATTTCCCACGAAGGTCCGATTTCTCCACGTCATCCATGTAGCGAAGCGCCATCTCGTTCTCAGGGAACAAAGCATTGAAGTGTTCGTTCACTGCTTTCAGAATGTCTTTCTCACTCTCAGCGTTCTCAAATTGCAGTTCCATTGGAAACTGTTCCCGAACTGCTTCCGGAAGAACAAACTTCAGTTCTTCCGGTTCGTAATCTTTAATTATTGCCATATTAATATTTGTTTTCGTACTCGGCTGCAAATGCCGAATAATACTTGTCTGTAGGTAACGGTAGCTGTATACCGTATTCAGTCATTATATCAGTCTTGACAGCATCCAGGAAATGTGACATCTCCATAGTGCTAAGACCTTTTGTACCTCTTGCGAGTTCCGTTGTTTCACCTTTAGGGGTAACAACCATCTTTGTAAGGAATTTCTTACAATACAGGTCATGTATCGTTTCCACACCTTCCTTTGTACTCCAGTACGCTTCACCGGTGAACTCACGCAAGGCACCACCCACGCACCTGAACCACATCCACATGAGTGCGTTCTGGTCCAGCGTCCTGGGCTTAGTCTTTCTCTTGATGGTAAGAGTATATTCACCATTACGGAGAAGGCTTAGCATGAAGTTGAAATCCTTGTCCATGGTGGCCTTACCGTCTTTCTTAATTATAGTAGCTTCCATAATCAGAACGGTAAATCATCACTTGGAGTCTCTGATGGTAATGGAGCTTCAAAAACATTATTCTGTGAACCACTCTTAGATGTTGTGGAAAGAATCTCCATGTTATCTGCGAATATCTCTGTGATATATCTCTTCACCTTACTGTTATCCTCATAACTTCTGGATCTGATTTTACCTTCGATAAAAACCTTGTCTCCCTTGTGAAGATATTTACCTGCAACCTCAGCAAGCCCCTTCCATAGTACAATATTGTGCCACTCTGTCCTGTCCGGTACCTGAGTACCATTCTGCAACGTGTATCCCTTTTCCGTCGTTGCCAGTGTGAACTGGCAGACTTTTGTTCCGGAATCAAGCGTTCTTACATCAGGGTCCTTTCCAAGATGCCCTATCAGCATTACCTTATTAAGCATTTTCTTCCTCCTTTCTTAATGTGATTCTTATAGATGCAGCAGTTTCAGTCTCCTTGATGTACTGTTTATACAACTCGGGATGCTCAGATTGAAACCTCTTAGTGTCGAAAGATTTTTTGATTCCTGCAGGTGTTATGGTAGCTTTCAATACACCTGTGTCCCACGACTTGACATCGTGTTCAACCATTGCGCGTTTCAACGAATCCTTGAAACCGTCAATGAACGGCTGTATTCTCTCAACTTCCGCTACAGCTTCAAGATATTTGTTTATCACGTCCTTTGGCAATAGCTGTACTTCATCCTGCTTGTGTTCAAGTGCAGTTTCAGTATCAAGGTAACGTGTTCCCTCAATCTCACACTGCAACAGCCTTTTGACCTCCACGTCAGATTTCCGGACAAGTGGAATAAGCTCTGACTTTTCATTGTAAAGCCATACACCGTACAGTTTAGAAACCTTCAGCTCAGGATTCTGCTTTTCGAACAGGTACGCATATATTGACAACTGCCATTCGAGGTATTCAATATCCGGCTTATACGTTGTCTTGATGTCGGCAAGTGCTATAGTTCCATCCTTCTCCCAGACACAATCAATATTTGAAGCGAAGTGCTCTTCATCAGAGACTGTGTATTCATTATCAAGAGCTGTATAACCAGCACCAGTACGTATCATTAAGTAATTAAGTGCCTCATTGCTTTCTGGCTCAAATCCCGTTACATCTGCGAACTGGCAATCATGATGGACCTTTGTGCCCCTCTCAGCAGCCTTTTCCAGCACAAACTTAGGAACATCTCTATACTTATCAGGGAACAACTGTCTCTTAATCATTCCTGTAATTCCTGAAAGCTGCTTGTCGCCCAGGAAATAGGTGTGGTTCTCTTCATTGAAAACCACACTTGACTTAACTAATTCTATCATTTGGGATATTTTTTACACATGTTCTGAATCTCGTTCTTGAACTCAAGGTTGTTTTGCATTGCAGTATATTTTTTCCACACAGCATTAATATCAGATCTACTCTTACATGCCCTTACTTTATCAATCGCTTCCTGAAGCTGTTTACCGGAAAATACGCTTGAATTTTGTTGAGGCTGCTCAGATTTCTGTTCCTTTGGCTTTGGGAACTGGTATCTTATAGCACCATTGTGGTCCACAATGATACATTTACTAACCTCTCTGTTCTCGTCATACTCAATCTCGCTTACAGAGAACTTAGTATAAGTAGAACATCTACCCGAAGTGCTCTTACTGATTTCGCTTGGCTCAAGTTTCACCCAAATAAAAGGTGCCGAGTAAAGTTCTCGACCAATCCCCCAGTTGAATCCGGCACGTTTGAAAGCATCCGAAGCCTGTCCTTTCTCCTTCTCGGTATTAGATTCCGTACCGACATCCTGTTTACTCACCCATTCCTTTTTACGTTCATCATAAATGGATATGGTGCAGAACAGATTTCCGTTCACTACTTCGTGGTCTCTCTTCCAGTTCATGGGGCCGAACACCTCATCAAGCAGCCTCATATCCACACGGGCATCCTTGTACAGCAACAATGTACATCCTTTCTCATTGATTGTACCGATTCGACATTCAATCTCGTTCGCTTTCAAGGTTCTTATGTTACCAACCTTTTCAGAAAGTGTCTGTTGCACTTCTTTTTCTTCCTGTTTTTCTTCCTGATTATCTTTTTCAGGAACTTCTGTTTTAGCTTTTCTTTCAGCCATAATTAAAGTATTAATGGTTTGACTTTTAGTTCATTACATCAGTAAAGGTAGTTCAGATGGTCAAGTTTTGCAAACAGAAACTTCGCCATTTTTACGCCTTAACATTTGTATCACAGATAGGTCTACACAACTCAACAACACGTTTGCAATCCTTCACATCGAACATACCTATGTGACAGATTTCGTGTGGTATCCCTAATTGAATGGATAACCACAGGTAAGCCTTATTCCTGTTTGATGTATTTGGGATATGTTTCTTCCAAATCTTATTTATAAGGTCTGTCTTAGCTATCTGGTCAAAATAGAAGTGAGCTTCTTTCTTGGCCTCTCTTAGTTCTGCATTTGCCAAACGGCCTAATGCCTGGTCTGTTCCTTTATGAACTCCTACATAAGCCCTGCAATCACGGCATATATAAATCATACCGTACGAACGTCCGTATATTACGGAGCTGTCAACAAATTCGGTAGGTTTACCACAGTATGGGCAAATCTTACCAGCAAGTATTTCATCCATAAAATTATCTATTAAAAGCCCCGAAGCATATTCTCCGGGGCACATCACACAATCAATCCTTTCCGATTTCGCGTTACCTTTCAGATAGAGTCAACGGCTAACCGATGCCGTGCGGATAAAACCTGCGCTATCTTCGCCCTACTTTCGGATTTGTAACGGATAACTTATAAAGGGTTGCGGGCAATACGGGATTCGAACCCGTACCTTCGACAAAGCAAGACAATTTAAAGAAACAATAATACATGGAAACTGTCGATATTCTACCATTAAACTAATTGCCCAGTGTGTGTACGGACGACTTTCACAAGCCAGTCCGTACACCAAGAAATTAAAACGTAAACATTTATGTAGAAAATAACCACTTTCACAGGCTTTTAGACTTGTTCCTTTTTTTATGTCTCTTCTTGTACGAACAGTACCTTAACACATCAGCACCATTGCAGAACCATTTTCCGTTCTGACAATCTGCCTTCTTCTCAGCACGTATCTTACCGCTCTCAACAAGCTTTTCCAACCGGTTCTCGGAACCGACTATTCCTGATGCCTGAGACTTGCTGAACTTTATTCCTTCCATTGCAAGAAGTATGTTCTCAAGAATCATTCCTGCTGTATTATCTGACAATATTGTAGTCATAAACTTCCCATTTAATTCGAACACCATCAGCTAACACGTTTAACCGTTACAATTCCGGCTTCACGGTCTGTCTTGCATTTCCATGACATACCTGAAGCACGTTCAACATCCAACCTATTGGCTATTGTACCCATAAGAGAAATTCTCTGATGAATACCAAAAATAACCTCTTCATCTATTTTCATGGATCGTAATGTCGATACAATAGGTCTTTTGCCCATAACTTCTACCTTTCTTTCCATATTATAACACAAGCATATACCGATGCAATTACAATGATTATACAGGAGCATATCCATATACCCTGCACCGGACTTGGTATTGTGATTGCTCCATACAACATGCCAACAGCACATATAGCTACCATCAGCATCCATATACGACTAAATACTTTCATAACTAATAAGTTTAAGTTCCGAGAGACGGATTCGAACCGCCACCTGCACCAAAAATCCTTATGCCCTCAGACTGGTGCCGTTCTGCCATTAAACAACCTCGGAATGTTCCCTCCGGAATTTTATAATCATGGAATTTCTCCGGAGGGATTTCTTAATTTTGTGTTGGAAATTCAAAAATTAAGATTTATGAAACATTTTATCGAACTTCTTCTTAACCACTTAGATTCCTTATCATTACTAGTAGGAATTATATTCTTTTTTATCAGAGAACTTTACAAGTTGAGTATCAGAAAAAAAGAACTAAAATTCAAAACCTTCTACTCAAACTCCGTCAATTCCATATCAGAATTCCTCGACTCTTTTCTTTCATACAAGGCAGCAATGAGAAACATCAACCTGATTGACATCCTCAATGAGCAAACAGACATCCTTGAATTGAATAAGATAGCTTATGAGCCTCTTATTGACATGAAAAACAAGAACCTGAAATTGCATTTCTACCTTGATAAAGAACTTTATGAAAAATATGATTCACTCGTACAAAGTTCCTCACTGCTTTATGATGAACTCAGGGACATAATATACAGCAAGGATTTGCCATACCCCGATAAAATCAATAAATACGAGGAAGCATTCACGAAATTTGAAGAGACTACAGAAAATTTCTTAATCCAAGCAATTAACGAATCTCAAAAGATGCTCAGCAATCATAAAGAAAAAAGAAATCATACATAATACAGAACAAATGACCAACATCACAATCGCAATAGGACACCAATAATTGGCTCCGTTAAAATCAAAAGGTCGCTCTTCCTTACACGATTTCCATATTTCATAAACAAGGCATGGAGAAACCATGCCGAATGCCCATGCTGCCACAAAATAAAGCATTGCAAATAGATTTTTCAATGACTCGGCAGTTTCTATCGAATTATCTATAACCATAACAAACTAATTTGAATTAGGGCTGGAGAAGGGAGTCGAACCCTTTCATCAACGATATTCATTATTGCATCTCTATTTTTTATAACCCATGTTGTGCTCTACCGTTAAGCTACTCCAGCTATATCATAAAGCCTGCATACGCAGACCGAATTGCTACAATTCTACACTCTGTCGGACCGCCCGTTATCCACGGTGAATTACTATACCATACCAGTATGTCCGTCAGCCAAAAGATGTCAAGGAACTCTTCTCTATTGTTCCCGGTGTGGCGGTCAGGCCACACCGGGATGTGATTTGTCAATCACCGAAAACACTCATTCTCATCTCTTCCTTTGAACTAAATAGTTCTTTCTCGGAATAGGATGCAAATGCTTCACTGGAGCATTCCTTTTCTTTTGGAACCAACATGTGATAGTAGTTCTTCTGTACTCCATCGGAGTCAACACTGATGCTGATACCCTTGATTGTTTTCTCTTCAGCCTTCATTCCTATAAGTGTCCAGACTTTCTGTCCTGGCTGATACTTGGTTGGTTTAATTTCCATAATGGTTTTGACTTTTAGTGAGGTTTTTATTACGCAAATTTGTATCTCAAGTAATCGGCTTCATTTGCAAAGCCGGGGTCAACGATGCCGAAATCATCATCATTTTCAACAATGTGGCTTTCAGCAACTTTGAGTTCATCTTCAAGCATGCTGATAAATTCTTCCTTGCTATCGTCTGTATTGAAGTAAGATTGCATCTCTTCTTCTGTCATAGACTTAGCTTTTTCGATGTCAGCTTTAAGACTTTCAGCTTCATTTTCGTAGAAAAATTCATCAGTTTTCATTTTCAATTATTCGTTTTAATTTCTATTTTTGTATGTGTGTATGTTTGTATTGCAAAGGTAATCTCATTTGAGATAATTTGCAAACATAGAGGTATAATTATTATCTCATATAGGATTATTTAACATTTATGTAGAATATGATTGAACGGATAAAAAAAATAATTAACCACTACGGACTATCTGACAGGGCTTTTGCTATTAAATGCGGAATTAAGCAGAATACATTCAGTAATCAGATTAACGGTGTCAGAGAGATAAGTCTACAAACAATCAATAGCATACTTATCACATTTGAGAACATTTCAGCAGAATGGCTTCTTCGCGGTAATGGAGAAATGCTGCTGACATCAGAACAGCCAACATCTTCAAACGAAAACGACAGATTAAGCAAGCTGATTGACACAATAGCCTTCCAGCAGGACACAATCAACAACCTTCAAAGAAAAATCAAGGAACTGGAAACAATAAACAAACGCCTTGAAGTAGAACTGACAATATTCAAGAATAACAAATTAATCGGATAAAATGAATTTCATATTCTGGAACATACATAAAAATAAGGACATCTTCCCAACAATAAAAGAACTCGCAATAACGGAAGATGTAGACATTCTTATGCTTGCAGAATATCCTGAATGCATGGAAGAAGAGTTGTTGAAAGCAATCAACGAAGAACCTTCTTTGTATAAATATCAATACGTACCTTCAAATTCACCGACTGACAAGGTTAAAATCTTTACCCGTTTTGACATATCTTTCATCAGTAATTCTAATGACAGGAACAGATTAAGCGCAAAACAACTTTTCAGTACTTTACTTAATAAGAATATCACGCTGATAACTTGCCACTTGCCAAGCAAAATAAATATGACGGATGATGAACTCTCTGAATATTCTACGGAAGTGGCTGAATTCATCGAGGAAGTGGAACAGCAAGTAGGACATCAAAGAACTATCATCTGCGGTGATTTTAACATGAATCCCTTTGACAAGGGAATGATAAAAGCAAGGGGATTGCATTCTGTGATGGATAAATCTGTCATCAACAATAACGGAAAAGCTACCGTAAGAGGTAACGAATATGAATTCCTATACAATCCGATGTGGGGATTCCTTGGAGATACAGGAAAAGGAAAGGTGTCTGGAACGATGTATTACAATTCATCTAAATCAATCAATTTCTACTGGCATATATACGACCAGGTACTGATAAGGCCGGAACTGATAGACTTTTTTGACGATTCTCTGCTGGATATTATAACACGTATTAATCAGAAACAGCTTGTAACATCTAATTTTGTAATCGACAAGCAATATTCAGACCATTTACCAATAAAGTTTAACTTAAAAATATGAGATTATGGAAATGAAGAATTTATGGAAAGTATCTGCCCCAACAGCAGTAGCACCAAATACAATTATGGAAGCTCAAGCACAAAACCTGACTGAGGCAACTAATGGACTTGTTGTCGGTGAAATTACAACAAAGACACTTTCTACAGTGTCAATCTATATAATAAGTCAAGTCTCTCCGATAACCAAAAATCCCAATATATGGGAGTGTACGTTTAATGCTACAGTTCCTAAGTTGAATTATAGATTACAAATCATGAAGATTGTGTTCTCTGCACTAGAGTTCTACCCATTGATACTGAATGACTACATAAATGGCGAAGAATATGAAGTCGATAGTGAAGATGATTTAAAGAGTAAATTGGAAGAAATCATTCCAAGTCCTAATATGACTAAAGTTATAAATAACCTTATGGTTCAAGCCTCAATCAAAGTTACTGAGCCAAATAAATAAAAATGGCAGGACACAATCAACAACCTGCAGAGAAGAATCAAGGAACTGGAAGCGGAACTAATAATAGCAAATAACCAACGTAAGATAGGGTAAAAAATCGTTGACCATGTAAAAAAATACGGCCAACAATGTAATTCTCAGTTAAATCAAAATCAAACATAAAAAAATTTAACTACATTTGTGTGTATGTGTGTGTGATTTATTATATTAAACAAGTAAAAACTACTATATAATGCCAGAAGAATTAGATATTAGAAAAATAAAAGAAGGTCTACCTGGTATAACAAAAATTGCTGCCGGTCAATTATATGAAGCATGTATGGTTTGCCTTCATAGGTCAGGACATCCTCAAAATGTCATAATGCCTTTGAAAGGCGATAACGAAAAAGAATATGAAATCCTCTGGGAAGATTATTTTGATGACCAGATTGATAGGACATATAAAGATCAGGAATACACCACAGAACACGGTGCCGTATGTATCTCTGCAATGTTGGCCATACATGAAACAGACTATACAATCATAGAACGTTCTAGGAAAGGAACAGGGGTCGACTACTGGCTAGGCCATGATGATGACATACCATTTAAAAAGTCGGCCAGACTGGAGGTCTCCGGAATATTTACAGGAGGAGAAAAGCCTCTTGAAACAAGATTCAAAAAAAAGATTAAACAAACGAACCAATCAGACTCTACGCAGTTACCTGCATATATATCAATTGTTGAATTTAGCTCTCCATTTGCTAAATTTGCAAAAAAGCGATGACTTATGAACATAAGGGAACACCACAACATAGCAATGGAAATTGCTGACCACGCCGATATGCTCAAAGCAATGAAAGACGCAGAAGGAGCTATTAGGCTTTATGCTGAAGCCTTCGAAAAAGAAAAAGAAGCTGCGATGTTCGCTCGTGAAAATAATTTAGGCGAACCTACCACCTCTATCCTTATCAGAAGCGCTGCGAGTCTTGCATACAATGCAAAAAACTATAGAGAAGCCGAAAGAATGATTTCATACGGTCTTCTTGGTGAACCTCCACACGAAATTGCCGAAGAAATGAGAGATCTCCTTGAAATGGTAAACTTCAAACGTCACATGGAGATAAAAGGAGTAGATTTTCAGGAAGGTGATATACAGCTTGTGATTAACGGGAAGGGAGTGAACTACGGAATGGCAAGAAGTGAAGACGTTATCGGAAGAATCATCAACTTTGTAAAACTCACGGAAAGAACCATAGAACGGAAATCAGGAAAGCCATTCAGAAAAAAAGGAAAAGTTTCAAAAGAACTTAAGAACTATTGCGAAGCTTATATATCTGTCCCAAGGGCTGGAAGCCTTGCATTTACTGTTCGGTTTACAAAGGATTTCGATTCAACCATTCCCGGATTTAGCAGCCTTGAGAATGTAATCGAAGATATTACAACAAATATACAACATATCAATAACAATGATATGGAAGCATTGAAAATGAATATACCTGACGAATCTTACAGAAGCAATTTTATTGGATTGACGAAAGAACTTGCTCCTGACGGAAAAGAAGTATCAATGTTCGGTATTACAACCTTCAATAATGGACATATTAATCCTGTTCCTATACAAAGAGACAAAAAAAGCATATCAGATACGATAATGAGTGAATTGGAGTCTTCTTTAGATGAGAAAGGAAAAAAGAAAAAAATATCTACAAAAGAGATTACAGGTGTGCTTACAGCTGCAAATGCGATAGGTAATAGTGTAAAGATTTCTTCTGTAGATTCAAGTGTCACACTGAGTGTTCCAGACGGACTTTCCGATATAGTACGAAACTACTGGGAAAGCGAAGTAAAAGTAAGATACCGGAAAGAATCTTCAAAAAATATACTTGAAATTATAGAAAGTCTATGAATATCATAAATATTTACACTTAATCATAAACAAGAACATACCGTTTATGACAAAAAATATATTGAAAACATGAAAAGACTTTTATTAACGTTATTTGTGGCTGTGTTATCAATCAGCCTTTATGCCAATAACTACATCTATTGTGAACTTGTAGGAACCTCAAAACTTCTTAGCAACAAAGTTAAGGTACAAGTTGACTATGGACAGGAAACCTCTTTCTGGAAAGGCATATCATACATGAAAGACGAAAACGGAAAGAATATAGAATTCAATTCTATGGTGGATGCAATGAACTACTTCGGAAAACAAGGATGGGAATTTGTACAAGCTTACGCAGTCACAATGGGAAATCAAAACGTATACCACTGGCTATTGAAAAAAGAAGTATCTGAAGAAGAACTGAACAAAGCATTGGAAACGGAAAAGTAATAGCCTTTACATAGCATCTATTCTTATAATTGTTCATTCATCATTGACAAAGTAGAATCACCTGAATAACATGATATGCAGAAATAGAATCTGGGAAGAATTGAAACAGGCAAAGGCAAACATTATCTGCATACAAAAATATACAGATAAACGAAGAGGATACAACAGGGCATATAATGGCTTTGTTGCCATCACAGCCTCTGCAGGTGCATTAGGTACTCTACTGAATGACAAAGTGCCGTTCTTCGCTTCTATGCTGATAGGATTCGTATCTATTATAAAGTCTGTACTTCCAAACTTCGTACAAGGTGAAAGTGAACTGTCATCGCTAGATGTTCTTGCAGACTTCTACAACAAATACATGAACTCGCTTGAAAACATCTGGTACCGGTTCGACCATGACATCATCGACGAAAAACAGGCTATGGATGAATTCTTCAAGCTAAAAGAAACGGAATGCGACAAGATGTCACAGATGAACAGGCTCGTACGTAATATCTCTACAAGATTTCAACGTAAGATAGATGAACAAGCTAAAGAATACATTAACCGTGTATATTACGAAAAATAAAATAACAACATTATAAGCACAAATAAGATGGAAAAATCAATTAAAAAAGTTGCATATCCTCCAGAAGTGAATATTGCAACGACAAAGATTCCAGGAGATAGATATCAAAATTCAATGCCAAAGGCTGTGAATGTACCACCTCCTCCAAAACCTAAAAAATAAATGAGTATGGGAAAAGATTATGCAGAAGTTCCGGGGACAGTGAACGTTCCACCTCCCCCAAAACCGAGAAAATAAACCACACATCTTCTCGGATATAACAATCGGATAATAGTCAACATTTATAATTACTCTCAAATAGATAGTATTGCATTCTCAAGATTAAGTATAGCATAACATCACAATTATCAACTTACTCTGTAAATCAATACTTTAAGCACGACAATTCAAACAATCAATAAACACAAAATAAAAATGAAAAAAGAAAGAATTTTAGAATTAAAAGTTTACAAACGTAGATATAAACTTAAAAAAAGGAATCAAAAACCAAGAAAAAAAGCATTGGCCGGAGTTTTTCCACGTATCAACATAAAAGTACAAACCAATCTTTTATCTTTTTTCCGAAAAAAAGGTTTTATAAATAAAGACTATATTTCAGATAGAGTAATTGTTCCCAAAATATTCTCTTTTGAAGAGAATAGCGATGACTGTATAACATTCTTTAAATGCCTAATGTCATCCTATCTGTTAACAGATAAAACTACCATTGCAGATTTTAATATATGTGAAAGAATTGATATTACAAATGCAATGTTGTTAAAGATTATAGTAAGAGAACTAATTGAGACAAAAGTACGATATAACGATAGATTTTATAATCCTACAGATAAAGAGATTAAATACAAAAAATCAAAATGCAATAAAGTAAACAGGTCTTTATTCGCTCTAAAGTTAGTAGACAATATAGGAAAGAAAGAAGTAGAGGATGTTAAACCTGAAGAAGGTTTCCTATATTTAGGACTACAAACAAACTTGGCAAGCAAGACCTCATACAAAGAGAACAAAAAAGGAGCTGTTTGTACTATAGTCAGAGAATTTATAAATGAATCACTGGTGCAATCAAACGCAATCCTAAATGCTAGTGGTATTCACAAAATAGACAAACTCTTATCCGAAATTTTTAATAATGCAGAAGATCATAGTACACATAATGAATGGTATGTTGACGGCGTTTCTTTTAAAAATATTATTGATGGAGAACCTATAATAGAACTTAACTTAGGAATATTAAATTTTGGATTTTCTATTTCAGAAGGTATCATTAATAATGAAAAGAAAAACAAAGAAATGATGACAAATATAAAGAAATGGTATAATAAGCATTCAGAATTGAAAGAGAAAGTAGGATCCAAACTAAATAAAGATGATTTATATACATTATATAGTCTACAAGACGGAGTAAGCCGTTTAAAATACGAGGATGAGAGTCGAGGACACGGGACTATGAATTTCATCAGGGCATTTATAACACTGGGGTCATTTGGAAAAGAAAATCCAGACTACAAACCTCATTTAAACATTATATCAGGAAAGACTTGTGTACGTTGTGATAATGAAGTAGAACCATATGAAGAGAACAATAACTACTTCTTATCGCTAAATAAGGAAAAAGATATATCTTTATTACCTGAAGAGAATTACCTTAGACACATGCAGGAATATTTTCCAGGTACATTCCTTGAAGTTAAGATATATCTAAACAAAAAATATTTTAGTAAGACTTTAAAAAATAAAGGGAATGAAAACAATAAGGTTAACCCAAGCGCATAGAGGACCAAATAGCACTATGTTCACAGGTAGAAAACAAGGGTATCAAGTAAGAGAAGAATTAAAACTTAACCAATGTGATAAAGATAGAGAAGAATATGAAATATCAGTACCTGAAGGAACAACATCATTCAACCCATCATTCTTCTTAGGATTATTCTATGAAAGTATATGTAATCTTGGAGGTATAGACAATTTTCATGAAAAGTATAAAATTACTTTTGAAGATGAAGACCCAGAAGTCATAAAATGTCTAAAAGAAGATATTGCAGACAATGAAAGACAAGCTGTAATAGAATATAACAATAGAAAATAGTTTATGGATAATTTACCGTATATTCATTTCAAGAATGATTCGTTAATGAACCAATCTTTCATCTTTGCATACCAACCTTTAGATAGCTTATACTACGACAAAAGAGAAGATGAACTAGAAAGGCTTGAAAAGATTATAAGTACTGATTTTTATGCAAATGTAATTTCAACATTAGCAATAATATTAACTATAGCCATATTCATAAGACAAAATTATATAAACAACAGAGATAGAAAAAAAGAGACAAAAAAGAGTTGGTACATGTCTGTAATAATACAACCCAATCTCAACAATATTGATACATTCTATAATCAAATACATCAACGAATTAATAACAATATTAATTCGTTGAAAAGAATTAATGACGGCAGATTTATACCAAGACAAAAGGCAAGAGCTAATAGAGCACTTAGAGATTTAAGAAATGATTTTCTTGACAATTTTGTTACGATTATACAATCATACGATAAATCTCTTGCTACAAATATAAATAGAATAATAAACGATTTACAGGATTTATGTTCAAATCAAATTGACAACTATTCAAATGCAGATATATCTCAAATAAAAAAGAGAATATATGAAAATAGAGCCTCACTAATAAGCCTCCTATATGATGGGATAAAAGAAGAAAAAGAAAAGTGGTATAAAAGGATATTCAAACGGAAAAGAAGATAATATATTCCACTTTCATTCCAGTCGTATAAAAGTCAACATCTATAATTAATTGACTATCAGCATGAAGTATCACATTCACAAAATTAAGTCTAGTTTAGTTTTTGTGTTGTGATACTCCTGCTAATAGTGATTAGCGGGAGTATCTTTTTTATTGTCTGTACACACATTCTCTCAAGAACAAATATGTTTATTAACAAATTCAGGCGTGAAAGTTGTTAAAAAACACCAACACGTCTGAATGCATATTCTTACATTTTGTATAAAAACAATCAAGGAATATCTATCAACTTATGTGTTTGCAAACTTAACCTCCATACAGGATGTTGTTTGATGTATTCCACAACTTCAGTGGTATTTTTCCCCGAACATGGTTGTAAAAAATAAGCGGAAGCCTTCAACTGCAAATAAGGCTCCACATCCTGTCCCACAAATACCACCTTTACTTCATCTATCCGTGCCACATGCAAACTTCCACTTTTTTTCGGTGAACAAGTAACCCAGTCAACCGAAGAAGGAAGTACACAAGTCCCATTGGTCTCCACACATACGTATTTACCCGCACGATGCAATGCTTCTATCAAAGGTTCATCTATCCATAACCCAGGTTCCCCTCCCGTAAGGATTACCATCCGACAAGGATAACGGCAAACCTCTTCCACTATCTCCTCGTCCGACAAGAAAGTACCTTTCTCATGACGCGTATCGCAAAAGTCACACTTCAGATTACAACCTGAGAAACGAACAAACACAGCCGGTGTACCTACATAAAAGCCCTCCCCTTGAAGACTGTAGAATATTTCATTAATCTTTTTCATAAACCACCCTATTCCCCTCAGATTCACACACTTCTACCTTCACACAATGAGGAACACGGTCGCAAATCCATTTGGCTATATTCTCGGCCGTAGGATTACAAGGCAACACGTCATTCAGATTTTTATGATCAAGTTGCCCTTTTACTACTTCTTTAATGTGCGTAAAATCGACTACCATTCCGTCCTCATTCAATTCCTCAGCCTGACAATACACAGTGACAATCCAATTATGCCCATGCAGGTTCTCACACTTACTTTCATAAGAAAGCTGCAAACGATGAGAGGCCGAAATTTCCATCCGTTTTATAACAGTATACATAATGATTTGATTTTTAAAACATTAAAAAAAAACGCATCTAATGTCACCTCAATGCAACCACAAAGGTAAAAAGAATTATCAGACAGAAAAAATCCATACACAAAAGATTTCACCCGCCCACAATCTCACAATTTTTAATAAAATCCACAACAAATATTTTTGATTTTCCAACCAATACTGTATATTTGTGTATATTTTTTGATATACGGATGACAGAAGAGGACAAAAAGCTGTTAAATACTTTCGAGGGCAGACTGAGACAATTACTGTATCTTTACGAGGAACTGGAAAAAGAAAATCTCTCCTTAAAAAAAGAAATCAGCCAAAGAAACGAAGAACTGGCCCAACTGGAGCATAGCCGGAAAGAATTGGAAACCAAGTATATCAATTTGAAAAACGCCCGTATTCTCAGTATCAACGACAACGACCTCCGCGATACGAAACAACGACTGGCGAAACTTGTGCGTGAAGTCGATAAATGCATCGCTTTGCTGAATGAATAAGACTACGACGGTAAAGTATATACTTTTATGGACGAAAAAAAGAGATTTAATCTACTCATTGACAACGAACGATATCCAGTATCCATACTTCCATCAGAAGAGGAAGGTTATCGGGAAGCTGCCAAACAGATTAATTATAAACTAAATAAATACCGAAGTGCATTTCCTGAATTCAGTAGCATACAACACTGGAAAATGGTAGCACTTGACTTAGCTTATGAAAATTTTTCCATGAAGGAAAGGAATGACACCTTACCTTATCAAGAAAAGCTAAAGGAGCTGAACGAAGATATTGAAAGATATATACGAGACAGCCGGAACAAAGGTTTATAGACAGATACATAAAGAGAAAACATTCACGCATAAGCTTTATCTGATGGGATTTCCCGCAGAGAAGTTTATGCGTTTTTTATTTATATATTTAAACTAATTATAATGTTGACGACAGTAATACTAGCGATTGTGGCCTTCCTGGTTGGAGGTGCATTGTCGTATGGATTCTTTAAGTATGGCTTGAAGACGAAATATGACACCATTATCAAAGAAGCCGAAACAGAGGCTGAGGTAATCAAGAAAAACAAACTTCTGGAAGTAAAAGAAAAGTTTCTAAACAAAAAGGCAGACCTGGAAAAGGAAGTCGCTCTCCGAAACCAGAAAATCCAACAGGCGGAAAACAAATTGAAGCAACGGGAAATGGTGCTGAACCAAAAGAACGAAGAGCTTCAGCGTAAACGCAACGAAACAGAGGCCATCAAAGAAAATCTGGACGCCCAACTTGTAATCATTGAAAAGAAAAAAGAAGAACTGGATACGCTTCAATCACAGGAAAGAGAAAAACTGGAAACCATTTCAGGATTGTCTGCGGAAGAAGCTAAAGAACGTCTGGTAGAATCCTTAAAGGAAGAAGCTAAAACCCAGGCACAGTCTTACATTAATGATATTATGGACGACGCCAAGCTTACGGCCAACCGTGAAGCGAAACGAATCGTCATCCAGTCTATCCAAAGAGTAGCTACAGAAACAGCCATTGAAAATTCTGTCACCGTATTCCATATTGAATCAGACGAAATTAAAGGACGCATTATCGGACGTGAAGGACGTAATATCCGGGCATTAGAAGCTGCCACAGGCGTAGAAATCGTAGTAGACGATACTCCGGAGGCAATTGTACTTTCTGCTTTCGACCCTGTTCGCCGTGAAATTGCTCGCCTGGCCTTGCATCAACTGGTAACCGACGGTCGTATTCATCCGGCCCGCATTGAAGAAGTGGTAGCCAAAGTACGTAAGCAGGTAGAAGACGAAATCATTGAAACGGGTAAACGTACCACTATCGATTTGGGTATCCATGGACTGCATCCGGAACTTATTCGTATCATTGGTAAGATGAAATACCGTTCTTCATACGGACAGAACTTGTTACAGCACGCTCGTGAAACAGCCAATCTATGTGCCGTAATGGCTTCTGAATTAGGATTGAATCCGAAAAAGGCAAAACGAGCCGGCTTGTTACACGATATCGGAAAAGTTCCTGATGAAGAACCTGAATTGCCGCACGCTCTATTGGGTATGAAACTAGCAGAGAAATACAAAGAAAAGGCAGATATCTGCAATGCCATCGGTGCTCATCACGACGAAGTGGAAATGACCAGTCTATTGGCTCCTATCGTACAAGTCTGCGATGCCATCTCTGGAGCACGTCCGGGAGCACGCCGTGAAATTGTAGAAGCTTACATCAAACGTCTGAATGACCTCGAACAACTTGCGATGTCATATCCTGGTGTTACCAAAACCTACGCCATCCAAGCCGGACGCGAACTCCGTGTCATTGTAGGTGCAGACAAGATTGACGACAAACAGACGGAAAGCCTGTCAACCGAAATCGCCAAGAAGATTCAAGACGAAATGACCTACCCGGGACAAGTAAAAATCACGGTTATTCGTGAAACCCGCGCTGTCAGCTTCGCAAAATAAAAACTATAAAAAAATCCGGAATCCACATTCCGGATTTTTTTATGGTTTCATCTCCACAGTTTTATCCTCTTTTTCCTTCCAATAAAGGCATCAACACCTTTTCGGCACATGCATAGCCTTCTTCATACAAAGCCGTAAGCTTATTTACATCTTTTTCTATTCGATTCACCACGACTTTCTTTTCAGGTCGAATAGCAATGACACGTCCTTCATCCTCTAATTTTTCAACAAGTTCCAACTGTTCATTATACACCGCACAACGGCGGCTAAGCACCAGCCTCAACCTAGGATAGCGACGATAGATAAAACGAGGCACACGAATATCTTTTTCCGATTTCCGGTATCCCCTATTACGAGTTAAAACCACCACATTCCGTTCATAACCTTGTGACATTGCACGCAATACTGGAATGGAATCTACAATTCCACCATCCAACATCGGACGTCCGTCTACATACGTAATAGGACACACATACGGAAGACTACTTGAAGCTTTGGCAATATCTACCAACCGTTCACGATTACGTCCCTCTTTTTCCTCCAAGTAACAAGCCCTTCCAGTCACACAATTAGTAGTAACCATTTCAAAGCGTGCCGGATTATTAAAATAAGCCTCATAATCAAAAGGTAAAATCTGACTCGGAAACAAATCATAAAGCAAATGCTGATCCAGAATACTGTGCTGATACCATAAATACTTCAAACCGATATAATGATATTCGGCCAGCATGTCAATGTTACTGAACTTGGCACGACCTCGCTGATGAGACATATACGACAAACCGTTACAAGCCCCCGCCGAAACACCTATCGCATAAGGAAACTCCAACTTATGATCCATCATGAAATCCAATACTCCACATGTGAATACACCTCGCATGCCTCCACCCTCAAGAACCAATCCTGTTTTTTCAAAGTCTAGTTCCATACTTCGTTCTTTTTAAGCAATCTTGGAATTTGCAAATATATGTTTTTCCCATACATCCTAACTATTTTTTCTATTTTATTTACTACATTTGCAACATTATTTTCACAAATGTGATATTAAAATGAAATGAATATGTTCGATTCACTTACTTATCAGAAACGCCGGAAGGCTCTACGAGAAAAAATGAGCAACGGCATTGTCCTTATTTTGGGCAACAACGAGGCACCTGCCAATTATCCTGACAACACATATAAATTTCGTCAAGACAGTTCTTTTGTCTATTTTTTCGGACACTCACATCCGGGTTATGCCGGAATCATTGATATAGACAACGGAACAGACTATTTTTTTGGAAACGACGTGGATATGGACGATATCATTTGGATGGGACCTCAACCCAGTGTCAAAGAACTGGCCGCACAGGTGGGAATTGAGAAGAGCTATCCATTCGATATGCTGAAAGACTTTGTAGGAAAAGCCATCGCACAAAGAAGAAAAGTGCATTTTCTTCCTCCTTACCGCTACGACAACATGCTGTTACTCGAAGAATTGACAGGCATCAAAGCATCCATGACCAAACAGCACGCTTCCATTGAACTCATAAAAGCTGTAATCTCCCTTCGTGCCGCCAAAGAAGCATGCGAAATCGCAGAAATCGACAAGGCTTGCAACGTAGGATATGAAATGCATACTGCTGCCATGCGTTTGTGTAAACCTGGAGTTTCAGAACAATACATAGCCGGAGTACTCGATGGCATCGCTTCTTCCTACGGACGAATGGTTTCATTTGCCACTATACTGACGCAGAACGGACAAACACTTCACAATCATGACCACAGTCATATCCTGAAAGAAGGCCGGATGATGCTGACCGATGCAGGAGCCGAGTTAATGAATTATTACTGCTCCGACCATACACGTACTATCCCTGTCGGTGGAAAGTTTACCAGCCGTCAGCGCGATGTATACGGTATTGTATTGGCCTGCCACGACAAAGCCCTCGAACTGGCACGTCCGGGAGTAACCTATAAATCCGTACATCTGGAAGTCTGCAAAGTATTGACCAATGGCTTGAAAGAACTAGGACTGATGAAAGGAAATACAGAAGATGCAGTCGCAGCCGGAGCACATGCTTTGTTTTTGCCACATGGACTGGGGCACATGATGGGACTGGATGTACACGACATGGAGGACCTGGGCCAATGTTATGTAGGTTACGATGAAGAAGTGCAGCCTTCTACCCAGTTTGGACTGGCCTCTCTTCGTATGGGACGCCGCTTGCAGGAAGGTTTTGTCATTACCGATGAACCTGGATGTTATTTCATCCCCGCATTAATCGATAAATGGAAAGCTGAAAAATTACATGCGGACTTCCTGAATTTCGATGAAATTGAAAAATACAAAGACTTTGGGGGAATTCGTTTGGAAGATGATATACTGATTACCTCAAAGGGTTCTCGTTTCTTGGGTGACAAGCATATTCCAATCACCTTCGACGAAGTGGAAGCTATCATGAATGAATAAAAACAATTTATTAACCCTATAACATTTTACATCAAAACAATGAACAAACTGATTTTATTAGCCGCAGTGGGACTTTGCTTTGGAAGCATCTATGCCAAGAACCCCAAGAAAAACAAAGCAGACGAAGGATTTATTTTCACAACGGTAAAAGAAAACCCAATAACCTCTATAAAAAACCAGAACCGTTCTAGTACTTGCTGGTCTTTTTCCAGCATAGGATTCCTGGAATCGGAATTGCTCCGTACAGGAAAAGGTGAATTCGATTTATCAGAAATGTTTGTGGTACACAAAACAATGGAAGACCGTGCTGTAAACTATGTACGTTATCATGGAGATGCTTCTTTCTCTCCGGGCGGTAGCTTTGAAGATATCGTTTACTGCTACAAGAACTACGGTATGGTACCTCAAGAAATTATGCCAGGCATCCAATACGGAGATTCTCTTCCTAATCACAACGAATTGGATGCTGTAGCAGAAGCCTATGTACAAGCCATTGGAAAAGGAAAACAAAGCAAACTGACTCCAGTGTGGAAAAAAGGAGTTACAGCAATCTATGACACTTACCTCGGAGAATGCCCAAAAGAATTCACTTACAAAGGAAAAACTTATACTCCCAAAACATTCGCCGACGAAGTATTAGGACTGAACATGGACGATTACGTTTCACTTACATCTTACACACACCATCCTTTCTACCAGCAGTTCAGCATCGAAGTACAAGACAACTGGCGTAATGCTTTATCTTACAACCTGCCGATTGACGAACTGATGGAAGTAATGGATAACGCTATCAACAACGGATATACCTTTGCCTGGGGAGCAGATGTAAGCGAAGAAGGATTTACTCGCGACGGCATCGCTGTATGCCCAAATGTAGAAAAAGGGGCAGAACTAACAGGCTCAGATATGGCACACTGGTTGGGATTAAGCAAGGCAGACAAGCGTAAAGAACTAACCAGCAAACCGCTTCCGGAAATTGAGGTAACTCAGGAAATGAGACAGACCGCATTCGACAACTGGGAAACCACAGACGACCACGGAATGCTCATCTATGGTATCGCCAAAGACCAGAACGGTAAAGAATATTATATGGTGAAAAATTCATGGGGATTAAGCGGAAAATACAAAGGTATCTGGTACGCTTCCAAGACGTTCGCTAAATATAAAACGATGAACATTCTAGTTCACAAAAAAGCAATCCCAGCTGATATCGCCAAAAAACTGGGACTTTAAATAGTTCATATATAGACTCATTATAAATAATAAGCGACTCATTCCATAATTTTAATAGGGAATGAGCCGCTTTTTTTCTTTCTTTTTACTAATTTTACGGATTGAAGTCCGAAATAAGTAACTTATTTGAGACAACAAGGTTCTTCCTTTAGTGGATATATCTTATAAAACCACCTGCAAACCAAATAAAGAAGCGCCTTACGTGAACTGAAAAAAAAGAAAAAAACATATATAAATGAACTACAAATGGAACTATCAACCTCCTACACTCCCAGAAAGAGAAGCAGCTAGAGCCCTCTCCAGAGAAATAGGCATCAGCCCCATCTTGTGCAAACTGCTACAAGAAAGAGGAATACATACAGCTGCTGAAGCCAAGCTTTTCTTCCGCCCGCAACTGAACGACTTACACGATCCGTTTCTAATGAAAGATATGGATGTAGCTGTGGAACGCCTCAATCTGGCCATGGGACGCAAAGAGAGAATTCTGGTGTATGGAGACTACGACGTGGACGGAACTACAGCCGTCGCACTGGTTTTCAAGTTTTTGCAACAGTTCTACTCGAACATCGACTATTATATCCCCGACAGATATAATGAAGGGTATGGCGTGTCAAAAAAAGGAGTAGACTATGCTTATGAAACAGGAGTAAAACTGGTCATTGTACTCGATTGTGGCATCAAAGCCGTTGAGGAAATCAGTTATGCCAAAGAAAAAGGTATCGACTTCATTATCTGTGATCACCACGTACCTGATGAAGTGCTTCCCCCAGCTGTCGCAATTTTGAATGCCAAAAGGTTTGATTCTACTTACCCGTATGAACATCTCTCCGGATGCGGAGTAGGCTTCAAGTTCATGCAAGCTTTTGCCCTGAACAACGGAATCGAATTTCATCAGTTGACTCCCCTGCTTGACTTGGTAGCCGTCAGCATTGCTTCCGACATTGTACCTATCATGGGAGAGAACCGCATCTTGGCCTATCACGGACTCCGCCAGCTGAACTCCAATCCGAGTATTGGACTGAAAGCTATCATTGACGTATGCGGACTGGCTGAAAGAGAAATCACGATGAGTGACATCGTATTCAAAATCGGACCACGTATCAATGCCTCCGGACGCATCCAGAATGGAAAAGAAGCTGTCGACCTTTTAATTGAAAAGGATTTTGCCTCCGCACTGAAAAAAGCCAACCGCATCAACAGTTACAATGAAACGCGAAAGGATCTGGATAAAAGCATGACGGAGGAAGCCAACAAAATTGTAGACAACCTGTCCGACCTGTCTGAAAGAAGATCGATTGTCATCTTCAATGAAGACTGGCACAAGGGGGTCATCGGTATCGTAGCTTCCCGACTGACGGAAATTTACTATCGCCCAGCCGTGGTACTGACACGCACAGACAACCTGGCCACAGGTTCTGCACGTTCCGTATCGGGTTTCGACGTATATAAAGCCATCGAATATTGCCGCGATTTATTGGAAAATTTTGGCGGACATACCTATGCCGCCGGGCTCTCCATGAAGGTGGAAAATGTGCCGGAATTTACCCGCCGGTTTGAAGAATATGTCACCAACCACATTCTTCCGGAACAAACCAATGCCACCATTCAGATTGATGCACAACTGGATTTCAGAGACATCACTCCGAAGTTTTTCTTCGACTTGAAGAAGTTCAATCCGTTTGGTCCGGAAAACCACAAGCCTATCTTTGCCACACTGAACGTGTATGATTACGGTACCAGCAAGGTGGTAGGCAGAGACCAGGAACACATCAAGCTGGAGTTGGTAGACAACAAATCGAACAACGTAATGAATGGCATCGCTTTCGGACAAAGCTCACAAGTCCGCTACATAAAGACCAAGCAATCGTTCAACATCTGCTATACCATCGAGGAAAATACCCATAAACGAGGAGAAATCCAATTGCAGATTGAAGACATCAAGCCGAGTCGAAGCTAGAAATCCATGGCCGACTATCTGAAAATCCTGAAACAATACTGGGGATACGACCACTTCCGAGGCATACAGGAAGATATCATCCGCAGCGTAGGCGAAGGCAAGGACACTTTGGGGCTTATGCCCACAGGAGGAGGTAAATCCATTACTTTCCAAGTGCCGGCCCTCGCCCAGGAAGGATTGTGTCTGGTCATTACCCCCCTGATTGCCCTGATGAAAGACCAGGTAAGAAACCTGCGTGAACGGGGTATCAAGGCCACTGCGGTTTATTCCGGCATGACGCGAGAAGAAATTCTGATTGCATTGGAAAACTGCATTTTCGGCAACTACAAATTTCTTTACATCTCACCGGAAAGACTAGGAACCGAAATCTTTCAGATTAAGCTTCGCAGCATGCACGTAAGCCTCATTACCGTGGATGAATCCCATTGCATCTCACAATGGGGATACGATTTCCGCCCTGCTTACCTGAAAATAGCCGACATCCGGCAACTGCTTCCGGGAGTTCCCGTCATTGCCCTGACGGCCACAGCCACTCCGGAAGTGGTCAAGGACATCCAAGAGCGACTCCAGTTCCGCCAGGAGAATGTATTCCGCATGAGTTTCGAGCGGAAGAATCTGGCCTATATTGTCCGCCACACGGAAGACAAAGAAGGCGAAATGTTGCACATCCTGCAACGGGTAAATGGTTCCAGCATTGTTTACACACGCAACCGGAAAAAAACCAAAGAAATAGCCCAGCTCCTGAACCGGAACCACATTACAGCCACATTCTACCATGCCGGACTCAGTGATGAGACCAAAGACCTACGTCAAAAAGCTTGGCTGAAAGGAGAATATCGTGTCATGGTGGCGACCAATGCTTTCGGTATGGGAATTGATAAGCCCGATGTACGTCTGGTGATTCATGCCGATGTACCCGACTCCCCCGAGGCATACTTTCAGGAGGCAGGACGAGCCGGAAGAGACGGCATGAAAGCGTATGCAGTACTGTTGTTCTGTCCCCGCGACAAGATTACCCTCAAACAACGAATTAGCGACACTTTTCCTGAAAAAGACTATATCCGGAAAGTGTACGAAGACATCAATTTCTACTACCAGATGGCCATGGGAGACGGATTGGGCTGTACCTTCGCCTTCAATTTGGATGAATTCTGCCACAATTTCAAGCATTTTCCTGTACAGACCGACAGTGCGCTGAAAATCCTGACACGCGCCGGCTACCTGGAATATACCGATGAACAGGACAATGCCTCCCGAATCATGTTCACCCTCACCAAGGAAGAACTATACCGCATTCATGAGCAAAACGCAGATACGGAAAAACTGATTCGTATTCTACTGCGGACCTATACCGGACTTTTCACGGATTATGCGTATATTAATGAAGAGCTGCTGGCCAAACGTTCCGGATTGAGCAGGCCACAAATCTACGAAACCTTGCTCTTTCTGACCCGACAGCACATCTTGCACTACATTCCCGGGAAAAAAACTCCCTACATCATTTACACCCGTGAACGACAAGAGACTGACCGTATTTACTTGAGCAAGGAAGTGTATGAGGAACGAAAAGAAAGCTACCGCCGGCGAATAGAGGCCATGATAGAATATGCTGAAAGTGAAAACAAATGCCGAAGCCGCATGCTACTCCATTATTTCGGTGAGAAGAACGAGCACAACTGTGGACAATGCGATGTATGCCTGCAACACCATCACTCCGGACTTAAACAAAGCCAGTTTGACGAAATCAGTCACCAGATACTTGCTTTACTAAAGACTTCTCCTTTTTCTCCGCAAGAACTCAAAACCCAAATTCAGGCCCCGGAGGAACAAGTGACCAAAGTCATAGCCTATCTCCTGTCGGAAGAAATCATCCATCAGGAAAATGGCCGACTACTCCTTTAAGCGAGTTTATATTAGTCAAACATTTTACTATTCTAAAAAAAAGACGTATCTTTGCCGGAAAACACCAAAAAACTTGATCCACATGGAAGAAGGAGGAGAATTCCGGGAACTCATGATACAGATTTTCCGTACCCGCATGGCATTCCGACGCGCCATGCAACGCACTCTAAAAGAGAATCATGCAGGCATCACTTTCGAGATGCTTCAAGTGCTGAGCAGTCTTTGGCATGAACAAGGTATCACCCAGCAGGCACTGGCAGAGCGAACCGCTAAAGACAAGGCCTGCCTGACCAACCTGATGAACAACCTGGAGAAAAAAGGATATGTCTATCGCAAGGAGGATCCCAATGACCGCCGAAACAAGCTGGTGTATCTTACCCTGGAAGGAGAAAACCTCAAAGTCCAAATCCGCCCAATCCTCAATTTAGTATATGCCAATGCGGAGCATATCTTATCTACCGAACGAACCGGAAATATTTTATCTGAACTAAAAACAGTGCAAAATGTTCTCGAAGACTTCTAGCACCCTACGAATCCTACTTCTCATCGGAAATTTCTTTCTTATCCTCCCGGTTATGGCGCAACAAGATTCGCTGTTCCTATCCGTAGAACAGCTTTTTGAATCGGGAGTAAAAAGCAGTCTGCGGCTGCAAGCCGACAGCCTGAAAGAAAGAATGGCCTATGAACGAAAACGTCATGCCCAAACAGTCTTGCTCCCCGACCTGGAAATCGGTCTCAAAGGAGGAGTTATCGGACAACCTGTGGTCTTTCAGGAAGGGCTTTCCCATCCTACTTATCCGGACACTCCCAACTGGTCGCAAAACTATACGGTCGACTTCAACCAACCGCTGTATCAGGGAGGAAAAATCCGCTGTTCCATCCGTAAGGCAGACATTGAAAAAGAAATCGCAGGCTTGCAACGAATGAGCAATCAAGCTGACATCAAACTGGGGTTACTCAACCAATACTTGAACCTCTTTACCTTGTTCAAGCAACACATCGTGCTTACCCGTAACATCGAAGAGTCGCTTCGGCGCCTGCAAGACATACGGCAGATGAAGAAAGAAGGACTCATCACCAACAACGATGTGCTGCGCAGTGAGATGCAACTCACCAACGACCGGCTTTCTCTGCAAGAAACAGAGAACAGTATCCTCATCGTATCCCAACAACTGAACCTGCTGCTGGGAAATTCCGAGAACCGGATTATAAAGCCCGACACCACATTGCTGCAGAAGGCTACTCCCCTGGAAAGCTACGAAGCCTATCTCCTGTCGGCTTACGAGCAGGCCCCAGACATGAAACTGCTGCAAAAAGAAACCGAACTGGCCCGGAACCAAATACAGATGAACCGCGCCTCCCGCAAGCCCAATGTCAACCTGTACGCATCCAACACGCTGGCGCGGCCTATCACCCGTACCATGACCGATTTGTATAACAACAACTGGAACATCGGACTTTCGGTTTCCTATCCCCTCTCGTCCTTATTCAAGTCCGACCATAAAATCAAGGAAAGCCAATTGCAGGTGTCCGTGCAAAAGAAAGAAGAGGAACTGAAAAAGCAACAGCTCCAGATGGACATTTACAATGCGATTCTCCGCCACAAAGAAGCCCTGCAGCAGGCTGACGCCTGGAAACTCTCTGTCCGTCAGGCACAGGAAAACTATCGTATCATGCAGAACCGTTATATGAACCAACTGGCCATACTGACCGATTTGTTGGATGCCAACTCTGTCCTGCTCAATGCCGAGCTTCAGCTGACAGCCTCACGCACACGAATCATTTACACCTATTACCAACTGCAGAAAGTCTGCGGAAGATTATAACCCATTCAATCCTACAAGAATATGACACTAAAAGAGACTCATAGCAAACTACGGAAGAGAAGACTGCAGAATATCATTCTCAACTTACTCTGCATACTGATTGCCGGCTCCGGACTGGTATGGGTGGGCAACTACTTCTGGAAATACATTCATTATGAAATCACGAACGATGCATTCATCGACCAGTATGTAGCCCCCTTGAACATACGCGCTTCGGGCTACATCAAGGAAGTCCGCTTCAAGGAACATCAATATGTACATCAAGGAGATACGCTGCTGATACTGGACAACCGCGAATATCAGATAAAGGTCAAGGAGGCCGAAGCAGCCCTGCTGGATGTGCAAGGTTCACGCGACGTACTACATTCCGGCATAGAGACCTCACAAACCAACGTGGCAGTGCAGGAAGCCAACATTGCCGAAGCAAAAGCCAAACTGTGGCAACTGGAGCAGGATTATCACCGCTTTGCCCGTCTGTTGCAGGAAGAATCGGTCCCCGAACAGCAGTACGAACAGGCAAAAGCCTCTTATGAGGCCGCAAAAGCCCGCTACCAAGCCCTGCTGGCACAACATAAGGCTGCGAAATCACAGTTCACAGAAACCAGCAAGAAAACCACCAGTGCCGAAGCAGCCATCCTGCTCAAGGAAGCCGACCTGGATCTGGCCAAGCTGAATCTTTCTTATACCGTACTCACTGCGCCATACGACGGATACATGGGACGCAGAACCCTTGAACCCGGACAATTCGTACAAGCCGGACAAACCATCTCCTACCTGGTCCGAAACACAGACAAATGGGTGACAGCCAACTATAAGGAAACCCAAATTGTCCACATCTACATTGGTCAGGAAGTACGTATCAAGGTCGATGCCTTTCCCGGAAAAGTCTTCCACGGGACGGTGACAGCCATCTCAGAAGCGACCGGTTCCAAATACTCGCTGGTACCTACCGACAATTCTGCCGGAAATTTCGTGAAGGTACAGCAGCGAATTCCTGTGAGAATAGACCTGAAAGACATTTCTCCTGAAGAGATGAGCGAATTGAGAGCCGGTATGATGGTAGAAACAGAAGCCTTACGCAAATGATGACCATGCAACAACTGGACGTCCCCGTACGTCAATGGGTTCCCGACTGGCTAGGAATGATATGCATCTTCACCATCATCCTGCCTGTCACCATGCTGAACGGTTCCTACACCGGAAGCATGCTTGAAGTGTCCAACACATTGGGCACCCACACTGAAGACATCACCATGGGGTATTATGCCGCTTCGGCCGGAATGGCTGTGGCCTATCCCATTGTTCCCAAAGTGCTCGATGCCCTTTCCTCCAAGTTCCTGTTGCTGACCGACCTGACCCTGCAATTCTTTCTCAGTTGGATATGTGCCCGTTCGCAAAACATCGACCTGGTCATTATCTGCAGTTTCTTCATCGGTTTTCTGAAAGGTTTCCTCATGCTCTGGTTCATCCGAAGGGCCACCAAGATTTTCAGTCCCAAGAACGTACGAAGCGAGTTTTATTCTTATTTTTATCCGCTGGTATTTGCCGGAGGACAGGTATCCATGGTACTCACAGCCGAACTGGCCTACCATTACAACTGGCAGTATATGTACTACTTCATGATGCTGCTCCTCATGACCGCCATCCTGATAGTGATTATCTGTTTCCGGCACGACCGCCCGTTGAAGCCCATACCGCTCTCTGAACTTCATCTGCGCGAGATGCTGGTCATTGCCACCGGACTCCTGATGCTTGTCTATGTCATCAACTATGGGAAAGTACTCGACTGGACCTCCTCTTTCAAAATCCGGCTTTATATCGTCATTGCTCCCATCCTGATTGCCTTTTTCATCTGGCAGCAATACCACTCCAAACATCCCTTCGTCAGTTTGGCTCCATTGTATCAGCCCAAGGCCATCGTAGGTTATCTGTATATGATGCTGGTCATGTTTTTCAGTACCTCCACCACCCTGCTCACCAACTATATGACAAGCATCCTGAAGGTAGACAGCACACACACTTATCTGCTCTATGGCTACCTGTTACCAGGTTATGCCCTGGGGGCTTTCATCTGCTTCTGGTGGTTCCGCTGGCAACGGTGGCGTTTCCGTTTTCTGATTGCCGGAGGGATGGGCTGCTTTGCCGCCTTCTTCGGTATCCTGTATTTCACCGTATCCCCCAACAGTACCTACGAGATGCTTTTCCTCCCTGTGTTTCTGCGAGGGCTGGGCATGCTGGTATTAATCATCGCCTTTGCCTTGTTTGCCGTAGAAGAGCTCAATCCCAAATACCTGCTGGCCAATGCCTTTTTCCTGATTTCTTTCCGGTCGGTGCTGGCCCCCATTCTGGCTACCTCTTTTTATAGCAACGCACTCTATCGGATGGAACAGAAATATTTGCATACCTTGTCGGAAACCGTCAGCCAGACCGATCCGCTGGCCGCCAGCCAGTTCAACCAGTCACTCAGCCAATATCTTTCACAAGGACACGAATATACCGAAGCCACCCAAATGGCAACTCAAACTCTCTATGCCACTTTGCAACAACAAAGCCTCCTGCTTTCGCTCAAACATATACTAGGCTATCTGTTTGTCATTACCCTGGTCATTGCCATCGTTTCGCGCTTCATCCCCTTCCACAAGACCATTCGTGTGAGATATGCCAAAACCGGGGATGATATGGTATAAAACAGCATAAAAAAACAGCGGAAAGAAAAATCCTTCCGCTGTTTTTATAAAAAATTTCATCAGAATTCAATAATCAATGACTTGCGAGGAGAAACCACAAGATTCTTTGTCAAATCGATTTTCTTCCCGCTCGATACATCTCTACCTTCTTTAGAATCCTTAGTCAAGACAGTATAGTACTCTGCAGCTAAAGTTTGTTCACTACTCGTACTATTCAGCACAATCATTTCAGTTTTTCCATCATGTACATGAGAATACATATATATTCCTCGCTGAGGAATATGATACTTCACTGTTCTGTTTTCTGCCATATACGTTGTTTAGTTTAATTTTGCGAGGCAAATATATGTATTTAAAACATAACTCTTAAACATAACAGCGAAAAAATTAATGTATTTACTCATTTTTCATGACATAAATCAACTTTAATATACTTCTACCTTCGCAGCCAGCGACTTACACTTGTCACGAAGCGCATCCAGATCGCCATCGTTCTTGTCATAGCAAACTACCACTCCCATACGACGGTTCAAGCGAGTAGTCGGTTTTCCAAAGATACGAAGATAGGTATTCGGCTGAGAACAAACCAGTTCCTCGCCTCTGTACTGCGGAGCTTTCTGGCTGGCAATCGGAGAAAGAATCACTGCACTTGCACCAATGTGTTCCTGCGTAATGCCCGGAATCGGCAGACCCAGTACCGCATACAGATGCAATTCAAACTCATTCAAGTTCTGCGTATTGGCCAAAGTTACCATACCGGTATCGTGCGGACGAGGAGAAAGCTCAGAGAAATAGACTCCGTTTTCATGGCTCAGGAAGAATTCCACTCCCCACAAACCATATCCCGTCAGCGCTTTTGTCACTTTGTCGGCCATCCGCTGTGCTTCAGCCAAATGTTCCGGTGCGATGTGAGCCGGCTGGAAACTTTCACGATAGTCTCCTCCCTTCTGTACGTGTCCGATAGGAGGGCAGAACAAAGTCGGTCCGTTCTTCTGAGTCACTGTCAGCAAAGTGATTTCACTGTCAAAATGAATGAATTCCTCTACAATCAGTTCCTTGATATCGCCACGACTACCGTTGCACCCATATTCCCATGAATACTTCAGGTCTTCTTCAGACTTTGCTACCGACTGACCCTTTCCAGAAGACGACATCAACGGTTTGATGACACACGGATAACCAATCTTACTGGCTGCCTCTTTCAGTTCATCGTAAGAGGAAGCATAAAAATACTTCGCAGTTTTCAGTCCCAGTTCCTTGGCTGCCAAATCGCGGATAGCCTTACGGTTCATTGTAAAATTCACCGCACGCGCACTCGGCACGACTTGAATACCTTCTTTTTCCAAATGATAAAGCCGTTCAGTACGTATCGCTTCTATTTCAGGAACAATAATATCCGGATGATACTTTTCTACCACACGGTCCAAAGCCTCTCCATCCAACATACTGAATACCTCGTACGCATCTGCCACCTGCATAGCCGGTGCACCTGCATAAGAGTCACACGCAATCACATACTGGCCCAAACGCTGGGCTGCAATGGTAAATTCCTTACCAAGTTCTCCGGAACCTAACAAAAGTATTTTTTTAGTCATATATATAAGGTTTATGCTTCTTTTCTGCAAAGATAATATTTTTCTTCAGACCTTATACCACGACCCACCGATTTATCAAGCTTCAACTTCCGCTGCTGCCAGCTTCTTCAAGGTCAACAATTCACTTCCGTCCTCGCCCAATAAGCTCACCGTACCATTTTCTTTTACCTCAAAACTGCGCACCTTGTTCAATGCATCCAGAATATTTCTTTCCGTTTCCATATCCGGACAAGCCATCATGGTGGAAATCATCTGGCTGAACTGCAAAGACGAGGGCTTTCCTTCTTCTTGAGAGAACCCGCCATTGATGGTGTTGCAACTGGCATTTCCATACACCCGTTTCTCTGCCAAGTCGAAAGTCAATTGAGGCGTTTTTTCCGTTTTACCGATTTCAGTTCCATTGACGGTCATAATCTGCCATGTCCCTTCCAAATCCTTTATAGAGACTTCCTTTACGTCCCGTTTCTGCAACAGGATGACCGATTTTCCATCGGCGTCGTTCAAGGATACACCTTCACCCACTTCTTCATATCCAGCCACCTTGTTCAAGGCTTCCAGCACACTCTGTTCTACCTTCATGTCCGGACACATCATCCGCGTCGCACCCACCTGTCCAAACGAAATTTTTCCCGCATTCAGCGTATCCAGGTTGAAGGTTCCCATCAGACGGTTGCATCCCGCATTGCCATACAAGCGGTGTTCGGCGTTGTCAAAACCCAGGAAAGGCGTATTTTCCGCACTTACTTTTTCCCCGTTCACTTCCACGATGTTCCATTCCCCTGAAAAATCAACCACAGCCACCGAGTTCTTTCCCGAGCCGCAGCTCATCAGCAGACAGGCAAAAGCTGCTGCTGCCAGATACTTTCTATTCATAACTTGTTTCTCTTTAATCGTAATTACATTTTCACAAACAATCCATTTTTAAGAATTGTTCATTTACAAAAATACGGATATCACCTGAATACTGCATCAGGTTTGGAATTATTTTCTATCTTTGCATATTGAACGGTAACGTTTACCGGGCATTTAAAGTATCAAATTAATAAATGAGTAAAGTATTGATTATCGGTGCAGGCGGTGTAGGTACCGTTGTTGCACACAAAGTGGCTCAGCATCCGGAAGTCTTCTCCGAAGTCATGATTGCAAGCCGCACACAGTCCAAATGCGACGCTATTGTCAAAGCAATTGGCAATCCTCACATCAAAACCGCCAAGGTAGATGCCGACAATGTGGATGAACTTGTGTCTTTATTCAACAGTTTTAAACCCGAAATCGTTATTAACGTAGCACTTCCCTACCAGGATTTAACGATTATGGAAGCATGTCTGCAAACGGGAGTGAACTACTTGGATACAGCAAACTACGAGCCGAAAGACGAGGCTCACTTTGAATACAGCTGGCAATGGGCTTACAAGAAACGCTTCGAGGAAGCCGGACTGACCGCCATTCTGGGTTGTGGATTCGACCCGGGAGTAAGTGGCGTATATACTGCTTACGCAGCCAAGCATCACTTCGACGAAATTCAGTATCTGGACATCGTGGACTGCAACGCCGGAAACCACCACAAGGCTTTTGCCACCAACTTTAACCCGGAAATCAACATCCGCGAAATCACACAGAACGGACGTTACTACGAGAACGGCAAATGGATTACAACCAAACCGCTGGAATTCCATAAAGACTTGACTTATCCGAACATCGGCCCGCGCGATTCTTACCTTCTGTATCACGAAGAACTGGAATCACTGGTCAAGAACTTCCCGACCATCAAACGTGCCCGCTTCTGGATGACTTTCGGCCAGGAATACCTGACTCACCTGCGCGTAATTCAGGACATCGGTATGGCCAGCATCAAGCCTATCAACTACAACGGCATGCAGATTGTTCCGTTGCAGTTCCTGAAAGCCGTGCTGCCTAACCCGCAGGATTTGGGTGAAAACTACGAAGGGGAGACTTCCATCGGATGCCGTATCCGGGGTATCAAGGACGGAAAGGAACATACTTATTATGTATACAACAACTGCTCTCACCAGGCTGCTTACAAAGAAACAGGCATGCAGGGTGTAAGTTATACTACCGGTGTACCGGCCATGATTGGGGCCATGATGTTCCTGAAAGGCCTGTGGAAACGTCCGGGCGTATGGAACGTGGAAGAATTCGATCCAGACCCATTCATGGATGCCCTGAACAAATACGGACTGCCTTGGCATGAAGTATTCGACGGTGACTTGGAACTGTAATCGATTGAAAAATTATCCCTATAAAGAATCAAGAATGGAGAACCGGAGCACTCATTCTTCATTCTTGGTTCTTTTCTTTTTTCCCACTTTTATAAAGAAACAATTATGAACATAGGAGACAAAGCTCCCGAAATACTGGGAATCAACGAAAAAGGTGAAGAAGTCCGCCTGAGCGACTACGCAGGCAAGAAAATCGTACTCTATTTCTACCCCAAGGATATGACTTCAGGCTGTACGGCACAGGCCTGTAACCTCCGTGACAACTACGCCGAGCTCCAGAAAGCTGGTTATGAAGTCATTGGCGTGAGCATCAACGATGAGAAATCACACCAAAAATTCATCGAGAAAAACCAGCTTCCGTTCACGCTGATTGCCGACACCGACCACAAACTGGTGGAAACCTTCGGCGTATGGGGAGAAAAAAGCATGTACGGACGCAAATACATGGGTACCTTCCGTACCACTTTCATTATTAATGAACAAGGCATCATCGAACGGATTATTTCGCCCAAGGAAGTGAAAACCAAAGATCATGCCGCACAAATCCTACAATAATTATGGCAAAGAAAGACGAACTTGAATTTGAAGGGGGTATTGAAAACACCCCCAAACCCAATAACAGTGAGAAACTGAAAGCCCTGCAAGCTGCCATGGACAAAATTGAGAAGAGCTTCGGAAAAGGCTCCATCATGAAAATGGGCGACGACCACGTGCAGGAAGTAGAAGTCATCCCCACCGGCTCCATTGCCCTGAATGCGGCACTGGGCGTAGGTGGTTATCCGAAAGGACGTATCATCGAAATCTACGGTCCGGAATCTTCCGGTAAGACCACACTGGCCATCCATGCCATTGCCGAAGCACAGAAAGCCGGCGGTATTGCTGCTTTCATCGATGCAGAACATGCTTTCGACCGTTTTTATGCAGCCAAGCTGGGAGTGGACATCGACAACTTGTGGATTTCACAACCCGACAACGGTGAACAGGCATTGGAAATTGCTGAACAGCTGATTCGTTCCTCTGCCATCGACATCATTGTCATCGACTCTGTAGCTGCCCTGACCCCGAAAGCTGAAATTGAAGGCGACATGGGCGATAACAAGGTAGGCTTGCAAGCCCGACTGATGTCACAGGCTCTGCGCAAGCTGACTTCTGCCATCAGCAAGACCAACACGACCTGTATCTTCATCAACCAGCTGCGTGAGAAAATCGGCGTCATGTTCGGCAACCCGGAAACCACTACCGGTGGTAACGCCTTGAAATTCTATGCATCTGTCCGCCTGGACATCCGTCGCGCTACTCAATTGAAAGACGGCGAAGAAGTCATCGGTAACCAGGTACGCGTGAAGGTCGTAAAGAACAAGGTGGCTCCTCCTTTCCGCAAAGCCGAATTCGACATCATGTTCGGTGAAGGTATTTCCCGCAGCGGTGAGATCATCGACTTGGGCGCCGAACTGGGCATCATCAAGAAAAGCGGTTCTTGGTACAGCTACAACGACACCAAACTGGGACAGGGCCGTGATGCCGCCAAACAATGCATCCAGGACAATCCAGAACTGGCCGACGAGCTGGAAAAACTGATTTTTGATGCGTTGAAAGACAAAGAATAAATCTCATTATCCTTTTTTTCTATAATAAAAACGGGTTCACTCTGCTGCAATCAGCGGATGAATCCGTTTTTTTACATGCCTACTATTACCTTTTTTATTGAATCCAGCACCAAAGAGAACGAAAAGACATCTCCATGAAAGTCCAAATCCCTCTCTCATTTTTTCCCAACATCTTCATAATTTCTCTGTTTCACACTGTGGGATACAAAAACCACAGTGCGGGATATATATTTCACAGTGTGGAATACAAAAACCACACTGTGAAACAGAACTATTTTCTAGAGAAAAAACAATATGTATACCAGCTTTTTCACCTTTATCAAAAAGTCCGTACACACAATATTTCCAGACCTCTCTCCCACCGTATGCAGACTCTTTATTACCTTATTTTCCAGCCCTGAGCTTTTTTCTCGACAAAAAGCAACGAAAGAAACAAAAAATACGTTATATTTACCACAAAGAATTATTGTGAACCACTAAAAAACAAAACTATGACCCTAAAGCATCAAATTCTTTTCATACTTTGTCTGGCCTTTTCCACTGTAGCTTCTTGGGCACAGAGTAATAAGTTCGTCAATTCAGCCTTCCGTTTCGCCACTCGTGCAGAGGCCCAAATGCTGATTACGGAACTGGACGACTATACCCGCAACTGGAACCAGTTTGATATCGACGTGCGTTTGCAGAAACCCAAAGGACGCAAATCCGAGTTGTTACAATTCGCCATGAACCAGACGCTTAACTGGAGTGACAAAGATAAAGAACGTATCAGTAAGGCAATGAAAAGCTTGGATACTGAAATCAAAAAACAAAAATACAACTTGGAATTCCCTAAAGAAATCATCTTCGTAAAAACTACGCAAAAAGAAGAAGGAAGTGCCCAGGCCTACACTCGCATGAACTGGATAGCCATTGGAGAAGAAGTATTACAAAGTTCTTCCGACGAGGACCTGAAATACCTTGTTGCACACGAACTGTTCCACCTGTTGACGCGACAGAATTCCACTTTCAAGAAAGACATGTATCAAGTTATCGGATTTACAATCATTGAAAAAGAAATCCTATTCCCGTCCGATTTAGCTGAGATGCGCATTTCAAACCCTGACATCAGCCACCATGACAGCTACGGAACCTTTACCATAAATGGGCAGAAACAATACTGCACCATGGTGATTTACACCGACAAGCCCTACGAAGGAAATACATTGTTTGATTACATAAAGATAGGACTTGTTCCGCTAAACGGAGAGTTCATCCCCATTCAAAAAGCTGGGAAAACCCTTATTTACACACTGGATGACGCGGAAGACTTCTACACACAAGTTGGTAAAAATACCAGCTACGTGATTCATCCGGAAGAAATCATGGCCGACAACTTTGCTTTTACACTGATTGGAAAGAAAGATTTACCGAATATGGAAATTATTCAAAAGACACAAAAGGTTCTGAAAGCCAACAACCGATAAATTATTGACAATCCACAATATAAAAAAGTCAGGCATTCATTTTTTTAAGTGCTTGACTTTTTTTATGCTAAGAAATAAAAAATCTATCGTTTCCGGTAGTCTTTCTCAATAGCCTGAGTAATCCAGTTGGCGAGGGCCTGACGATTGTCAGCAATAACCAGACGTTTCTGGTCCTGCGCATTCTGAATATTTCCCACCTCCAGAAAAACCGCTACAGGAGTCGTGTTACGGAGAACAAACAGATTACGTTCGCTCACCGTTCCCTCAAAACCGCGGTTAGGCTGATGCCGGTCGTACTTGGCACGAAATGTGCGCTGAATTTCTCTTGCCAGCTTCTTTCCTTTCGAACTGCCCGGTGCATGATAAAAATACACATCGGTCTGGTTATGACGTGCCCGGCTGTCCACGTGGATAAACACAGCCCGCTTGTAACTGCTCTTATCTTTTCGGTAGAGGCGGTTGATGGCATCGCAACGCTGCTGCAGACGGGCCACCTGATTCAACGGAATGGCTTTGCCCATGCAAGTCTCCCGCTTGCTGTTGTTCAATACCGCCTGGTTACGGATACCATCTTTCGCATCCTGAATGATGAAATGTACTTTTGCCCCGCGCTTCAGGAGCTCCCGCCCGAGGCGGAGAATAATGTCGTAGGCATATTCATCTTCGTGCAGTTCCTTTCCCTGATATTTGCCGATGCAGCCGGGGTCAGGACCGCCGTGTCCGCTCACCAAGTAAAAGACCGCTCCTTTCAAGGAGCTGGAAGTCACGGCATACGACGCATATTTCTTTCCCAGCAATGGCTCATAGTTGCCTTTCTTCCGCCCGTTCATTTCCAGAGGGAAACACAGCAGAAAGGCCAACAATACATACCCATATTTCTTCATCACTTCAGCAGTTCTTCTATTTTCTGACAAAGAGAAGCAAATTCCTCTTCATTATACAAACGCGTCATCATGACAATCTTTCCATCCTTGCCAACCAGTACATTGCGAGTGATTCCGGCATTGCGTTCTGCATACTTGGCAAAGATATCCGCCCCCGGGTCAAGTCCCAATGGATAGGTCACTCCTGTCTGCTTGGCAAAAGCCTTCACGCGTTCCAGCGGTTCGTCACGGTCTACCCCGTAGAGCACGAATGACGCATTGTCTTTATGTTTCTGCCAGATGTCTTTCTCGATAAAAGGCATTTCCTTGCGGCATACTCCACACCAGCTGGCCGTGAACTGCAACATCACTACCTTGCCTTTCAGGTCGGACAGCTTCACCTTGCTGCCATCCGTCAGCGTCATCTCAAAGTCGGGTGCCTCATCGCCTACCTTTACAATATATCCAGCCGCATCGGGAACCGGCTGACTAGCCTGAAGAGGGGCATGGCTCCCCATACATCCCATCAAAGCCAATGCTAAAAACAGCTTCTTCATATTCATTCTAAATTATAATCCGGTCCAAAGATAACACAAAAAAGTGAAAAACAGACATATCGGAATAGAAACACGTATTTTATCCACTACACCGGATGTTTATACAGAAACTTTATTACCTTTGCGAAACATGAAAAACTCAAAACAACCCAACCTATGGACTGCACAAACATCATCGGAGAAAAAATCAAAGCGCTCCGAAGCAATCAGGAAATAAGTATGCAGGAACTGGCCGAACGCGCCGGACTGACCGTGGAACAGGTGAGCCGCATCGAAGAGAACATCGACATTCCTTCGCTTGCCCCACTGATTAAAATCGCCCGTGTACTGGGGGTACGACTGGGTACTTTCCTGGACGACCAGCCCAATGAGACAGGACCGGTAATCTGCCGGAAAGGGGAGGCAGACGATACCATCGGCTTTTCCAACAATGCGACACAGGCACGGCAGCACATGCACTACCACTCACTGGCAAGAAGCAAGGCCGACCGTCACATGGACCCGTTTATCATCGACATCGAAGCCGACAGCGAAAAGGATTTCTTCCTTTCCGGACACGAAGGCGAAGAATTCATTATGGTACTGAAAGGGGAACTGGAAATCAGTTACGGGAAAAGTACTTACCGACTGAAGGAAGGTGATACCATTTATTACGACTCCATCGTGCCGCACCACGTACACGCTGCCGAAGGACAAGCCGCACAAATTCTGGCCGTGGTCTACACTCCGGCCTAAGTCTCACTCAAACCTTCAACGACATGTTACAACTATCTGAAAGAACCTTGGGCGACTGGCTGGAGCATTGGGCGGAAGTGACTCCGGACAAAGAATACATCGTCTATTCCGACCGTAACCTGCGCTTCACCTGGAAACAGTTCAACGAACGGGTGGACCGTATGGCCAAAGGCTTGCTGGCCATCGGAGTGCAAAAAGGCACGCACGTGGGTATCTGGGCCCGCAACGTACCCGACTGGCTGACTTTTCTGTATGCCTGTGCCAAAATCGGGGCCGTAGCGGTCACCGTCAACACGAACTACAAGCAGGCGGAACTGGAGTATCTTTGTGAGAACTCCGACATGCATACACTGTGTATCGTCGACGGGGAAAAGGACAGCAACTTCGTGGAAATGACCTACACCATGCTGCCTGAGCTGAAACTCTTTGAACGGGGACACATGAAAAGCAAGCGCTTCCCCCACATGCGCAACGTGATTTACATCGGACAGGAAAAATACCGAGGGATGTACAACACGGCAGAGATTCTGCTGCTGGGACATAACGTGGACGACGAGGAACTGACACGAGCCAAAAAGCAGGTGAACTGCCACGACACCGTAAACATGCAGTACACCTCGGGTACTACGGGATTCCCCAAAGGCGTCATGCTGACCCACTACAACATCGCCAACAACGGATTTCTGACGGGCGAACACATGAAATTCACCCCCGACGACAAGCTGTGTGTCTGTGTACCGCTGTTCCATTGTTTCGGAGTGGTACTGGCCACCATGAACTGCCTGACACATGGCTGTACACAGGTGATGATTGAGCGTTTCGACCCGTTGCTGGTCCTGGCTTCCGTTCACAAGGAACGGTGTACGGCCCTCTATGGCGTACCGACCATGTTCATTGCCGAACTGAATCATCCGATGTTCAGTCTGTTCGACCTGTCGAGCCTGCGCACCGGCATCATGGCCGGCTCTCTCTGTCCGGTGGAACTCATGAAACAGGTGGAAGAAAAGATGTTCATGCGCGTCACCAGCGTGTACGGACTGACGGAAACCTCACCGGGCATGACGCACAGCCGCATCGACGATGATCCGGAAGTGAGATATCACACCGTAGGGCACGACTTTGAATTTACTGAAGTGAAGGTGCTCGACCCGGAAACCGGCGAGGAATGTCCGATAGGGGTACAGGGAGAGATGTGCAACCGGGGCTACAACAACATGAAAGGATATTACAAGAACCCGGAGGCTACGGCCGAGGTTATCGATGCCAAGGGATTCCTCCATTCGGGCGACTTGGGAGTGAAGGATGAAAACGGGAACTACCGCATCACGGGCCGCATCAAGGACATGATTATCCGTGGCGGTGAAAACATCTACCCGCGTGAAATCGAAGAATTTCTCTACAAGATGCCGGGCATCAAGGATGTACAGGTGGCCGGTGTGCCTTCCAAGAAATACGGAGAAGCCGTAGGGGCCTTCATTATCCTGCACGAGGGCTACACCATGAACGAGTTCGATGTCCGGGAGTTCTGTCAGGGAAAAATCGCCCGCTACAAAATTCCCAAATACATCTTCTTCGTCAAGGAGTTCCCGATGACGGGCAGCGGCAAAATCCAGAAATTCAAACTGAAAGACTTGAGTCTGAAACTCTGTGCCGAACAGGGTATCGAAATTATATAAAAAGTGACTCGAACAACCAAAAAGAAAATGGCTCCCCCAAAATGCATTGTCACTGGGGGAGCCATTTGTTTGTATCGTTACGGAAAAAGAATCGTCAGGCAAGCTGCTGCAGGATGTCTGCGGCAATCTGCGGAGCGGTCAGGTGGTTCTGCTCCAGGAACTCCTGCACGTCGAAACGGTCTACAAATTCCTTCCGGGCTCCGAAATTGAGCACCTTCATCGGGCTGCAACCGAAATAGCGGGCAATCTTCTCGCCGAATCCGCCGTCCAAGACTCCGTCTTCCAGCGTCACTACCAGCTCGTGGTCGGCCTTCAGTTCTTCCATCAGGGCCTCATCCACTCCCGTAATGTAGCGCGGGTTAATCAGCGTCACTTCCATACCATGTTGACTCTTGAGCAAGTCAGCCGTTTCTTCCGCCAATCCGAAGAAAGAGCCCAATCCCAGGATGGCTACCCGATTACCTTTCTGGACGGTCTGATAACGGTTCAACCGACTGTAATCTGCATCCACCGGACGATTCCCGTAAGCCAGTTCCGTAGCCGGCACGCGGATAGCTACCGGATGTTCATTCTGACGGATACTCCATTCCAGCATGGCCATATACTCTTCCTGGCAGGTCGGTGCCAGGTAGACCAGATTCGGAATATTGCTGAGCAGCGGAATATCGAAGAAGCACAGATGTGTCACATCGTTCATGGCCGAGAGCGAACCCCAGAACACCAGAAGTACCGCCGGATTGCGGTTGATACACAAATCCTGCGAAAGCTGGTCGTAGGCACGTTGGATGAAGGTACTGTACACCCCAAACAACGGTTTACCTCCATTCTTGGCAATACCCGAAGCCAGGGCCACGGCATGCTCTTCGGCAATACCCACATCCACAAACTGCTTCCCGGCAGCCTTCCGACGGTCGGGAGTAAATCCCATCACGGTAGGCGTACCGGCTGAAATGGCCACAATGCGGCGGTCTTCCTGCATACGCTGCAACAAGTAGCGGGCGGTCAGGTCGGCATAGTCCTGCGGCTCTTCACTCGAATGGAACACCACTCCCGTTTCTGGATTGAACGGCATGGTCCAGTGGTACGTCTCTTTGTCCTTTTCAGCCGGAGCATATCCTTTTCCTTTCAGCGTGTTGATGTGCACCACAATCGGATGGTCAATGTCCTTCACTTGCTGGAAAGCTTTGATAAGCGCCTCTACGTTATTGCCTTCGTTCACATAAAGATAATCCAGTCCCATGGCCCGGAAAAGATTGCAAGGACACTGACCGTTGCTTTCGCGCAGCTCCTGCAAATTACGGTAAAGTCCTCCGTGATTCTCGGCAATCGACATCTGGTTGTCGTTGACTATAATGATGAAATTGGTTCCCAGTTCTGCCGCATAATCCAGTCCTTCCAAAGCTTCTCCACCACTGAGCGAACCGTCTCCGATGACCGCAATCACATTGCCGCCTTTCCCGGTCAGGTCTCTTCCTTTGGCCAATCCGCCCGCCAGGCTGACAGAAGTCGAAGTATGGCCCATCACAAAATGGTCGTGCACACTTTCCATCGGTTCGGAATAACCGGACACCTCGTCATACTGTTCCGGATGCAGGAAGGCATCCTTACGCCCGGTCAGCATTTTATGGGTATAACTTTGATGTGACACGTCGAACACAATCTTGTCTTCCGGCGAATGGAACACGTAATGCAAAGCAATTGTAGCTTCCACCATTCCGAAGTTAGGACCGAAATGTCCTCCGTGTGCGCTCAGCTTCTGCAACAGAGCCTGGCGTATCTCGTGGCTTAACACATTCATTTCTTCTACCGACAACTTTTTGACATCAGCCGGTGAATTGATTTTTTCCAGATACATAAAATGATATTTAAACAAGTTATACATTAAAGATGCAATTTCACGAAGCAAAAATAGGTGTTATTCCACTTCATGAACGTATATAAATTACGGCTTTTTATACCCGGATTACTTGCATGTAACCCTACAAAACAAAAAGACTGTTCCACTTATAATAGTGAAACAGCCTCTTTGTATGGTATGATCGGCCCAATTATTTCTTTACAATCTTAACCAGCAACGTCTTGCTGTCCAGTTTTCCTTTCGTATCGTATGCCTCCGACTTTACCAGTCCCACTCCTTCTGCATACCACTCCGTAATACGCAGTGTAGTGGTCTTCAATACGATTTTCGTACGCTGCAGATAAGAAATCTTCACGCAATTGAACTTTCCGGCAGTGGTACTGATGGTTTCGTTACCCATATAAGCCGCACCGGAAATGTTTACATCATTCTTCAGCATGTTGCGAACCCACTGATAGGACCGGTCAGGAATACTCTCTCCTCCCTTGGCACCATCCTTAATGGTAAACGAATTGTCGCCTTTGAATTTGAGCTTCTCCAGCAAGCCCAAGCGAGCAGCTTCATTATACTTATCAGGATCGGAATCAGAATCCACATACGGACCGTACATCAAGTCTTCCGTACAAACCGTGTTCGCTCCATCGTAGCTCCAGTTGAACAATGTATAGCTGGTATTGTTCTTTGCCTTTGTGGTCACAATCTTATCGTAATAAGAAGCCTGTACCTTCCCGTCTGCCTTTACCACCTTGCTCACCGTCATCGTTTCGTCGGAAGTACTCTGACCAATCTCATCATAATTCACATAATGCAATTCTGTTCCTTCCGTCGTACAGAAATATTGTGCTTGCATAGAATGACAGCCTAAAATAGCTGCGACCAAAAACATTAGCCTCTTCATAGTTTCATCTTTTAAACAAAATACGGTGCAAACATACAAATTTCTTTCTTTTTCTGCCTATCTTTGTCACAGAAAAAACATTAAATCGACTATACATGGGATTATTATCATCTTTATTCGGAAAAAGCCAATCCGATGAAAACGAACAGGAAAAGCAAGACAAGAAAAATTTTGACATTCTGAAATACGACGGCATCCGTGCCCGCAACATGGGAAAACTGGACTACGCCATCAAATGTTTTGAAGAGGCGGTAGCACTCAACGACGAAAACGAAACACTGGGACTGCTGGCCAGCGCCTACCTTCAGGCCAACCGGACAGACGATGCACGCATCACCCTCGACCGGCTCGTGGCAAAGGATGAAACCAATGTGCCGGCCTTGCTGTCACTGGCCAGCGTATGCTTCCTGCAAGAAGATTACGACAGCATGGAAAAAGCCTGCCAGAAAGCCATCGCCGCAGATGATAAAAACGCACAGGCCTACTACTTGGCCGGGAAAGCGGCTCACGGCATGAAAAACGGATTGCAAGCCATCGTGATGCTGACCAAAGCCCTCGCCCAAAATGAAAGTTATACGGAGGCCTACCTGCTCCGTGCGGAGGTTTTGTGGGAAATGCGTCAGGCAAAAGACGCCTTAGACGACTTGGAACAGGTGTTGAAACTCAATCCGGAGGAGGAAGAAGCCCTTCTGCTGAAAGCCACCATTCACATTCAGCTCGGGCAAACGGAAGAAGGTGAAGGGTGCCTGGACCAAGTGATTTCACTGAACCCATTTAACGTGAAGGCTTACTTGTTGAAAGGAAGCTTGCTGACAGAAGAGAAGAAACTGGACCAAGCCTTGGAGAACTATCAGGAGGCCATCGAATTGATACCGCAGGACGCTCAGCTGTATCAGGAAAGAGGACGGGTACGTCTGCTGATGGGAGATAAGGACGGAGCCACAGAAGACATGAAAAAAGCCATCGAACTGGCTCCTGAAAAAGAGAATCTGATTTCCGGTCATTTCGATAATTTTGAAAAGAACAACTTGCAGACGGGGATTTATTGATTCACGCCCTTAATAAATTAAGAAAAAAACGGCTGTGGAATGCGCTTTCAAAAAGATTTCCGCAGCCGTTTCTTTTATATGTCTTTTAATCAAAGCGTGTCGTAAGCCGCTTTCAATTGCTGCAAAGCTTTTTCGAGGGTAATTCGCGGACAGCCCACATTCATCCGCATAAAACCAGCCCCTTCCTTCCCAAACATTTCTCCGTCGTTCAATGCCAGTCCGGCCTTGTCCACAAAGAAAGCATTCAAGTCCTCGTGCGAAAGTCCCAGTTCCCGGCAGTCCAACCAAATCAGGTAAGAAGCCTGCGGACGCATCACCTTCATCTTAGGTATATGAGTCCCGACATAATCTGCCACATAATCAATATTTCCCTGAATATAGGCCAGACACTGCGCCAGCCACTCCTCCCCTTCGGTGTAAGCAGCCGTCACGGCAGGCCAGGCAAACACATGACCCGCATTCAGTTCGCCGGCATCCAGATAATTCACGAAGCGTTCCCGGAGCACCTCATTATGTATAAAGGTGTGCGAAGCAGCCACTCCCGGCATGTTGAACGTCTTGCTGGGCGCCATAAAGGTGACAGAGTTATTGCGTGCCTTTTCCGAAACCATGGCAAACGGCGTATGATGGAAAGGAGGCAAGGTCAAGTCGGCATGAATCTCGTCCGAGAACACAATCACGTTGTCGTCGGCACAAATTTCGGCCAGCTCCTGCAATTCTTCTTTTTTCCATACGACTCCACCCGGATTGTGAGGATTACAGAGAATCAATACCCGTATGCCTTTAATGGAACGACGAATCAAATCCAAGTCCATGCGGTAATGTCCGTCCACCTCTTTCAGCGGACACTCCACCAGCCGGCGGTTGTTGCGCGTCACCAGCCAGGCAAAAGGATGATACACTGGCGGCATAATCATGATTTTATCTCCCGGCTCCGTGAAACAGTTGATGGCCATTCCCAGTCCGGGCACAATGCCGGGTACAAAATTAATCTCTTCCTTCTGCACCGTCATGCCATAACGCTTCTTCACCCAGCCGATAATGGCCTGATAATAACTGTCCGGACGGAACGTATACCCCAGCACCGGATGTGCACAACGCTCACGGATGGCATCCAGAATAAACGGAGGAGTGGCAAAATCCATATCGGCCACCCACATGGGAATCAAATCCGAACGTCCCCACACATTCACCATACCGTCTACTTTCTCGCAGGAAGTGCCCCGACGGTCTATCACTTCATCAAAATTATAGTTCATGTCTTTTATCTGTTTGGCTGTTTTATATATGAAATATCTCTATACAACAAAGGTAAGAAAATACCTTCACATCCGGCATTAAGAACGTATTTTTTAAAAATGAGTAGAAAAAATTTGATGTAATATTTGTTTTTTAAAGAAAAGTATTACTTTTGCAGCAGAAATAACAACAAAATAACAAGAATATGAGAACATTTGCATCTTACTTCTTCTTTTACTTTTATTTCTTTTACTTTAGCAATGAAGTGAAGCGGGAGTTTGCATGCATACGGTAAGAAAAAATTAAATTGAAATGATAATACAAAGTCCCGCTTCCATGGAGCGGGACTTTTTTTATAGTTATAGTTACACAAGATGAAAAAGATAGCCATACAAGGAGTTCCGGGCTCGTACCATGACATCGCAGCCCATAAGTTTTTCAAGGACGAGGAAATCGAACTGATTTGCTGTAATACGTTCGAAGACGTGTTCGACACCCTTCGGAAAGACAGCAGCGTCATCGGAATGATTGCCATTGAAAATACGATTGCCGGAAGCCTCCTTCACAATTACGAGTTGCTCAGAGACAGCGGGGCAACGATTATCGGAGAACACAAACTACGCATCAGCCACAGCATCATGTGCCTGCCCGGAGAAGACTGGAGCACACTGACCGAAGTCAACTCCCATCCGGTGGCACTGGCACAATGCCGGGATTTCCTGCAGCATCACCCGCAGCTGAAAGTAGTGGAAACGGAAGATACCGCAGGCAGCGCACGCGACATCAAGGAAAAGGGTCTGAAAGGACATGCCGCCATCTGCTCCAAGTATGCCGCCGAACTTTACGGCATGAAAATCCTGCAGGAAGGCATCGAGACCAACAAGCACAATTTCACCCGCTTTCTGGTGGTATGCGACCCCTGGATGGCCGACGAACTGAAAGACCGTTCGAAAATCAACAAAGCCAACATCGTCTTTTCATTGCCACATAGCGAAGGAAGCCTCTCGCAGGTGTTGTCCATCTTTTCATTCTATCACATCAACCTGACCAAAATACAATCGTTGCCCATCATCGGAAGGGAATGGGAATACCTGTTCTACGTGGACGTCTTGTTCAACGATTATCTGAGATACAAACAATCCATTGATGCAGTCATGCCATTAACCAAAGCACTTAAAATTTTAGGAGAATATGCAGAAGGAGAATCAACCATATAAAATAGAGCCGGCCAACCGGTTAAGCAGTGTCAGCGAATATTATTTCAGCCGGAAGCTGAAAGAAGTGGCACAGATGAATGCCGAAGGAAAGAACGTCATCAGCCTGGGAATCGGAAGTCCCGACATGCCGCCTTCAGAAGAAACCATCAACGTGTTGTGCGAAAATGCCCGCAAGCCGGACGCACACGGCTACCAGCCTACTGTGGGAATACCTGAACTGCGCAAGGCCATGGCCGACTGGTACAAGAAATGGTACAACGTAGACCTGGACCCGGCTACGGAAATCCAGCCGCTCATCGGTTCCAAGGAAGGAATCCTGCACGTCACCCTGGCACTGGTCAATCCGGGCGACCAGGTGCTGGTTCCGAATCCGGGATACCCCACTTACACTTCACTGAACAAAATTCTGGGAAGCGAAATCGTGAACTACAACCTGCGGGAAGACAATCATTGGCAACCCGACTTCGACGAACTGGAGAAGATGGATTTGAGCCGGGTGAAAATCATGTGGACCAACTATCCGAACATGCCGACAGGCGCCAATGCCACGCTGGAACTTTACGAAAAACTGGTCGACTTCGCCCACCGTCACCAGCTGGTGGTAGTGAATGACAACCCCTACAGCTTCATTCTGAACCGTAAGCCTCTCAGCATCCTGAACATTCCGGGAGCCAAGGAATGTTGCATCGAGTTCAACTCCATGAGCAAGAGCCACAACATGCCGGGCTGGCGTGTGGGCATGCTGGGCACCAATGCTACCTTCGTACAGTGGATTCTGAAGATAAAAAGCAACATCGACTCCGGAACCTTCCGGCCTTTACAGCTGGCCGCTGCTCAAGCCTACCGTAACAGTGCAGAATGGCACGAAGAAGCTAACATCCATACCTATGCACGTCGCCGGAAACTGGCCGAAGAAATCATGCACACCTTAGGATGTACCTTCGACCCGGAACAAGTAGGTATGTTCCTGTGGGGTCGTATCCCCGACTCTTACGCCGATGTGGAAGACCTGACCGAGAAAATCCTTCACGAAGCCCGTGTCTTCATCACTCCGGGATTCATTTTCGGCAGCAACGGAAAGCGCTACATCCGCATTTCGCTTTGTGCCAAAGAGCCCCAACTGGAAGAAGCTCTGAAACGCATTCAAGCAGTTATGAACAAATAAACATTACAAAAATCAAATACTACCATGGAACAATTGGATTTATTACCCATCGAACTGGAAGGTGTTTCTCAGGAACGCCCTCTGATCATTGCAGGTCCCTGCAGTGCTGAAACTGAAGAGCAAGTCATGACTACGGCCAGAGCCTTGGCCGACAAAGGCATCAAGATTTTCCGTGCCGGAATCTGGAAACCCCGTACCAAACCGGGAGGCTTTGAAGGTATCGGCGTGGAAGGACTTTCCTGGTTGAAAGAAGTGAAAAAAGAAACCGGTATGTACGTGGCTACCGAAGTCGCTACCGCCAAACATGTATACGAATGCCTGAAAGCCGACGTGGACATCGTATGGATTGGTGCCCGTACAACTGCCAACCCGTTTGCTGTACAAGAAATTGCCGATGCCCTGAAAGGTGTGGACATTCCGGTGTATGTGAAGAACCCGGTCAACCCGGATCTGGAACTCTGGATTGGCGCCCTGGAACGCATCAACAATGCAGGACTGAAACGTATCGGAGCCATCCACCGCGGATTCTCTTCCTACGACAAAAAGATATACCGCAACCTGCCACAGTGGCACATCCCTATCGAGTTGCGTCGCCGTATTCCAAATCTGCCTATCCTTTGCGACCCGAGCCACATCGGCGGAAAGCGTGAACTGATTGCTCCGCTCTGCCAGCAGGCCATGGACCTGGGATTCGACGGACTCATCATCGAATCACACTGCAATCCGGAATGTGCATGGAGCGATGCCGCCCAGCAGGTAACACCTGATATCCTCGACTACATCCTGAACCTGCTCGTCATCCGTTCAGAACACCAGACCACAGAAAACCTGAACGAGCTGCGCCGCCAGATTGATGAATGTGACAACGAACTGATGGACATATTGGCCAAACGTATGCGGGTATGTCGCGAAATCGGAACCTTCAAGAAGGAACACAACATGACCATCCTGCAGACCGGACGTTACAACGAGATTCTGGACAAGCGAGGCGCACAAGGCTCACTCTGCGGAATGGACCCCGACTTCATCAAGCAAGTGTTCGAGCTGATTCACGAAGAAAGTGTCCGTCAGCAAATGGAAATCATCAACAAGTAAGCACGGGAGCGAGAAATGAAGATATTGATTTTAGGAGCCGGAAAAATGGGCTCCTTCTTTACCGATGTATTGAGTTTTGAACATGAAGTAGCCGTGTACGATGTAAATCCCCAGCGCCTGCGTTTCATGTACAACTGCTACCGTTTTACCCAACCGGATGAAATCAAGGAATTCCAGCCAGAACTGGTCATCAATGCCGCCACGGTGAAATATACCCTCGATGCGTTCAACCAGGTGCTTCCGCTCCTGCCTAAAGACTGCATCATCAGCGACATTGCCTCCGTGAAAACCGGGCTGAAAGAGTTTTACGAGCACTGCGGTTTCCGTTACGTGTCCACCCACCCGATGTTCGGTCCCACGTTTGCCAACCTCGACAAACTGAGCACCGAAAACGCCATCATCATCAAGGAAGGCGACCATTTGGGCAAGATTTTCTTCAAAGACCTCTACCAGCGTCTGAAGCTGAACATCTTTGAATACACGTTCGACGAACACGACGAAACCGTGGCCTACTCCTTGTCCATCCCGTTCGTATCGACCTTCGTGTTTGCGGCCGTCATGAAACACCAGGATGCTCCGGGTACCACCTTCAAGCGCCACATGGCCATCGCCCAAGGCGTGCTGAGCGAAGACGATTTCCTCTTGCAGGAAATCCTGTTCAATCCCCGCACGCCGGCACAAGTGGAAGGTATCCGTACGGAACTGAACGAACTGCTGGACATCATCAGCCGGAAAGACGCGGAAGGCATGCATGCTTACCTGACCAAAATCCGAAAGAACATCAAATAATAAACAGAAAAAAAGTCTCAGACTAAAATTACGAAAATAAAAATCCTCCTGCCTTTAGCCATAGAATGCAAGACAAACTAAAGCTAAACACAGGAGGATTTCTTATATAATCACAAATAGATTCCTTTTATCTCCAACAGATTCATCTGCAATCAGAACCGGTATCCTACCGTCAACAAGAAAGCCAGGTTCTTGTTATTTTCATTTACAAAACTGTCTTTAATCATATTGGTAAATCCATACTGTCCGGTCAGGTTAATCAAATAATGGTCGTCCAGTTCAAACCCGATACCATATTGCAAACCCACAGCACAGCGGTTCATCATGGCCTCATCACTGTTACCCACCTTCTTAAACAACTTGGTGCCTACTTCTGCCCCATTAGTTTCAACAGTCATTTTTCCACCCAATCCAAAGCCTACATACGGACCAAAGTTAATCACGAAACGATTACTTTCTGTTATATTCATTTTTACTGCTGCCAGCAAAGGGATATCCAAATATACCGGATTCATCTTTACATCGACCCCTTCCTCACTCTCCTTACAGCCTTTGCTGGTAAAGTTCAATCCAGACTGGAAAGACCACATGTCATTAATGGCATAATCCATACCCAATCCAACCGTATAACCCACTTTCATATCAGCCTCACTGTTAGTGATGTTTGCCATTGACATACCTCCATGGATGTCAAATCTAGCCTGTGAATAACCTGTTACAGCCAGCAATCCCAATAACAAAGTTAATAATGTCTTCTTCATAGTCAATAAATATTAAATTAAGTTTCTGTCCCCTCCGAAACAATTTCATTAATAAAGAGAAACACGGAGACCCACCTTTCGGCTATGTTTCCATTCACAAAACTCTAAACCTTTCCATTTATAAAAAATAAATGTTCCTTTTTGTTCATTTTCACTAAAAAAAGACCAGAAAATAAACAAAAAGGAACACTTTTACCTTTAGGTTCCCTCTTTACAACTTTATTTTTTTCGATACCGATTTCGATTCATTGTGCAGACGGTCGAGTGCAGTCACCACGTAACGGTACTTCGTCTTGCCGTCTTCATACGGCAACTTATAATATTCATCGTGTGTGATGGCTACAATGTGAGACGGATCGTTCAAATTCACCTTTTCCTTCTTATCGAAGCGATACACCACATAATGATAAGCCTTGTCCATCTCCGTCTTGGCTTTCGGTGCGGTCCAGAACAGAATGTAACCGTCTGCTGTCCACACCGGTTTCAGTTTGCGCACCTTTCCGGGAGCCTTGTCGTCCATGAACGGAGAGGCAGGAAGCAATGCCGGATACTTATGGTATTCCTTCACCAGCATATCCCGGTAATGACCCTTGTTTTCCACCACGGCAGCCGCATACCACTGGCAACTTCCCTGTACGGTCGGCAAGGAACGCTGCAAATTGTACTTGGCAGGAATCTGGCTCTGGTTCGGGTTCATCAAATCTGCCTTAGATACCGTACGCACCACATCCTGACCAATATACAACGGACGAGCAGCCGCATGACGTGCCCACCAGCGAATCAACGTCTCATAATCGGCAGCCGGATGACCAATTTCCCAGTAAATCTGCGGAATATTGTAGTCCACCCAACCATTGTTCACCCACAACAGCACATCGGCATACAAGTCATCGTAGTTCTGCAACCCGTTGGTCTCACTTCCGTTCGGGTCGTTTTTCCGGTTGCGGTAAATACCAAACGGAGATACCCCGAACTTCACCCACGGCTTACATTCGCGTACCGTCTCGTGAATCTCCTTAATCAGCACGTTCACATTGTCCCGGCGCCAGTCGGCCCGACGGGTAAATCCACGGCCATACGCCGCAAAACTGATATTGTCCGGAAAATCCTCTCCCGGATTCGGGTACGGATAGAAATAGTCGTCCATGTGAATGGCATCCACATCGTAACGGCTCACAATGTCGCGCACAATCTTGCAGATATATTTTCTGGATTCCGGCAATCCCGGGTCGAAATACAACTGTCCGGCATACTGCACGAACCATTCCGGATGCTGGTTATAAGGATGCATCGGCGACAACGCCCCCGTTCCTTTCGTCTTGGCCCGATACGGATTGATCCACGCATGCAACTCCATGTTCCGCTTGTGACATTCCTCAATCATAAACTGCAACGGGTCCCACATGGGAGAAGGCGCTTTTCCCTGTACGCCCGTCAAAAAACGACTCCACGGTTCGTATGGCGATTTATACAATGCATCCGCTTCCGCTCTCACCTGGAAAATGATGGCATTGATACCCGCTTTCTGCAAATTGTCCAGCTGGCTTACCAACATTTTTTTCATCTTCTCCGTAGGCATTCCCTGGAACTGTCCGTTCACACACTGTATCCATGCTCCGCGGAACTCCCGTTTAGGATAACGCGCCTGCGCATGCAAGCTGCCTGCCCACAGGCTTCCCAACAGGACAAACAACATCAATAGTCTAGTCTTCATATCTGTCAATTTTATCATATTCTTTTTCCTTTCCGGACAAATGTCCGATTAAGTCGCAAAGATAAAGATTATATTTGAGAAGCACCCTCCAGCAAGATATTATTTATGAATGATTTGACAGTAACAATTCTTTTATTCGTCCCTATATAAAAAAGAAAACCTCAGGAGAAATTCTCTGTTTCACACTGTGGGATACAAAAACCACAGTGCGGGATATATATTTCACAGTGTGGTACACAAATCCCACACTGTAAAACAGAGAAATTATCAGAGTATTTTACAGAAAATATCAGAGAGTTCCGAAGAAAACCTTTCCACTCCGTCCAAATTTCTTTCTGCATTTCTCGCAAATATAATTGACCATAAAATGGTTTCTCTCTACCGAAGCACTTTCCGGTCAACCTTGATTTTACTTTTCATTAACCGTATGATTTAAATTGTCTGACAAACTTACCGTTGCTCTGTAGCAAGGCAAATAGAAAGTGGATAAATAACAGTTTATCCGGACGTATTCCTGTATGTCTGAATATAAAATATATACGCTTACAATATGGATGAAAACATTTGGTATTCCAAAATAAAATAAATAATTTAGATGCGAAGATATAAGTATTAAAGTTACGAGAAAACACATAAAAACGGGACCCCAAAAAAGTAACATGAAAACAAAGAATCTATTTGGAATATTGATGCTGTTCCTGTTTACATTTACCTTTATCAGTTGTAATAAAGAGGAGGAATTTTCTAAAGAAGAGATACAACAAGTGCTATTTGACATGAAAGGTACTTATCACGGCACGGTTCACGTGAGTGCTCCAATTTGCCTAAAATCACATATCATTTCGAAGGAATGTGCGAATAGCATAAAATACGAAAAGGTAACAATAGAAAAATAAATACAAAACTATATCATGAAAATGAAAACAAGATTTCTATTAGGAATATTGCTCCTGTCAGTATGCGGTCTTACAGGATGCAGCGACGCTGGTAACGAAAACACGAATAACGTGATTCCATTCAACCTTAATAAAACTTCTTATGAAGTAAGATTAAAATACGTTGGCACCCAGATTCCTATTACAAACGGGAGTGGAGACTTCAGTGTTTCCGCAGCAGATGAAACTATGGTAGAAGCCAAGATAATTCAAAACGAAGGAGCAAACACCTATATTTTTATCGAAGGTAAACAGAAAGGAAAGACCACACTCAACGTGACGGACAATGTAACAGGTGATATGAAGACAGTAGAAGTGAAAGTGACGGATTGCTACCTGGCATACGCCATTGCTGAGAGCAATCATCCGATACTGAAAACTGGTATGGTACTTTTTTTAGTAAACAATCAAGCACGTGATTACTATCTCTTTGTTAAAGACAATATACATGGACAGTTATACAACCAGCCACTGGTTAAAGGCAGTTATGAGTTCTTTGTTACTATTGACTCAGATACAGATCCATCGTCACAATTATATTACATTCCTAATTTACGTTTAACATATCCTTCCAATGAGGATGGGAACTTGACTGATTCCAGTACTGCCACAACGGCCCATGATTTTCAAATCGAATTATGGGGTGAAAATGCAAGTTCTTCATACGCACTACAAGCCGTTCAAAACTATTTAGGCATAGATTGGAAGGAACTTACGGATAACTCCCAGACAAAATCACCTTCCCCCATAGATATGAAAATGGTAATGACTGTTCCTGATACAGAATATGAAATAACAGGACTAGTTAGCACAGCATCTATACCGGAAGGCGTGTTGGATTGACCGTATAATCAAATGGAGATTTCTCAATCCGAACAGTTTAACTTTAGGCGTACCAAGCGCTTTGCAGGTGCATGACGAGCAGAAAACAATAAAGAATATAAATACAGAGTAACAGAGCAATATGAAATAACGTGAGTTTGATGTCCTTCTCGAACTCACGTTACTTTATCGTATCCCCTGCTAACGAACTAGGTGTTTTATCACCACTTCTTTGATTTTTATATCTCGGGGAGCCAAAAAAATTTCCATCTCTTTCCCTTCTTCCAGTTTCTTCCTGTAGGTTTCAAACGAGACATACAACAAAGAGAAGAATTACGTTCTTCATCGCATTGTCAAGGTTTATCAATGAGTCTTTCTGTCTACATATTCTTTGTTTATCACTTCCTGACTCACCAGTTTTCCATCCTGAAAAGTAAATGCCGTAGTCAAAGTGTACCATTCCCGGTCGTAAAGACTTTCCTGATACAGCAACCGTTCAAGGGGACGGTTATGTATATCCATTGTCATTTCCTTCGCGTAGGGTTCACCAACAAGTGCCAAAAAATCCTTTTTACTCATTCCAATTTCAATCTTTTCGGAAGTGAACTTACTGTTTTGCACTCCCAAAAGGGATGCACAGCCCACCTGCATGATGCTGCAAATCAGTAGAACAATCAGTTTAAGTCTCATATTATACAAATTCATCTGTAATCCTTTTATGGGTGATTCGGTGTCTAATTTATATGTTTATTCTGGAATAAAAAGAATACAAGCTTACTTTTTATCTTTCTTAAAAATTGGTCTTATAATCTTATTCCATATTTTTAGACTTTAGAATAAAAGTTAGAATTCAAAAGACCGTTCAAATGATTAAAAAACATCTCAAAGCGTGGAAAGTTATCGTCCCGGCATGATGGTAGGATTGCCCCCTTGGTTTTTAAATTTAACGCTTCTTACTATTTCATACAGAATACCTCCCACATCCAGACCTATCTTGGTCTTATTGAACTTATAGTAAGGTATTGCTATAGGACGGGTATCCCAACTTTTTCTCATAGGGTCGTATATTCTTTCAACGCCCATTTCCACTCCCCAACGATCATTGAACTCATAGCCGATAGTCCCCCCGTAACGGTTCATGTAAAACCCGTAGGCACTTGTGGGAGCGTATGAGCCAAAGGCTCTGAAGCTCAGTTTGTCGGTTGGTCTGTAGATGAGGGCTCCTGCCGCACCGAAAGCCTGACCTGTACTGAATGGGAAATTATACTTTGTAGCATTCACTCCTCCCTGAATTTCCCAAAAGTCATTTATATCATACCGGTACATCAGTGAGGCTTCGTTGATTCTTCCAATTCCGGGTAATATAGATTGTGAACCATAGCCGTACAGATTCGGAGCAATCTTCCCATTTGTGCTGTAATCGCCGTAAAACATCGGAGAAGGATTTGTGTAGTAAGGCATATAAAATGGACGGCGGAGCCTTATTTCCTGAATCTCCATTTGAGGAATATCCGTTTCCGGCTTTATGTCCGGTATCTCTTCTTTTACAGCGAATGGTTTCACCGTCGGATTTTCACTCCCTACATATTCATTCGATATTGTCTTCAGACTATCTTTCTTCAGTTCGGAGACGTTTTCCTGAGCATATACACTGACTGTGATGCAACATAACACTGTAATTAAATATATTCTGATGCTCATACTGCTAACTATGTTGGTGAATACAATACAAATATAAGAATTAAATTGTAAGACAGATGATTAGAAAGTATCTATTTTACCAGGTTTTCTACTGATTGCCCATATTTAGTCGCCACATTTCACATTCCGCCGCACTTTGGTTATCCATTGTCCGTCCGGTGTGGAAACAGTATGTGATTATTTTCATTCTCACTAAAAATAATACGTCAACGAAGCCACGAACGTCCTGAACTTGGTGTCCGGATTATGCTGATAAGTCTTCGTCATGCCCCAGTCGTATCCTATGGCTATCTGTACCTGGCGGGCTATCTCCACTCCGGCACGAAAGCCCACTCCCCAGTCGAAGCGGGGCATCGTTCCGTCCTTAAATACATTAGAGGAAACTGTCTTGACGACTTCCGGCTCTCCCAAATTGCTGCTTATCTGCTTCATTTGACCGAACAGACCGACATTGAAGTGAGGGCCGGCATCCAGAAACAGACTGACATTCTTCCCGACCTGCAGTTTATAACCTATGTGAATGGGAAGATGAAGATAGTAAGGCGTACTTTCATATTCGTAAGTATTTTCGTTCATCACATAATAATAAGGGCTTTTCCAGCCGTAGGAAGAAAACATAAGTCCCATATTCACATACAACCCTTTCGCCGCCTCACGGAAGGCATATTCCCCTTTCAATCCGGCATGAAAACCGGATTTAGGCATGTTTTCCTTGGTGGAGTGATAATTATATCCTCCTGAAAGTCCGTACCTGAATTCCTGTGCCTGCACCGAAGCAAACAACGACACACATATTGCCAACGTAAGTAAAAGTCTTGTCTTCATAATCTTATGATTTTAAATCAATTATCATTCTTTTTCTTTCGGAGAGCTTATCCAATCGCTTTCGTACACATTACATCCTCCTAAAAGCCCGATGCCGTTCTCCACATTGGTATAATGGCTGCGGATGGGAGCCAACCCATATTTTCCCAAATCATTGTTTTGGATACGATTGAGCGCCTCTAAGTAAGTGTACATTTCTTTCGACAGCTTGTACAAATAGATTTTATAGGCGATGGTTTCCTTTTGCTCTTCATCTTCATAACCGAGATCGTAATATGTACCTACCTTCAGCGTATAACTCTTCCCGTCTATCTTGCTGTCATCCCAACAATATAGATAACGGTAATACTCTTTCGAAATATCAAAAATAGCATCGAATCCGGTCTTTTCCGAAAGCAACGGTTCCTTTTCCAAATCAAGGTCTACAGGCATATACTGTATGGTATCCCGCATTTCGGGGCTCGCATACACCGTTTTTTTCTTTTTAAGGACCCTCATCCCATAATAATCCTCCGTATCGGCCGTATCAGTGAAAGAGACGCGAAACTGTATGCTCCAGCCATAATTGCCGTCTGTCAGCACCACCTCCAGTTTCTCCAATGGAAAGGCCTTCGGTATCACCGTTTGTGCCTTGGCGAGCGGCAAATCGGGATAAGAGACTTCCATCTCGATACGGTCATCTTCTTTCAGCCTGCCCAACACATAATACGACTGAGCCGGAAGCAAACCGGTAGCTGTTTCCGTGTATTTTATCGCCTTCTCCTCTCCGTTCAGCTTGAACACCAGCGTAGGCTGGCCGTCTGTACTCGCCTCCTGGCCATGAATCACCCGGCTCCGGGCCACCTGTATCAAGGTCGTGTCACTCCCCGTAAAAGGCATGCAGAAAAGCACGACCTTGCTCTCGGCATCCATCTCTTTCAAACTGAAGTCGTGCGTACACGACTGGCATATAAAGACTCCTAAGAGAATCAACCACATTCTGTATCTCATACGAATTTAAAATTTAAGTGTATAACTGAAGGACGGTATGACAGGAAATACCCCGTGGGCTTTCCCCACAAACGTACCGTCCGGATTTTGCTGTACGGTGGCATAAAGCGGGTTCATCCGGCAATACGCATTATACAGACTGACATTCCAGATGCGCTCGAAACCTCTTTTCGTGGTTTTGCGGAAGTTAATCCCTACATCCAACCTGTGATAGGCTGGAAGGGAGACATTGTTGGGCATCTCGTACACCAGCATCTCTTCATTCGTTTTTTCTACTCCCGGTATGACAGGAGCATCCACCTGCTGCGACGGAAGGGTGATGCGATTCCCACTTCGATAGTTCCACGAGGCGTATGCATCGATCCGGTCATTGAACTTATGCGAGATAGAGACCGAAAATTTATGTCGGTTGTCGAACTTATCGGGATACCATGCAGGATAGAAGTCCGGGAAATACCGCTTGCTCCACGACAAGGTGTAGGAAGCATCGACCGAGGTCTTCCCATTGCTGTAACTGACATCGGTCTCCATTCCGTAAGCTTTTCCTTTTCCGGTTCTCACCTCATTCTCCCACCGGTCCGCCGTAGGGTTAAGCACGCCACTGCTGCCGTCATATTCTATCAGGTTGTCCAGGGTCTTATAAAATCCCTCCAAGTTCCACCGAATGCCATACGGCAGTTTGCCGTAGACTCCTGCGGCATATTGCCGCGATTTCATCGGCGTAATAAGTGCGGTGGAAGGCACCCAATAGTCGGTGGGCAGGTTCAGGTAAGTGGCCGAAAGCTGGTGCATGAACTGGCTCATCTCCGTGTACGAAACCTTCAGACTGGCCTTGTCGCACAACCTGAGGTGGATTGCCGCACGCGGCTCTATCGAATGATATTTCGTACCCGATATGCCAAACAATGTGTAATGTACCCCTCCATTCAGCTTCACGTGTTTACCTACCGACAGGTCATCTTCTGCATAAAGCGTGAATTCATTGCTCCTGTACCGGCTGATGATTTGGTCGGTCAGCGCGTTTGGAGAAGCATCGTCGTACTTGGAATAATAATTCTGGGGCACAAAAAGATGGTGCATATAGTTGGATCCGAAACGGATGTGATTCCACACATTCGGACGATAGTCAAACTCCATCCGGTAGCCGAAATCATGGATAGTGGAACGATTGCGCTGCTCTTTTACGATGGCTCCCTTCGTTCCTTCAATATATCCCAACCGCTCTTCACTCAGGTAATTGAAGTTCGCCCGATTATGGGTATAAACCCCTGTAATATTGGCAAACATCTTGTGCGAGAAAATGTATTTCCAGTTGACGGATGCGGTGAAGTTTCCCCATTGCAGACTGAACTTGTCTACATTGGTCGGCTCCGGGTCAAACAGGTATTCTTTATGCCTGAACTTGAAAAGGTCATTTCCCGAATAAAGGCTGATATCCGCACGACTTTTTTCCGAAAAGATATGGGTTACCTTTGCATTGAAGTCATGAAACGCATACCGCAGATTCTGCTTGTTCCGACGACTGGAGTTTATGATGGCAAGAGCCGGAGCCGTGAGCAAGTCCATCCACGTACGGCGCAGGGCCACATTGAACGAAGTACGGTTCTTCACAATCGGTCCTTCAAACTGTATTCTTCCTTCCAGTAGTCCCAGCGTGAAACTGCCCCGATACTTCTTCAGGTTTCCGTCATTGGTACGTACATCGACCACCGAAGAAAGCCGTCCGCCGTAGCGGGCCGGGAAGCCACTCTTATAGAAATCTATATTCTTGATAATGTCCGTATTGAATGCAGAAAACAGTCCTCCGGCATGGTTCACCTGATACAAGGGAGTACCATCCAGCAGAAACAGGTTTTCATCGTTATTGCCGCCATGCACGTACAACCCGGAGATAAGTTCCGTCCCGCTGGCCACTCCCGAGAGACTTTGAAGTTTCTTCACCACATCGGGCGAACTCATAAAGTTGTTTCCGTTCACAAAATCCTTTGCCGTAAGCGACACCTTCCCTGTCTGGGTGGTGTATAAAGGAGAATTCAAATCGGCGGTCACGACCACCTCCTCAATTTGGTAATCCGATTTCAGCCAAATATTTTTTGTTTTATTTCCCTTCAACGTAATCTCTTCCAGTAGTTCTCCGCTGCCGATGTGCGAGAATCGGATTTTGTGGGTTCCTTCACTCAAGGTCAGGCTGTAAAAACCGTGCTCGTTGGTCAGTGTTCCTGTATGAGAGGTGATGTCCCACACGGTAGCATTGATAACCGTCTCTCCGTTTTCCTGATAGACGTATCCGCTTAACGTATAGGAAGACAGTTTTTTAAGTATCACATACTCGCCGTTCATCTCCCATCGGATACCTGTATGCTCGAACAGGGTGGAAAGGGCACTTTCCAGACTGTTCATATCGAGATGCTTACCAACATAAGGAATGTCGAGCTTGATAGAAGCATCGTACACAAAGCTGACCGGATATACTTGTTTCACCTGTTCCATCAGGTCTTCAATTGTGACCCGATGCTGTGCATACAGGGATAAGGCATTCATCAAAGAAGCCAGAAAAAATAAGGGTAGGATGCTTGTCTTCATCTGCTTTTCTTTGTGATTTTTATATCCAGTGTCTTTTCAATCAACGCGATGATTTCCTCCAGGTTATCCGTCTTGAACTCTCCGGTAATCGTCCGGTAATGTGCCGACGAATACAGGGGTGTGCCATAATAAAGGGAAAGTTCTTTGAGGACCTCCTCAATCGGAGTGTTCCGGTAAATGAATTTACCCGTTGCCCATGCCGACGGGTTGGGAAAAGCCGGACGGCTCACCACTGGCATTTCGTCGCCATGGGCCAGCATGCCGCACATGTCTTTCGTGAGGATAATCCCGTCTTTGCCGTATCGGGCCTTGAACACCACCTTACCGGATTTTACATACACACGGGTAGCCGTGTCCTGTCTGGATTCGTCCACTTCAAACTCGGTACCCAACACTTTCACCTGCGCATAGTTGCTTGTGGCCAGGAAAGGAGCATGCACATTCCTGCGGACGGAAAAATACACCTTCCCGGACAGGCTCACCGCCCGGCATTCTTTTCCGTATGTATCCGCATCGTATGACACTGTGGCCCCTTGGGAAAGAATGAGCAGTGTACTGTCCGGCAAAAAATACCGGGTCACTCCAGTCTCTGCCGTGAGACACACGGTATGAGGTTCCTTTCCATTCCACAGGATATGATACCCCACGATACAAAGGAATATCGCCGCGGCTATACCCGAAAAATACAGCCAGCGCCTTCCGGACGGATGGGATTGTCCCTCACCCATCATTTTTCGCAAGGCCTTCCGGGTATCCAGTTTCCCGTATGTGTAATACCGAAGGACAAACTGGAGTTTTCTTTCTTCTTTATCTTTCATAAGAAAATGTGTTTTTAGCTAAGACTGAATGTCCGGCAGAAAATCCTATGCCGGAAACAAAAAAATTATCCGAAAAAGAACAGATACACCTTTTTCACTCCTGCCTTCACGGTTTTAATTGCCTTGCTCATCTGGTTCTTCACCGTATGGACAGAGATACCCATTCTGACGGCTATTTCCTCGTATTTCAACCCCTCTTTCTTGGCCAGCAGAAACACTTCCCTGCACTTTTCCGGCAAAGAGTCTATGGCCGTCCATATACGAGCCTCATCGTAAGCCCATTCTTCACATTCTTCGTCCGAAAGGATTTCTTCAAGGTCGGAAGGCTGCAAGTTGCTGTCAATCAATGAATCTTTCTTCAAAATGTCTATGCATCGGTTCCTCACCATGGCATACAGGTACGATTTAAGGCCACTTGTATCCACTCCCCTGTTTTTCCGCCTCCACAGTTCCATGAAACAGTCCTGTACCGTATCTTCCGCATCATCAATATCTTTCAGGTAATGAAGTGCGAACAGACAAAGCGGACGGTAATATTGAAGGAAATGCTCTCTGAATATTTTTGTATTGATGTCCATGTCCCAATGTAATTGATAGATTCGCATTTTTAGGAAAACTCAGAATCGAAAGTTTACCACTATGAAAGGACTCGTCTTTTATTATATTTAAACACAAGGACAGTTTTTTATACATTCTTTAAACAGGATACACTTCTAGAAACTTCACAGCGGATACATTTCATATAAGAATTAAGAAAGAAAAAACTTATATTTGCATTACCTGAACCAACAATCCTAAGAGTATGAGCAAGATTTATCCGGTAGGCATACAAAGTTTTGAAGAGATACGTAAAAACGGCTACTGCTATGTGGACAAGACGGCATTGATTTACCAACTGGTAAGCAGTGGTAAATACTACTTTCTGAGCCGTCCCCGACGCTTCGGAAAGAGTCTGCTCCTCTCCACGCTTGATGCCTATTTTTCAGGCAAAAAAGAGCTGTTTAAAGGCCTTTTCATGGAACAAAAGGAAAAGGAATGGACAGCTTATCCCGTATTGCATCTCGACCTGAATGCACGGAGATACGAGGATGAAGCTTCTCTTTATGCCATACTCAACCAACATCTGGAAAGTTGGGAAATAATCTATGGAGATGAGAAAAAGAATCGGGCACCGGAAGAACGTTTTGCCTACCTGATAGAAAAAATCAGCCGTACCACCGGAAAGAATGTGGTCGTATTAGTCGATGAATACGACAAACCGATGTTGCAGGCCATCGGTAACGAGACTCTTCTCCGCAATTACCGCAACACACTGAAAGCTTTCTACGGAGTATTGAAGACCTGCGACAAGTACCTCCGGTTCGCTCTGCTGACAGGTGTGACCAAATTCAGTAAGGTCAGTGTATTCAGCGACCTGAACAACCTGGAAGACATTTCCTTACAGTCCATGTACAACAATCTATGCGGAATCACAGAAAAGGAATTATCGGAAGTCTTTGCAGAAGACATCCAGCTATTGGCCGACAACAACGCACTGACCTATACGGAAACTTGTCGCCAACTGAAAGATTGGTATGACGGATACCATTTTGCCTACCGGTCGGAAGACATCTACAATCCTTTCAGTCTGCTTAACGCCATGAAAAGCAGGGAATTCGGAAGTTATTGGTTTGAAACAGGCACACCGACTTTTCTCGTAGAATTAATCAAACGCAGCAAATATAATTTGCAACGGCTCACGGAAGAAATAGCCACCGCCGATTCATTGGGAAGCATTGACACAATGGAGACCAACCCCGTTCCCATTCTCTACCAAAGTGGCTACCTCACCATTAAAGGATACGACAAAGAATTCAAGGTGTACAAACTGGGATTCCCCAATAAGGAAGTGGCAGAAGGATTTACCCGCTTCTTGCTGCCTTGTTATGCCTATATGCCTTCCGGCAATCCGTCCTTTGAACTCATGTGTTTCGTAAAAGAGATTCGAAACGGAGACATAGATGCTTTTATGAAACGTCTGCAAAGTTTCTTTACAGACACTCCTTATGAACTGATACGAGATTTGGAATTACATTATCAGAATGTGCTGTTTATTGTTTTCAAACTGTTAGGCTTTTATACCCAGGCAGAATACCATACCTCGGAAGGACGCATTGACCTGGTAGTGAAAACAGAGCAGTATATCTATGTTATGGAGTTCAAACTGGACGGAAGCGCGGAGGAAGCGCTAAAGCAAATCAATGACAAACAATATGCACTGCCTTTTGCCACCGATACAAGAAAAGTCTACAAACTGGGAGTAAACTTCAGCCATCGTACACGCAGCATCGAAAAATGGGTGACAGAAGAAGTCCGTTCATGAATTCTCGCCTTCTTTAAACTCCTCCCATTTCTTGACTACGGTCTCAATCGGGATGTCCAGTAGTTTCATCTGACTGAAAAGCTCCGGCAGATTTTCAGTCATAAACTTCAGACTGCGGGCCTGTCTGATCTTTTTCAGAGCATCGACAGTCACAAAATAGCCCAATCCCCGCCGGGTATAAATGATACCCCATTGCAACAGCAGGTCGTAGGTCTTCACCACGGTATTGGTGTTGACTTCGAACAGGACGGCCTGCTCACGCACACTGGGTATGCGATCATCCGAATGATACTTCCCGGCCAATATCTCGTCACAGATTCGTTCTGCCATCTGCAGATAAATAGCCCTATCTTGTTTGAAATCTACCATCTTCCTATTTAAACTCCAACCTTCTAAAACCTTTATAGGTCATGACAACAGCCACTATGCTCCAAACCACAGAAACCGATACCCAAGTGTATTTGATGATGCTTTTGGGAGCACCTAATCCATACATGCACACCACAGGCAACACATAAGAGCACACACATAAAACGACTAGCAGCCAGAACTGAATCTTACTGTACTGTTTCCTGCACATCACCACCAGCGTCAACATCGCTACATAAAAAGCCACTACCACCTGCACGATGAGTTGTGTAAATCCATAGCCTCCTCCCAAAAAGAGAAGAACCAGTCCGTCTGTTTTCTCCGTAAAAAACAACGGAGCAGCCAGTTGTATGAAGATATTCGACAAGACCGCACATCCCACCAACATCACCGTACCTATCAAAAAGGTACTGACAAACAAACTTACATATTTTTCTGCCCACGTGACCGGAAGCATGAACTTATTTATCAAATCTTTATCATTCCGCATGTTTTCCATCAGACTCCAAAACGTATAATAATAGGACAGGAGAATCAGCAATTGTTCGATAAGTGACAAACATTCTTTCAAACTATCTCCTGACACAAAGGCACAGAACACACAGATACTGAAGGAACGTAAAAGCAAAAGCTGGATAAACGCTTTCTTTTTTCCATAGAAAAACATTTCCTTTAACTGAAGCTGACTGAACCTCCACATTTCTTTTACGGCAAAACTTTTCATACCTTTCCTCCCTTCTTCATTAAGGCATTAAACAGCAGTTCCAAAGACACTTCCGTATCTATCTCCTCTCGTTTAGGAGTGATTACATGATAACCCTCTGCACAAGGTTCTGCATACAGTGCTCCTTCTTCATCGCTCTGGATACCGAATGAATAGCGACTGGATATTTCTTCCAAAGAAGCCGCATACACAGAGGCATCCTTTCTCAACACAATCACATCGGTCAACAGATTTTCAATGTCCTGCACAATGTGAGTGGACAAAACCACTATCTGATCTTCCCGGACATGCTTCATCAACAACTTACGAAACATTTTTCGCGCAGGAATATCCATTCCATTGGCTGCCTCATCCATCAATACCATCTTCGTCCCTAACGACAAAGCGATACTGAAAGCTATTTTGTGTTTTTCTCCCAAGGATAATTTGTTCAGGTTCTTGATGTCCCGCTGCAGCCCGAAATCGGCCAGGCAGTCATTCCACACGTCTTCACGGAACCCGGGATAGAAACCGGTGTAAACAGACAGAAACTGATCCAGTCTCATATCGGGAAAAGTAAAATCAGCCGGCAGCATGAACACATTCCGCAAGGTCTCGACCTCCCTCTTCCGTACGCTACGACCGTCTGCATCAATCTCACCGCTTTGCGCAAAGAGCTTGCCTGCCATCAGTTTCAAGAGCGTAGTCTTACCGGAACCATTCATGCCCAGCAAACCATACCATCGTCCCTCCTCCAAACGGAGACTCAGATTGTCCAACACCATTCTATCAGACTGATACCCAAATGAAACACTTCTTAGTTCTACCATAGTCACTCAACTGAAAATCGTTATACTGTACCATCAAAGTGGTACAGCAAAGATAGGAATTCTTATTGGAAAAACAAATGATTTTCCGAAAAGAATGAGACAATATCCACCAAACGTCAAGTAACTTTCTATGTTTCCCTTCCGCAAAACCTACGTTTCCCGATGTGGAAACCTACGTTTCGCGCAAGGAAAACATACGGTTCCGCACCGGAAAACGTAAAAGACTTCTTTCCGTACGGAAGTATTCGCTTTGATAATTCCAGCTATTTTTCGTAACTTCGCACGTTCATCTAACAAGAAGAGACACATGTCAGAAAATGATTTTATTACCATAAAGGGTGCCCGGGTGAATAACCTGAAAAACATCGACGTACGTATCCCCCGCAACAAGCTGGTAGTCATTACCGGACTGTCCGGTTCGGGAAAGTCGTCGCTGGCATTCGACACGCTGTATGCCGAAGGGCAAAGACGCTATGTGGAAAGCCTGTCTGCCTACGCCCGCCAGTTTCTCGGACGTATGAGCAAACCGGAATGTGACTTTATCAAGGGGATTCCGCCGGCCATCGCCATCGAACAGAAGGTGACGAGCCGCAACCCACGTTCTACCGTAGGTACATCGACCGAGATTTATGAGTACCTGCGTCTGCTTTTCGCACGGGTGGGAAAAACCTATTCGCCCATAAGCGGACAACTGGTGAAGAAGGACAGCGTGGAAGACATTGTGAACTGCATGCTGTCGTATCCGAAGGGTACACGCTACACGGTGCTGACCCCCATCCTTCCCCGCGACGGAAGAACCGTGGCGGAACAGCTGGACATGGACATGAAGCAAGGATTCACCCGACTGGAGGTGGACGGCGAAATGGTACGCATTGAGGACTATACCTACCACGAAAGCGACAAGGTGTATCTGCTGGTAGACCGTATGAGCTGCGACGACAGCAAGGATGCCATCAGCCGACTGACGGATTCTGCCGAAACGGCCATGTACGAAGGCGACGGCACGTGCATGCTCCGTTTTTACTTGTCGGACGACACCCGCCTGCATGTGTTCAGCACCAAATTTGAAGCTGACGGCATCAAGTTTGAAGAACCGAACGACCAGATGTTCTCGTTCAACTCGCCGCTGGGAGCCTGTCCTACGTGTGAAGGCTTCGGCAAGATTATCGGCATCGATGAACATCTGGTAATCCCCAACCGGGCACTGAGCGTGTACGACGGGGCCGTACTCTGCTGGCGAGGTGAGAAAATGGGAGAATGGCTGAACGAGTTCCTGCGGGAAGCGCCGGCTCATGATTTTCCCATCTTCACACCGTACTATGAACTGACGCAGGAACAGAAGGATTACCTCTGGCACGGACCGAGAGAGAAGGTCTGCATCGACTCTTTCTTCAAGATGCTGGAGGAAAACCAATACAAGATACAGTATCGCGTGATGCTGGCCCGCTACCGGGGAAAAACGACCTGCCCTACTTGTCATGGCAGCCGGCTGAAAAAGGAAGCCAGCTACGTGCGGGTAGGCGGAAAGAACATCTCGGAACTGGTGGAAATGCCGATTACCCAGTTGCAGGAGTTTTTCCGTACCTTGACCTTGGATGCCCACGACACTCTCGTGGCACAACGGTTGTTGAGTGAAATCAAGAACCGCCTGACCTTCCTGTCGGATGTGGGACTGGGCTACCTGACCCTAAATCGGTTGAGCAACTCGCTCTCCGGAGGTGAAAGCCAGCGAATCAACCTGGCTACCTCGCTGGGAAGCAGTCTGGTGGGCTCGTTGTACATCCTCGACGAACCGAGCATCGGATTGCACAGCCGCGACACCACCCGCCTCATCAAGGTGCTGCGCCAGTTGCAACAGCTGGGCAACACGGTGGTAGTGGTGGAACATGACGAGGAAATCATCCGGGCAGCCGACTACATCATCGACATCGGTCCGAAAGCCGGACGACTGGGTGGACAGGTGGTGTACCAAGGCGACATGAAAGACTTGCACAAAGGCAGCGACAGCTATACCGTGAAATACCTGCTGGGAGAAGAAACCATTGACCCTCCTGCCAGCCACCGCCCGTGGAACAACTACATCGAAATCAAGGGAGCTCGTGAGAACAACCTAAAAGGCATCGACGTACGCTTCCCTCTCAACGTGATGACGGTGGTGACGGGTGTCAGCGGTTCCGGAAAGAGTACGCTGGTGCGCGACATCTTCTACAAAGCCCTGAAGCGGGAATACAGCGAGTCGAGCGAACGTCCGGGCGAATTTGTCTCACTGGGCGGCGACATCCACCAGGTAAGTGACATCGAGTTTGTAGACCAGAACCCAATTGGAAAATCTTCCCGAAGCAATCCGGTGACCTACGTCAAGGCGTACGATGAAATCCGGAAACTGTTTGCCGACCAGCCGCTGGCCAAGCAGATGGGATACAGCGCAGGCTATTTCTCGTTCAACACGGAAGGCGGACGCTGCGAAGAATGCAAGGGAGAAGGTACGGTGACGGTAGAAATGCAGTTCATGGCCGACTTGGTGCTGGAGTGCGAATCTTGCCACGGCAAACGCTTCAAGAACGACACGCTGGAAGTGAAGTTCGAAGGGAAAAACATCTACGACGTACTGGAAATGACGGTCAACCAGGCCATCGAGTTCTTCACGGAACACAACCAGAAGAAGATTGTCAAGAAGCTCCGTCCGTTGCAAGATGTGGGGCTGGGCTACATCAAGCTGGGACAGTCCTCTTCGACCCTTTCCGGAGGAGAAAACCAGCGCGTGAAACTGGCCTACTTCCTCAGTATCGAAAAGGCACAGCCTACCATCTTCGTGTTCGACGAACCGACCACAGGCTTGCACTTCCACGACATCAAGAAACTGCTGGAGGCCTTCGACGCCCTCATCAGCCGGGGACATACCTTAGTCATCATCGAGCACAACATGGATGTCATCAAGTGTGCCGACTATGTCATCGACCTCGGACCGGAAGGAGGCGATAAGGGAGGTAATCTGGTAGTGGCCGGTACACCGGAGGAGGTAGCCCAATGTGCCGCTTCCTATACGGGACAATACTTGGCCGAGAAACTCAATCCGCAATCTTAACGCACCAACTACATGACTCAAATACTTGAAACCCTATATAGCCGGCTGACCGGACATGCCCCTGCAAGCGTAGAGGCACTGCCGGGAGCTGGCTCCAACCGAAGCTATTACCGCCTGAAGGGCAACCCGACCCTCATCGGGGTGTGCGGTACTTCGCGCGAAGAGAACGAAGCCTTCATCTACCTGTCGCATCATTTTCAGGCACAGCATTTACCCGTGCCGGCAGTACATGCTGTTTCCGACGACGGACTCTGCTACCTACAGGATGATTTGGGCACGGATTCCCTGTTCCAGCTCATCGCCCACGGAAGAGAGACGGGAGAATTTGACGAGACAGAACGGAACCTGCTGAAAAAGGTCATCCGGCTGTTGCCCCGCGTGCAGTTTGAAGGGGCAAAAGGGCTGGATTTCGGGAGATGCTATCCGGCGGTAGAATTTGACCATAGAAGCATCCTGTGGGACTTGAACTACTTCAAATATTGTTTTCTGAAAGCGACGGGCGTAGATTTCCGGGAAGATTTGCTGGAAGATGACTTCGATGCCCTCTGCCAGACCCTGATGGGAAGTATGGAATCCCAACCGGTATTCATGTACCGCGACTTCCAGAGCCGGAACATCATGGTGAAAGACGGAGAACCTTACCTGATAGACTTTCAGGGAGGACGGAAAGGACCGATTTATTACGACGTGGCTTCTTTCCTCTGGCAGGCCAAGGCCAACTATCCGGACAGTCTCCGCCAGGAACTGATAGACGAGTACATGGACGCCCTTCGCCCGTACAAGCCAATCGAAAAAACGGAATTCCTGTCGCGCCTGCGCCATGTGGTATTGTTCCGCACGCTGCAGGTACTGGGAGCTTACGGCTTCCGCGGTTACTTCGAAAAAAAGGCCCATTTCATTGAAAGCATTCCTTTTGCCATCGAGAACCTGCGCCAGCTGTTGCAGGAAGGTTTCCCGGAATATCCTTATCTCTGCGAAGTGTTGCAGCGCATGACGGGACTGAAGCAGTTTGCCGTGGTCCGCAACCGCCGCAACCTGACCGTGACGGTGATGAGTTTCTCCTACCGGAAAGGGATTCCGACAGACGAGAGCGGAAACGGCGGAGGATACGTGTTCGACTGCCGCGCCGTACACAACCCCGGACGCTACGAGCAGTACAAGTCGCTCACGGGACGGGATGCACCGGTCATCGAGTTTCTGGAAAAAGACGGAGAAATCACGGAGTTCCTGCGCCACACCGATGCCTTGGTGGATGCCCATGTGCAGCGTTTTTTGGAACGGGGTTTCTCACACCTGATGATTTGCTTCGGCTGTACCGGTGGACAGCACCGCTCGGTATATTCCGCACAGCATACGGCCGAACACTTGCATGAGAAATTCAAAATCAACGTACACCTGATTCATCGGGAACAACAAATAGACCAATTACTGAAAGCCAAATGAAAGCCATGATATTTGCTGCCGGACTGGGTACCCGGCTCAAACCACTGACCGACCATACTCCCAAAGCCTTGGTGCCGGTGGCCGGACGTCCCATGCTGGAGCATGTGATTCTCAAACTGAAAGAAGCGGGATTTACTGAACTGGTCATCAACATCCATCATTTCGGAGAACAGATTCTCGATTTTCTGAAAGCCAACCAAGATTTCGGACTAACCATCCACATCAGTGACGAACGCAAGATGCTGCTGGATACGGGAGGCGGCATCAAGAAGGCAGCAACTTTCTTCACAGGAACGGAACCTTTCCTGGTACACAATGTGGACATTCTGTCGAATGCCGACCTGAAAGAAGTCTATGAGTTTCACCGAAAGAGCCGGAATCTGGCCACCTTGCTGGTCAGCCCGCGCAAGACCTCGCGCTACCTGCTGTTCGATGCAGACAACCGCCTGAAGGGCTGGATTCACAAAGACACCCTGCAGACCAAACCGGAAGGATTGGTATATGAACCGGGGAAATACCGCGAATACGCCTTCAGCGGCATCCATGTGATTTCACCGGAATTGTTTCATTACATGGAAGGAGAGCAATGGACCGGCAAATTTCCCATTATGGATTTTTACCTACAGAACTGCCGCCAACTCCTGCTCGGCGGATGCGTAAAGGAAGATTTACAACTGATTGACATCGGCAAGCCGGACACGCTGGCCCGGGCCGAAGAATTTCTACAGCATTAACATTAATACCATGTAACGGCACTACCCGTATTGCTTCGCTGGTCCCACTTCAGGGCATCGGTCAGCATACTGGAGTTGGCACGGATGGAGAAATTGTAGGAAGTGAACGGGCCGAACACCAACCCACAGCTCATATTAAAACAGTGCAAGTCGCGGGTAATGTTCAAGGTGGTCATAGACATTTCCTTAGTGGTAAAGTCATACCCTGTAGAATACGTCATGTTCCAGCGGCTTCCAATCTTGAAGTTACCCGACACATTCAATGAATGGGTCAGTGAGTACGGATACCGCATCTTCTTGATATTGATTTTCTTGGAACGGTCCTCCCGAATGCTGTAACTGTAGCTCAAGCTGATGCTCCACGGAAACTTAAAGGCCAGGTAACCGTCCGAATCCAAAGAAGCCTTCTCCGTCTTTCGCATATTGGAATTATTGTTCTGACTTTCGGTTTCCTCGTCAGTATCGTCCTCCTCATCCGAGTTTTCCTTATCCTTCTTGTTCTTATCGTCATTTTCATCCTTCTTACCGAAAAGTTTCTTGAAGGTATCGTTGTTCAAGGTATAAGAAAACGAACCGCTGTAGCCCTGGAAACGTCCGAAACGCCCGTAAGACCATTCCGTACGATCACCTACCACGACATTACCATTTTCATCAAACTGATAGGCGTAGGTAGCAAAGGAAGCGTTCATATTGAATGTATAGCTCTTGGTCAACTTCATACGAAGGTTCATGCTCAAGTCACTCCATCGCTTGTTGGCCACATCATAAGAAAGAGAAGCTCCCAACTGGTCAATCAGACTGATTTTCTTGTAGCCCGTGGTATCCTTGTCCGACTTCATCTTCATTTCAATGTTGTTATCCACAGAGAAACTGATGTTCTGTGACATCTGTTTTCCGGGCACCCCATACACAGCCCCTTCATACGGCGAATATTCCACGGTACGCACTTCTCCGTTTTCGTCCGTATAAGTATAGGTATCGTAATAGCCATAACGTGCCTTACCGAAATCCGGCGTATACGTATAGCTGATTGTCGGTGTAAAGACGTGACGAATCTGAATTTCCTTGCTCTTCATGAACAACGGCTTGTACATACCATACAATTTGGTATTCATCTGCAATGCCAGATTATAGTCGTACACACGGTTGAAACCATTGATGGTATCCCGACGCACATGATCGGTAGAAGTAGAGTTCGGGTCGTAGCTCTGCTTCACTTTCCGCAAATACCAGCGTTCCGTATAGTTGAACGAAGGTACGATGTTGATGTATTTGAAAAGGTTGAAAGTGGCCGAAACCGGAATTTTATGCTGCATACCATTCTCCCACTGAGTCAACGGGGTTTTAAACAGCAAGTTATCCTTCGTACTGATGGAGTTGGTAATACTTCCGGTATACTGCAAAGAAATCTTCTCATACCAGCGTTCATCACCCGCAGACTTTTTCCGCTTGAACGGATAGATACGGTTCAACGAGATATTGACATCCGGCAAGGTCATGCTCAAAGAAGAGTCACGCGTATTCTGCGTGATATTGAACGCTCCCGAAATGTTCAACCCGATTTCCGGAAAGTTACGAGAATAACTCACACTAGACGCCTTGGTATTCTGAGAGTACTGCTGCGGATTGTACAAACTGCTCAAGCTGGAACGGTCATAACTACTGGTGGCAAAGTTCACACTGGCCGAGAACGAACTGTTCGGATTGGCCTTGGCATCCTGCCGGTGACTCCACTGAATACGGAAGTCCTTCGACACTGAATAGTCGGGCATGTTCTTTTCACCGGTTTTCGTCACCAGGTAACTGGCATTAAAAGAACCGCTAAACTTGTATCGCTTGGTGTAATTGGAAGCCGCCGAGAGTCCCCACGAACCCTTGGTAAAGATTTCACCCAATACTTTCAAGTCCATCTTGTCGCTGATGGCGAAATAATATCCTCCATCACGCAGATAGAAACCACGGTTCATTTCATCTCCATACGTCGGCATGATGAAACCGGAAGAATAGCTGCTGTTGAAAGGGAAGAATCCAAAGGGTACGGCAATGGGCAGCGGCACATCTTCCACCACCAACTGGGCCGGACCGAATACCACATTCTTCTTGGGACGGACCTTCGCCATGGAGAGTTTCAAATAGAAATGAGGATGCTCATGGTTATCACAGGTAGTATATTTTCCATGGCGCATGTAAATCTCGTCATTGGCTCCTTTTTTTCCCTCCTCACTGGTGACATATCCTTCACCCTGCTGTGTGACAATATTATTGATGAATCCTTTCTTCGTCTTGAAGTTATAGCGCATAATCTTGGATTCGTAGGGAGTTTCTCCATCCTTGAATATCGGCGTACCGGTCTCTACCCCCGTCGTATCGGCCACACCTCTTGCGTAGACCGTACTGCTGTCCATATTCATGGAGATAACTGCAGAAGTCAACTCGATGTTCTGGTAATTGACCTTTCCTTCTCCATAAAGATGTGCATAACCTCCCTTGGTAAAGACAATGGAATCGCTCGCCTCATAAATGACAGGGGCATCCAGCGGCTCCTTCTTCTTGGCGGTGTCTGCGGCCAATGTATCCATCCCTAACGAATCCATCGCCAATGAATCCCGCTGAAGAGAATCGGCTGTCACCGAATTTCTGTCCCCTCCCCGCATACGTTTTCCTCTCACACGCTGCGCTTCGGCATAGAATGAGCAGAAAAAGCCAAAAACAAACAAGGATAGCAATAAATATGTTGTTCTTCTAAATGATGTCATCACCGTTTTCTTACGCAATATGCGGTGCAAAAGTAAGCATTATCCTACAAATAAATGTCAAACCTTTCCTTATTTATGTATTTTTAGTTCTACAAGAAGAGTTTACACCAGGCATCAAAACGGGTGAGCCCCTCGTCGCCATGCTTCTCGATGCTCTTACGGGCCTTTTCCACACTCTTCTCCTTATCCAGTTTGGTCTTTGAATAGAACTTATCGGCAAAACAGATAATCTGCTCCTCCAGACTGACAGGAATCATATCGCGATGGGGTATCGGCAAATTCTGTTCGAGAATGCTCTGCAAGGACAGTCCTGCCCCCGTGTGACGCTCGCACACCAGTGCATGACGCGGGTATCCTTCACGGGCCACCAGTTCCGCCCCCAGATAGCCATGGCAGATATAGGGATATTTACCAAAACAATAAATGCCATCGGCATCGGTCTCAAAGATACCGATGTCGTGCAACATGGCGGCTTCCTCAATGAAATTCAAGTCCAAGTTCAGTTCCGGATGTTTCCGGGCCATGGCCAGTGCCTTGTCGGCTACCGAACGGCTGTGTACCAGCAGAATGTGTCTCAACTCATTTTCTACCGGATAATATTTGTCTATCAATGCAAGTGGATTCATCATAAAGGTGCTATATTTGTAAAAAGTCTCACAAATCTATAAAAAATCCATGAGTTACACGAAAAGATTCCGATTGAATTACATACTGGGGCTGTGCTGCCTCTGGTTTGGGGCCCTGCAAGGACAAGCCACCGTGCGCAACGGGGCCGACCAACTGGATAAATTACTTCCGCTACTGGAAGGAAAACGGGTTTCGCTCGTTGTTAACCACACTTCACTTTGCGGAAAAACCCATTTGCTGGACACCCTGTCTACCTACCTCAAAATCGTGCAGGTGTTTGCACCGGAACACGGATTCCGCGGAGAAGCCGATGCCGGAGAAAGTGTCAAAGATGGGAAAGACCTCCGCACGGGAGTTCCCATCCGTTCTCTTTACGGGAAAAGCAAGAAACCGCTTCCCTCCCAACTGGCGGGTACGGATGTGTTGGTTTTCGACATGCAGGACGTAGGTGCTCGGTTCTATACCTATCTCAGTACACTTTACTACGTGATGCAAGCCTGTGCAGAGAATCATAAGGAACTGATTGTGCTGGACCGCCCCAATCCATGTGACTACGTAGACGGCCCGGTACGAGAAAAAGCCTATAAAAGTTTTGTGGGCATGCTTCCTATCCCGGTGCTTCACGGCTGTACGCTGGGCGAACTGGCCCGGATGATCAACGGAGAAGGATGGCTGGGCCACCAACTGCAATGTTCCCTACACATCATCCCAGTGGAAGGGTGGAGACACGGACAATCGTATTCGCTTCCGGTGAAGCCCTCTCCCAACCTTCCCAATGACCTTTCCATTGCACTCTATCCTTCCCTCTGCCCGTTTGAAGGTACTGCGGTGAGCGTAGGAAGAGGTACCCTATTCCCATTCCAGGTAGCAGGCTCACCCTATTTGCGCAAAGCCTTTTCCTTCCACTTCACGCCCAAAGCACTGGAAGGATTCGACAAGCATCCCCTGCACCGCGACTGTACCTGCTACGGAATAGATTTACGTACAACAGACCAGCTCCCTCAAGGCTTTTCCTTGCAATACGTCATCCAATTCTACCGGGCCTACCAGTCCCTCTATCCGGATGCAGAGAAACGGTTCTTCACCCGCTCCCGATGGTTCGACCTGCTGATGGGGACCTCACAAGTACGCAAGGACATCCTGCAGGGAAAGACCGAAACGGAAATCCGCCGGACCTGGGAAAAAGATTTGCAACTCTATCGGGCTATCCGTGCAAAGTATCTGCTATATGAATAAAAAAGAGCGGACAGCAGTCTTCTCCTGCGAGATTCCTGCTGTCCGCTCTGTATTCTTTCAATTTCAAGAATTATTTTTTCTTCATTTTCTGCATCATACCGGCCATCTTGCTACCTGTCACCATCTTCATCATCTTGCGAGTCTGGTCGAACTGCTTCAGCAAGCGGTTCACTTCCTGAATGCTGGTACCACTACCTTTGGCGATACGCGTACGGCGTGTGCCGTTCAGGATTTCCGGATGTGTACGTTCTTCCGGTGTCATGGAATAGATAATGGCTTCAATGCTCTTGAAGGCATTGTCGTCAATGTCAATATCCTTGATGGCCTTTCCTACCCCCGGAATCATGGAAGCCAGTTCCTTCAGGTTACCCATCTTCTTAATCTGGTGAATCTGTGTCAGGAAGTCGTTGAAATCAAACTGGTTCTTCTGGATTTTCTTCTGCAAACGCTTTGCCTCTTCTTCATCGTACTGTTCCTGCGCACGTTCTACCAAAGAAACGATATCACCCATACCCAAGATACGGTCGGCCATACGAGCCGGATGGAACTGGTCTACGGCATCCAGTTTTTCACCTGTACCGACAAACATAATCGGCTTGTTGACCACGGTACGAATAGACAGGGCCGCACCACCACGGGTATCACCATCCAACTTGGTCAGTACCACACCGGTGAAATCCAGACGTTCGTTGAACTCACGGGCTGTATTCACCGCATCCTGTCCGGTCATGGCATCTACCACAAACAGGGTTGCATCCGGATTGATGGCCTTCTTGATGGCTTCAATCTCGTTCATCATCTGCTCGTCAACAGCCAGACGTCCGGCGGTATCGACAATCACCAAGTCATAACCTTTTGCCTTGGCTTCCTGAATGGCGTTCAACGCAATCTGCACAGGATCCTTGCTGTCCAATTCGCTGTACACCGGCACTTCTACCTGCTGTCCCAGCACTTTCAACTGTTCGATAGCAGCCGGACGATACACGTCGCAGGCTACCAGCAAAGGCTTGCGGTTTTTCTTGGCCTTCATCATACGGGCCAGCTTGCCAGAGAAGGTAGTCTTACCAGAACCCTGCAAACCTGACATCAGGATGACAGCCGGACGGTTTTTCAACTCGATTTCTGCCGTATCTCCTCCCATCAGGGTGGTCAGTTCATCGTGTACTATCTTTACCATCAACTGGCTGGGCTTGACTGCTGTCAAGACATTCTGTCCCAAAGCCTTTTCCTTTACCGTATCGGTAAAGTTCTTCGCCACTTTATAATTCACGTCCGCATCCAACAAGGCACGACGGACATCCTTCAAGGTTTCGGCCACATTGATTTCGGTGATTTTTCCTTCACCCTTCAATATCTTAAACGACCGTTCCAGTCTTTCACTTAAATTATCGAACATATATGTTGCTTTTTTATTTATTATCAAAATTTTCCAGCGTGCAAAATTACAAAAAAATCAGTATGCTCAAATCTTTTTATTCTGCCATTTTGCTTTTTTCAGATAAATGAGGCTGAAAGTCAGCATCAATATATAGTAAATGACCTCGGTAGTGAAGCAAATATCCACCGGTGCCTGGAGAATCATACCTACTCCTACCACATAAAGGGCATAGAACACTTGCACACATACTTCAAGCACCAAGGCAGCCTGCGTGTTTCCCGTACCGGATATGCCATTGAAGTACACATTGGCCAGTGAGGAAATCAACATGGCTCCACACACCACATACAAGGCCGATACAGACTCGTGCCACAAGGCTTCTTCATTGGTATAAACCGACAAGATACTTTCAGGAAAAGCGACACAAAGTGCCACACACACCACCATAATCAAAAAAGACATGCGGGCAATCTTATGCAGCAACGTCAATACGCCTGCTACTCCTCCTGCCCCAATCAGATTGCTGACCAGCGTGTTGGCTGAGGTGGACAGCGCCTGTACGGGTATCAGCAACACCACGTACACACTACGCACAATGTTGGCGATTGCCAGCTGCCGCTGTCCCAAACGTTCCAGTGCCATGAAAAAGACAAACCAGATGGCCATGGCCAGAAAATACTGCACCATCGTGAAGCAGGAGATACGCAAGATACGCATCACCATCGCCATGTCGAATTGTCCGAAACGGTTCAATCCGTATTTCTTCAAATCTACTTTATAATAGGTATATAACAGGAAAAATACCAACGAAGAAGCTTCTGCAATGACAGAGGCCAAGGCGGCTCCCCGTACCCCCATCTCCGGCAAGCCCAATTCTCCAAAGACCAATCCGTAGTCCAACACCACATTCACCAGTGCCATGACCACCGCATTCAAGGTCAGTACCTTGGTACGGGTAATGCCGATATACAATCCCCGGAACATGACATTCACAAAGGCAAACAGGAATCCCCAAATACGCCAGACAAAGAATTCATACGTGGCTTCATAAATGGAATCGGAAGCAATCAGCAGGCGAATCAACAGTCCGGCAGAAAAATACATCAGTGCCAACAGGCAGACAGCCATTACGAAGCTGAAAGCCGTGCCTTGCCACATGACCGGTCCCACGGCCCGGTAATTGCCCTCACCGTTACGTCGGGCTATTAGAATCTGTGAACCGACGCTGAATCCAAAAGCAATAGTGTACACACAGATATACAACAATCCTCCCATGGCTGATGCCCCCAATGCGACCTCGCCCACACGTCCTAAGAAGGCCGTATCGGTCACGTTAATCACATTCTGAGCCAGCAAGCCCAGAAAAATCGGATAGGTCACATGCCAGATTTCTTTATTGGTGTACATACGTCAGGAAATAAATTGAGTAAAAACCGCATACTTTTGCAAAGATACACATTTCGCACAAGATGGGAAGGAAAAGACCTGAAATCGCCCCATTCGTTTCAAATAAAACAATTTCATTTAAAATAAATTTTGCACATTTCGTTGGTTCTTGCGCAATTTTAAATTACTTTTGCGGCCTATTTCTAACAAACAACCTATTAAAACGAATGAAGAAAATTCTTTTTCTCAGTGCAGCGACACTGTGTCTTTCCTCTCCGGCTTTTGCGGGAGATTATCTTACGAATACCAACCAACACGCCGCTTTCCTCCGTATGGTCGCACGAGGAGCTTCCATCGATGTAGACGGTGTGTACAGTAACCCCGCCGGACTTTCCTTCCTGTCTCACGAAGGATTCTATCTGTCACTGACCGGACAAAGTGCTTATCAGACACGCGAAATAAATGCTACGTTCCCACTCTTCCAACAAGCGGACGGTGCCGGAACCAACCGTCAGTACAAAGGAACAGCTTCTGCTCCTCTTATCCCCAGCTTCCAAGGACTCTATAAAAAAGACAACTGGGTGATTTCTGCCAGCTTCGCCATTACGGGAGGTGGAGGAAAGGCCTCGTTCAGCAACGGTCTTCCCATGTTTGATGCCCTGGCCATGGGAATGATCAGCCAGCAGACGGGTGGGAAAGTCACTCCGCAAATGTACGACATCAATACCGCCATGGACGGCAAGCAGTATATTTACGGACTGCAACTGGGATTAAGCTATAAAATCAATAACTGGCTGAGCGTTTTTGCAGGTGGACGAATGAACTACGTAAGCAGCGGATACGAGGGATACCTGAAAGCGCACCTGAAAGAAAACCTGGGTGGCACCCAACTGACTAACCTGGAACTGAACTGTGACCAAAGCGGATGGGGACTGACTCCTATCCTCGGAATAGATGCCAAACTGGGACGCTGGAACCTGGCAGCCAAATATGAATTCAAGACAAACCTGAACATCGAAAACAAAACCAATGTACTGGAAGTGCCTGCAGGTACTCCAGAAGCTATCATGAAACCTTACGCCGACGGTGAACAGACACCAAGTGACATTCCGGCCTTCCTGAGTGTAGCCGCCGGATACGAAATTCTGCCCAACCTGCGTGCTTCGGTGGAATATCATTTCTTCGATGACAAGCATGCAGGCATGCTGAACGACCGTCAAAAGACCCTGAAACACGGTACACATGAATATCTGGCAGGCCTGGAATGGGACATCACCAAACGGCTGACCGTCAGCGGGGGATACCAACGGACCAATTATGGCCTCAGTGATGAATTCCAGACCGACACCAGCTTCTATTGTGATTCGTATTCCTTGGGCTTTGGAGCAAGAGTAAATCTGACACAGGCATGGAGCATCGATGTGGCTTATTTTTGGACGCACTATGACAAATATACCAAAGAAGTGGCCAGCTACAACGGTACCGGACTCAGTGGAACAGACATATACTACCGTACCAACAAAGTTTTCGGCCTGAGCTTGAACTATAAATTTTAAACTTCTTCCGCTTCGTATCACATGTATCCAAACATTCTTGATACGGAGCGGATTTTTCATATCCGACATCCTCAACCAGACAATTTGTCACATTTTATTTCATTCCACGAAAAAAAGCTACAATCCATTGCCTTTTTCTGCTCTTTTCATATATTTGTGACCTAATTTCCTTACAAACCATTTCAAATATCGAACTATGAGCAAAAAGCTATCGTGGGTACTCTTGTTTGCCCTATTAGGAAGTGTGGCAGTTACTGGATGCACGGATGAAGATCCACAAGAAAATAACCCATCCATCGGCCCCTCCGACAATGACAAAGATACAGATGACGACCCATCTCAAAGCATATCTACCGAAACGTATTATGCCAATATGTTTGGTAAAGACGCGTTAGAGACCTATTACCTATGGAACGAAGAAATCAGTGAAGACCTGAACCGATGGAACATTGAAACCAACAATGACCCTATCGGCACCTTCGACCAGATAAGATATCACGAAGGAGAAAAATACATCGACAAATGGTCCATGCTTACCGATGATATGACTTCTTTTGAGAATGAAATAAACGGTACGGTCACTACCTTCGGCTGGAGCTTGAGTTTATACGATATCTCAAGTTCTGAAGAAAAAGAACGATACATAGGAGTGGTCAATTATGTATACAAAGATTCTCCGGCTGCCCAAGCTGGACTCAAACGAGGAGATATCCTTCTCACGATGGACGGTAACATCATAAATTCCAGCAATTACCTGAACCTCTATTATGGTAGTACACTGACCGTCACCCTTGGATTATTGGGGTCGGACAATTACATCCACGAACAAAACAAAGAAGTGTCACTTACCGCCGTTTCCATGTATGAGAATCCGGTGATTTGCGATTCCATCTATGAATTCAATGGTAAAAAGGTAGGTTATCTGGCTTATACAGGATTTGACCTGTCATCAATTCCCCAACTCATTGAAATCAGCCGCAAGTTTAAATCAGAGCAGATCAAAGAACTCATCCTCGACTTACGCTACAATGGAGGAGGATATGTGACCACAGAACATGTGCTGGCCTCTCTTTTCGCGCCCCAAAGCGCAGTAACCCAAAAAGAAGTTTTTGAGAAAGAAGTTTATAACAAGCTTTTGACTCAATATTACCAACAAGAAGGCATCGATTTGGAATACCGTTTTGGCACAGATTTTGAGTATCAGGATCAAGACCAAACTGTAACAGTGAGTACCAAGGACGCCAACATCGGACTGGAAAAAATTTACGGACTGATTGGTTCCGGATCCGCCTCCGCTTCAGAAGCTCTTTTGGGAGGACTGATGCCTTACACGCAGATAGAACTTATCGGAAGTCAATCTCATGGAAAATATTGTACGGGAGCCCTACTCCCAGCCAAAGACTTCTACGTGCAATCACCGGCCGAACTCCACAACTGGGGAGCTTATGTCATGATAAGTATTTATCAGAATGCCCAAGGGAAAACACCTTGTATGCCCGACGGCTTGACTCCAGACATTGTCATTGAAGACAATCCGCTCCTACCTTATGCCATAGGCGACGTGAACGAACCGCTGTTAAAGCAGGCACTTATCGAAGCTGGACGTACTTACGATGACGGCACGTCATCTACCACTCTCAGCCGTAGCATGGTTTCCAAGTTCCGTAAACTGCCCCAGGTAGAAAATGTGACTTTTGGGAAACGCATTCTGACATTACCCTCAAAAGCCCCACACAATATACTTATCAGAACAGAGCAAAAATAAAAACATCAGATTCAAAGAAATGGGCAGTTTCCAAATAGAGAAATTGAATAAACTTACTTATAATCTATAAGTTATTACATAAAAATCTCCTGCTTTTAGCCAGATAATCTAGATAAACGAAGGCTGAAGCAGGAGATTTTTATTTTTAAATTCAATCTACTCAGAGTTTTACCGTAACACTCTGTTTAGAAGCGACTTTATTCTTTTAGGGAATATACCAATCCTTTTCAAAGAATCATTCTTCCCACACCAGATAAGCAGAAATCAGCCAGTGATTCAATTCATTGCCGCTTGCAGGCTGTGCCTCAGGAATACGGACCGTAAAAGTATGCTTGCCGGCCTTTAAATCCTTCAAGCTTATTTCCTCCGGCGTCACATCCGAACCCGGGCACCAGTTAGAACGAGACAAATCGGAAGAAGCCAAGGGCTCTTCCACTTCTTTGGTCTTATAACCGTCTTCACTAATATAAGCCGCCAAACGTTTGATCAACCATACTCCTGTAGCGGGGTTAAAACGACGGAAAGAAGCACAATCATCTCGCCAAGGAATGAAATTATAGACCTCTTTTCCATCTACAGAGAGAATATTTCGCTTCTGTACAAATTCATCCCCACCTTCATGACCTCCATGGCCGGTAACAATGTATTTCAGACGTACATTCTTTGCATTCTCCGGTAATACGAAATCAGTGGAAACTGATTTGCGCGCAAAAATATCCGGATACGTCTGCCCGATATAATACACCGTATTCATCAAGGGTTCTACATGACGGCGTACCAGCTTTTCGCAAGTCACCGGCGTTTCCTTTACCTTCAGCTCCATACTGGCCACATAACCTTCTTTTGTCCAGGTATCAATAAAAATGCCGACATAGGCTTCTCCTTTCAAGGCCGGATATAAATCGGTGATATCCTGCTCCCATTGCACACATTTCTCCCATTTGGGGATATAGACCGGACGGCGCTTACTGGACAACGAATCATCATTCTCGCTGTAATATCCCACCCCAAATGGCGTCATGAAACGCATCAGTTCAATCGTAGGCAAGTAGTCCTTTCCGGGCACGATTCCCACCATCTTCTCCAATTTCAGGCTGTCGATTTCCGGGAACTTCTTTTTTCCCTGTGCAATACTCAACAGATTGATGGCCGAATGTTTGGGAATCACAAAGCAAGAACCCGACTTATCCCAGCGGTCGCCATTTGAAGCCACCGTCACTTTCACACTCACCGTTACATCCCGTTGGTAATCGGGTATCTGAATCTTCTTCAAAATGATACGCCCGTTCACCAGGTGAATGACGCCATTGGCATCAGCCTCAGCGTAATTGGGATACACATCCGGTGCGAAACGAATATTTTCCTTATTAAACACTGCCAAATTTAAATCTCCCTTGGCCGGAAGTTCCTTATGTCCTGCCGCATAGATATTCATGGCCACGAACAAGGAAACAAACATACTAACTATCTTCATATACTTATAAATGATTATTTTACAACTTCAAAACCTCTCTTGTCCAAATAGGCTTTAAATTTACGAAGGTATTCCTCGTCCGGACCATCAAAGAAAGAAACGCCAGAAGCACCGTTGTTAAAAGCTTCCTCCAACGCCTGCTCGAATGTATTTTTAATATCCGGGAACATCAGCCCCGCATAAATCTTTGCTTTTCCATGAACAGTCTGAACACTTTCCTTGACCGAACGCCCAATCCATTCCGGCCCTTCATAATAAAAGCCATTGTAAATCATCGGGAAATATGCATCGAGTGACCATTCTCCCCAATCCTGACGCACCATCTTACGAGCCATCGACGGACCGGGGAATACAGCTGCAGAGATTTGCTTCCCTTCTGCCTTGAGAGTCCGCGTAATCTTATCCACCACACGCGTAATGGCATCCAAGCGGAAGTTTATCCACGACTGGTCTTCCATCGGATATTTCAATTCCAACGGATCCTTCCCGGACTGTTCCTTAAACATTCTCCGACACACCTCACAATAACAATAATCGTATTCCGGCAATTCCGCTGTCTGCTCAATGCCATAATTCTTCCATAAACTAACCGGAAGCACCACATCCGGAAAACGAACATAATCCAAATGTACTCCATCCACATAAGGCAGATTCGCTTCTTTCAAATAATCGGCAGCCAGATATTCAGCCACACCTTCATGATTCGGACACAAGAAACGATAATAATCCACATAAGCCGGTTTATCGTAGCAAGACTCTCCCTTGCGGTTTACGGCAAACCAGTCGGGATGTGTTTCAAGGACCTCCTTACGGTTCATCGTCCACTTCCAATAATGAGCCTCCAGCCCCGCATCTTTACACACCCGATATGTATTCTCGTCATATCCTTCAAACATGACTCCACTAATACCGCATTCTTTCATCAAGGCAAAATGTTTTTTATAAAACTCATCCCCTTTTTCTTTATTGATACGCATCCAGACCCAGTTTCTCACCTGCCGGGGAGTAATCGCCTCACAAATAAACCGTCCGTTCTGATCCACCACATAACGTATTTTTTCTTTCGGTACGGTTACTGACATGCAGAATGTACGACTGGTAGCTTCTACGGATATTTCCGAACCCACAGGTAAATCCTGCAGTTCCGCATCGGTCAAAAAGAAATTCTCTTTGGCACGCAGATAATTCTTCTCTTTGGCATAATAATCCAGCTGCGCATAAAACATGGCCCACAGCAATTTATAAGCAGCTAAGTTATAGGGATATTTAAATGTATCTGTACCTTTTCCTACCACTTTATCCGAAAGATACAAGAATCCCCATCGGTCGGGCATGTGCATATCAATCCGTCCCGTAGGCATCCATACCCAGTTTTCCTCCCGCTGTCCGGGCTTTAACCACTGCACCCGTGAGAAATTAATACGCCAGTAATTCCCTGCCTTAGCCGGGTTGGAGAAATTTACCGTCAACGCCTTATGAGGTATAGCCATTTCTACCGTCCATTGTTTGTCTTTATCGTCCGACCTGTTCAAAGTTCCTTCACGATGTACAGCCAGTTGCAATCCCGGACAATCCCATTGCACCAGGAAATTACCCCCTGAACGGTAAGGCTTATCCAACATCAAATCGAACATCACTCCCTTTGCATTAGTTTCTATTTCAAAGTAATTCTGCCCATCGCCATCCGGGTCTAAAAATACCTCAAAATCATTATCATAATAAATAATCGTATCCCGCAGACTCAGCTTTGCCTTAATATCTTCTTCCTGCAAAGTGGCAGCCACATAAAGATAGTAATCATCCCACAACATTTTAGCCGATGTATCATAACAAGGCTTAGCAAATCCCTTTCCACTAATATCTACAAAAGAAGAAGTAGGCTGAGCCTTCTGCCAGTCTGCCTCATCCAGCTTCCCATCAATTTTTATTTTTCCATTTGTACGATAGCAGACATAACCTTCGGGCAACGTAAGCATACGCTCGTATCTTGTATATAAATTCTGCGCCCAAAGCTGTCCCACTACTAACAATGCAAACAAACTACCTATTACTTGTTTCCTCATGTTCCTGTTTTTATTAATTACTTTCAATTACCTGCCCTGCTCCCCGATACAATTTAACCGGTCCATCCAACAGTACGGCCACAACGGTTATCTGCGGATCCAGCACACGATCAGGCACATCAATATAAAGATTACCAGGAACCTCACTCCAATAGTTTTTGTTGTAAACCTTATAAGATAACATGGCTCCGTTGCCTACTACCCACACTCGGTTCACCTTGTTCATCAATCCCTTCACTTCAATCGGGCCGTTAGGCTTGTAAGGTAAATACAGATACAGAATATCTCCCCCCTTATTCAAAGTGGTATATCCTTGAAAATGTTCCGTCGGGATACCCGCACGAGTGTCATAAATAGCTTCTTTGTGTTTCTTGGTCCAACGCCCAAATTCCTTCAAGATAGCCACTTGCTCTTCAGGAATGGTTCCATCTTCCTTCGGACCGATGTCCAGCAACAAATTTCCTCCCATACTCAGGCAGTCGACAAACGTACGCAACAAAATAAAAGGAGATTTATAATTGGTATCCGTATGCTGATATCCCCACGAGTCATTCATCGTCATACACAACTCCCAGTATTTATCCTGAGGACGCACAATAGGAACACCCTGTTCAGGAGTCGCATAATCTCCATAACCTTGGATACGGGAATTGATAATCACATTCTTATTATCCGAACGCAACAAATCTACAATGCCCTTTGAATTCCAAGCCTCAGCCGTTTGTTCCCAGTCACCATCAAACCAATACAAATCCGGCTTCCATGTTTTGTTCAATTCCGACAGCTGTGCCATATTAAATTCCACAAAACGTTTCCAACGTACAGAATCATTCGTATAACGCACATCAGTACGTGTCATATTTGGATAATCCGGATGCGACCAGTCCAACAATGAATAATAGAATCCCAGTTTCAACCCTTGCTTACGGACTTCTTTGACAAAAGGACTGATTAAATCTCGTTTTGCCGGTGTACATTTCACCGTACTCAACTCTCCGGCTTTAGTATCCCACAAGGCCATACCATCATGATGCTTGGTCGTAATAACGGTATAACGTGCCCCACTTTCTTTTATCAAATTCACCCAAGCCTTCGGATTATATTTTGAGGCAGTGAAACCATCTTTCTGACTCATATATTCTTCATAAGGCAGATATTTATTGAAAAAAGACCAGCTCTCGGATACCCCTTTCACCGAATAAATACCCCAATGAATAAAAATGCCCAACTTGGCATTTGCAAACCACTCCATCCTTTTTTCCTTCTGCGCATCGACCTGTTCCTTCTCCGGTGTCTGTCCCCAAACTGGAGTCCCCAAAAATCCGAACAAAAGCAACGCTGCAAGCAATTGATTTTTCATGATAATAAAAGATTTAAATTAACAACAAACACTCAAAAATTAATCTTATCCAAGAACCAACTTCCACAGTTTTCCCTACGGAATAAGAAAACCTACATGAGTAAAAAATAAAAATTGGTCTAACTATTCTCAAATATACAGATTTATTATCTGTATATCGGACTCTTCCACCTTATTTTTATTTATTTTTCTCACATTGTATCAAATTTATGCTTAATCAACGAATCCCTCAGATTTTTACGTTGAGCCCAGATTTTTACGTTGAGCCACATAAATCATACTCTATGAAAAATGGCAAAACGATGATTATATAACGAAAAGAGGATGCATCATTTTGACACATCCTCTTTTTTGCGGAAGCTGGGGGATTCGAACCCCCGGTACGGTTACCCGTACGGCAGTTTAGCAAACTGCTGGTTTCAGCCACTCACCCAAACTTCCAGTAGCCGATAGTAGCGCATACGGGAATCGAACCCGTGTTTCAGCCGTGAGAGGGCCGCGTCCTAGGCCACTAGACGAAAGCGCCATTTCTCTTTCCCAAAACAAGAGCGGAAGCTGGGGGATTCGAACCCCCGGTACGGTTACCCGTACGGCAGTTTAGCAAACTGCTGGTTTCAGCCACTCACCCAAACTTCCATTCTTTGGGAAACGCATTTTCTTTCAAATGCGGTGCAAAGATAGAGCGACTTTTTGAGTTGTGCAAACTTTTGCAGATTTTTTTTCGAAACAGAGTATTTACCTCCTGCAGCTTAAACCCCATACGTTTTTGTAATTAATACAAATTAATAATATACCATAAATCAGGTATTGCGCATAAGCTGCTTTTTCGCTACCTTTGCAACGGTTTAAAGAGAACCAAATTCATATAACTTTTTAATATTTCAATTTATGGCAATGAATTTTAAAGAAGGTCGTTGGAACCATGAAATCAACGTCACCGATTTCGTAAAGACAAACATTACGCCTTACGAAGGCGACGCTTCATTCCTGGTGGGTCCAACTGAACGTACAAAAGCTGTTTGGAATAAATGTCTGGAAGCATTGGCTGAAGAACGTGCAAACAATGGCGTACGCTCTCTTGATCCATCTACTGTATCAACCATCACTTCTTTTGCACCTGGATACATCGACAAAGAAAATGAAGTTATTGTCGGTTTGCAGACTGACGAAGTGTTACGTCGCGCCATCAAACCGTTCGGTGGTATCAAAGTGGTAGAAAAAGCTTGCCGCGAAAACGGGGTAGAAGTTGATCCTAAGGTAAAAGACATTTTCACGCATTACCGCAAAACACACAATGACGGAGTATTTGATGCGTATACAGAAGAAATCCGTTCCTTCCGCTCACTCGGCTTCCTGACAGGGCTGCCGGATAATTATGCACGTGGACGTATCATCGGCGACTATCGTCGTCTGGCACTTTATGGCCTGGACCGTTTGATTGAAGCCAAGCAGAACGATTTGCGTCACCTCACAGGCCCGATGACGGATGCCCGTATCCGCCTCCGCGAAGAAGTGGCAGAACAAATCAAGGCCCTGAAAGAAATCAAAATAATGGGAGAACAATATGGCCTTGAATTGGGACGTCCCGCTCTCAATGCACAAGAGGCTGTACAGTGGGTATATATGGCTTATCTGGCCGCGGTAAAAGAACAAGACGGTGCGGCCATGTCACTGGGTAATGTTTCCTCTTTCCTGGATATCTATATTGAGTACGATATGGCTCATGGTCTGCTGGATGAAGCCCATGCACAAGAATTGATTGACCAGTTTGTCATCAAGTTGCGTATGGTGCGCCACTTGCGTATGCAGGCATATACCGATATCTTTGCAGGCGACCCGACATGGGTAACTGAATCAATTGGCGGACGCTTCAATGACGGACGTACCAAAGTGACGAAAACCTCTTTCCGTTTCTTGCAAACATTATACAACCTCGGTCCTTCACCTGAACCGAACTTGACCGTTCTGTGGAGTCCGGAATTGCCGGAAGGCTTCAAGAATTTCTGCGCTCAGGTATCAATTGATACTTCTTCTATCCAATACGAAAATGATGACCTGATGCGCGAAGTCCGCAATTCAGACGATTACGGTATTGCCTGCTGCGTTTCTTATCAAGATATCGGCCGCCACATCCAGTTCTTCGGTGCACGCTGTAACCTGGCAAAAGCCCTGTTGCTGGCCATCAATGGTGGACGTTGTGAAAATACAGGAACCCTGATGGTAAAAGGCATTCCGGCATTGACCAGCGATGTGCTGAACTTTGAAGAAGTACTGGCCAATTATAAGAAAGTATTGAAAGAAATGGCCCGTGTATATAATGAAGCCATGAACATCATTCACTACATGCACGACAAGTACTACTACGAAAAAGCCCAAATGGCATTTGTAGACACTGACCCAGCTATCAATTTGGCCTATGGTGTAGCAGGTATGTCTATTGCAGTCGACTCACTTTCTGCCATCAAATATGCCAAAGTAACTGCACGCCGCAACGACATCGGCTTGACAGAAGGCTTCGACATCGAAGGAGAATTCCCTTGCTTCGGTAATGATGACGACCGTGTAGACCACTTGGCTGTCGACCTGATTTACTATTTCGACGAAGAGCTGAAGAAATTACCGGTTTACAAGAACGCCAAACCGACCTTGTCTATTCTGACAATTACTTCTAATGTAATGTACGGAAAGAAAACAGGTGCTACTCCCGACGGACGTGCCAAAGGCGTAGCATTTGCACCGGGGGCCAACCCAATGCATGGACGTGACAAGAACGGTGCCATCGCTTCATTGAGCTCAGTTGCCAAATTGCGCTATCGTGATTCACAAGATGGTATCAGCAATACCTTCTCTATCGTACCCAAGTCACTGGGAGTAGATATGGAAAACCGTATCGAAAACCTCGTAACCATGATGGACGGTTATTTCGTGAAAGGTGCTCACCATCTGAACGTAAACGTACTGAACCGAGAAATGCTGGAAGATGCCATGGAACATCCGGAAAAATATCCTCAGTTGACTATCCGTGTGTCAGGCTATGCTGTGAATTTCATCAAACTGAGTCGTGAACACCAGTTGGAAGTGATTTCACGTAGTTTCCATGAACGCATGTAATTGAAACTAAAGAGTATATTATTCACAAGACACAAGCTATCCCGGTATCCCGCGGAAAGCTTGTGTCTCTTATTTTCTATTCAATTATGATTAAAGTACATTCATACGAATCACTAGGCACTTACGACGGCCCCGGAATACGTCTGGTAGTATTTTTACAAGGATGCAACTTCCGATGTTTGTATTGCGCCAATCCCGATACGATTGATGCCAAAGGAGAAAGTAAAGAAACTGCATCAGAAGAAATTCTAAAAATGGCAGTAAGTCAAAAACCCTTCTTTGGGAAAAAAGGAGGCATTACTTTTAGTGGAGGAGAACCTACATTTCAAGCCAAAGCCCTCGTTCCTTTATTCCGAATGCTAAAAGCAGCCGGCATCCACATTTGCGTCGATACAAACGGAGGAATCTGGAACGAGGATGTAAAGGAATTGTTGTCACTGGCCGACCTCGTGCTGCTGGACGTAAAAGAATTCAATGACGAACGTCATAAAATACTAACCTCCAGAAGCAATGCACAGACGCTAAAAACAGCTGCCTGGCTAGAAGAAAACCACAAACCGTTTTGGTTACGTTATGTACTGGTACAGAACTACAGCTATTTCAAGGAAGATATAGAAGCACTAGGAGAACACTTCAAAAATTACCAGATGATTGAACGTGTAGAAATACTTCCCTATCACACACTGGGAGTACATAAGTATGAGGCCATGCATTTAGACTATAAACTAAAAGAAGTAAAACTGAATACACAAGCTCAATTAGACGAAGCCAAGTCACTGTTTGACAAACACTTTCATACTGTCTATGTAAACTAATCGATTTTTATTCAAAAAAAAATCAAGATTACGTGCAGTATTCCGTCTTATATTTCATTTATATGACAAACAACAGGAAACATAAGACAACGTTATATGGAAAGAATAAGGTTAGTGAAAAGTACCGAGATGGGAAAAGAAAAATCAAGAAAAATTTCCAGCAAACAACTGGAAGCAAAAATTACAGCTTATACAATTTTATTGGCTGCGATTGTAATGAATATATTGTGGTGGACAGGTACACAGTTCTTGGAGTTGAACAATAACCACAATATTACAAAAAATGCAAGTTCCTTCAATCAAGAACTTATGCAACATAAATAACACCAATTGCATCTTCAATAAAAAATCCAGCATTTTGTGAAAATGCTGGATTTTTTATTCTTCTATATCTTCCTTATACCAACAGAACCGTCAACTCACGTGCACCATGAGCTCCCAGAACCAATGCCTGCTCAATATCGGCAGTTTTTGAAGGACCCGAAATAAACACACCGTAACCATATTCACCTGTATCAATCCTTTGGTAAGCTTCATGCATGTTATTGACCAAATTTTTTCGGTCGAGCAAAAGAATCAACGCTTCAGAAATAAAATACACCGCACGCTGTTCCACATCCTGCTCCACCCAGACGGCCCCATTTTCACAGACGCCGATACGTCCGCGTACCACAGCCAGGTCGGTTCCATCCAAATCTGCCGATGCAGCCACCTCGTCCGGATGGAAAGTGGCACACGTAATCTCTTTCAAGTTGGAGGCTATGCGTTTGGCATCCGGATACAACTTGCGAATCAAATCATTTATATCTTCACCGTCCTTTACCTCCACAACACGTCCGCCGACTTCCGCTACCACTTTAGTGAACTGTGCCACCGGATTGGCATACGTAATCGCTTCCTGTTCCAGAGCAGATAAATCGGGTTTCTCATAACGCACCCGCGTATTCCGACGAATATTTTGTAATATATCTTCTCTACTACTCATAATCCTTATTTTACTTTACCCTTTTTCCACATCTCATTAAAGCTTTCTTTGGCAAACTGAGGCATATCATGTTCTTTCCCCCAGTCATTCAATCCGTTATATATCAGTGCATGCGGGAATGAGTTCACCCACGACGCCCGTGCCAATGCAAAATTGAATAAGGCTGGGTGTTCCATCAGCACTTTCATACCTCCCGACATGGTCCGTTTAGATGAACTGGCCACTCCCAAATCGTCCAACTTCTGCCGCCAACGGTAAATCTGGTCGGCCAAGTCCACTTTTGCCGGACACACATTCTGACAAGAATAGCACAAAGAGCACGCCGATACGTTGTCATAATAATGCAAAGGAGCTTTCAGCATACCCAGATTGATGCCGATAGGCCCCGGAATAAAATACGTATACGAATATCCTCCCGAACGACGATATACCGGACACGTGTTCATGCACGCCCCACAGCGCAGACAGTTCAATGTCTTCACATGCTCCTGATCGGCCAGAATATTACTGCGCCCATTGTCCACAATAATGATATGCAATTCTCCTCCCTTACGCGGCTTGCGGTAATGAGAAGTATAAGTAGTAATTGGCTGTCCCGTACCGGAACGTGCCAGCAGGCGGGTAAATACACCCAAAGCTTCCCGGTCGGGCACAATCTTTTCCAACCCGAAAGCGGCAATCTGCAATTTAGGTTGTGAAGTTCCCATATCGGCATTCCCTTCGTTGGTACATACCACAAACTCACCCGTAGAAGCCACGGCAAAGTTGGCACCGGTCATGGCTGCCTCTGCCTCCAGGAACTTATGACGCAAATTCTTACGGGCTGCATGTGTCAGATAAGTCTGGTCGTTGTTGCCCGGTTCTGTACCCATCTCCTTTACAAACAGTTCACCGATTTCTTCCTTCTTGATGTGGATGGCCGGCACCACAATATGGCTCGGTTTCTTGTGCATGAGCTGGAGAATCCGTTCTCCCAAATCGCTTTCTACCACGTCAATCCCTTTCTGAATCAAGAATTCATTCAATCCACATTCCTCAGCCAGCATGGATTTGCTCTTGATGAAGCGATGCACATTATGTCCGTGCAAGATATTATAAATAATAGAACAGTACTCATCCGCATCCTTTGCCCAATACACATGTGCTCCATTTGCCTGGGCATTCTTCTCAAACTCCTGCAAAAGCAAGTCAAGATGACTGTTGCTATACATTTTAATGGCAGAAGCCATATCACGCAAATGCTCCCATTCCGGTACTTCCCGGCTGATTTTATCACGTTTGGCACGCATCATCCACAATGTCTGGTCGTGCCAAGCTGCCAGTTCCTTGTTCTCCTGAAACTTCTCGGCAGCTTTCGAATGTTTCGTACTCATAATCCTGCTGCTAAAACTTCTACAATATGAATGGTCTTGATGGGCAATTTCTCCCGGGAAATAATCCCGTTCTGATGCATCAGACAAGAACTGTCTGCCCCTACGATGTATTCAGCTCCCGTATCGATGTGACGCTGCACCTTGTCACGCCCCATCTGCCCGGATACGGCATGTTCCTCCACCGCAAACATACCGCCAAAACCGCAACATTCATCCGGACGTTCTGGCTCTACAACCTCAATACCTTTCACCAACGACAACAAATCGCGCAATTTATTATAATAAGGTATGTTCAATTCACTCGGAGAAGAAAGGTGCATCAGACGGACCCCATGGCAACTGTTCTGAATACTCACCTTGTGAGGAAAAGAAGCCTGCAAGGAGGTAGGCTTCACCACATCATGGATGAACTCACAAATATCATAGATTTTTTCTTCACTAGCACAACGGTGCGACTCTTTTGCCAACAGGTTACCATAATGGTCACGCACGAACACTACGCAACTAGCCGACGGGCCTACAATGTAATCATATTGTTCAAAAAGACGGTCAAAACGACGGGCCAACTCCACAGACTCTTCCTCAAACCCCGCATTCGCCATCGGTTGTCCGCAGCAAGTCTGATCCAGCGGATAATCGACATCTACCCCCAGACTTTTCAGTAACTTAAAAGAAGCTACTCCCACCTGTGGATAAACGGCATTGATATAACAGGGAATAAATAATCCTACTTTCATATATCTAAATCAGTTATTAGTCTTCTTTCGAGCAAAAGTAAAAGGTTTTCTCCGGATATGAAAATTTTCCTTTGCATTTTGAACAGGTTTTAAAGACGAACAACAAACTGTTACAAATGCGTGCGCCCCGCGAATCACTTCGCAGGGCGCACCCAACTAATAACTAACTTCTTTTACTTTTGTGGTTTACGTAATTTCTATATGACTAACACTGCAAAGATACGGGAATCCGCTTTTCCGGACAATACCTAAAATTGGGTATTTTAGAATCGGTCCAAATAGCAAGATTCATTTATAAATTCATTTTCACTTCACTCAGTTCTACCAACTTGTTTACAATGGCATAAATGGTCAATCCAGCTGCCGAATGGATTTGCAGTTTCCTCGTGATGTTCCTGCGATGCGTAATAACCGTATGTACAGAGATATACAATTTCTCAGCAATCTCCTTGTTGGTCATTCCGCGGACCACACAACCCACAATTTCCTTTTCCCGCTGACTCAATGAATCCTGATCGCTGTCCTCTTCTTCCGCCATGTTCATCAGCTGAGAAATCTTGTGCGACAATGAATCCACATCATCAAACAACCCTACAGAATCATCATAACCTTTCAACTGGCTGACATCTACCATCGTATAAATCAATGATACAAACTTCATCGACTGCTCGGCATATTCCTGCTTGAAAGCAGCCACGTCAAACCATCCCCCAAACTGAGGATTTATCACCAATACTTGAGGCCTGTGCGCCTCCATGCAATGCCGCAACCCCTCTTCCGAAGAAATTTCAATCACCTGCACCGACAAATCGGGCAGACGTCTCAACACAGCCACCAGTCCGCTACGGACAATCATCGACTTTTCAGCCACAGCAATGTATATTGTTTCTTGCGGTTTCATTTTATCTCCTTTTCAAGCTCCATAATGGCGGGCACAAAAATATAATCTTCCACCCGGTTGTGTGAAGCCAAATCTTCCTCACAACTAAAAATATCGAACAGCGTGGCATTCAACAGCTGATTGTCACCACCTGACGGATAATATTTGATAATGATATTTTTCAATTCGGTCAATTTGGCATTTACCTGGTCATGACGACGGGCAAACACCCCGATACTGTAGTCCGGCAAGCGCTCTCCCTTCAACAAATGCTCCACATACGTAAACACCTTTTCATTTTCATATTCCATGTGCTTCCGTACTTCATGCACATACGCATCAAAAAACTTGACTATGAGAAAAGCCACTTCGTTTTCCGAAGAACAATCAATGGCTTCAATCAGTTTCCGACGGATGGTAGGCAGCTGAAAATCCAGAAAATAAGAATGTGCCCGCTTCAGATAATCCATCAAGGCCGGAATGGAAAGCCCGCTCAAATGGTCATGAATATGGTTGCTCTCCTCACCGAGAAAGTTCACTACAATTAAAAACGTATTGCAGTCCACATTGTTCATCGCGCAGACTTCCTGCACCGACTTGTCACCAAAGCCCAGCGAAACGCCAAAGCGGCTCAACACTTGCAAAAGCGCATAGTTCTCGCATATCAGGTCACTCATTTTGTCCGTGGGTTTATACATCCGGGTCGTATTGTTACACATAAATATCGTATTCATCATTTTACGTGGCAAAATAAAGAAATCCAGTCAAAAACCGCAATCACTATTTTTAGGTATATTCCTGCGCTTTTTGACCTTTCAGACAAAGATACACCGCAGTCCTCCATTTTACGATGGAGAAATACACAAAAATCTCTAAATAAAAGCCGAAAAAACCGCCGCCGATACGTAGAAAAAAATTACCTTTGTTACATAAACTTTAAAATTATCGCATTATGTATACCATACAGGCCAACGCTTCCGGTACACGAAGCATCGACGTTTCTGAAAAACATCTGGAAACCATTGAAAAATATTCACTTTTCCAACAACTCATTGACAGCAACGGCATCGTAGACGAAACCGTGCTCGACAAGCTGAAACTGAACATCCGTTCACTGATTGCTTCCATGGAAGAAAACAGCAAGGATTTGCTCGACTTGTGCATCGACGTCATTTACCACAACAACATGAAAGCCTTCGGACTGCACCAGCTCATTCTGCTCTATATCAAATGGGAAAGAGAAAAGGAAGAGAAAGAAGACAACGAAGACGAATCTACAGAAGAAACCCACAATTCATAAACTGCCTTGAAAGAATACAAGCTGACCGACTGGCTGCCTACGACCAAGAAAGAAGCCGAACTGAGGGGATGGAATGAACTGGATGTCATTATTTTCAGCGGGGATGCCTATGTGGACCATCCTTCTTTCGGAGCTGCCGTCATCGGACGAATGCTCGAAGCCAAAGGCCTGAAAGTGGCCATCATTCCCCAGCCCAACTGGCGCGATGACTTGCGCGACTTCAAGAAACTGGGAAGACCCCGCCTGTTCTTCGGCGTTTCTGCCGGATGCATGGACAGCATGGTCAACAAATACACGGCCAATAAACGACTGAGAAGTGAAGATGCGTATACTCCGGACGGACGCCACGACATGCGTCCGGAGTATCCCAGCATTGTCTATACACAAATTCTGAAGAAGCTGTATCCCGATGTACCGGTGGTTTTGGGAGGTATTGAAGCTTCCCTCCGACGACTGACACATTACGACTACTGGGAAGAAAAGCTACGTCCTTCCATCCTGGTGGAATCGGGAGCGGACTTGCTGATTTATGGCATGGGCGAAAAGCCTATTACGGAACTGAGTGAACGACTGCTGAAAGTGGAAGGAGAAACGCATGCCGGCGACCTGCCACACGACATTCCGCAAACGGCTTACCTGATTTCGCAGGAAGAAGCTGCCCACCTGCCGGAGAATCCCAACGGACAGGGTGACCTTACCCTGTATTCCCATGAGGAATGTCTGAAAGACAAAAAAAAGCAGGCACAGAATTTCCGCCACATCGAGGAAGAGTCCAACCGTTATGCCGCGGCCCGCATACTGCAACAGGTAGGCAAGCAGACAGTAGTGACCAATCCTCCCTATCCCCCGATGACACAAGGGGAACTCGACATGTCGTTCGACCTGCCTTATACCCGTCTGCCGCATCCCAAATACAAGAACAAACGGATTCCGGCATACGAAATGATTAAATTCTCTGTCAACATCCACCGAGGCTGTTTTGGCGGATGCGCTTTCTGTACCATTTCGGCCCATCAGGGAAAGTTCATTGTCAGCCGAAGCAAGGAAAGCATTCTCAAGGAAGTGAAGGCCATCACCGAGATGCCCGACTTCAAAGGCTATCTGAGTGATTTGGGAGGTCCTTCAGCCAACATGTACCAGATGGGAGGAAAAGATACGTCCCTCTGTCAGCGTTGTAAACGCCCGTCGTGCATCCACCCCAAAATCTGCCCGAACTTGAATACCGACCATCATCCACTGCTGGAAATCTATCATGCGGTAGACAGCTTGCCGGGCATCAAGAAAAGCTTTATCGGAAGCGGAGTACGTTACGACCTGCTTCTGCACCAAAGCAAGGACGCGAAAACCAACCAGAGTACCAAGGAATATACACGCGAACTGATTACACGCCACGTAAGCGGACGACTGAAGGTGGCACCGGAACATACCAGTGACAAGGTGCTCTACCTGATGCGCAAACCGCCCTTTGAACAGTTCTATGAGTTCAAGCGTATCTTCGACAAAATCAATAAGGAAGCCGGACTGCGGCAGCAGATTATTCCCTACTTCATCAGCAGCCATCCCGGATGTACGGAAGAGGATATGGCCGAACTGGCCGTCATTACCAAGCGGTTGGATTTCCATCTGGAGCAGGTGCAGGATTTTACCCCGACCCCTATGACGGTCTCCACGGAGGCATGGTACACCGGACTGCATCCTTACACCCTGGAACCCGTCTTCTCGGCCAAAACGCCGCGCGAAAAGCTGGCCCAGCGCATGTTCTTCTTCTGGTACAAGCCCGAAGAACGCAAGGCCATCATCAATGAACTGCGGAAAATTGGCCGCAGCGACCTGATCAACAAGTTATACGGAAAATAAGGAATCCACGTGGGGTTCGTCCGTGTCAGGCATGACGCGGACGAATCTTACGGACCACCGTCGACAACGTTTTCTGAATGGTCTTAGTCAACACAATCAACGTGACGGCCACCAGAATCAGAAAAATTCCCCAAGCCTCCTGTGCCGTAAACGATTCGCCGAAAATCAAAGCACCGATACAGACAGCCGTCACCGGCTCCATGGCTCCCAGAACAGAGGTAAGCGTACCCCCGATATGCTGTACGGCCAACACCAGCGTGATATTGGAGATGACGGTCGGCACTACGGCCAACAGCACCAGATTCCCTACCGACACGGCGTCCGGCACCGGTTGTATTCCTTGATTGGTCAGCGCCTTCACGGCAAACATCACCGTGCTGACAATAAACACATAAAAAGCCAGTTTCCGCCCGTTCATATCGCGCAGACGGGATTTGTTGACTGCCACAATATAACTGGCGTAGCATACAGCCGAAAGGAGAACGATAATCACCCCCGACACATCAAACGACAATTCATCCCCTTTCAATGAAAGTTCAGACACGCCATACACCGCCAGCAGAATGGCAACCCATGTCACCCAAGACGCCTTCTCACGAAACAGCACCCACATCAGCAAGGTGACGAACACCGGATAGGTGAAATGCAGGGTAGTGGCCACTCCCGCCCCCATAAAACCATATCCCCAAAACAAGAACATGGCCGAACCGGTGTAAAACAATCCCAGCAAAAGAAACAGCGGAATATCCCGCAGCTCTATATGAAACGATTCCTTTTTCACCTTCATCATTACCCCCAAAGCAAAGGTGGCAAAAAGGAACCGATAGAAAAGAATGGTATCAAACATCATCCCTTTCCGCATCAGCGGAAGGGTAAACAAGGGTATCAAACCGAATGTCACCGAAGTGGCAAGTCCATAGAAAAATCCTTTCAAACTGTTCATACTGCGAAATGTAAGAATAAACTCCGCAAAGGTACACAATTCAGGCCGATATACCTAACACAAAAGAGGCCACAGAAACCTTCTTCGGGTTTCTGCAGCCTCTTCCGGTTATTTTCATCGCAATAATCAGCGGTCTTTTATCGGCTTGTAATCCACTTCCTCCAGCACGTTCTTGTAGGCCGGACGGATGATGCGGCGACCTTCGAAGTTCAGCTCCTCAATGCGGTGTGCCGTCCATCCTACGATACGGGCCATGGCAAACAGCGGGGTATAGATTTCATGCGGCAATCCCATCATTTCGTAGATAAATCCCGAATAGAAGTCCACGTTCGAACATACCTGCTTCTTGGTACCTTTCACCTTCTTGAAACATTCTATGGCACGCTGTTCCAACAGTTCCAGGAAAGCAAATTCCTTTTCGCATCCCTTTTCTGCCACCAGCTCGCCGGCCAGTTCCTTCAGCAAGACCGCACGCGGGTCGGAAATGGTGTACACCGCATGACCGATACCGTAAATCAGTCCGCTGCCGTCGTATGCCTCCTTGTTCAACATACGGGTCAGGTACGTATCAATCTCATCCACATTCGTCCAATCGGAAATCACCTCCTTCAAGTGATGGAACATCTTGATCACCTGAATATTGGCTCCTCCATGTAACGGACCTTTCAAAGAACCGATACCGGCGGCGATACTGGAATAGGTATCCGTACGGGTAGAGCTGGTGACGCGTACTGTAAACGTAGAGTTGTTACCACCTCCGTGTTCAGCCTGCAACACCAACAGCAAGTCAAGCATACGGGCTTCCAGCGGCGTATAGTCCTTTTTAATCATATAAAGGAAGTTTTCGGCCAACGACAGGTTCTCGTGCGGGTGACGGATATGCAAGGAACGTCCGTGTATGCTGTGACGATAAATGTTATAAGCATACGCAATGATGGTCGGGAACTTCGAAATCAGCTCGATGGACTGACGCATCAGGTTGTCGCGTGAGATGTCATCCGGATTCGGATCGAACGTATACATCTCCAGTACACTGCGGGCCAGGATATTCATGATGTTCTGTCCCTCCAGGTCGATGATGTTCATCGTGGTCTTCTTGTCGAGCGGCATGTTGTCGTTAATCAGTTCCTTGAACGAAGCCAGCTGTTCACTGTCCGGGAGTTCTCCCGAAAGCAACAGATAAGCCACTTCCTCAAAGCCGAAACGTTTCTCACGCAACAGCGCATGAGCGATGTCATCCAGGTCGTATCCACGATAGAACAACTTGCCCGGAATCGGTTTCAGTCCCTGGTCGGTACGTTCATACCCTACCACATTACCAATCTTCGTCAGTCCCACCAGTACTCCCGTACCGTCTTCATTACGAAGGCCACGCTTCACATTGTATTTGGTAAACAGTTCATTGTCTATACGGCATGCCTGCTTGGCACATTCGGAAAGCTTGTAAACGATATATTCCTTTTTCATAAACTACTCTTTTATCCATTAATCACTCCGACAAAAAAACCGTCTGCTCTTACAGCAGTTCGACGATTCGCTGTCCAAAATCCTTTGTTCCCAGTGCGTTTCCTTTCGGCATGAAACGGGCCAGGTCGGCCGTAGCTTCTCCGTTGGAGAATGCTTTTTCCAATGCATTCACAATCAGCTGGGCAGCTTCTTTCCAGCCCATGTATTCCAGCATCATCACCGACGACAACAACAGGGAGCAAGGATTGACCACATCCTGTCCGGCAATGTTCGGCGCCGTGCCGTGAGTCGCTTCAAAAATAGCATGTCCGGTCTGGTAATTGATGTTGGCACCCGGTGCGATGCCGATACCGCCCACCATGGCAGCCAGCTGGTCGGATATATAGTCTCCGTTCAGGTTCAATGTCGCAATCACAGAATATTCTTCCGGCAGCAACAGCGTATTCTGCAGGAATGCATCGGCAATGCAGTCCTTCACCACCAGTTTGCCTTCATTGATGGCCTTGGCTACGGCAGCCTTGGCAGATTCTTCGCCCAAGTCTTTCTTCAGACGGTCATACTCGTTCATGGTGAAAGTACGGTCCTTGAATTCCGTTTCAGCCACTTCGTATCCCCAGCGTTTGAAGCCTCCCTCGGTAAACTTCATGATGTTTCCTTTATGTACCAGTGTCACTGAAGGCAGCCCGTTGTCCAATGCAAACTGGATAGCTGCACGTACCAACCGCTGTGTTCCTTCCTTCGATACCGGTTTCACACCAAATGAAGAAGTCTCCGGGAAACGTACCTTGGTGACGCCCATTTCATCATGCAGGAATTTATAGAACTTCTGCGCTTCCGGAGTGCCCTGTTCCCACTCGATACCGGCATAAATATCCTCTGTATTTTCACGGAAAATATACATGTTCACCTTATGAGGTTCTTTTACCGGAGAAACCACGCCCTTGAACCAACGTACCGGACGCAGACAGACATACAAGTCGAGGGTCTGACGCAACGCCACATTCAACGAACGGATACCTCCGCCTACCGGAGTGGTCAGCGGCCCCTTGATACCTACCAGGTATTCCTTGAACGCATCCAATGTAGCTTGCGGCAACCATTCACCGGTCTTTTCAAACGCCTTACCCCCTGCCAGCACTTCTTTCCATTCAATGCTGCGCTTGCCCACGTAGGCCAGTTCTACCGCCGCATTGACAATTTTCTGACATACCGGAGTAATTTCAGCGCCTACTCCATCTCCTTCGATAAAAGGAATCACCACATTGTCGGGAACCATCAGTTTCCCGTCTTCCATATACATCTTGCTGTTACTCATATCTCTCTTATTTTTTAAAGGTGTTCAAGGCAGAACCTGCTTTGAACCAGTTAATTTGCATTTCATTATAGGTGTGAAGCACTTCGAAAGTCTCCGTCGTGCCGTCATCGTGCGTCAGTACGGCATACAGCGGACGTCCCGGTGCAAAATGCTGCAATCCCAGGATGGAAATCCGGTCGTGTTCACGCACCTTGTCGTAATCATCTTTGTTGGCAAAAGTCAGCGCCAGCATACCCTGTTTCTTCAGGTTGGTTTCATGGATACGCGCAAAGCTCTTGGCCAGAATCACCCGCACGTTCAGGAAACGTGGTTCCATGGCGGCATGTTCCCGGCTGGAGCCCTCTCCGTAGTTTTCTTCCGCCACAACGATAGAGCCCATGCCTTTCGCCTTGTACTGCTTGGCCACGGCAGAAACCGCCTCATACTCGCCCGTCAGCTGATTCCATACGCAGTTCGTCTTGCCGTTGAAAGCATTGACCGCTCCCATCAGCATGTTGTCGGAAATATTTTCCAGGTGCCCACGGAAACGCAACCACGGTCCGGCCATTGAAATATGGTCAGTGGTACATTTTCCCTGCGTCTTAATCAGCAACGGCAGTTCCAGGAAGTCTTCTCCGTTCCATGGAGCAAACGGTTCCAGTTTCTGCAAACGTTGTGAATCCGGCTGAATGGTGACTTCCACCTTGCCTCCGTCGGCCGAAGGAGCCACATACCCGTTGTCATCCACCGTAAAGCCTTTCAAAGGCAAAGTTTCTCCCGTAGGAGGATCCAGTTTCACCGCCTCGCCCTTTTCATTCTTCAGGGTATCTGTCAGCGGATTGAAGCACAAGTCACCGGCAATGGCAAAAGCGACTGCAATTTCCGGTGAAGCGATAAACGCATGCGTATTCGGATTCCCGTCGGCACGTTTGGCAAAGTTACGGTTGAACGAAGTCACGATGGAATTGGCCCGCAACGGGTCGTCGGTCACACGCTTCCACTGGCCGATACAAGGGCCACAGGCATTGGTCATCACCACGCCACCGATACTCTTCAGGTCTTCAATCATGCCGTCGCGCTGTGCCGTGCAATACACCTGCTCCGAACCCGGATTGATAATCAGCGAAGCCTGCATCTTCAGTCCCTTTGCCTTTACCTGACGGGCTACCGAAGCCGCACGGCTCAAATCCTGATAAGAAGAGTTGGTGCAGGAACCAATCAGTCCCACTTCCATTTTCTGCGGGAAACCTTCCTTCTTCACACGGGCCGCAAATTCCGAAATCGGACAAGCCGCATCGGGGGTGAACGGACCGTTCACATAGGGTTCCAAAGCCGAAAGATCGATTTCAATCAACCGGTCGTAATATTTCTCCGGACACAGTGCCACTTCCGCATCCGCCTGCAAGTCGGCTGCATTGGCCTCAGCCAGTAAAGCAATCTCCTCACGGCCGGTCGCACACAGGTAGCGTTTCATTTCCTCATCGTACGGGAAAACCGAAGTCGTGGCTCCCACTTCCGCTCCCATGTTACAGATGGTAGCCTTTCCGGTAGCCGACAACGAATGCGTACCTTCTCCAAAATATTCGATGATGGCATTGGTTCCCCCTTTTACGGTCAGAATGCCTGCCAGCTTCAGAATCACATCCTTCGGCGAAACCCAACCGTTCAGTTTACCGGTCAGCTTCACGCCAATCAGTTTCGGCATCTTCAGTTCCCATTCCATGCCGGTCATCACGTCCACCGCGTCGGCACCACCTACGCCGATGGCAATCATTCCCAAGCCACCTGCATTCGGCGTATGAGAATCGGTACCCACCATCATTCCGCCTGGGAACGCATAGTTCTCGAGTACCACCTGATGAATGATTCCCGCTCCCGGCTTCCAAAAGCCGATACCGTATTTCGAAGCCACACTCTTCAAAAAGTCATATACCTCTTTATTCGTGGTACAAGCAGAAGGCAAATCCTCTTCCACTCCTTTATATGCTTGAATCAAATGGTCGCAATGTACAGTGGCAGGTACTGCCGATACGGATTTCCCGGCATTCATAAACTGCAGCAATGCCATCTGTGCCGTGGCATCCTGCATGGCCACCCGGTCGGGACGGAAATTGACATACTCTTCTCCCCGACGGAACGGAGCCATCGTGTGCTCGTCGTACAAATGGGCATACAATATTTTCTCGGCCAAGGTCATGGCGCGCCCCAGTTTATTCCGGGCTTTTCCTACTTTTTCCGCATACGACGCATAGAACGTCTTCTGCATTTCCATGTCGTAAATCATCTGAGCAATCTTTTTATAACTTAGTGCGCAAATATATCGAAAATATATCACAATATCACACTTAAAACGAATAAAAAAATGACAAACTGCCATTTATTATTACATTTTATTAACAAAATACATCTTTCAACAGGAATCCGCCAATAAGTTACAAGCATCAAAATCCATACCCCCACAACTCCTCAACCATTCTTACTTTTTCATTTACATAAAAAAACAAAACATTAGTGTCCAATAAAAATGGACGAGTTAAAAAATTAATCAAATAGTCCTTCAAAAAGGGGATAATCGAGTTCTTTGATATCGTTGAAATCA
>CABIXF010000004.1 GCA_902362595.1 Bacteroidaceae bacterium | reverse complement strand
CTTGTCAATGCGGTATCCTTATGCTTGCACTGGTGATATATCAGTCCGAGTCTCATTGAAAGATAGTATGCTTTCTTTATATCGGGATATTCTCTGAAGAGGATTTCGGCACGCGCACGCTGTGACTCGGTCCATAAGGACTCTTTCTTATAGAGAAGATAGATGCTTCTTGCCAGCAGCTGCTTCCTTGAATCCCCGTTCTCGAATAGGGGAGCATGATAGATTTTCCCGCATGCCCTGGCATGTGCCATCTGTATGGACTCCTCATCCAGGGCTTCCCAGCGAGCCTTCACTCTCATTTCCTGGACTGCCTCATAAGCCAGCTTCTGCACGTGGAAACGGTCCGTCACACGGCGTGCGGCAGGGAAGCAGATACGTGCCGTCTGCTCCATGTTCGGGGCCATGTCGAGGGTTATCTCCCTGACCTGGAAGCGTCTGCGTCTGGAAAGCTTCAGCAGGACGGAAGTGACAGTCCGGACATCGGTGCCCTTTATGATTGCAATGACACTTCCTGAACGTCCTTTTCTCTCCTTGTTTATCAGAATGGTATAGAGCTCACCTTGTGAAAGGCTGACCTCATCAATGCCCACATACGGACCGATGTTCTTCTCGAAAAGTATCCATTCTTCCGCATGGGATAGCTGATTCCAGTTCATGTAACCGCTCAGATGGTTGCGGTACTGACGCTCAAGAAGCTCACCGTCCACGCCGAAGAGAAACCCTAGGAGCTTACAGCTTACCGGAAGAGTATCAATATAGTTCTTTTAAAAAAGACGCAAATTCATGCGTCATACGGCAGCCTTCTGCGACCAGTTTCCAGTTGCGGCTTACATAGTGTCCATCCTCCTTCACAATCCATCTGCGACGGCGGATGTTCAGAAAAAGTTTCTTGCCACGGACCGGGAAATCCTGAATCACTACCGGATCATAAAATCCCTTGCTTTCCACTCTCATGTTTGAGTATTCACCGGGAACTTCGTTCTTCTCTTCCAGGTAAATCACTATTTCCGTACTGCTTTCCTTTACATCTGAGATGAGAAAGTAATCCAATGCTCCTTCAGGAAGAAGGAGGCGATAACCGTTTGTTTCCATAGCTGCTGATGATTCGTTGTTTGCAAAGATACGATTTTATACGGTTTACTCCTCAGATTTTTACGTTGAGCCAGAATTCGTATGGACGAAGCCGAACTCACTGTTTCATGCAGATAATAAGACGCAAATTTTGCGGTTAATTATCCGCAAAACCGTATATTTGTAGAAAACAGTGATGCCTATGTATATACATGAACATAAAGAATGGCCTTCCTTTTCGTGGAACAAGGAACTTGTCGGTGAGAAACTGAACAAGGTAAACAAGGCTGTCGGTTATCTGATGGGACGTCTTAGTGTAATCGGTTTTAATGACAAGATGTCTGCCGTAGTTGAATCCATCTCTCATGACATCATTGCATCATCAGAAATTGAAGGAGTGGAATTGAACAATGAACAGGTACGTTCATCTGTAGCCCGCAAACTCGGAGTACAACTACCGAATCCGACCGAATCTTCACGATATATAGACGGAGTAGTGGAAATGGCACTTGACGCAACCGTCAATTTCAACAGTCCGCTTACCCATGAAAGACTATTCGGCTGGCACAACTGCCTATTTCCTACCGGATGGAGCGGTCCAACGAAAATAGATGTAGCCCGATACCGCAGTGGAGAGATGAAAGTTATTTCTGGAATGTTCGGTCGGGAAAAGGTACATTATGTAGCGCCTGCTCCTGAAAGAATAAACGAAGAAATGAATCGGTTTCTGGACTGGTTCAATTCAGATGCACATAACGGTTATGTAAAATCAGCGATAGCCCATTTGTGGTTTGTCTGTATCCATCCTTTCGATGACGGAAACGGACGAATCGGACGAGCCATTGCTGATATGGCACTTTCACAAGCCGAAAACTCAAAGATGCGTTTCTTCAGTATCTCCCATCAGATAAACAAAGATAAAAAACAGTATTACGACATATTGGAGAAAACACAGAAGGGAGATTGCGAGATTACTGAATGGATCATCTGGTATCTTGACTGTCTGCTCCGTTCCGTCGAGCAATCCGACGAGACATTGTCAAAGGTTCTTAATAAGGCCATATTCTGGCAAACCCATGCCGAAACAGTCCTGTCCGAACGACAACGCGAAGTCTTGAATTTATATTTGGACGGTTATCCCGGCAAACTGACAGCTAAGAATTGGGCAAAACGTGTAAAGGTATCACCAGATACAGCAGCACGCGATATAAAAGATTTGGTAGAAAAGGGTATTCTGATACCCCAGCAGGGGCGGGTTCGTGACGTATTCTACGGAATCCGGTGCAGTGAGTCTATCCTTGTCATTCCCATGCCTGAAGATGTATAATTGTTCATCATGCAAGCATAAAGGCTGTGTGACATCGGTTCATCCAGACCGGCACACAGCCTTTATGCTTATCTTTTATTTATTACTCATATATGCTTCCCTATAATTCTCCAGTCTATGGAGATAGAACATATGACTTATACCGTAACAAATATAAAACCGAAAAAGAAGCGATAGATAATAATGGAGCACACAAAAGATAAGCAATTGAAAATAAATAGATTACAGCAAACATTTGAAACAATTTGAGCGAATGGGTGAAGGGAAAGCAACAGGATACACAAGGGAAAAGTACCCTGCAAAGCCTATATGACTCCCAACGGACTATTTATTTCGCCAGTAACCGGCGACTCAAATAGCGTACCGGATACCACACAGAAAGAAAACCTACTGCCAGAACGGTAAAGAAAATCAACACGACATCTTCCCAGTGTACGCTGACCGGATAGGCATCGACAATGAAACTGCCGGAAGCTCCCAGTGAAATCAGTCCGAAGGTCTGTTGCAACCAACAGAGTAATACCCCCAACACAATACCGGCCACGGCTCCGATGAACGAAATCAGTCGCCCCTCGAAGAGGAAGATACGCACAATCTGCCGGTCGTTGGCTCCCAAATTGCGCAGAGTAGTCACATCGTCACGCTTGTCGATGATGAGCATGGACAGGGAGCCGATGACATTGAAACAGGCTATCATCAGGATAAAGGTCAGAAAAAGGTAGGAGATGAATTTCTCGATTTTCATGATACGGAACGTGTCGGCCTGCTGCTCATAACGGTCGAGCACACGGAAACGCTCTCCCAACTGTGCTTCCAGCTTACGTTTGAAGGCATCCACATCGGTACCCGGTTTCAGCTTCAGGTTGACGGCACTGACTTCGGTGGTGTACTGAAACAGCTTGCGGGCAAACTGCAGGGAGGTAATGATATAAGACCCGTCATATTTCTCCTGGTTCACGGCAAACACCAGTCCAGAAGAAAACAGGTTCCCTCCAGTAAAAGACGTAGACGGATTGGCCATGTTCACCTTCGCTCCACGCTTGGGAGCATACACCTCGAGCGGATCGAGAAAGCGGATACCGGTACCCAGATTGGCCAGCAACTGCACGCCGGGAATGGCATAATCCACCACTTCATCGTGCAGCAACAGGTCTCCCTTCCCAAAAAGGATGGTGTCAATCGGGGTCAATTCGGTGAAATTGTCTTCCACGCCCTTAACCACGGCCATGGCCTGCCGCCCCTGATACTGCACCAAGGCATTGTCTTCCAACGATTCACATACCAGGGCCACTTCGGACATTTTCCGGACAGCCACGATAGACTTGTCCTGTCCGTCGAAGACTTTCCCAGCGGACGGAATAATTTTAAGTTCCGGATCGAAAGCCGTAAACAGGTTTGACACCAGGTCCTGAAAACCGTTGAACACGGACAAGGTACATACCAAGGCCAGGGTGGCAAGCGCCACTCCGCACACCGAAATACCGGAAATCACATTGATGGCATTGTGTGACTTCTTGGAAAACAAATATCGCCGGGCTATGTAAAAAGGGAAATTCACCGCTATACCTTATTAATATATACTATTACATAAAATAAAAACCCACAGAAGCACCAGGCACTGTCGTCCTCTTCTTCTGTGAGTGTTTACCAGAATTTCACATGTACTTATTTCTTCAACAATTCGTCAATCTTCTCCGCGTAATCCAGCGAATCGTCTACAAAGAACTTCAGTTCCGGAATGATACGCAGCTGATGACGTACGCGGTTGCCCAGCTCAAAGCGGATGGACTTCATGTTGGCATTGATGTTCTTCACGATTTCTTCACTTCTCTCCGAAGGGAAGACGCTCAAATATGCACGCGCATAACTCATATCGGGACTGATGCGGACAATGCTGACCGAAACCAGCACTCCCGGCATGGATTTGGTCTGCAAAAGGAAAATTTCGCTCAGTTCCTTCTGAATAAGGCGGGCAATCTTGTTTTGTCTGGTTGTTTCCATATTACCTCTTTTATTTTTTACGTATGATAGTCAGACCGTCGCGCAAAGGCAGGATAACTTTCTCCACCCGTGTATCGGCAGCCACCAGGTCGTTGAACTTCTTGATACCGATGGTCTGCGTGTCCGTGTGATGCGGTTCCTCGAGCACATGCCCGTCCCACAAGGTGTTGTCGGCTATGATATAGCCGCCGGAATGCATCTTCTGCAGAATCATCTCGTAGTATTCCACATAGAAACGCTTGTTCCCGTCGACAAAGGCCAAATCGAACACGATGTCCATACCGGGTACTATCTGCAGGGCATCTCCAATGTAAAACCGGATTTTATCGGCATACGGAGAATTTTCCAGCCATGGACGGGTGAAGTCTTCCTGCTCGTCGTTGATCTCGAAAGTGTGGAGCATGGCTCCCTCTTCCAGACCTTCTGCCAGACAAAGTGCAGAATATCCGCTGTAAGTACCTATCTCAAGCACCTGTTTCGGACGTATCATCTGCACGAACATCTTCAGCATTCTTCCCTGCAAGTGACCCGAAGCCATACGGGGACGCAGGAGTTTCACGTGCGTCGCCCGGTACAGCGCTTTCAGGTAGTCACTTTCTTCGTCGATATGCTGAAGAATGTATTCATCGAGCGCGTCTGTCTCTTTCATGATTACAAGTAACGGTTACGGTTGGGCAACACGTATTCTTCTTCGCTTTTCAGCACGTCGCCCACCTGATTGATTTCCAAGAAGGAAGTATGAGTTCCTTGTTTACCACCGCTCAAGTAAGCCACCATTTCATTTTCGGCCAGCACACCGTCGTTAATCAGCTTGCGCAGTGCAGTGAAGTAGTACTCCTGTCCGTTGGCCTTTTCCGGCATATAAATTGCTTCCACACCGTATGAAAGCGCCAGGTGACGCATGGTCTTTTCCTTGTAGCAGATAGCCAGCACCGGATATTTGCCACGGAAGGCAGCCAGGTTGCGGGCAGTCAGACCGCTGAAGCTGTCGGTGATGATGGCACGAATCGGCATCAGGTTCGTAGCACGTACCGCCTGCTTAGCCAGGAAGCTGGTCACATCGGTATTGGCCGGAGTCAAAGGAATTGGAATATCGTTTTCTTCCATCTTATCTTTTTCTGCCTGAGCCGCAATCTTCGCCATGGTCTTCACCGCTTCTACCGGATACTTACCGTAAGCCGTTTCACCACTCAGCATCAGGGCATCGGTACGGTAGTAGATGGCATTGGCGATATCGGTTACCTCGGCACGAGTCGGACGCGGGTTGTTGATCATGGTGTGCAACATCTGCGTAGCCACGATAACCGGCTTCTTTGCCAGGATACATTTCTTGATCAAGATACGCTGGATACCTGGAATGCGTTCCTGCGGCACTTCGATACCCAGGTCACCACGGGCTACCATCACACCGTCGGCCACTTCCACGATTTCGTCGATGTTGTCCACACCTTCCTGATTCTCAATCTTGGCGATAATCTTGATGTCGCTGTGGTGTGCATCCAGAATCTCACGGATGTCCAATACATCCTGACGGTTGCGCACGAAAGAGTGAGCAATGAAATCAATGTCCTTTTCGATGGCATAAAGGATATTGTTGCGGTCTTTTTCTGTCAGAGAAGGCAGGTTGATGCGCACGCCCGGCACATTCACACTCTTGCGGCTTCCCAAAGTCGCGTCGTTGCAGACTTCACAGAAAAGCGTATCTTCGTTCTTGTCGATGACCTTCAGTTCCAGTTCGCCGTCGTCCATCAGCACATCAGCACCTACAGACAGGTCGTGCACAAATCCCGGATAAGTTACCGAAATACATTCATGAGTAGTTTCCTGATCCGGATTGCCTACAATACGCACTTTTTCACCTGTTTTGAAATCAATCGGGCCTTCTGCACTGGCCGTAGTACGTACTTCCGGGCCTTTTGTATCCATCAGGATACCGATGCGGTTGGAAACGGTACGCACATTGTTAATCAACTTTTCAAAACCTTCACGGCTGGCATGTGCAGTATTCATACGTACCACGTTCATACCTGCATTAAAAAGGTCTCTGATAAAATCTACTTCGCAGCGCAAATCCGAAATGGACGCAACGATTTTTGTTTGTTTAAGCATCATATATACTATAATTTGTTGTTGTCTACTAAAAAAGATTCCACGGCCAGACGATAGGAATTCAGACCGAATCCACAAATTACGCCTACACAGGCACACGAAATCATGGATTTATGGCGAAACTCTTCCCGCTTGTGCACATTGGATATATGAATCTCCACGACAGGAGACGTCACTGCACGTATGGCATCCTGCAAGGCAATGGAAGTGTGCGTGTAAGCACCCGCATTCAGCACGATGCCGTCGTATGAAAATCCGACTTCATGAATTTTATTAATCAGCTCCCCTTCCACATTCGATTGATAATACGCAAATTCAACCGATGGATACCATTCTTTCAATTTCTCCAGATAGCTCTCAAAAGATTCGGCACCATAAATAGAAGGCTCTCGTTTGCCTAACAGATTAATGTTCGGGCCATTAATTATTTGTATTCTCATCTGTATACTTCTGCTGAACTTTTAATACTTTTGTAGAAGAATTTGGCACAAAGATACGAAAAAGAAATGAAAAAGGCCGATAAAAAAAATATAATAATAAAGTATAAGCAATACCTGAAGCTCGAAAAATCTCTTTCCCGCAATACAGTAGAAGCCTATCTTACGGATTTGGACAAGCTGTTCGCTTATCTGGAACTGGAAGAAATCGACCTCACAGATGTCACGCTGGAGAATCTGGAGACCTTCTCAGCCGGGCTTCACGACATCGGCATTCATTCCCGGTCCCAGGCCCGTATTCTGTCGGGGATACGTTCTTTTTTCCGTTTTCTGGTACTCGAGGGATACCTTGCACAAGACCCTTCCGAACTATTGGAATCACCCCAGATTGGCCGGCATCTGCCCGACGTACTGAGTGTGGAAGAGATTGACAGCCTGATCGGGGTCATCGACCGCACTTCACGCGAAGGCCAGCGGAACCGGGCCATTCTGGAAACGCTCTACAGCTGCGGGCTGCGTGTTTCAGAGCTGTGCAACCTCAGACTATCAGACTTGTACCTGAAAGAAAAATTCATCCGGGTAGAAGGAAAAGGCAGCAAGCAACGGCTGGTTCCGATTTCCTCACGCGCCATCCACGAACTGCAACTGTACTTTGCCGATCGAAGCCAAGGACTGATCAAACCCGGGTACGAGGATTTCGTGTTCATCAGCCGCTTTGGGAAAAACATTTCACGCATCATGGTTTTCCATATCATCAAGGAGCTGGCTGAGCAAATCGGGCTGAAAAAAAGCATCAGTCCACACACCTTCCGCCACTCATTTGCCACTCACTTACTCGAAGGAGGTGCCAACCTGCGTGCCATACAATGTATGCTCGGACATGAAAGCATCGGCACGACAGAAATCTACACACACCTCGACCGCAGCCGCTTGCGTCAGGAAATTCTGGAACACCATCCGCACAACCTGCACAAAAACGGATAAAAGCACTCTCTTTTAAGCTTTTTTTACAGAGAGACAAACAAAAAAACAGATAATAATTAACAAATAATGGAGTTTTTCTTATCTTTGCCCCAAATAATCAAACAAGATTATTCATTTATACAAACTAAATATTAAACATCATGATTAAGAAGTTGTATTTGCCGTTAGTGGCATTGTTAGTCCTTGCTTTCTCTTCATGTAGCAAGATGGGCGAATTGTCTCCTGACTACTTCACAACCAACCCTGAAGTATTGGAAGCAGTAGGTGGTAAAGTGCCTGTAACTATTACAGGAAAATTCCCGGAAAAATACTTCAAGAAAAACGCCACAGTTGAAGTTACTCCGGTTTTGAGATGGGAAGGCGGAGAAGCCAAAGGTCAGCCTGCAACATTCCAGGGTGAAAAAGTACAAGGTAACGACCAGACTATCTCTTACAAAGCTGGTGGTACTTACACAATGAAAGCCTCTTTCGACTATGTTCCTGAAATGGCTAAATCTGAACTTTATCTGGATTTCAAGATTAAGAAAGGTAAAAAAGAATACACTATTCCTTCTGTAAAGATTGCTGATGGTGTAATCGCTACTTCAGAACTGCCGACTGTAAACTCAGCTAACGCTGCATACGCTCCAGATGCTTTCCAGCGTGTAATCAAGCAAGCTAAAGAAGCTCAGATCATGTTCTTGATTCAGCAAGCTAACCTCCGTGCAAGCGAACTGAAGTCAGACAGCCTGAAAGCTTTCCACAAACAAGTGGTTGCTGTTGCCGGTGATACAAAGAACTATAAACTGAACAACATCGAAATTTCTGCTTACGCTTCACCTGATGGTGGTGTGAAACTGAACACTACACTGGCTGAAAACCGTCAGAACAATACTGAAAAGTATATGAACCAGCAGTTGAAGAAAGGTAAGATTGAAACAGAAGTAGATACGAAATATACTGCTCAGGACTGGGATGGTTTCCAGGAACTGGTTTCTAAATCAAACATCCAGGATAAAGACCTGATCTTGCGTGTGCTTTCTATGTACAGCGATCCTGAACAGCGTGAAACTGAAATCAAGAACATTTCTTCAGTTTACAAAACTTTGGCTGACGAAATCCTGCCGCAGTTGCGTCGTGCTCGCTTGACTGCTAACTACGATGTAATCGGACGTAGCGATGAAGAAATCAACGCTGCATTTGATACTGATGCAAAAGTATTGAGCAACGATGAATTGCTGTATGCTGCTACACTGACTAACGACAACGCTCGTAAAGAAGCAATCTATAAGAAAGCTGTTGAATTGTATCCGACCGATTTCCGTGCTTACAACAACTTGGGTATGATGGCTTATGCAAACGGTGACTTGGCTGCTGCTGAAAACTACTTCAAACAGGCTGCCAGCAAGAACGCCAACTCTGCTGAAGCTAACACGAACCTCGGTTTGATTGAATTGACTAAGGGTAATGTAGCTAACGCTGAAACTTACTTGAGCAAATCAACTGGTGCTAACACAGCTAACGAAGCTCTGGGTAACTTGTACATCAAACAAGGTCAGTACGACCGCGCCGTACAGGCATTCGGTGACACAAAGACCAACTCTGCTGCTTTGGCTCAGATCTTGGCTAAGGACTACAACAAAGCTAAATCTACTTTGTCTGCAGTGAAGAATCCGGACGCTTACACAAGCTACTTGATGGCTATCGTAGGTGCTAGAACAAACAACGCTGACTTGGTTAAGAGCAGCATGGACAAAGTAAAACAGTTGGATGCTACTCTGGCTGCTAAAGCTCAGAACGACCGCGAATTTGCAAAATATGCAAACGAAATAAAGTAATCCAATAAGTTACTTCCTGAAAACCGGAATCACATTGCGTGGTTCCGGTTTTTTTATGCCCTTCAGGGAAAGAATCCGAAAAAGATGAAAGATTATAAGATGAAAATATGTATTTTCGCGGAAACGAAACATTGTATATGAAAAAACTATACCCAATCCTCCTGTGCATATACCTTTTATTCTGTCTCGATTCATGTAAGCAAAGCTATGAGTTCGAACTTAAAGGAGAAATGGAGGGACTGACTTCCGATATGATTCTGGTGGTATACGACGACCCCGAAGCCAAACTCGACACCATTTATCCGAGAAATGGAAAGTTCACCTACAGTTTTACCCTTGACACCCTGAACCTTTTCCGGCTGGTAAACGATTCGGGAGAAGCTTTTCCGATTTTTGCCGACAAAGGATGGAAGGTAACCGTAAAAGGCAGCTTCCAGCATCCGGAAATCAAAGGCGACGGGCCCAATGATGAATACCAGGAATTCAGAAACAGCATTCTTTCGCTGAATGATCCGGTCCAGATACGCAAGCAAGCAGAAACTTTCATCCAAAACCATCCGCAATCGTATGCTTCAGCATACATTCTGAATGAAGTATTCGCACAGACAGCGCATCCGGACATCGCCCTTATCAATAAATTACTGGAGCCACTCACCGGAAAAATAAAAGACAGCCGGGTGGTGACAAGCATCCTGAAATTACTTCCGGAAAAAGAAAAGACAATAAACAATTCATCAGATTACCTAAGCTACATCTCTGTCAAGAAAAGAAACGGAGAATACCTTTCATGGAGCAACAATGCACGTCCTTATACCCTTGTCAATTTCTGGGCAAGCTGGGACAGGGAAAGTATCAGTACCCGAGACTCTCTATACAGCCTCATCCAGAAATCGCCCAAAGAGAAATTCAGAATTGTCAATTTCTCATTAGACTACGACAAGAAGGAATGGCAAAGACTGTGCAAGGAAGATACGGAGCAATGGATAGAACTATGCGACGGGAAAGGATGGAATGCACAGATTCTGAAACAACAGAACATACAGGCACTTCCTTCCAATATTCTGATTGACCAGAACCGGAAAATAGTAGACCGTAACTTGAATGAAATGACCCTCGCAAGCCGGATAAAAGCATTGACGGCAAACGACTCAAAACAAAAATAACCTCACCTTAACATAACCTTAAATGCTAGTAAAACTTTTTGGCGCCGCTGTACAAGGCATCGACGCCACCATTGTGACCATCGAGGTCAACTGCTCACGTGGCATAAAATTCTATTTAGTGGGACTGCCTGATTCGGCCGTAAAAGAAAGCCACGAACGTATTGTCTCGGCCTTACAGGTAAACGGATACAAGTTTCCGACACGTCAGATTGTGGTAAATATGGCTCCAGCCGACATCCGGAAAGAAGGCGCCTCCTACGATCTTCCACTGGCTATCGGAATCCTGGCTGCCAGCGAAACAGTATCAGCAGCCCGACTGGCCGACTACCTCATCATCGGAGAGCTAAGTCTGGACGGAAGCTTGCAACCGATTAAAGGAGCACTTCCCATCGCCATTGCAGCCCGCCAGCAAGGATTCAAGGGATTGATTCTCCCCAAACAGAATGCGTATGAAGCAGCTGTAGTAAACCGCCTGGCTGTGTATGGAGCTGAACGAATCACGGAGGTTATTGATTTCCTGAACGGTACTGGTACCCTTCAGCCGACACTTGTCAACACACGTGAAGAATTCTATAAACACCAGTGCACGTTTCCATTTGATTTTTCAGAAGTCAGAGGACAGGAGAACGTGAAACGCGCACTGGAAGTGGCTGCCGCAGGCGGACACAACGTACTGCTCATCGGTGCGCCGGGAAGTGGAAAGTCCATGATGGCCAAGCGCCTCCCCAGTATCCTTCCGCCCCTTTCCTTAGGCGAAAGCTTGGAAACGACCAAGATACATTCCGTAGCCGGGAAGTTAGGTAAAAATACCTCACTCATCGCCATCCGTCCGTTCCGCAGCCCGCATCACACCATCTCACAAGTAGCCATGGTAGGCGGAGGAGCCAGTCCACAACCTGGAGAAATCAGTCTGGCACACAACGGCGTACTGTTTTTGGATGAACTCCCTGAATTCAGCCGGAACGTGCTGGAAGTACTCCGACAACCACTTGAAGACCATCGAATCACCATTTCACGGGCCAAATATACCTTGGAGTATCCAGCCAACTTCCAGTTGATTGCATCTATGAACCCGTGTCCGTGCGGCTACTACAACCATCCCACCCGCCATTGTGTCTGTCATCCGGGACAGGTACAGCGTTACCTGAACAAGATTTCCGGCCCTCTGCTCGACCGTATCGACATTCAAGTGGAGATTGTTCCCGTACCTTTTGAGGAGATATCCAAAAGTACCCCGGGAGAAAGCAGTGCAAGCATCCGTGAACGTGTCATCCAAGCACGACAGATACAGGCTCAGCGCTTTGCCGGACAAGCCGGAATCTACAGTAATGCCCAAATGACGCCAAGCCTGCTGCATCGTTACGCACAACCCGACGCCGCCGGTCTGGAACTCCTGCGACATGCCATGCACCGTCTGAACCTTTCAGCCCGTGCATACGACCGTATCCTGAAGGTTTCCCGTACCATTGCCGATCTGGAAAACAGTACAGACATCCGCCCGGAACACCTGGCCGAGGCCATCAGTTACCGGAACCTGGACCGGGAAAACTGGGCCGGATAAGGGCCACTCTCTCCAGACCTCCACTACCTTCAGCTATCCAAAAAGGAATGCCATGAAGCCTTCCTTCCTATTTGTTGCCAGTTACTGTTACACAAGTAAATAGACGGTTCTTTCCAATACACTATCCCTTCTGGGAAACATAAAATCCTTTAGAAATCACGGTTTTCCGTGTTTTCCATCTTTTCGGGACAAGCTATATTTGACAAAGAACAACTTCTTATCACATTACATAAAAGGCACTTCTTCGCGTAAGCAGGAAAAAAGCAAACAAATAGAAAGATTATGGACCTGACTGATATTCAACGATACAGGATAGCCTTGGAACGTTTGCGGAGAATTCTGGATATCAAACTCGGCAAACCCTTGCTCATCCGTACCTTCATGGGGCACCTGCGCGTGCTACATGCGTCCGATATCGGTTATTTCCGGTACATCTCTGCCAAAAAGAGCTGGGAAATAGCATTGACCGACGGCTCTTTTCTTCGGCTAAAGGGTAACCTCCGAGCTGAAAACCTGTGTGCATACGATGAAAAATTCATCCAGATTCATCAGTCGTACATCATCAACCTGCACTACCTGTACATGATACAAAAAAACCACTGCATCATGTGTACTCCTTTCCACCACGTAACTGAACTGCAAGTCTCACAAAAACACAAAAAAGAGATATTGGAACGTTTCGGCCAGTTCTAAACCTTAAAAACCGGGAGTTTTTGTTTTCCCCCATCCTTTTCTTGATTCCGACAAGGTTTTTTTCCTAAAGAGATTTGTATTCTCCACAAAAAACAATTACCTTGTGAAATCACCAAACTAATGACCATGAAAAAACACATCCTCACACTTATTTTCCTACTGACAACCGCTGCGCTTATCTCCATACAAGCTGAACCTTCTGTTATCGATAGCCTGAAACAGGAAATACAGCGTGCGGAAAGACAGAAGGCTTCCAGAGACAAACTTCTTGAACTGTATCAGAACCTTTGTGTGGAATATGAAACCATCGATGCAGACTCTTCCTTCCGTTACATACAAAAAGGACTTTCACTCTATGAACAGCCTAATTTTCAAGAAGAAGTCTACCTACATCTTCTCAACGCACTAGCCAACCACTTTTTAATGGAAGGTGAAGTAGAACGGGCCAAAGAAGGCTTTAAAACCGTAGCTGCCCATGCCCCCCAACTGAAAGAAAGGAACTACGACCTGGAAGGAGTGCTGGAATCATCCATTGGAGTATGCTACCGGAAGCTAGGTATGTACGATTCGGCAGTCTATCACTATAACCGGGCCATCGATATCTGCAAAAAGACCGGAAAACCAGAAGATGTCTCTTCCATTTACTACAACATCGGAGTGCTTTACCACCTGAACAAGCGCTATGAAGAAGCGCTGACCCAAGGGAAGTTATCGGCAGAATATGCCCAGAAAGCGCATGACCTCCTCATGGAATTATATGCCAATTGCCTGATAGGAGGAGTCTACAGCAAGCTTGGGAAATATACCGAGGCTTGCCAGATACTCAGGCAAAACATCGAAAAAGCCTTGGATGCCGATACTCCCTTACTGGCAATGAGTTCCCTCTGTCCGTTGCTTGGAACTTATCAGTTATGGAACAAGAAAGACTCTGCCCAGATTTTTCTGAAAAAAGGAGAAGAACTCATCCATCAGATTCCTCCCAATAGTCCCACTGCCCTGGAATTCTATGCCACACAGGCCAGCCTTTACCACTGGATAGGGAAATACCAGCGAAGCCTGGATATCCTGACAGGAAATCCCCTGATTCAGACGCAGGTCCCTTATGACAAGTTCTATAAACTCATGGCACATAATTACGAAGGACTTGGAAATTATCAGAAAGCCTACCAATACATAGAAAAGGTATGCACCTACCAAGATTCCGTTTTCAACGGGAAAATAAAAGACGAATTGTCTGAACTGAACGAGAAGTTAAGAACCAGCGACAAGGAACTGAAGATAGCCCGACTGGAGAAAGACCAGGCACAACAAAAACAAATACGTCTGCGCCATGCCGTTTTCTATGTCACCGTTATCGTCGCACTGCTGATTGTAGTATCTGTCCTGCTCTATAAACGAAGACTACAAAAGAAAGAAACCGAGCTGATTGCTGCCCGGCAATATATTGAAGGCCTGGAGAACGAACGTAAACGCCTGGCCAAAGACCTGCACGACGGAGTGTGCAACGATCTACTCGGCGCCATTCTGCAAGTCCAGCAGCAAGTTTCACCCAATGAACTGAAAGCCACTACTGTACACACGTTGGAAGAAATCCGAAATGGAATACGCGCCATCTCCCATGAACTGATGCCTCCCAACTTCCAGTTCACAGACCTGAATGAGATGCTGACCGATTATTTTTCCAAAATGCAAGAAGTATCCGGAGTAACCATACACTACGTTCCTCGCCCGCAAACGGAATGGTCACATATTCCAGAACGAATTGGGTATGAAATCTACCGCATCATGCAGGAAACCATAAGCAACATTCTCAAGCATGCCCATGCCAGCCATATCCAAATTCACTTGGATGAGGTTTCAGGAACACTCGTCATCGAACTGCAATATGACGGAAACTGGGAAGTATCTGCGGAAGGAAATAAAGGTATCGGACTACGAACCATCGAAGACCGTCTGAAAACCATTGGAGGCCACTATATTATTCGGAAAAACAGTACCGGAATAGATATCCACATTCAGGTGCTGCTCCATTGAAAAATCACGGTTTTCAGTGACAATCTTTTCAATGAATATCTTTTTCTTTGCAATTAAAAATGCGACAGAATGACAAACCCAAAAGCAAAGATATTATTAGTAGATGACCATACACTTATTCTGCAAGGCATCAAACACGTGGTATCGCAAATGCCCGAAATAGATATTGTATATACGGCCTCATCCGGAAGTGAAGCCATGCGCCTGGCCAACCTGCAACCCTTCGACCTGTATCTGCTCGACATCGAACTGCCGGACACCAACGGTTTCGACCTGATACAAAAGATTCTGCAGAAATATCCTGATGCACGTATTTTAATCAATACCATGCACGAAGAAATATGGACACTCAAAAGGCTGATGAAGGCCCCTATCAGAGGAGCAATTTTGAAATCGGCAGATATCAATGAACTGGTCACGGCCATACAAACCATCCTGGAAGGAGAAACCTATGTGTGCAAACGATTCAAGGAAATCCTAAATCGCATACATGCGGAAGAGCCTATCAAAGAGCAACTTACCTTAAGAGAGCGGGATGTACTACAAGCCATTGCCCGAGGACTGAATACAAGAGAAATAGCCGAATTGTTTCATGTTTCGAACAACACCATAGAGTCTCATCGAAAAAGTCTGATGGCCAAACTGGAAGCAAAAAACGCCGTCGATCTTGTACTGAAAGCGATACACCTGGGAATCATTTCACTGGACAATCACTGAAAAAAAATAATTTTACAGATAAAAAACAAGCAGCTTACGATAGCTCATACAGGCATTTTTCGTATATTTGAAAATGCAAAAAATCTTTGTATCACCTTAACACCCATAAACTATGAGTCTTGAAAAAACATTAGTCATTTTGAAACCCAGCGCAGTGCAACGGGGACTTATCGGAGAAATAACCCACAGATTTGAACGCAAAGGTCTGCGTCTGGCAGGAATGAAAATGATGCAACTCACGGAAGACCTGTTGAACGAACATTATGCCCACCTGGCCGGAAAGCCTTTCTTTGCCCGCGTCAAGGCATCCATGATGGCTTGCCCTGTCATTGTATGCTGCTATGAAGGAGTGGATGCAATTCAAGTTGTACGCTCCATGACCGGGGCTACCAACGGACGCGTAGCTGTTCCAGGCACTATCCGCGGAGACTATTGCGTGAGCTCGCAAGAGAATATCATTCACACTTCCGACTCTCCCAAAACAGCCATTGAAGAAATTGCACGCTTCTTCAAGCCGGAAGAACTCTTTGAATACGACAGAGCCAACGTCGACTTTATCTACTATCAGGAAGAATACAAACTTACCTGAGAAAGCATAAAAAAGAGACTGTTTCGCGCAAATGCACATCACGAAACAGTCTCTTTTCTTTTACTTGCTCAATGCACGGGAACGCTCTCCCAAATATCCCCCATGATGACGCTTGCTGTATTCTTCGATGGTAAAGCCTGTACGTCGCATGGTCTCCACTACCAGAATATCCCCAATAACCGTCATAACCGTAGTAGACGTGGTAGGTGTCATTCCCAACAGACAAACCTCATCCGGATGTCCCGTTGCCAGACAAATATCTGCCGCTTTTGCCAGCGGACTTTCCGGATTGCCGGTAATCACAATCTTCTTCAATGTCGGGTCCAGACGTGCGGCCAGCTCCGTCAACTCTACAATCTCACGGGTTTTCCCGGAATTGGAGATTAAAAGCAACAAGTCATTCTTTTGCAGAATGCCCAAATCGCCATGTTGTGCCTCGCTGGGATGCAGGAATACGGCAGGAATTCCTGTAGAGCAAAATGTCGTAGCTATATTCATCGCAATCTGCCCAGCCTTTCCCATACCGCTGGTCACCAGTTTTCCACCTTTCTTATGTACCTGTTCCACAATCAACTCTACAGCCTTTTCGTATCCATCCGTTACCGGAATATTCAACACAGCCTGAGCCTCACGCTGCAATAGTTCTTTAATCGATGCATTCATAAGATTATATTATTAATTTTTATTCCAACAAACGGGTCAATTCCTCAAGAGTATTAGCCACTTCGTAAAAGTTGCTTAAAGGATGATGGGCAAAATGCAGTTCTTCCAACTTTCCCAAGAAATGCAGCAACTCATCCCAAAAACCATCCACATTATAAAAAATGACTTTCTTGTCATGATAACCGATACTGCACGAAGCCATTACATGAAATACCTCGTCCAAAGTACCGATTCCTCCCGGTAGTGCAACCATCACTTCAGATTCCTGCACCATAATATCTTTTCTGTCACTCAGGTTTACAGAATGAAAAGTTACATCCAACAAATCACTCACTCTTCCATGCTCTTCCAGTTTTGTGGGTACAACTCCCATGATCATGGCACCGTTTTCCTTGGCACTTTGAGCCAAGCTCTCCATCAATCCGGTATTGGAACCGCCATAAACCAACCATTTGTGGTGCTGCCCCAGCCAGGCTCCCAGCTCTTTCGCTTTCTCCTTAAACACAGGAGCAATATCGTCTGAAGCAGAACAAAAGACTGCAATTTTATTCATATATTAGTTTTAAAATATCGTTCTTGTGCAAATATCTACATTTTTTGAGGAAAGACAATGAGTATTTATTGTAAATTTGCAGGGTTAAAAAGATTTATGTGCTCAACGATATGTCGTATTCAACTTTTACACTTCCCAACGGACTGAAGATCATTCATGCCCCAAGCCCTACCAACGTGGCCTACTGCGGTTTTGCCGTAGATGCAGGTACACGCGATGAACTGCCACATGAGCAGGGCATGGCACATTTCGTGGAACATCTGATCTTCAAAGGTACCGAGAAGCGTAAAGCATGGCACATCTTGAACCGGATGGAAAATGTAGGAGGAGACTTAAACGCATATACCAATAAAGAGGAGACCGTTATCTACAGTGCTTTTCTCAAGGAACATTTCAGCCGGGCCGCGGAATTGCTGACCGACATCGTTTTTCACAGCACATTTCCAGAAAGTGAAATAGAAAAAGAGGTGGAAGTCATCATCGACGAGATTCAGAGCTATGAAGACAGTCCGGCAGAACTGATTTTCGATGATTTTGAAGAGCTGATTTTTCCACATCATCCGCTGGGAAAAAACATCCTGGGAAACCCCGATTTGCTCCGGAAATTTACGAGTGAAGACGCACTTCGCTTTGTGCATCGCCATTATCGACTGGATAAAATGGTATTCTTTGCCTTGGGTGATCTTTCATTTGCAAAAATCATCCATACACTCGAAAAACTGACAGCCGATATTGCTTTGTCGACAACCGATGACACACCGCGCATAGCCCCTGAAGCCTACCACCCCCAAAATCTGACTTTGCACAAAGACACTCATCAGGCTCATGTGATGATAGGGGGAAGAGGTTATCATGCGTACGACGAACGACGGACAGGGCTCTACCTTCTCAACAATATCCTGGGAGGACCAGGTATGAACAGTCGGCTGAACGTGTCTTTACGTGAACGAAAAGGACTTGTTTATACCGTAGAGTCCAATCTGACCTCGTACACCGATACCGGAACCTTCTGCATCTATTTTGGGTGCGATCCGCAAGATACGGACAAATGCATATCGCTCGTACACAAAGAACTGAAAAAGCTACGAGATAAGGCATTGACCGGTTTACAACTTGCCGCAGCTAAAAAACAAATTATCGGACAGATAGGAGTAGCCGGTGATAACTTTGAGAACAACGCACTTAATATGGGAAAATGTTTTCTACATTATCAAAAATACGAAGATAAAGAAGAGGTATTTAAACGAATTGACGAACTAACATCCTCCAAGTTGCTTGACATAGCCAACGAAGTATTCGCCGAGGACTATCTTTCCATGCTGATTTATCGATAAATTTAACCCGGATAGTTCTTTTTTTCTACCGCTTAGTCGCATTGTCTGCATGGATACTCTCATTATACGTTTTTTGTCTTTCCATAAATTTCCAAAACTTCCTATTTTCGAGAAAAATATAAAAGTATATGAAAAAGAATGAAGCTGTTAAAATTCGGCTGGATGAATGGGTACAAAATAAAGGATACCTCAATTCCAGACTTACCATTATTCAAGTAAGCAAGATCATTGGTATAAACCGAACTTACCTTTCCAACCACATCAACAAGACGTATGGCCTTAATTTCAACTTATGGCTTAACCACCTGCGTATAGAAGAAGCAAAAAAAATCATCTTGCAGTCGCCAGCCCGCAGCTTAGCCGGAATTGCCGAACAAGTAGGCTTCACCGACCTAGCTCATTTCAGCAAACAGTTCAAACTGCATGAGGGGATTTCTCCATCGGAATGGAAGAAGAATGCACTAGAAGGATAAGCAATTATGACTTCAGAACGGCAGGATAAACGTAAAAATCACTATCTTTGTGCACGCAAGAAAGGATTATTACATAAACTATATACGCATGAAAATAGAAGATAAACTGACCGAATCCATCCTGACAGGTATAAAGACCTTATACAATCAGGAGGTTCCTGCCAAAATGGTACAGCTGCAGAAGACCAAGAAAGAATTCGAAGGCCACCTCACACTGGTTGTCTTCCCTTTCCTGAAGATGTCCAAGAAAGGACCGGAACAAACTGCACAAGAAATCGGGGAATATTTGAAGCAGCATGAACCCGCCATCGCCAGCTACAACGTAATCAAGGGATTCCTGAACTTGACCATCGCTTCAAACGTATGGATCGACTTGCTGAACCGCATTCAGGCAGACAGCCAATGGGGTATCCAGAAAGCTGCCGACAATGCGCCGCTGGTAATGATTGAATATTCTTCTCCGAACACTAATAAGCCGCTCCACTTGGGTCATGTGCGCAACAACCTGCTGGGTAACGCGTTGGCGAACATCATGGCAGCCAACGGCAACAAGGTAGTGAAAACCAACATTGTCAACGACCGTGGTATCCACATCTGCAAGTCCATGCTGGCATGGCTGAAATATGGCAACGGCGAGACTCCGGAATCATCGGGCAAGAAAGGTGACCACCTGATTGGCGATTACTACGTAGCCTTCGACAAGCACTACAAGGCAGAAGTAAAGGAACTGATGGCGAAGTACGAAGCGGAAGGCATGAACGAGGAAGAAGCCAAAGCCAAGGCAGAAGCCAACTCTCCATTGATGCTGGAAGCCCGCGAAATGCTCCGTAAATGGGAAGCCAACGATCCGGAAGTACGTGCGCTCTGGAAGAAGATGAACGACTGGGTATATGCCGGCTTCGATGAGACATACAAGATGATGGGCGTCAGCTTCGACAAGATATATTACGAATCACAGACTTACCTGGAAGGAAAGGCCAAGGTCTTGGAAGGACTGGAAAAAGGACTCTTCTATCGCAAGGAAGACGGTTCTGTATGGGCAGATCTTACTCCGGAAGGACTGGACCAGAAGCTGCTGCTCCGGGCAGACGGTACTTCGGTCTACATGACACAGGACATCGGTACAGCCAAGCTACGCTTCCAGGATTATCCCATCAACAAGATGATTTACGTGGTGGGTAACGAACAGAACTACCATTTCCAGGTGTTGTCCATCCTGCTCGACAAACTGGGCTTCGAATGGGGTAAAGATCTGGTACACTTCTCCTACGGTATGGTGGAACTGCCGGAAGGTAAGATGAAGAGTCGCGAAGGTACCGTAGTGGATGCGGACGACCTGATGGAAGCCATGATTGAAACGGCCAAGGAAACCAGCAGCGAACTGGGCAAGCTGGACGGACTGACAAAGGAAGAGGCCGACGACATCGCCCGTATCGTGGGACTGGGTGCCTTGAAATATTTCATCCTGAAAGTGGATGCCCGCAAGAACATGACGTTCAACCCGAAGGAATCCATCGACTTCAACGGAAATACGGGACCGTTCATCCAGTACACTTACGCACGTATCCAGTCTATCCTCCGCAAAGCCGCAGAAGCTGGTATCCAAATTCCGGCTGTGATTCCGGAAGGCATCGAACTGAGCACCAAGGAAGAGGCGCTGATCCAGATGCTGGCCGACTTCCCCAATGTGGTAAGACAGGCAGGTACGGACTACAACCCGTCTATCCTAGCCAACTATGCCTACGACCTGGTAAAAGAATACAACCAGTTCTATCACGATTTCAGCATTCTGCGTGAAGAGAACGAGGCTGTGAAGATTTTCCGTCTGGCATTGAGTCAGAACGTAGGAAAGATTGTCAAGCTGGCCATGGGCTTGCTGGGCATCGAAGTGCCTGAACGCATGTAATTCATTTGAAAATAGCGGGTGGCAAGGGAGCCACCCGACTTTTTTAACCTCCTTATCTTTTTATGGCGAAACAAAAATTCTATGTAGTGTGGAAAGGTGTGAATCCGGGGGTGTATGCTTCCTGGACTGAATGCCGGCTGCAAATCCAAGGATACAAAGGAGCCATCTATAAATCATTCGACACAGAAGAAGAGGCCGCACAGGCTTTTGCCACTCCGGCACACGTGTACTTGCAACGCCACCGGACTTCGGCTCCCAAGGAACCTTCCGCCAAACAGCTTCCAGAAAATTTCGACCTGAACTGCTTGGCAGTAGATGCGGCCTGCAGTGGAAACCCCGGTCCTATGGAATACCGCGGGGTATACCTGCTCACCGGACAGGAGATTTTCCATTTTGGACCGGTCTATGGCACCAACAACATCGGAGAGTTTCTGGCCATCGTACACGGACTGGCACTTCTCAAACAGAAGCAGCTGGACATGCCGCTCTACTCCGACAGCCGCAACGCCCTCCTGTGGGTGAAACAGAAGAAATGCAAGACCAAACTGGAACGCAATGCCCGAACCGAGACCTTGTTCCAGCTCATTGAACGGGCGGAGAAATGGCTGAAGGAAAACACTTACACCACTCCCCTGCGCAAATGGGAAACAGAATCATGGGGGGAAGTCCCCGCCGATTTCGGACGTAAATAATCAGACCTAAACAGATGAAAAAGAGACTTGCTTACTTGGGATGTATTTTTGCCGCTATTTTAGGCTATTTCCTGCTTCAGAAACCAGTGTTCATGCTCTACAACGGAGCTTGTGAGAAAGGGGTATCTTTCGTAGACTACCTGAAAGTGCTGTATCATGGCTTTACCCTCGACGCGGCCACTACGGGTTATCTCACCGCCCTTCCCTGGCTGGTCATCCTGGTGAGTATCTGGTTCCGCCGTTTCCCGCTGCGAAAGCTCCTCGTAGGCTACTATGCGCTGATTGCGCTGGCTACTACCCTCGTCTTCATCGGCGACATGGCCCTGTATCCGTTTTGGGGATTCAAGCTCGATGCTTCCATCTTCCTCTACCTGGACTCTCCGAAGAATGCCATGGCCAGTGTGTCGGTCGGTTTCATCCTGATACGGGTGATATGTATCCTGATATTGTCGGCCCTGCTCACGTGGGGACTGTATAAAATAACTCCTGCCCAACTCCTCCAAGTCCGCAAACGTCTCACAGGCAGTCTGGTCACGATTCTGCTGGGGGGTATCCTCTTCATCATCATCCGAGGCGGTGTCACCGAATCAACCAGTAACGTAGGACAGGCGTATTTCTGCGACAACGAGTTCCTGAACCACTCGGCGGTCAATCCGGATTTCAGCCTGCTGTCGTCCATCAGCAAGACGACCGATTTCGCCCAGCAGTTCAATTTCTTTGACGAGGAAAAACGGGCCAGACTGTTCGACGGGTTGTATGCCGACACCGGAGAAAACACGGTATCTTTGTTGAATACTCCGCGCCCCAACGTACTGATTATCCTGATGGAGAGCTTCGGAGGGGTGTTTGTGGAATCGCTGGGAGGTCTCCCGGATGTCAGCCCCAACCTGGAACGGCTGAGCAAGGAGGGAGTCTTTTTCACGAACTGTTACGCCAACAGTTTCCGCACCGACCGGGGCACAGTCTGCACCTTCAGCGGCTACCAGAGTTTCCCTACCGTGTCGGTCATGAAGGCACCGGCCAAGAGCCGTACGCTGCCTTCCATTGCCGGGAAGCTGCGGGAGCAAGGTTATGCCACCGACTTTCTGTACGGGGGTGACATCAACTTTACCAACATGAAGAGCTACCTGTTAAGCAGTGGTTACCAGCATCTCACGGCCGATGTGGATTTCAGTCTGGAGGAGCGACAGAATCCATGGGGAGTGAACGATGACATCACTTTTGAATATCTCTACCAACAGATAAAGGCACGCACAGGCAACCAGCCTTGGCACACGGCCTTTCTGACTCTCAGCAGCCACGAACCTTTCGAGGTGCCTTACCATCGCCTGAACGAGAAGATTCCCAATGCCTTCGCCTTTACGGACGACTGCCTGGGGAAATTCATCGACAAGCTCAAGGCGCTTCCACAATGGAAGAACCTGCTCATTGTCTGCCTGCCGGACCATGGCTTCTATTATCCGGAAGAGGGGCTGGTGCACGACCCGCGCATCCATCACATCCCGATGCTCTGGCTGGGCGGTGCCGTAAAGCAACCCAGGGTCATCGACAAGCTGATGAACCAAAGCGACATGGCCGCTACCCTGCTGGCACAACTGGGACTCAGCCACAAAGAATTCAACTTCAGCCGCAACGTGCTGGGCAAGGATTACAAATACCCCTTTGCCTACTACACCTACAACAACGGCTTTGCCTTCTGCGACAGTACCGGCGTCACCCTGATTGACAACAACTCCGGCAAGGCATTAATAGAATCCCCAGCTCCGAATGCACGACGCACAGAACTGGGGAAAGCGATTCTACAATCTTCTTACGATGATTTGGGAGCGCGATAACACATTATTCCACAAACATCACTTTCGATGCATCACGAGGCTTGGCAGCCGGCGATTCATCCGGATATCCGAAGGCAATGCAATACAACAGGTCATAGCCTTCGGGAATGTTCAGACGTTTCAGGTATTCTGCGGCTCCGGGGTCGGTCTTCATGAAACGTATGGGACCACCCAGACAGCAGGAACCGATGCCCATAGACCAGGCAGAAAGAATCATGTTCTCACCCAACAGTCCACAATCCACTTGTGAGAAATCGTAGGCGGTGTCGTTGGCAATAAACACCACCGTCGGTGCATTGCGGAACATATTCCGGAAATTAGGGTCTTCAGCCGCTTTGGGATTAGCTTTCTTGTACACCTCCGTCAGACCATTGATAAATTCCGGATTGTCTACTACCCGGATTGCCCACGACTGTTTGTTCTGTCCGTTAGGCGCATTAATACCACAATTCAGAATCACCTGCATCGTATCCCGGTTTACCGGTTGTGGCAGATACTTCCGCACGCTACGACGTGCCATGATGGTCTCGATTACTTGATTGGTACTGTCAGCCTCGTTTACGGCTGCCGGCTGTGATTGCTGTGTCTGACCGCCACAGCTGGAAAGACAGAGCAAGCCTGCCCCCAGCATCGAATAAATCATCTTTTTCATACGTTTTATCTTTGATTAGCTCAATCTTCAATTTCTTTCGTTCTCTTCCCCGCACCAGCTGTCAGAACAGCCGTTCTTCCTCTTCTCCCGACGACAAGTTTCCCGCTATCCCTGCCGCCATCCGACCAAATATAACAAAAAAAGCGGTTCCCCGAAGGAAACCGCTTTCATATTTAAGAATTTGTAAGTCAGAATTACAATTTCGGACCAGCAGCAACCAAAGCTTTACCAGCTTCGTTACCTGTGAACTTAGCGAAGTTCTTGATGAAGCGAGCAGCCAAGTCTTTAGCTTTTTCTTCCCACTTGCAAGCGCAGTCGTAAGTGTCACGCGGATCCAAGATCTTCGGATCAACACCCGGCAATTCAGTCGGAACAACGAAGTCGAAGTAAGGAATAGTCTTAGTCGGAGCTTTTTCGATAGAACCATCCAGGATAGCGTCGATGATACCACGAGTATCACGGATAGAAATACGTTTGCCAGTTCCGTTCCAACCAGTGTTAACCAAGTATGCTTTTGCACCAGTCATCTTCATCTTCTTAACCAGTTCTTCTGCATATTTAGTCGGGTGCAATGACAAGAAAGCAGCACCGAAGCAAGCAGAGAATGTCGGAGTCGGTTCAGTGATACCACGTTCTGTACCAGCCAACTTAGCAGTAAATCCTGACAGGAAGTAGTACTGAGCCTGTTCTTCGTTCAAGATAGATACTGGAGGCAATACACCGAATGCATCAGCAGACAAGAAGATAACTTGTTTTGCGTGAGGACCTTTAGAAACCGGTTTAACGATGTTGTTGATGTGGTAGATAGGATAAGAAACACGAGTGTTTTCAGTTACGCTCTTATCAGCGAAGTCAATCTTACCGTTAGCATCTACAGTTACGTTTTCCAGCAAAGCGTCACGTTTGATGGCGTTGTAGATATCCGGTTCAGATTCCTTATCCAAGTTGATAACCTTAGCGTAGCAACCACCTTCGTAGTTGAATACACCTTCGTTATCCCATCCGTGTTCGTCATCACCGATCAACAGACGTTTCGGGTCAGTAGACAAAGTTGTCTTACCTGTACCAGACAGACCGAAGAAGATAGCTGAGCTCTTGCCTTCTTTGTCTGTGTTAGCAGAACAGTGCATAGAAGCGATACCACGCAACGGGTTGAAGTAGTTCATCATAGAGAACATACCTTTCTTCATTTCACCACCGTACCAAGTGTTCAGGATAACCTGTTCCTTAGTAGTCAAGTTGAAGACAACTGCAGTTTCTGAGTTCAGACCCAGTTCTTTGTAGTTTTCAACTTTAGCTTTAGAAGCGTTGTAAACAACGAAGTCAGGTTCGAATGATTCCAGTTCTTCTTTAGAAGGACGGATGAACATGTTAGTTACGAAGTGAGCCTGCCATGCAACTTCCATGATGAAACGAACTTTCAGACGAGTAGCTTCGTTAGCACCGCAGTAACCATCTACTACATACAATTTCTTGTTTGACAATTCTTTTGAAGCCAAAGCTTTCAAAGCGTTCCAAGTTTCTGTAGTAACAGGTTTGTTATCGTTTTTGTATTCTTCAGAAGTCCACCATACAGTGTTTTCACTTGTAGCGTCTTTTACCAAGAATTTATCTTTAGGAGAACGACCAGTGTAGATACCAGTCATTACGTTTACTGCACCCAGTTCAGTTACCTGACCTTTTTCATAACCTTCCAAACCAGCTTTTGTTTCTTCAGCGAACAATACGTCGTAAGAAGGATTGTGTACGATTTCTACGGTTCCAGTGATACCGTACTTAGTAAGATCTAAATTTGCCATTGTTCAAATGATTAATTTGGTTATTATATCAAATGTTTATTCTTTTCTCTACCTTAGCATAAGCCTAATTTCTCTCCATTTCTGCTCTTCAACATCTCTTTGTTTTAGGCGCTACAAAAGTAGTAGTTATTTTTTATTCAAAGAACTTATTACAGAAAAAAATCCGTAATCATTTAAAGATTTATACTTGTGTAACAAAATTGCCAAATCTACATTACAAATCAATTTTATTTTGTTTCTTTGCACCCCGATAAATTTAGTACATAAACCCCTAAGAACCTGAGAATGTTTATGAAAATAATCAGTCTAAACCAAAACAGTACCCTCCTCAACCAATTTTTGTCTGAAATCCGGAACGTAGACGTCCAAGGCGACCGACTCCGTTTCCGTCGAAACATGGAACGGGTGGGCGAAATCATGGCCTACGAAATCAGCCGGACACTTCCCTATCATCCGGTTTCGATACAAACCCCGCTGGCCACAGCTGTAGAAAACGTTCCCGCTGAACAGCCGGTGGTAGCCACCATCCTCCGTGCCGGACTTCCGCTTCATCAGGGATTCATCAACTACTTCGACCATGCCGAAAACGCATTCGTATCGGCCTATCGCAAATACATCAATGAAGACAACTTTGACATTCACATCGAATACATCGCTTCTCCCCGGCTGGACGGCAAGATTCTGATTCTCACCGACCCCATGCTCGCTACCGGCAGTTCCATGGAACTGGCTTACGAGGCACTGCTCACCAAAGGGGAACCGGCTCACATTCACATTGCTTCGGTCATTGCCAGCCGCCAGGCTATTGAACACATCAAGAAAGTTTTCCCTGCGGAAAAAACTACGGTGTGGTGCGGCGCCATTGACCCGGAACTGAACGCCCATTCGTACATCGTACCGGGACTGGGCGATGCCGGCGATTTGTGTTATGGAGAGAAAGAATAAACCAGTCTTGATTACAGCTGAAAAAAATATCCCCGTTACAAGCTACTGTTGCAGCGGGGATATTTTGTATGATTTGATATCGTCATTTAATTTCCCACGTATCGTTCGTTTCGAGCAACTCGGCAAACGTGTGGTATTTTTTCTTGGCTGAAACCTCCTCTATCTGGGCTTCCACTGCTGCATCGTAGGTCGGTGCCTCCACGTCGCGGATTACCCCCAAAGCAATCGGGAAATCCGGACCTTCCATCAAAGCCAGCTTCAGCTGCAAGGTGTGGTCCTCACAATGGGCATCGTGCACCAGGATGTCTTTTTCCGTCACCCCGTTTTCTCCCAGCTTCACTACCTTCAGGCCGAAACCTTCCTGCATCAGACCGAATTCTTTGTTCGGACCGAACAACATCGGTTTGCCGTGCTCCAGGTAGATGGCATTGCGTTCCCGGTCTTCCTTCTTGGCCACGGCATTGTGCGTACCGTCGTTGAAAATCACACAGTTCTGTAACACTTCTACCACCGACGTACCCTTATGACGGGCCGCAGCTTTCAACACCTCTACCGAAGGACCGCCATCGACTGCCGCACAACGGGCAAAGAAACGTCCACGGGCTCCGAAACACAGTTCTGCCGGGCGGAAAGGATCTTCCACCGTCCCGTAAGGAGAAGATTTGCTCACGAAACCACGGGCCGAAGTAGGCGAATACTGTCCTTTGGTCAATCCGTAGATACGGTTATTCAATAACACAATGTTGATATCCACATTACGGCGGATGGCGTGGATGAAATGGTTACCGCCGATGGCCAGTCCGTCGCCGTCGCCGGAAATCTGCCAGATGGTCAGATTCGGATTGGCCACCTTGGCTCCGGTGGCAATGGCCGCTGCACGTCCGTGAATGGTGTGCATGCCATACGTATTCATGTAATAAGGCAAACGCGAAGAACATCCGATACCGGAAATCACCGCAATTTCATGGGGCGGCACTCCCAGTTCGGCCAGAGCCTTGTGAAAAGAATTCAAGAAAGCGTGGTCGCCGCAACCCGGACACCAGCGCGGCTGTCCGAACTTATAATCTGCTGCCGTATATTTTGTTTCACTCATGGTTATTCCTCCAGAACATTTATTGATGAATCATTAAAAAAGTTGGCTGAACGCCTCTACCAGTTCCTTCACGACGAACGGCTGGCCTTTCACCTGGTTGAACTGATGCAGATGGATACCCTCCACTTTCATGCGGAGATAGCCTGCCAGCTGTCCCATGTTTTGCTCGGCCACCACAATAGTCTTGTACTTCCGCAGCACTTCCGCCGTGTTTTTCGGCAACGGATTAATCACGCGGAAATGTACCAGCGCCGTTTTCTTGCCCATGGCATTCAACTGGTCCATGGCGGAATGCAAGTGACCATACGTACCTCCGAATCCCACAATCAGCAAATCCGCATCCGGATCACCTTCTACAGCAAGCGGCGGAAGTGAATCGGCAATCTTTTCCACCTTCTCGGCACGCAGCTTGGTCATCAGGAAATGGTTCTCCGGTTCGGTTGAGATGGCTCCGGTTTCATTGCTCTTCTCCAGTCCGCCAATGCGGTGCATGAAGCCCGGCATGCCCGGAGTCGCCCAATAACGTACTCCCGTTTGCGGATCACGCAAGAACGGTGTCCAGGAATCCGCCATTTCCGGTTTCACGTAAGGCGGACAGATAGAAGGATACTCTTTCAGGTCGGGCAGACGCCATGCCGCCGAACCGTTGGCAATGTAGGCATCCGTCAGCAGCACCACCGGCGTCATGTGCTCCAAGGCAATCTTGCAAGCCCAATAAGCCGCGTCAAAGCAGTCGGTCGGCGAAGAAGCCGCGATGACAGGCATCGGACTTTCACCGTTACGCCCGAACAATACCTGCAGCAAGTCGGTCTGTTCCGATTTTGTCGGCAGTCCGGTGGAAGGTCCGCCGCGCTGCACGTCCACAATCACCAGCGGCAGTTCCGTAATCACCGCCAGGTTCATGGCCTCACTCTTCAGGCAAATACCCGGTCCGGAAGTCGTGGTCACAGCCAAAGCTCCGGCAAACGAAGCGCCTACGGCAGAAGCACAGCCGGCAATCTCATCCTCACACTGCACAGTCTTCACGCCCAGCGATTTGTGCTTGGCCAGCTCATGCAGGATGTCTGTAGCCGGAGTAATCGGATAAGAACCCAGATAAAGCTGCAAGCCCGCTTTCTCGGCCGCAGCCATCAACCCGTAGGCCGTGGCCTTGTTGCCATTGATATCCATGTAACGTCCCGGCTGTTTCTGTGCCTTGCTCGGCACCGTGTAGCTGATGGAGACCGATGCATGGGTGTTTTCACCGAAATGATAGCCATCGTACAGCACCTTCACGTTGGCTTCGGCTATTTCAGGTTTCTTGGCAAATTTCTCGCGCAGGATTTTCTCGCCCACCGCGATGTCGCGATGGAACAACCAGCACACCAGTCCCAAAGCAAACATGTTCTTGGTGCGCAGGATGGACTTGTTGTCCAAGCCGCTGTCTTTCAGGCTTTCCTTGCACATGGTGGTGATGGAAGCCGATACCACCTCATTCTTGATGCCCAGTTCGGAGAACGGATTTTCGAGCGAGAATTTTGCTTTTTCCAAATCACGCTTGGTAAACGAGTCGGAATCGATAATGATGACGGCCTGGGGTTTACAGAACTTATATTGTGTTTTCAATGCGGCCGGATTCATGGCAACCAGCACGTCGCACTTGTCGCCCGGAGTGTACACCTTTCCGGAACCAATGTGTACCTGGAAGCCGGATACTCCCGTCAACGAGCCTTGCGGGGCACGGATATCGGCCGGGTAATCCGGGAAGGTACTGATATCATTTCCTTCGGTTGCCGAAATATTCGAAAACATATTGCCGGCCAACTGCATTCCATCGCCGGAGTCACCCGAAAAACGGACAACCACATCGTCCAGCTCCTTGACAATCATTTCTTCTGCCATATCGTATTTATTTAAAGTTCACAAAATCAATTTTGGCAAAAATGGGGAAGTTCCATAAAAAAACAAAATAAAATTGGAGTTATTTTTTGCCACTTTACAAAAACGGTATCCCCCTTTCCAAAACGTCTAAGCATTTGAAGTAAAACGCTTCGACATTTCAAACCAAACGCTTAGGCGTTTTATCTAAAACGTCTAAGCGTTTTTTATCCCTCCTCTAAAGACTGAAAAAATCCTCACAAATCCTCTTTTTTCATCTCAAAATCATGGATTTTCAATAAAAAGGCTTACTTTTGCGAAAGATTGCCTTGGTAGTTCAACGGATAGAATAGAAGTTTCCTAAACTTTAGATAGGGGTTCGATTCCCCTCCGAGGTACATATCTGAACATCCCAAAACAAGCAAAGAGGCCGTCTCCAAAAATTTGAAGCAGCCTCTCTGAAATAATTTTATGTCCTATAATTTTAAAACCTGATTCTCACTTCACGCGTTTCACATGTCTTCCCGGGCAATGGTAAACTTTCTGACTTGAAAACCTTGATACTGGTAAGTGTTGATGGTTATTTTTGCGATAGCCTTTGCCTTCGAATCCACCTTTTTCAAGCGAATTACAGCCTTGACAGGTACTTCTGTAGGAACCTCTACACCCGTCGGGCCTACATCTTTTCCTCCAATAGTGAACTCCATGTCACCAAAGCTATAGGAATTCCCCTGGTCATCCCATGCAGTTCCTCCTCCCCAGTTCAGGCCGATAGATTTGTCGGTTGTATTGGAAAGCATGAATTCTACCACGACGTCATTTCCTTCCACATAGTTCCCTTTATATTCCAGTTTCAGGTTTCTTGTAGGCGAAGTAACTTTCACACCTCCAGTTTTCGTGGCATTGTTGGCTGTCCCATCCAATGTGGAGTTGACATCTTCCAAAGCCTGGTTCGTTTCATTCAAAGCACTGTTTACTTTATTCAAGAATCCTCCAAAACCTTTCTTCTTTTTTTCCTGTGCCTGTGCATCCAACCCTGACAACAACAAGCCCGCACAGAGCAATGCATAAAATACTTTCTTCTTCATATTTTTTTCTAATAAATACCTTATTTATCAAGGCCCAATTCTTTTTTCCGTGCTTCGCTCCATTCTTTCTGTTTATCCCGAATCACTTTGCGTTCCGAATCAAAAGCTTGTTCCGATACAAACGTCAGTGAACGACAGCTCTCCTGATACTCCGCCGGCACATCAGGAGCATAAATTGTCTCCTCCAAATGCAACGTATCCCCGACAGCAGCTTTCTGTCCAGAACGGAACGTTCCGTAACCTACATTTCCCTTGTCACCCGACAGCAGATAATACAGATTTATATAAGAACCTTCGCTCACTCCTGTTACAACGGCATCAAACTTTACCTTTAACCGGATTTCAGAATCTCTGCTACCTATCACTGTCACATCGGGCAATTTCATTTCTTCTATCTGGATATCCGACACTATCTGATAAGGCAGTCCCTCTTCCACCGTGTAGTCTACCGTACGCCCTTTCATCTTCTCGGCCAACGGAGCCATTTCTTTCTCCAATTCTTCCATTTCTTTGGCAAAATCGGCCAGCATCTCCAAAGCCCCCGACTGACTGCTACTAGCATCAACCTCCTGCATGTTTTTTACCAATTTAACCATCTTTTCTTCATAAATACCCGGTATATCACCGAACATCTTATCAGAAGAATTTCCGCCACAAGACGACAAGGCTGCCAGAAGGACAAAAGCCGAAATCATTTTTCTCGTTTTCATAGTTCCAAATTGTATTAAAAAAACTTCTCCGGACTGGTCACCGGATTTTAGACAAAGATACGCAGGGAAATTTTATAAATTTGTCACCTAAAACAGCTAATTTTCACAAGAGAGCAAAAATACCAAGTTCAAAATCCAATAAAAGTAAAAAAAACGATGTATTTTTACCCGTACAAATTTTAATTGAGGAAGTTATGCGTGTGTTTCGTTTATCCTGTCTACTATTCTGTTTGTTGATTTATTGCCCGATGACCTGTCGTTCCATTCCGCTGGACACCCTTCTGACCCGATGGTATGACAAAGCAGCTTCCCTCATGGCAGACGGCGCATACGACTCCGCCCAATACTACTTTGACCGTGCCTTTGCCACCAAAGGAGCGAAAGAATCGCCCGTATACCCTATTCTTCTCAATGAACAAGCCACCCTTTTGGTTTATAGAGGCAATCTGCCTGCTGCACTGGAAACGAAGAAGAAAGTACTCCCCTACCTTCCGCGGGTAAAAAATTTAGAGACCCATGTCAGCGTATACAATGACCTGGGCATCCTTTACCACCGGCACAACATGCAAGACTCCGCCATTTATTATTACAACAAAGCCCTGGATGCCGCAGTAAAATATGGAGATGCCAGCTGGCTCGCCAACCTGAGCCTCAACCTGGGCGTTTTCCATTTCAACTTAAAGCATTATCCGGAGGCCGAAAAATTCATCGACCAGGCCTTGCAATATGTACAACAGACCAACGACACGCTGACTACCTTCAACATCTGGCAGGTAAGGGCAGGCATCAAAGCCCAAATCAACAAAACCGAAGAAGCGGGATTTTCTGCCCGAAAAGCCTGGCAGATAGCCTCCAGTCCACAGGAGAACCCTGAATGGCAACTACGGTGCATCTCCAGTCTTTACCGTTATTTCCAACGTACACACCAAAATGATTCCATCACCTATTATATACAAAAAGGAAATGAGCTATTGAAAAAGGTGTCCATCCACTCTATCCCGGCCATTGGTTTCATTCAGGTAAGATCTACGGCATACTACGAAAGCCGACAGTATGCAAAAGCATTAAAAGACCTCATCTACCTGAATACTACTCCGAGCGGAACCGAGAAAAAATCCTTGTTTGAGAAAATGGCCGTATGCTACCAACACACCGGACAACCGGAAAAGGCTTTCCTGTACATGGACAGTGCCCGAATGTGGACAGACTCACTGGCAAAAGAGCAACTGACCAAGCAAATCGCTGAGTTCAACGTCAAGTATCAGACACAGGAGAAGGAACTGGAAATCGCCCAGCTACAGCATAAAGTCCTGCGGTCGAAAATGCACCTGCTCACCATCTGCATCATTCTGGTTTTGCTGCTTATGGGTATTGTCCTCATTATCCTCACACAACGGCAAAAACGGAAAATGGCAGAACGGAAACTGCAACAAATAGAACAGGAAAAGAAACTGGAATCAGCCAAACGGTTCATTGATGGCCTGGAAGAAGAATGCAAGTACTTTGCCAAAGAACTGCACGACGGTATTGCCAACGACCTGCTGGCCTTGCAGATGAAAACGGAAATAGAAGGGCACAAAGAACTGTCGGCTTCTGTCGGGGAACTTAGAAAAAACGTACGTACCATCTCGCACAAGCTGATGCCACCTGTATTCGACCATGTAGGACTGGATGACCTATTGGAACAAATGACGCGCAACCTGGCTGAAAGCTTCAAGGTAACAATCAGTTATACAACAGACGGCCACCTCCAGACGGAGACACATGCACTCTTGCCAGATATAGCCCACAACGTGTACCGCATTGTCCAAGAAATCACCATGAATATCCTCCAGCACGCACAGGCTACCGAAATTCACGTCGGATTCTCCTGGCTTGCCGACACAAAAAACTACCTGCTGACCATCACTGATAACGGACAACAGGCCACAGCACCTCTGCCTGCCACCGGTATCCGAGGCATCGGTCTTCATACCATCGCAGACCGAGTCAAGATTATCCACGGCTCTACACGGCAATACAGAGACGATGACAAACATGAAAATATATTTGAACTGACATTTCAACCGGAATAAACGATATGCATACAGAAGTCTTCAGAATCCTGATTATAGATGACCATCCCATTGTGGCTTTAGGCATAAAAACAATTGCCAGCAAACACGAGAATGCAGAATGCGTTGTCATCCATGATCCCTCACTTCTGACACAGGTCCTCACAGAATCTCCTTTCGACCTATGTATCATTGACCTGCAGTATCCCGACCAAGACGGATTCGCACTTATCCAACAACTGCATGATTTATCTCCCGAAAGCCAGCTTCTCATCTATACCATGCACGACGAACCTTGGATTGTGGCCAAGCTGGCACAACCCTCTTTCCGTCCGTACATACAAGGAGCCGTATCCAAACAAGCGGACATCAAGGAACTGGACGCCGCCATTTCTGCCTTGAAAGAAGGGAAATCTTATTATAGCAAGGAATTCCATGAATTGTGTGTACACAAACGTATTCTGAATCCCTCATACAATGACCCTTCTATCCTGTCGCCACGTGAGCAGGAAATCCTCAAACTGCTGGCACAAGGTATGAGTACAAACGAAATATCCAAACAACTCTTCCTCAGTATCAACACCATACAAACTTACCGGAAAAGACTGCTTCTGAAAATGGATGCCAAAAATGTAGCCGAACTCATTTGCAAATGGAAGAACTGGTTTTGAAATCGAGTATTTGCATTCCCCCATATTCCATTCCATAAAAAACAAGAGGCTGAACCCTTATGGAGTTCAGCCTCTTATTTTTGCCTGCAGCAAGTAACGGATTACTTACGAAGACCCAGTTCCTTGACAATGGCACGATATCTTTCGATATCACGGCTCTTCAGGTAGTTCAGCAAAGAACGACGCTTACCTACCAAAGTTGTCAAAGCTCTTTCAGTGCTATAATCTTTTCTGTTGAGCTTCATGTGCTCAGTCAGGTGAGAAATACGGTATGAAAACAATGCTATCTGCGCTTCAGGTGAGCCAGTATCAGTGTTAGACTTTCCGTACTTTCCAAAGATTTCTTGTTTTTTAGCTGCGTCTAAATACATAATTTGACTGTTTATTAAAATGTATAAATTTGATTTGCGGATGCAAAGGTAAGCATAATCTTTCAGACTACAAGCGTTTTACAACTTTTTTTCAAAAAACAAACCCAAGAGTCTCACGACTTCAGCTCATTGGCATGTTCAATAAAAGTAGCCGATGTAATCGGTTCGACCTGTTCAAAACCCATTTTACGCGTTTGACATTTTTTGCAAGAGCAACTCCGACACTTTGCCTGCTCAAAAACCGTACAAGGATCCAGGTGTATCGTCAACTGAATCCGGTCGGCATATTTCTTTTCCAGAATTTGTTTCAAACGGGCTCCTTCACGATGCCCTTCTTCAATGGTGTAAAACCAGGGAAGTGTCAAATCACAATCCATATACAAGTAACTTCCATACTTGATAACCTTGGCATTGTGAATGTCAATCCAATCGGGAGAACGTTTCTCATTCAACTCCAGCGCTATGTCGTTCAGCAAAGCCTCATCCGCCTTGTCCAGCAGATTCGCAATCGTCTTGCGCAAAATGGAAATTCCCGTCACGATAATAATTCCTCCAAACAAGAAGGCCAGTACGCTATCAATCCAGGCTATTTTAGTGAAATAAAGCAAAAGCAACCCGGCCACCAGTCCGATGGTAGAATACGTGTCCGACTGCAGATGCTTTCCCCCTGCAATCAAAGCCATTGAATTATACCGTTTCCCGATACGCACGCTATACCAGCCCATCAGGTAATTGACCAGTCCGGAAAAAGCGACGATGTAGATACCCACATCCAATTTCTGTATGCCCACCGGGAAAAACAAATGCGACACGCCTTCATACACAATCAATGCACCGGCAAACGTAATCAGAATGCCTTCGACAGAAGCCGACACCTGTTCCATCTTTCCATGTCCGAAAGGATGGCTTTTATCTTTTGGCTGTGCCGACCAATGAAGGCTATAAAGACTGACTGCCCCCGCCACCACATTGACAATACTTTCCATTGCATCCGTCAAAATTCCAACAGAATTCGTCAGCCAATAGGCCGCAAACTTCCCAATCAGTATCAAGGAAGAAATCAATACAATCCTTTTTTGTACTTTCTGCTTAAGCTGTTCCTCGTTCATTTTTCTCTCACTTTTTATAAACGGACAGCAAAGTTAGCGAGTTCCTGCCAAAAGTATACCTATAAACCATAAGATTTGAGAAATCTTCTTACATTTGTTACGAATCGAAATCGGTCTACTTCCAAGACAATCGACACATCACAAAAATAATCTCCAATTGTAGGATTTGCATTCCCAAAATCTCTTCACGCACCTCGCAGCACCAACTGAAAGTCTTTGCAAACAGATAGAAAATTATCTTTACCACAACCGAAACAGAATAAAAAGCGATAAGCTGACAAATCCGTAGGGATTCACTTGCTTATTCTTTTTATTTACAATTTATTTACAATGATTTTTTCGAAGAAAAATCGTACCTTTGCGCACAAATTATAGGTATAGTATGCAAGATATTAGAAACATTGCCATTATTGCTCACGTCGACCACGGGAAAACCACCCTGGTAGACAAAATGATGCTGGCGGGACATTTGTTCCGCAACGACCAGACCAACGGTGAACTGGTTTTGGATAACAACGACCTGGAACGGGAAAGAGGTATCACTATCCTTTCCAAAAACGTATCCATCAACTACAACGGTACAAAAATCAATATTATCGATACTCCGGGACACGCCGACTTCGGTGGAGAAGTAGAACGTGTCTTGAACATGGCCGACGGATGTATTCTGCTGGTTGACGCCTTCGAAGGCCCGATGCCGCAGACTCGTTTCGTGCTTCAGAAAGCCCTTCAAATCGGACTGAAACCGATTGTGGTGGTTAACAAAGTGGACAAACCGAACTGCCGTCCGGAAGAAGTGTATGAAATGGTATTCGACCTGATGTTCAGCCTCAACGCCACAGAAGACCAGCTGGACTTCCCCGTACTTTACGGTTCGGCCAAGAACAACTGGATGGGCGAAGACTGGAAAACGCCGACAGGTACCATCACCCCGCTGCTGGATGCCATCATAAAATACATCCCGGCTCCTCAACAGCTGGAAGGTACGCCGCAGATGTTGATTACTTCACTCGACTACTCTTCTTACACAGGACGTATCGCCGTAGGCCGTGTGCATAGAGGTACCTTGAAAGAAGGCATGAACATCACTCTGGCCAAACGAGACGGCACCATGGTGAAATCAAAAATCAAGGAAGTACATACCTTCGAAGGACTGGGCCGCAAACGGGTAGAATCCGTATCTTCCGGTGATATCTGCGCCATCATCGGTGTGGAAGGCTTCGAAATCGGTGATACTATCTGCGACTTCGACAACCCGGAACCGCTGCCACCTATCGCCATCGACGAACCGACCATGAGCATGCTGTTCACTATCAACGACTCTCCGTTCTTCGGTAAAGAAGGTAAATACGTGACTTCCCGTCACATCCACGACCGTCTGATGAAAGAGCTCGACAAGAACTTGGCTTTGCGCGTACGCAAGACCGAAAACGAAGATGGAAAATGGATTGTATCCGGACGTGGTGTGCTCCATCTGTCTGTGTTGATTGAGACCATGCGCCGTGAAGGTTACGAACTCCAAGTAGGACAGCCGCAGGTTATCTTCAAGGAAATCGACGGCGTGAAATGCGAACCGATTGAAGAGCTGACCATCAGCGTACCCGAAGAATTTGCCAGCAAGATGATTGATATGGTAACCCGCCGTAAGGGTGAGATGGTGTCCATGGAAACACAAGGCGACCGTGTGAACATCGAGTTCGACATGCCGTCACGTGGTATCATCGGTCTGCGTACCAACGTGCTGACCGCTTCTCAGGGAGAAGCCATCATGGCTCACCGCTTCAAGGAATATCAGCCGTACAAGGGTGACATTCCTCGCCGCACCAACGGCTCCATGATTGCCATGGAATCGGGTACAGCTTTTGCCTACGCCATCGACAAGTTGCAAGACCGCGGTAAGTTCTTCATCTATCCGCAGGACGAAGTATATGCCGGACAGGTGGTAGGTGAACACGTACATGAAAACGACCTGGTGGTCAACGTGACCAAATCAAAGAAACTGACCAACATGCGTGCTTCCGGTTCAGACGACAAGGCCCGTATCATTCCGCCGGTCATCTTCTCACTGGAAGAGGCACTGGAATACATCAAGGAAGATGAATACGTGGAAGTGACTCCAAAGAGCATGCGTATGCGTAAGATCATCCTGGATGAAACAGAACGCAAGCGTGCCAACAAGAACGCGTAAACATACATTGTTTATATAAAAGAAATCCGGGCTTTCGAGGAATCTCCCTTTGAAAGCCCGGATTTTTTATCTGCTGTCCTTTTTTATTTTTCCCGATATACCAGGTTGTTGCCGTTCATCCGCTCCATGTATTGCTGGATGAGGGACTTCAACTGAGTTTCCATCGCCTTCAAGGTATCTTGCGGCATGGTGTCTTTCACATCGTCCTTCATCAGCACATCCGTACGGAAACGGTAGGCATGAATCACTTTCTCCCCGTCGAACTGAATCAGGTAATCGCCTTTCAGGAACTGGTAGATGCCGCTTCCGTTGATATAGTTCACCGCGAATTTCTCCGCCGATGACGTATGAAGCGCATCCTGCCCGAAACCGACATACGGATAATCATACCCCAGAATGCCCAACACTGTCGGCATGATGTCTATTTGCTCCACAATTTTCTCCTTGTCCCAGCCTTTCAATTCCGGCATGCCGGGTGCATAAAATAAAATCGGTACCTTATAAGCTCCCAAGTCGGTCACATATTCCGGATGCTCATTCATGCTGGCATGGTCGGCCGTCAGGACAAAAAGCGTGTTTTTAAACCAAGGCTGGCGGGATGCGGTAGCAAAGAAATGCCGCAAGGCATTATCCGTATAGCCAATGCACTCATGAATCGGATGAGTCCCTTTCGGAAAGACATTCTTATAACGCTCAGGCAGCGCATACGGATTATGCGAAGTAGCCGTAAACACCGACGTGATGAAAGGTTGCTTGAATTTGCTCATGCGCTTGCAGTAGAACTGCAGGAACTCCTCGTCCCAAATGGCCCAAGTGCCATCAAAGTCCTTGTCACCCTGGAAATCTGAATCTTCATTGTATTCCGTTCTTCCCCAATAACTATCAAAACCAACGGAGTTGGCAAACGCCTGGAAGCCCATGGAACCGTTCATCGCTCCATGGAAGAAAGCGGAATAATATCCCTTGCGCTTCAGCTCCCGTGCCAGGCTTGACACATCGTTCAAGGAAGCCGGCGTCAGGAAAAACGGCTCTACGAAACTCGGAATAGAAGACAAAACCGACGGCATGCCGTCAATACTCTTCCGTCCGTTGCTATATGAATATTCAAACGTCAGTCCCTTGGTCAGCAAGGAATCCAGAAACGGCGTATATCCTTTGTAGGTTCCATTGTCCAAACTTCGATTGAAGCTGCCCACAAACTCCTTGCTGAAACTTTCCACAATCAGCACTACTACATTCATCGGGCGGAACTGTACCGAATCGGCCGGTACATGCAGCGGAGTGTACACCTTCTCGGCTTCGGCATCTGTCATATACTGAGGGGTAATAAACGCCTTCTTTCCCAAAGTACGGAACAAAGAAAAAGGCGTGTTCAGCACCAGACACGCATCTACCGGACGGTCGGCATACTGATTGGCGTTGCTGATGGTGATGGGACGGGTGGCAGCAGTCATTCCCCCACGCATGCCAAACACGACAAGCGGAATGGCCACCAGCAAAGTGACGGTCTGCAGGACATAATACCCCCATTTCTTGCCCGACACCTGCGGACGGGGCGCCCGATACACCTTATACAGGAAATAAGCCAGCGCGGCTGCCAGCAACACCAGGTACCAGTTGGCCGCGAACTCTTTCAAAATGATGGAAGTCAGATTGCCTCCGGCCTCATGGCTGAACTCCTGGAACACAGACATGGTGGTACGTCGTCCGGAAAAACGGAAATACACACAATCCACCAGATTGGCTATCAGGAAGAAAGTATTTGCCACGACAAACACCCACCGGACCACCTGATAGAAACCTTTACTTTCTTTCCAATGAAAAGGAAACAGAAACAAAAGGATAAACAACGCATTGATATAAAGGATGGCTGTGGTGTCAAAAATCACTCCGGCTCCAAACAGGCGACACATGTATCCCCATTCAAACTGTTCACTAAACAAATTGAAATTGGTCAACAAGAAAGTCAGACGGCACACAAAATAGCACACATAGACCATCAATAAGTTCCATGCCAGCGAAAGCACATTCGAAAAAAGGCTCTTGTTCATCATATCCATTTAATTTTTAGGGCTGTAAAGTTAGTTATATTTTTGCAAACCCATAAAAATCGCAGTTTATTTATATCTTTGCAACTTCACTATATAAATCTTTAGATACATGAAAAAAAGAAACGTCATCAAACTAAGTATCACGGTCGTCCTTCTCATTGCCTTGACCTGCTGGGTGAACTCCCGTTGGAATGCCTGGTTCGGCAATCCGCCTGAACCTCCCTACAGCCCGTTGAGCGAACCGGGAAGAGTCCTTCTGACTTTCGGTGATAAAGACGCTTTGTCGCGCAATATCAGCTGGCAATATGACTCCGTTGTCCATCCTTCTCATGTAGAACTCACGGATACCCTTACAAAAGATACCCTTTACATCAAGGCCCAAGGAGAGACGTTCCAATCGCGCAGTGGAAAAGCCGCTTATTATGTGGCCCGTCTGCGTTCCCTGAGACCCTCACGCTACTACCGTTACCGCGTGTGCAGCGACGGAAAATATTCTGCATGGTATCATTTCCAGACTCACAACCAGTCTGATGCAGACCGTTACAGTTTTCTTTATGTAGGCGACGTGCAGGACTCCATCCATGGGCAAACCAACTATTTCCTGAAGAAAGCCTTACAGGCACATCCGGAAACGGAATTTCTGGTATGTGGAGGCGACCTTACCGAACGGCCCATCGACGCATACTGGGGAGAAACCTTCCGTGGCCTGGATTCCATAGCCCAATGCCTCCCCATCCTGACCGTGACCGGCAATCATGACTATTTGAAATATCCGATTCGCAAACTGGAACGCCGCTTTTCACTGATTTTCTCTTATTATCTGGACTCCATGGTGGGAGAGAACCAGGTGTACACACTGAAATACAATGACATGCAACTGTTTTGTCTGGACAGCAACCGCGAGTTCTTTTACTTGTGGACCCAGCGGAAATGGCTGAAAGAACAGCTGGAAAAAAGTACTGCACGCTGGAAAATCGTAGTATTGCACCATCCACTGTATTCCATCAAGGGAAAATACAACAACCTCATACAGAAATCCATATTCAACTCCTTGATTCAGGAACATCAGGTAGACCTGGTACTGCAAGGACACGAACACTCCTACGGCAGAATGACACTCCACGACAAAGAAGGGAACCCTGCGACTCCGCTGTACACCGTCAGCCACTGTTCCCCTAAAATCTACCGCATTTACTTTGGAGAAGGTTTCGACAAGTTCGGCATCGACGGGAAATACTACCAGCAGATACAGGTGCAAGGGGATACCTTGACCATGAATGCTTTTGACGCCTCCACCGGAAGCCTGTACGATTGTGTCAAGATTGTCAAGGACAAAGGACAGGCCCGACTATTGGACGAAGGAAAGGACATTCCGGAGAACCTGAACTTCACCCCCGCTACCGGCAATAAGAAAGACCAGGAATATATGGAACGAATCAATGCATACAAACAGAAAAAGGGAAGATAATCTTCCCTTTTTCTGTTTGTATCGAGTACCATTATAACTGTCCGCTTGTCTTGAAGTAGTGCTCCATCACCATCACTTGCAACAGCTCTTCCCGCTTCTTGTCGCGGAACTGCGCCACATATTCATGGGCATGAGCGATAATCTCTTCCGCTTTTTCCGGATGGGTAATGTAATAGTGCAGCTTTTCTTCCAAGTCTGAGAAATCGTCCTTCACTTCCACATAGTGATAATCAGGAATCAGGGTACCTTCCATAAACCACGTTTCACAGGTGGGACGCGGCATCACCGCCAACGAATTTGACGACATCACCCATTTCAGGTTGGAGGCCACGTCGTTTCCTTCAATCGCCATGATAAACTTATAGTCCAGGTGTTCCCGTATCGTTTTCTTGGGAGTCATCCACTCTTCCGGACAGCCCTCATTCCGCCCTACCACTCCGCAGTCGCACAACGGGTTGCCAAAGAATTTTTCCAGGAAACAGGTCCGCAAGCGGCTCTGGCGAATCTTTCCCCGGAAAATGGCACAATCTTTCTTCTCCCGAAATGATTTTACATCGTGTACAAACATGAAATGGCGCAGTTTGTCCAACTTCAACACCACAGAATTCTGGTTATCGGCAGCCAGCAGACGACTTTTCACAACCGTGGGTACTTCCGGAGTGAAATACACATCACCCGGACAGAAATTCCACCGCAGCGTACGGGGAAACCAGCGAGTCACGTCATGTTGGTCAAAATAATAGGCTGTATGAAACATTTTCCGCCGGTAATCGCCAATGGCCCCGGTGTAATGAATCCAGCTCCGGTCACGGGTCAGCTTATCCTCCGCTGAAATATGCCAAGGCGACTGGATACGAATATAATACGCCACACGCTTCTGCATATACGCATAGTCCGGACGACGACGGGCTTTGGCCAACATGCTTTCACGCCGGCTACGATACCATCCGTCGGGAATCAGTAAGCCGGAGAAATTCTTTACAAAGTCCAAAAACTTATTAGGTTTTCCGCTGTGCAGTTTATACAGGATGTTGTCAGACATAATCGTAGGTTGTTATCTGGATGAATAAATGTTTCCAGACAAAGATAGTGCTTTTATGTGAATATCTTATATCTTTGCAAAAATGAATGCAAAACCCCTTCATAAAGCATGATACACATCGCTTGCAACATAGACAGCAATTACGTACGCCACTGTGCGGTAACCTTAGTTTCACTATTTGAAAACAACCGGAAAGAGCCCATCACAGCTCATATCATTGCCCGTGACTTGTCGGAGGCAGAGAAAAAAACACTGATTGACTTGGCTGCTCCCTACGGGAACCAGGTTTGCTTCTACGAACCAGACATCAAGCTGCTGGAAGGGTTCACCATCCGCAAGTTCAGCAAACGCATTTCCATGGCTACTTATTATCGCTGCATTCTTTCCGAACTGCTTCCTGCTGATATCGACCGTCTGCTCTATCTGGATTGCGACATCGTTATCGTGGGAGACATTTCTGAATACTGGAATACGCCACTGAGCGATGAAACAGGAGTGGTGGCCGTAGCCGATATGGGTTGCGATGAGGCGGCACGCTATGAGATTCTGAAATATCCTATGGAAGATTCTTATTTCAATGCGGGAGTACTTTTAATCAACCTGGATTATTGGCGCAAGAATGATGTGGCGCATGCCTGTGTAGACTATTTCCATAAATACCCGGAACGTATCTTATTCAACGACCAGGACTTACTGAACAGCATCTTGCACAAGAACAAAATATTGGTGGACTTGAAATGGAATGTGCAGGACGCGTTTTATCGCCGCCCCAAACAAATGGATGAAGCTTGGCGAAAGAAATTTGCGGATATATTGAAGCACCCTGTCATTCTGCATTACACTAACCGGAAGCCGTGGGAATATGACAGCCAGCATCCTCTCAGAGAAGTCTACTTCAAATACCTTGACCTGACCCCCTGGAAAGGGCAACGGGTGTTGCACAATCCGGTCAACCGGTTGAAACGCTTCTTCCGGCTGCTGCCTTTCTATATAGGATTGCGCAAACCCAAATACATCCAATTAAATGTCCTCTAAAACAGCCCCTATGAAACAACTGGTAAAAATCATCATACCTTTCTATAAAGAAACTCTGAACAGCTGGGAAAATGCCGCACTGGCCAACAATATGGAAAAACTGGCGGCCTACCCGATTGTGTTTCTTGCTCCCGAGGGATTGAATATCGCACATTATACGCAAACGTATCCCCAAGCCGAAACTGTCCGGGTATCGACCGACTGGCTGGGTACGAAAATAGGTATCGCCGGCTACAATGAGATGATGATGTCGGAAGCTTTCTACCAGCTGTTTGACGATACAGACTATATCTTAATCTGCCATACCGATGCGTGGATTTTCAGTGACCAGCTGCAGCAGTGGTGCCAGGCTGACTACGACCTGATAGCGGCTCCGTGGCCTACACGCCCCCGATACAAACATTTCCCGATGAAACAGTTCATCCAGCTGAAGAAATGGCTGTGTACTTCGCCGAACAAGATTTCCCGCCTGCAAATGTATGACAAAATCGGCAACGGAGGACTGTGTCTCCGGAAGGTGTCTGCCTTCCGCAAAGCCTGCCGGCAATATGCCAAAGAGATACAATATTTCAACAGCCAGGCCGACTCCATGCACAATGAAGATATTTTCTGGGCCTTGGTCCCGACAGATTTCCGGTATCCGAGCGTAGAGACTGCCCTGCAATTCGCCTTCGACTTAAAGCCCAGAGTGTGCTACCAGCTGAACCATCAACAACTGCCGATGGGATGCCATGGCTTCATGCACAAAAGCCGCATGAAATTCTGGAAACCGTTTATTCCTTGCATCACTCAATAATTGGATTCATAACATGCTAATGTTTCTTTTTTCTCCTATAAGAAAGTAACATCTTAGAATAATAATATAAAGTTGAATATATACACCAGCAATTAGTCAACATATATTTCTTCAACCGATAATTCATTCCAAGTCCTTTTACAGAATCTTTCTCTTTTATTATTTGCATGCAAAAGGCATGCATTTGTTTATACTCTGGAGTCAGAGGTAAAAACAATAATCTATTAAGTAAATGAACACAAGTACGAAATAATTTGCTAGACGCTTTTTCCCATAAATGGTATTTTTTACAAAAGGCTTGCTGCTCAGATAATGCCTTAACCATATCATATCGCCACTTCATTTCATCCCCAACGGGTCTATTTGTCAAACTCCCCACACGAATAGAATAATGATATTTAGGCTGTGGACTATATACAACTTTTGTTACTTTACACAACCATTGAGGAGAAACAATAAGATCCTCGAACTTGTGTTCATGAGGAAAATTTATTTCAGAAAAGAGGTCACGTCTAAACAGTTTATCCCACAAGAAGTTTAAAATAAACCGCTCACATCTTAAAGCTTCAAAGGCCTCTTGACGAGTAAATTCAATAACTTTAGAACCTGCTCCTACCATTTCAATCTTTCCATCTATCTCTCCTTCTCTGTAATGCGCGCAACAAACCACATCCGCATTCCTTTCAAGCATCAATTTCAACAAAGATTCATACATATCCTCATCCACCCAGTCATCACTATCAACGAAACCCACATATTCTCCATGTGCCATAGATAGCCCTAAATTCCGAACGGCCCCAATACCCTGATTTGTCTGTGATACGAATTTAATTCTAGCATCCCTATTCTGGAGTTCCTTACAAAGTTTGGGTGAATCATCCGTTGACCCATCGTCTATCAATATGATTTCCAAGTTATGATAGGTTTGATGAAGCAACGAAACCACACATCGTTCCAAATACTCTTGAACATTATAAACCGGTACAATAATTGAAATAAGCGGGAAACTATTCTGTCTATTCTCTAAATCATTCATAATATCAAGATATTAAAGTAATCTACGGAAAATCTCATTAAGAAGATCATTTTTAACCATAAGCAAAACATAATCCAATAAAGACAAACGGTAACGAAAAGCAACAACATCTTTTTTCAACTGAGCCACAAACAAAGATTCTTTCCAATCTTTGACAGAAGGTGAACATCTTATAATTCGATGCAATGCTTTCAAGGCATTCTTTATACAATATTTCCTATAAAATAAACGTTCTCCTTGAGGTATTACACATAGTTTCTCTTTATAGAAATTATATTCATAATCACAGTTATGAATAAAATTATGCACACAACTCTCTGAATGAGATAAATAATGATATACTCTAAAAGGAATGATATGTATATCTTTAGTAGAAGCAAAAGATAAACGAATATTCATCAGCATATCCTCTCCTTTAACAATAGTACGAGGTATTGCAAAAGTATTCTCATCAAATATTCTTCGTCTTATCAATCTAGCCCACGGACCAGGATAAACGCCTTTTCCCGTAATGCACATCTCACGATATTCCACGATATTAATCCATTCTTTTGTCAGGATTTTCTGATTATCACAAATGCCTGCATTCAGTTTCTCCAAAGAATCCACAGGAAGAGTATCATCCGAATCAACAAAACAAATCCACTCACCTTGTGCCAAAGCCACTCCTTTAGCTCTCGCACACGTAACCCCTGAATTCAGTTGATGAAAGACCTTTATACGAGAATCAGTCTCCGACAATCTATCACAAATCTGTCCGCTTTTATCCTTACTGCCATCATCAACCAATATAACTTCAAAATCCGTAAAAGTTTGAAGTAAGATACTATTTACACATTCTGTCAAATATTTTTCCGTATTATAAACAGGGACAACTATTGATATCTTCATTTTTCAGTTTCTTGTTTCCACTTTAACCATTCTTCTTTCGTCCGTTTCCAACGCTTGTGTGTCCACAACCAATACTCTGGCGCCTGGCGAATCGTCTCTTCCAGCAGACGCGCATACTGGTCTGTCAAGGAATAATCCGGATATTCTTTCGGATGAAGCGTCATCAAACGGAAAGTAGCCTGATAATATCCTCTTCTCACGCGCTTCACATCCACATAATATAAGGCCGCATCTACTTGTTTGGCAATACGCTCTGCCCCGATAAAGAAAGAAGTCTCATGATTCAGGAAGGTAGTCCAATGGTTCATGTTTTCCCATTTTGGAAGCTGGTCGGAGATAAAGCCAATCATCACCTTCTTTTCCTGCCCGCGTAAAGTCAGGATACGCCGCAGGGTATCTTTCATCAAGATCGATTCTCCACCAAACTTTCCTCGCAAACGTAGAAAAAGTTCATCAAAGGCCTGATTATAAATGCGGTGATAAATCTGACCTCCATACATATCCGGAATCCAACCACTCAACGAAGCAATGTATTCCCAATTGCAATAATGTCCTAAATACAAAAAACAAAATTTTTTATTCTCCTTTTCCAGATCAGCACGAACTTCATCCAAATTCGTAAACACCATACGACGCTTCATCTCTTGTTTTGAAATGGAAAACAATTTAATCACCTCCATCAGGTAATCACAGAAGAAATGATAGAACCGACGTTCGATATCCTCTCTTTCTTTCTGACTCTTCTCTGGGAAACATTCTTCCAACTGCCGCTGAACCACCTTCCGACGATATTTAATCCAATGAAACAAGGGGAAGAACAGCAAGTCGGATATGAAATAAAGTAGCCTCAACGGAAGCAGGGACAACAGATACAGGAAGAAAAACAATATACGGTATACAAACTTCATCAGGACATTGAATTATAATTCAGGACAAAGCTACAAAAAATCTACCATCCTCTCCCTACGGAAACTTCATTTTTTACAGAAAGGATGGCGTACCTATGGTATTTTGCACTATCTTTGCAAAATACAAGTAGTTACATTTTATGAAAGAATTCTTCCAACTCATGCGGCGATTCGTATCGCCCTATAAAAAGTATGTCTGCTGGGCCGTTCTTCTGAATATACTATCAGCCATCTTCAATGTATTTTCTTTTTCACTCCTGATTCCCATCCTGAACATCTTGTTCAAAACAGATGCACAAGAAAAGGTATATCAATACATGGACTGGGAATGGACGGTGGACTCACTGAAAGAGACGGCAATCAATAATTTCTACTATTATGTCAATCAGCTGATTGACTCTTTCGGTCCCTCTACCACCCTGTTGTTCCTCGGGCTGTTTCTGGCCGGTATGACGTTCCTAAAAACGGCTTGTTATTTCGGGTCGACAGCGGTCATGGTACCCCTGCGTACCGGTATCGTACGCGACATACGCACGATGGTCTATACCAAGGTGACCTACCTTCCTTTAGGTTTCTTCTCGGAAGAGAGAAAAGGGGATATCATCGCCCGAATGAGTGGGGATGTGGCAGAAATCGAGAACTCCATCACCAGTTCACTGGATATGCTGCTGAAAAATCCTATTTTGATCATTTCCTATTTCACTACCTTGATGATTATCAGCTGGCAGCTGACCTTATTTACCATCCTCGTTTTGCCTACCATGGGATGGCTGATGGGAAAAATCGGGCGTAAACTGAAAAGACAGTCTCTCGACGCGCAGGAAAAATGGGGAGAAACGATGTCACAGTTGGAAGAAACACTGGGAGGATTGCGGGTAATCAAGGCTTTCACTGCCGAAGAAAAGATGATTAACCGCTTCAACAAATGCAGCAACGAATACCGAGACGCCACCAGCCGGGTATCCATCCGTCAGGCATTGGCACATCCGATGAGCGAATTCCTCGGTACGGTACTCATCGTATTTGTATTATGGTTTGGAGGTTCCCTGATTTTGGGCAACAACTCTTCCATCGATGCCTCTACCTTCATTTATTATATGGTGATTCTTTACAGCATCATCAATCCGCTGAAAGATTTCTCCAAGGCCAGCTACATGATTCCGCGTGGACTAGCTTCCATGGAACGTGTAGACAAGATTCTGAAGGCACCCAACAATATCGTGGAGAAAAAGAACCCGCAGCATCTGTCTTCCTTGAACCAGGATATCCAGTTCAATCATATTTCTTTCAGCTACAACGGACAGACCCAGGTGCTGAACGACATCAACCTCCGCATCCAGAAAGGAGAAACCATTGCTCTGGTAGGACAAAGCGGTTCCGGGAAATCCACGCTGGTAGACCTGCTTCCCCGTTTCCACGATGTGCAAGGAGGAGAGATTCTGATTGATGGAGTTAATATCAAGGACGTATCCATCAGCGACCTCCGTTCACTCATCGGCTATGTGAACCAGGAAGCCATCCTATTCAACGACAGCTTCTATAACAACATCACGTTTGGAGTGGACAATGCGACCAAGGAACAGGTGATAGAAGCGGCCAAGATTGCCAATGCCCACGACTTCATCATGGAGTCGGAACACGGGTACGATACCAACATCGGTGACCGGGGATGCCGCCTTTCCGGAGGACAACGCCAGCGTATCTCCATCGCACGGGCCATTCTGAAAAACCCGGCCATCTTGATATTGGATGAAGCGACTTCCGCCCTCGATACCGAAAGCGAACGACTGGTACAGGAGGCGCTGGAACGGCTGATGAAAACCCGAACCACCATCGCCATCGCCCACCGCTTGTCGACCATCAAGAATGCCAACCAGATTTACGTGCTCTACGAAGGTAAAATTGTGGAAAGCGGAAAACACGAAGAGTTGTTGGCTCAAAACGGATACTACAAGCGATTGAACGATATGCAGGCACTATAAAAGTCACCCGGCTGGAAGAAGTGATAAGTTCCCTCCCAGCCGGGTGTATTTTTTCAATCTGACAGAGTTCAATATTTCCCGAGTTTCTCATGAATACCGTCACAATAGGCCTTCCAGAATTTACCGACATCTTTCAGGCTATAGACATCCTTAAACGGACAGGTCAGCAAAGCCACCAGCCAATAGCCTAGCATCCCATTAAATCCCCGCAAGTATCTCACTCCCCAGTTTCGTCCGTAATGATGATTCAAATAGGTCGAGTTACGCACCTGATAGAAACGCTTCCATTTCTTCTTCTTGCTCCGTTCCTCCCAATTGTCATTGGAAAAGAACTTTTCCTTATCCATCAAGGCAGAAGGGATATACAGAATACGGAATCCGGCCAATACCGTCCGCAGGCAATAATCCGTATCATCACAGAAAATAAACAGTTCCTTGTTGGGCAGCCCAATCTTTTCTACCGCCTCGCGCCGGATACACAATCCTTCGAAGGCAGTTCCACAAATCTCCACCGGTGCATTGACTACCTGTTTCTTCAATTTCTGCTGATACATGGAGGCAAACGGATTTGTCAGGTTTACCCGCTGAAAATCATTGGTAAAAATCTGTCCCTCCATCAGCCGGCGAGGAGCCAGGATACCCACATGCGGTTCTGTCATATAAGGTAAAAGATGCTCCATACAGTCGGTCCGTGGAAAGACATCATCGTCCATGCACCATATCCATTCCGCACCCGCCTGATAAGCATACTCAATACCCCGATGGAATCCGCCGGACCCACCCACATTCTCCTGATGAATTACAGTAAGGTCCTGCTGGGTATCCAGCCACTCGGCAGTGCCGTCCGTACTTCCATTGTTTACTACCACAATGGAAGACACGGGAGTATTTGCACGTAGACAGTGGATGTTGCGTTTCAACAGCTCCCTCCGGTTGTAAGTCACCACTACAGCTACTATTTTCATATCTCCGTCGTTCTTTAGTAAAGTCCGTCAATCTTTCCCGGTTGGGTACTCCGATAGGCCACCATCAGTTTATAACATGCCTCCGGGTCAAAGCCCCGGTCTTTGGCGTACGCCTCGGCCAAGACCCTGTGCATGTGGGGAGTAGCCGGAAGTCGTTCCAGGTTCTTGCAGCCTGCTTTCATGTCCAGCGGACCGATATCCATGCGGTTCAAATCGACAATCTCAATCTTTATCCCTTCCGGTGTCTGCCCAAACAGAATATTGCCCCGTCCATAATCTTTATGCGCATAGCCATGATTATGCAACCGGGCTGTGACGTGTCCCACCGCAGCAAGTACCTCGTCTTCGTATGGAAACTTGCGTTTAAACAGTTCTTCATACGTATAGGGACAGTCGGAAGCAAAGGTCACATAGTAACTGCGGTCGAACTGTAATCCTTTCCGGATATTCAGATAACCGACCGGACGAGGAGTACCCACTCCAATGTCCAGCAGCATCTTCGCATGCACAAAAGAACGTTTGGCCTTTGAAGGACGAAATACGCCATACACCCAACGGTTGATAATATTGGGAGTACGAAAAGATTTCACCACAAGTTCCTTACCGTCATACGTCATTTTCCGCAATTCATTCCGTCCTTTATGTATGACAGTTCCCTCACCTTTCTCAAAACGCTCCGGTATAGAAAGCATGAACGCTCTGAAAGACTCACATTCGGAACTAAGAACCAAGGTCTGATGATTAATGAAACTCATAAATGCACATTTAACTAAATCTTATCCAACCCTTTCGTAAACTTCAACCAATAGTATTTCAAGGGATTCTTGTATTTCAACTGTTTCCATGGCCGGCTTCCGTGCGGGCGATGCCATACCGGCAATACCGTAAACAAATAATTCTGAAAACCTTTTTTCAAGGCTTCGTGAGAAATGGTCACATCGTACCAATTCTTCGAGGCATCCAGCTGATGGAAGTCGAACTTCCGCAAAAAATCCAATGTCAGCAAGGAGCAACAGAAACTGCAATGCTTCTTTTCAGCATAAATCTTGTTCTCATTTCCTTTGGCATGCAGATAAGGATAATTGATGACACCTGCCTCGTCGGTAGTGACAGCAGCTGCAATGGCACAGTCCGGACGTGCCACAGCCCCGTCGAACAAGCCCTGCAAGGTATTCTTCTTCACCACTACATCCGACTCCACAATCAACAGTCCGGCCTTTGCTTCAATGGCCTCCTTTTGTGCCATCTGCAATACCAGCAAGTAATTGGGGGAAGGATGGTCTGTCAAATCCGACAGATTCACCAGGCGGAAGCCCAGCTGCTTCGCATTTTCTTCCAGTATCTTCGTATTTTCTGGGGTACTGAAATCATTATACACGGTATAGGTATAAGGTACCTTTATTTCAGAATCCAGGATGGCCTTTATTGTTTCCAATGTAAATTCAATGGAATCCTTGACAGGAGTAATAATATGCAGACTTTCCATTATTAATCAGTTAATAAATATTTGAGTTCACTAAATTCACAAGTATCTTTACAGAAATTCTTAATAATTCCTTTTAAGAAATTAAGACTGTACGCTTTCTTACCATAAGTCTTTACAATCATTATCCGTTTGTCAAGCACCAAACAGATTCACTCAGATAATCGGCAACCATATTGTTTCATCATCACTATCTTATAGGGCAAAGATAGAAATAAAATAAGATTTACATCGCATTGTCTTCAATTTAGTATTCCATTTCATCAAAAGTATATACATTTGCAACCTTCAAAAACAGGCTGACTAAAACTAACACAAAAATGAAAGTAATCGTAGACAACAAGATACCTTATATAAAAGGCCTCATTGAAACATTAGCAGACGAAGTCATTTATCTTCCCGGAAAAGATTTCACTCCGGAAGTGGTCAAAGAAGCAGATGCCCTGATTATCCGCACTCGTACACTCTGTAACCGCCAGCTACTGGAAGGCAGTAAGGTACAATTCATCGGAACAGCCACCATCGGCTTCGACCACATCGACACAAAATACTGTCAGGAAGCCGGCATCACATGGAGCAACTGCCCCGGATGCAATGCCGGAGCCGTAGAACAATATGTACATGCCGCCTTGCTGTTGCTGCAACAGGAAAAAGGGCTCCAACTGAAGGGAGCCTGTCTGGGCATCGTCGGTGTGGGACACGTAGGCGAACGCATCCGTCGAATGGCAGAACGCATCGGTATGAAAGTGCTTCTGAACGACCCTCCACGAGCCGATGCAGGCGAACAAGGGTTCACTTCACTGGACACACTGGCTGAGCAATGCGACATCCTGACCTTCCACACCCCTTTGATTCGGGAGGGGAAATACCAGACCTTCCACCTGGCCGACCGGACTTTCTTCCAGAAACTACAAAGAAGGCCTTATCTTCTCAACACCTCGCGTGGGGAAGTGGTAGAAACAGAGGCCCTGCTGAACGCTTTAAACACGGGTGCTGTGGCAGGAGCTGTAATCGATGTATGGGAAAACGAGCCCCACATCAACCGGGAACTACTCGACAAAGTCTTTATCGGTACCCCCCACATTGCCGGCTACTCTGCCGATGGAAAAGCCAATGCTACCCGCATGGTCTTGGAAGCCTTTTGCCGTTTTTTCCATAAACCGATGAACTTCCATCTCACTTTGCCAGAGGTTTCCCGTCAAAGCCTTTCTGGAGATGAGAATCTGCAGCTTCTCCAGCAATACAATCCCCACACCGACTGCGACCATTTGCGGGCACATCCAGAACAGTTCGAACAACTCCGTGGAGACTATCCCCTACGAAGAGAATAAGACACAAAAATGCATGTTTTCGTGCACAGAATGTATAAAAATGTGCAAAGGGAGTGCATTTATTTGCTAGAATACTTGTTTAAAAGCAGAAATATTTATTCCTTTGCAACGAAAAATCAATAAATTACATTATTTATAAACTTAAAAAATTAGAATTATGTCTGAAATCGCATCAAAAGTACAGAAAATTATCGTAGATAAATTGGGCGTAGAAGAATCAGAAGTTGTTCCAACTGCGAGCTTCACTAACGATCTGGGTGCTGACTCTTTGGATACAGTAGAATTGATTATGGAATTCGAAAAAGAATTCGGAATCTCTATTCCTGACGATCAGGCAGAAAAAATCCAGACTGTAGGCGATGCTATCTCTTACATCGAAGCTAACGCAAAATAATTAATTCTACCCTATGGAATTAAAAAGAGTGGTAGTAACAGGTCTTGGTGCGTTGACCCCCGTAGGCAATACTGTTCCGGAATTCTGGAACAATCTGCTCAATGGCGTCAGCGGGGCAGGACCTATTACTCATTTTGATGCGTCGAAATTCAAGACTCAGTTCGCTTGTGAAGTGAAGAACTTCAACGCAGCCGACCACATCGACCGTAAAGAAGCCCGTAAGATGGACCTTTACACACAGTATGCGGTGACAGCTGCCAAAGAAGCAGTAACTGACGCAGGTATTGACGTAGAAAAAGAAGATTTGGATAAAGTCGGAGTGATTCTTGGTGTTGGAATCGGAGGTATTCATACTTTCGAGGAAGAAGTGGCTGGTTACGAAAAGACCAAAGACACCATCGGACCGAAATTCAACCCGTTCTTTATTCCCAAGATGATTGCGGATATTGCTTCCGGACAGATTTCCATCTTGTATGGCTTCCATGGACCAAACTTCACCACTACTTCGGCATGTGCGTCTTCTTCCAATGCCATAGCTGATGCATTCAACTATATTCGCTTGGGAAAAGCCAACATCATTGTAACAGGCGGTGCTGAAGCAGCCATCTTCCCCGCAGGGGTAGGCGGTTTCAACGCCATGCATGCCTTGTCTACACGCAACGATGATCCTACACATGCTTCACGTCCGTTCAGCGCAAGCCGTGACGGATTTGTAATGGGAGAAGGTGCGGGATGCCTGATTCTTGAAGAATTGGAACACGCAAAAGCTCGTGGCGCAAAGATTTATGCAGAACTGGCGGGTACGGGTGCGTCTGGCGATGCTTATCATTTAACAGCCTCTCATCCCGAAGGTCTGGGTGCGAAACTGGTTATGAAAAGTGCATTGGAAGACGCTGGTATGAAACCGGAAGACATTGATTATATCAACGTACACGGAACTTCTACTCCAGTAGGTGACGTGTCCGAAGTAAAAGCTATCAAGGACTTGTTCGGCGAACACGCTTACAAACTGAATATCAGTTCTACCAAGTCAATGACGGGACACCTTCTGGGAGCAACAGGCGGTGTAGAAGCTATTGCTTGCGTATTGTCTGTAAAGAATGACATTGTACCTCCGACAATCAACCATGAAGAAGGGGACAACGATGAAAACATCGACTACAACCTGAACTTCACATTCAATAAAGCACAAAAGCGTATTGTACGTGCTGCATTGAGCAACACATTTGGATTTGGTGGTCACAATGCATGTGTAATCGTTAAAAAATACACTGAATAAACTGTGTTTAGCAATATACTAGATAAGATAAGGCTCCTTTTTCGTAAGGATAAGGAGTCTTATCTTTGTTTTTATAAGATGCTGGGATTCTACCCGCGGAACATCGAGATTTACCAGCAGGCTCTCTTACACAAATCTTCTTCGGTAAAAGCCAAGGGACGGCTGCTCAACAACGAGCGGCTAGAGTTCCTGGGAGATGCCATCCTGGATGCTGTAGTGGCAGACATCGTGTACAAACGGTTTGAGGGAAAACGGGAGGGATTTCTGACCAATACACGCTCTAAAATCGTACAAAGGGAAACACTGAACCGAATTGCGGTACAAATCGGACTGGACAAGTTGATTAAATACACCACCCGACAGTCGTCACACAATAGTTACATGTGCGGCAATGCGTTTGAGGCACTCGTAGGGGCCATCTACCTGGACAGAGGATACGAAACCTGCAAATTCTTCATGGAAGAACGTATTATCAAGCCTTATCTGAACCTCGATAAATTGTCGCGCAAGGAGGTTAACTTCAAGTCGAAACTGATTGAATGGGGACAGAAAAATCGGTTTCTAATTGAATTCAATCTTCTGGAACAATCAGTTGATGAACAACAAAATCCGGTATTTGAAACCCAGGTAATGGTGGAAAATATACCGGCTGGACAAGGAAGAGGATATTCCAAAAAGGAATCACAGCAAGAAGCTGCTCATGAAACATTGAACAAAATCAAGAACGACCCTCAGTTCATTGATACCATATTCGCGGAAAAAGCGGCCCGCGAGCAGACAGCCGCTCATGAAAACGAATCTTCTTCCACAGAAGCATCGCTCTCCCCTGCTCTTCTCACAACAGCAGAAGAAGAATTGAAAGTGGAAGAGAATACGGAAAAATACGATGATGTAGAACGCATCATTGCCGAAGCTGAAGAAGCGGCCTTCCAAATCACAGAAATCACGGAAGAGACTGAAGCGAAAGAAGAAAAGCCTGCTCTTCAATAAGATTCAGTTGCGAAAGCAAACGGCATTCCAACTCACAAAAAATCCTCAACTACCCACACGAAATAGTTGAGGATTTTTGTATACCTTCTCATCGACAAACGACTTCTCGACAGCAGGCTATTTTTTCACTATAGAAGTCAGCGGATGCCGGTTCCCTTTGATATCCGTTAAGAAAGCTTTGGCTGAGCCAAAATTCAGATACATATCTAAACGTACCGGCAAATGGTTGCGATCGTCTGTTATATAAAAAGTAATGACCTCTTTTTCCTTTTTCTCTTCACCTACATATTCCACCAACGAGAAAACCAAACAACGGTAAGTTATTCCGTTTTCAGCTTTATAGTTCTCTTTGCGCCGATAAATTAACGTCTGTTTCTCTACTTCCCTTCCAGTTGCCATAGAAAAAAGTATCTTCTGCCCGGGTCTGTAGTCGGCAGGATCATACGAACGAGCCTGCAAAAGAATACTCAACATATCGTATACACACACCGGCATCTCATCATGATGCTTGTCGGTGTTCCCCCGCAACGTGCGCTGCTGGTCCACTATACATTTTCCGTTCTGATAACTGAAATGTACTTCGTCCACCGTATAACGTTTGCCTTCCTCAGCCCCTTTCCGAAAATACAAAGGAACAAGATCTTCCGAGGTGATACAGGTCAGTGTGTCGCGCATCTTGAAGAAAAAGTCAATTTTCTTGTTTGTATACGACTGCAAGTCGGTCTTCAGGCAGGGCATACCTTTATATTTTGTTTCATTAACCGTCATCTTTGCCCATCCCGCGTTAATCCAGACAAATTTCCAGTTAAATTTCAACTCATAAGAAAGTGTCTCTCCTGGCTTGATTGCATCATTTACTGCTCCGCACTGTGCGCTGGCTGCCACTCCTCCTGCCAGAAGGAATAGGCAAAGAATCAGTTTCTTTATCATGTTTTTCCTAGTTTACGAGCCCGCTCCTTGTTACGGTCTTTAATTTTCTTGGCCTCATCAGGCTTCTGTTTCTTTATCTCGTCCAATTTCTGTTTATCGAGTGGAAGGGCGTGTATATCCCAAGTCTCTTCAAACTCAAAATTGGCTTTCATTTCCCATACTTTCGGAAAGTAGAACACTTCTTCAGGCTGCCGTTTCTCCTCATAGTTACCAGTATCCCACACTCCGTTGTTGTTATCGTCATTGAACAGACGGATATAATACTTCGTGCTGGGCTGAAGAAAATAGAAATCACATGTTTTCTTGTCTGTCACCGACTGTTGGCGGACAACCCCGTCACTTCCATTCAGCAACTGTACAATAGCATGAGGACCGGCTCCCACAATATTCAGATACAGCGTACCATACTCTTCCAGTGTTTTCACCTTCAACTGATTTTCCACCTTATTGGAGTATAGTCCATAAATTCCTTTTATTCCCAACGAATCAATCTTCAATTGATATTCCCTTCCCGGCTGCCAATCGGCCAAAATCTGATACTGACGAGGGGCAACTGAATCCTTCATCAGAATAAAAGGAATATCCTCCCATAGAGAATCTACCTTGATGGCCATGTGTATGGCCGCGGTATCGATGTATTCCACTGGCTCTTCAAATTTCAAACCAATATTTCGGTTCAAATCCAGGCTGGAAGGAGCATCAACTGTCATGGAAAGGAATTTCGGTTCTACCTTTAATGTATCACCTTTTTTCGCACGCTTTTTTCTCTCCTTTTCTTCTTTCTTCATGGCCTCTTCAGCCAAAGCCATACGCCGCTTCTTGTCTATTTTGTTCACCATACGCAACGTATCGGTTTTCGGAACCAACTGTCCCAACGTATCTGTGGCCAAATAGTCCATTTGAAAAGTCAGCGTATCTCGTTCACACATCACCGTATCCTTAATCCAATAGCGGATAGTATCATTACGCGGATTACTCTCGATTACAAAGGCATCTTTCTCGTCGAAATCCAACCCTTTGATGGTAGGCAACGTATCTGCTTTCGCACTGAAGTACAAAGAAAAACGGTTCAGTTGTTCTCGTTCGCTCTTTACCAGATACTGCATCGGATTTTCTTCCTTGAACGAACGCAAAATCAGGTTGTCCGGCAAAAAATGTGTGTAATGCACCTCATAAATCGTATCGTAGGCCAAGGTGTCTAGTTCATTCCATACCGTATCCTGACGAACATCCGGACGCATGGCGGGAATCACCAGCGAATCCTGAAAGGCAATCGCCTCCGTTTTCGAGTCGAACAAGTAATTCTGGTTACCATCCATCAAAGCGTAAACACGATACTTTCCTGGAGCCACTCCACGAATCGTGAAATGTCCACGGCTGTCGGTTCTTGAAATACGGTCGAAAGGCAGTTTTACAAACGCACTATCTTCCAGGTTCTTGTGAAGTCCTACCTGAATACCTTTTACCGGCTCCAGATTCTCTGCATTCAGCACCGTACCCGAAACTTCCATCGTATCAATATGCGCACCGGTAGAAAATGCATAAGCAAAATTGCCTAGCGGATTGTCTTCATTATTATCCAAAATAGCGTCTCCAAAGTCAACTGTATAAGTCGTATTTTCACGCAAACTGTCAAAGAACTCCACCAATACCCGGTGACCGCTCACTTTCACTTCTGGAGCCTCTTTTTGCGGAGGCGAAATAATCACCTTTTCTGAAGGTTTGTCCAGCTTGATATATTCATCAAATTCTATGGAAATCTTCTTTCGCTTGTTATTCGTGGCATTGGGTTCCGGAGTCGCACGCACAAACTTGGGCGGCGTCTCATCATAAGGACCTCCATCGGGCATGCCTGTACTTGCACAAGCATAAAATCCGATAATCACCAGCAAAAAAGCAATATACTTAGGAATCGGTTTCATCTACAATCAGTTATTCAATTTCAACATTTCTTCAATGTACTCACGACTGTTGCTCAGACGGGGAATCTTATGCTGCCCGCCCAACTTACCTTTCTGCTTCAGCCAGTCATGAAACAACCCCTGACGAGCCACAATCACTTCCAGTTTCTGCAACGTAATATCTTTATGCCGTTTGGCCTCATAATCCGAATTAATCTCCTGTAAAGCCGTATCAAGTACCTGCGTAAATTTCTCCAGTGAATCCGGCATCACACTGAATTCAATCAACCATTGGTGACGACATTTGGCATTGGCATCCATGAACACCGGCGCCGCCGTATATTCCAGCACCTGCGCCCCCGTTTCCTTGCAGGCACGCTCCAGCCCCTTTTCGGCATTGTCTACCATCAGTTCTTCCCCAAATGCATTAATGAAATGCTTAGTACGCCCAGAAATAATAAATTTATAAGGATTCTTCTGCGTGAATTTCACTGTATCACCGATGATGTATCGCCATAAACCACACGACGTACTGATGACCATTGCATAATTGCGTCCCACTTCCACACCCCAAAGCGGCACAATGGCCGGATTCGGTTTGTCGATGTCTTCCAGCGGAATGAACTCATAGAACACATCATAGTCAATCATCAGCAGCATGGACGGGTCGTGCAGGTCGCTCTGCAAGCCGAAGAAACCTTCGCTGGCATTGTATGTTTCCATGTAGTGCATCTTGTCGGAAGGAATCAACTGCTTGTATTGCTCACGATAAGGAGTAAAGCACACGCCTCCATGGAAGAACACTTCCAAATTAGGCCACACCTCGTTCAAGTATTTGGCACCAGTTTTCTCCAAAATACGATGTATCACAGCCAGCATCCATGAAGGCACACCCGACAAGCTGGTCACATTCTGATGAATCGTCGTATCCGCTATGCGTTCCACTTTCTCCTCGAACTCGCTCAGCAAGGCAATCTCTTTTTTCGGCACCCGAATCAAATTGACCAATGGACTGATGTTCTGAATCAAAATGGCCGACAAATCGCCCACTAGACTGTCTTTCACGTTGTAATTCGGACTATGGCTTCCACCCAAAATCAATCCCTTTCCCGAGAAGAAACGACTTTCCGGATTTTCCCGTAAATAAAGTGCCACCGCATCGGTCCCCCCGCGATAATGAATTCCCTTCAATCCCTCCGGACTGACGGGAATAAACTTACTCTTATCGTTGGTCGTACCTGATGACTTGGCATACCAAATGACCTTACCCGGCCAAAGCACATCTTTCTCTCCATGCCGCATACGGTCTACATATCCTTTCACATCCTCATACGTCTGCACGGGAACCCGCTGAAAGTCCGTATAATTCTGGATATGGCTATAGTCATATTTAGTTCCCCACTCTGTAGTGGAAGCTTTCTGTATCAGTTTTCGGAATACGCAAGCCTGAATCTCTTCAGCTTTAGTCCCATACAAATCAATTTTTCTCTGTCTGGGAGCGAAAATCTTTCCTATTAACTTCGTTGAATTCATTCGTTCTTAAATTTCAAATCCTTGTGTGTGACGCATGCAAAGGTAGATTTTTTCTGCCTAATTCGACAGTATGAGACATTATTTTTTCCTCCTACATAACAAATATACAGTTTTTTCTTACCTTTACCACACTAATTATTAATACAGCAAAACATGAAGATAGGAATCTTGACTTCAGGCGGCGACTGTCCTGGCATAAATGCTACAATCCGAGGAGTTTGCAAGACAGCCATCAATCATTATGGAATGGAAGTGTATGGTATTCACAGCGGCTTCCGTGGACTGCTGGACAACGATATCATCCCTATGGACGAAAGTTCACTTACTGGACTGCTTAATCTGGGAGGAACCATTCTGGGCACCTCACGCGAAAAACCGTTCAAAAAGAAGGGGACTGCCGTCGCGGAAGACAAACCTGCTATCCTGCTGCAGACTATCCACGACCGGCAACTGGATTGCATCGTGTGCATCGGAGGAAACGGAACTCAGAAAACGGCAGCCAAACTGGCAGAAGCAGGAGTCAATGTAGTCAGTATTCCTAAGACCATCGACAACGACGTATGGGGGACCGACACTTCGTTCGGTTTTGATTCAGCGGTATCCATCGCTACCGACGCTATCGACCGCTTGCACTCTACAGCCAGCGCACATCAGCGGGTCATGGTCATTGAGGTGATGGGACATAAAGCCGGATGGATTGCTCTCTATTCGGGCATGGCAGGGGGAGGCGACATCATTCTACTTCCTGAAATACCTTTTGACATTCACCGCATCGGCGATGCCATCATCGGCCGCCTCAAAAAAGGAAAACCCTATTCTATCGTGGTAGTAGCTGAAGGAATCCCTACTTTAGGTGGAAAGAAAGCAGCACAATACATTGCCGAAGAAATAGAATATGAAACCGGATTCGAGACACGCGAAACAGTACTGGGCTACATCCAACGCGGGGGAAGCCCTACGGCGTACGATCGAAATCTAGCTACCCGCATGGGAGGACATGCTACCGAACTGATTGCACAAGGTATGTTTGGCCGGATGGTAGCTCTTAAAGGAGATGCAATCGATTCGGTACCGCTGAGCGAAGTGGCCGGAAAACTGAAACTGGTCACAGAAGACAATGATCTAGTGGTACAAGGCCGCAAGATGGGTATCTGTTTCGGATAAAAACACCCTTGTGTTTCATTTTGCATAAAATGCTTAACCATCTCGCTCCGAACGCTTAGGCATTTGGAGCGAGATGGTCATCTATCTTCTACACAAAAACAAATCTATTTTTCTTTTTCTTCACATTTATTTTCCAAATATTACTTCTTTCGACTGTAGTAAAAATCTGATTTTTTTCAATTATTAATAAAAAAAATTTTGTTCTTCTATCATATTACTATATTTTTGCCAAAAACCTTAGATAAAAAACCAAGATTTAATACTAAATAGAAAGAGATAAAAAGAAATTTTACAACCCTATTTTGTAACCTGAGATTACTAAAAACCTAATACTTCACATTTAAATACACCTTTGCAATTTTACGTCCACATTTTTAAAGGACTCATTATATTAACAATAACATTAACCTTAACCTTAATCAACATGCAAAAAAGGAAAACGAACAAGTTTGGACAAAAACTTGGACTGGCATTATGTATGCTACCTCTTTCCTCATGGGCTATTTCCAGTGCCACACTCGATGCAAGCCCTCTTCCAGTAGTTTCCTTTCATGAAACCAAAGACATCGAAGCTACTGCACAAAGTCCTAGAAAACGAACCATCACCGGTACCATTACCGATGCTTCCGACGAAACGCCTATCATCGGAGCCAACATCGTACTGAAAGGGAAAAATACCGGCGTCATTTCCGACCTTGATGGTAATTATTCTATCGAAGCCACCAGCAAAGACATCCTAGTGGTCAGCTTCATTGGCTACAAGACTCGCGAGATTCCTGTAGTCGATCTCGGTGTAATCAACGTGAAACTGCGGTCGGACAATGAGATGCTGGACGAAGTCGTAGTAGTTGGTGCCGGTACGCAGAAAAAAGTCAGTGTCACCGGTTCCATCACCAGTGTAAAAGGTTCTTCCCTCGTCACTCCGACTTCTTCCTTGACCAATGCTCTCGCCGGTAAGCTGGCAGGTGTCATCGCCAAGACTTCCAGTGGTGCACCGGGACAGGCTGCCGAATTCTATATCCGTGGTATCGGTACATTCGGTGGAAGAGCCACCCCGCTGATTATGCTGGATGACGTGGAAATCTCGGCTGCCGACCTGAACAACATTCCGGCAGAAACCATTGAAAGTTTCTCTATCCTGAAAGATGCTTCAGCGACCGCCATCTACGGTGCCCGCGGTGCCAACGGTGTGATGTTGATCACCACCAAATCAGGACGTGAAAATGAACGCACACAAATTAACGTAACGGTGGAAAACGCATTCAACGTCATGACCAATTTCCCGGACTTCGTGGACGGTGCCACCTGGATGGAAATGTACAACGAAGCACAGACCACCCGCAATCCAGGCGTAACTCCCAAATATTCACAAGAACAGATTGAAAACACTCGTTTGGGCACCAATCCCTACATGTACCCCAGCGTAAAATGGAATGATGTGATTTTCAAGAATATGGCCATGAGCCAGCGTGCCAACATCAACGTGCAAGGTGGTGGTTCTAGAGCCACTTACTATATGAGCATTCAGGCCAACCACGACTCTGGATTGCTGAATACCCGAAAAGTATATTCTTATAACAACAACATCAACAACTGGAGCTACAACTTCCAGAACAACATCAAATATAAGCTGACGTCTACCACGACCGTAGACTTGCGAATGAATGCGCAGATACGCAACAACCAGGGTCCCAACTATAATACATCCGACTTGTTCAAGATGGCCCTGACCACCAACCCAATCAACTTCCCTGTCACATTCCCGGCACAGGAAGGCGACACACATATCCGTTTCGGTAATGCCATTCTGAGCGGAACCAACTTGCGTACTAACCCGTATGCTTACATGCTCTCTTCTTACAAGCAGATGCAGGAAAATACCTTGAACACTTCCTTGAAAATCAGCCAACAGCTTGATTTCATTACCAAGGGGCTGAGTGCCACGGCTTTGATCAACTTCAAAAACTGGTCGTCCAACTGGTATAACCGTACCATCGAACCCTACTACTACCGCATTAAAGACGGAAGTTTCAATCCTGCTACGGGAGAATACACCTTGGAAAGACTGGGCACAAGCGGAACAGATTATATCTCACAGTCGAATATCACCAAAGACGGCGACAACACTTTCTTCCTGCAGTTTACCCTCGACTATCAGCGCCGTTTCGGCAAACACAGCGTAGGCGGTATGTTGCTCTATATGCAGCGTGAATACCGGAATGCCGTGCTGCCAAACCGCAACCAGGGTTTCTCCGGACGTTTCACCTACGACTTCGACCAACGCTATTTGGCTGAAATCAACTTCGGTTACAACGGTACCGAGCGTCTGGCAAAAGGTGACCGCTTTGAGTTTTTCCCGGCCATCTCTTTGGGATGGGTGGTTTCCAACGAGAAATTCTTCGCTCCCCTCAGCAAGGTTATATCGTCCTTGAAACTGAGAGGCTCCTACGGTCTGGTAGGTAGCGACGAAACCGGTCCTGAAGGCTCACCTCACTTCTTGTACATCGACCAGGTGAATGTGATTGGCGGCGGTCGCCCGGGAGCCACCTTTGGAGAAGACCTGAATGTCACCAAATACGGTCCTGTGGTCACTCAGTATGCCGTGCAGAACGCCGGATGGGAACGCGTGAAAAAACTGGACGTCGGTTTCGACATGGAACTGTTCCGCAGCTTGAGCCTGACCTTCGACTTCTTCTACGACAAGCGCTATAACATCCTGCTGCACCGCGAGGCATGGCCGCAGTCTCTGGGATATGACTCCGCCAAACCTTGGAGCAACAAAGGAAAGGTAGACAACTGGGGATATGAACTCAGCGTCAACTACCGCAAGCAGTTCAACAAAGACCTGGCCGTAGACTTCCAAGGAAACTTTACCTACACCCAGAATAAATACGTAGACTACGACGAACCGCTCTATCCTTATACCTGGCAAACCGTGACCGGCAAACCTTTGAGCCGCCAGAAAGGTTACATCGCCGACGGACTGTTCCAAAGCCAGGAAGAGATTGACAACAGCCCGACACAAAACCTGGGAAGTAGCGTGATGGTGGGTGACGTGAAATACCGTGACGTAAACGGTGACGGCATCATCAGCACAGAAGACCAGGTCATGATTTCGGAATATGGCAACATGCCGCGCATCCAGTACGGTCTGGGTATGAACATCGACTACAAAGGATTCAATTTCGGCGTATTCTTCAACGGTTCGGCCATGCGTACCCTTATGATCAGCGGTATCACTCCGTTCGGACAAAACGACTTCAATGTCATGCAGTTCATTGCGGATGATTACTGGACAGAAGCCAACCCGAACCCCAATGCGGCGTATCCGCGTTTGGGACTAACAGATGCACAGATAGCCAATAACACCCAAGCCAGCACCTACTGGATGAGAAACGGTAACTTTATCCGCTTCAAGACACTGGAAATCGGATACCGCTTCAAACATGCCCGCGTGTACTTCAGCGGAAACAACCTGTTTGTATTCAGTCCGTTCAAGTTGTGGGATCCGGAACTGGCATGGAACAGCTACCCTTTACAGAGAACGTTTAATATCGGATTACAGTTAACTTTCTAAAAAATCTAATTACGATGAAGACTTTTAAAAACATAGGAAAAATCGCCTTACTTTCACTGGCTTTATGTGGAGGAACCACTTCATGTAACTACCTTGACGTAGTACCACCCGAACAAGCCTCTTTGCCTGATGCCACCAAAGATCCGGAAGCCACACTGGGCTTTCTTTTCTCCTGCTACGGAGGAGTGAGAAGTCCGTTCGATTATCAGACGGTGGAAGCCGGTGCCGACGAATACGTACTTCCTCCCCTGTGGAACACCGGTTCACAAAAAATCACCTGGGACTTGAACCTCCCGACCACCATCGCCGACGGATGGAGCTGGGGAAGCAACTACCGCTTCATCGGACAATGCCTGCTCTTCCTGCAGGAACTGCCTCATGCCAGAGGAGTCACGGACGAACAGAAAAGAGCATGGGCGGCAGAAGCCAACTTCCTGCTGGCCTACTATCACATGGCTACATTGATAGCCTACGGACCTTGTCCCATCACCGACACATACATTGACCAAGCCACTCCTGAATCAGAGTACAAAGGTCGTATGCACTTTGACTATGTGAAAGACTGGATCTGCCAGAAATTTGACGAGGTTTGCGAAGACGGACAGCTTCCAGCCACTCGCAGTGGGGATGAATGGGGAAGAGCCACTTCGGTCATGGCCAAAGCCTTAAAGGCCCGCCTGCTGGTATATGCCGCCTCTCCGCTATACAACGGCAGCTACCCTTACAAGGACTGGGAAAACACGAAATTCGAGACCCCGGGCTACGGCAAGGAACTGATTAGCAAACAATATGACCCCAAGAAATGGGAAGCAGCCAAAACAGCCTGCCTGGAGGCCATCGCTGCCGCAGAAGCAGCCGGACATAAATTGTTCAGCCTGGACGATGCACGCACTTTATACCAGCAAGCCAGTCTGCCGCTTCCGTTCGTTCCCTTCAAGAGCGAAAATGGGGGAACAGCCGACAAAGACAGAGAATTCATGGAACGTGTACAACTGATGCGATACGTGGTCACTACCCGTTATAAAGAAGGTAACCGTGAAACCATCTGGGGACATTCCAACCAGGGAACCATGATTATCGGCTCTCTCCCACACCGGGTCATCAAGAACAACCAAGGGACTTGGAAAGCGGGATATTCCGGAATATCACCCACTCTAAACACGGTGGAACGTTTCTACACAGAGAACGGAATACCCATTGAAAAAGACAATCAGTTCTATCCTGAATCTGAATGGTTCCAAAGTGCAGGAGTATCAGGACGTGACGATATTATCAAGCTGAATACCCGCCGAGAACCACGCTTCTATGCTTGGATTGCATTCGACGGTGGCGACATGGGAAGTCGTGTTTATGGCGGACAGCCCTTGAAACTGGAAATGCGTAATTCGGAACTTCACGGCTACAATCCGTCCCTATTCAACCGCGACAACTGTGTAACCGGATACCTGTCACAAAAGTTCATTGAACCTACATTCGCCTGGACTGCCAGTGCCGAAGAAAGCCAAACCAAGCCAAGACCGTTGATCCGTATGGCAGAATTATACCTGAACCTGGCCGAATGTTATGCAGCGCTCGGTGAAACCCCTAAAGCGCTGGAGCAGCTAAACATTATCCGTCAGCGTGCTGGAATCAGAAACCTCGAGACCAAGGACGTCACCGACGATATGCCTATCATGAAATGGGTACAGAATGAACGTTTCGTCGAATTGTGGGGAGAAGGTCACCGTTTCTACGACATCCGACGCTGGATGATTGCTCCAGAAAATATGGGTGCAGGCGTACGTAAGGGACTCAATGCCATGAGCAAGATTGACCCGACCTTTGAGGAATTCAACACGCCGGTAGTTGTCAGCCAGGATTTCAAATGGACAAACCGCATGTATTTCCTTCCTGTTTTCGAAAACGAAGTCTACAAGAACCCACAACTTATTCAGGCACCAGGTTACTAAAAAATTAACGCATTATGAAATTAAATAAAATATTTTGGGCTACATGTATGTTAGGAGGTACATTGGCCCTGTCCAGTTGCGAAACGTATGATGAACTCTTCCCACAGCAATATCATTGCGTACTAAACATCAAGGATGCAGGTATCCGCAATGCGGAACTATACACCACTGATGCTGAAGGGAAAATACAAATTTCTATCATGAAGACCGGAAGCCAAGGAGAAGCCTTGGCAAACGGTATGCTGGTACCAATGTCGGAAGAAGCATTCCAAGCCTATTGCACAGACAACAACTTGGGATATGCTTATCTGCCGGCTGAATATTACTCACTTCCCGACAAGGAGTTGAAATTTGGAGCTCAAGAACGCTACAAGATAGTAGAAGCCATATTGAAAACCCGTGAAATCCAGAAACTACAGGAAACCCACAACGGTCAGAAATATGCACTTCCTTTACTTATACGCAGTTCGGAAGTGTCGGTCAATGACAGCATGTTAATTATTGCTCCAGACATCAAATCGCCTACTATCGGGTTGACCAATACGGGATTTGTAAGTAGCGCACAGTTCTCATCTCACGGAGAAGCAACCTTAACCTACTCATTGCAACTAACCTTGCCTACCCCAAATACATGGGGGTTGAAATGTACCGTAGCTTCCAATGAGGAGGCCGTCAGTGCATTCAACCAATATAATACCCAACACAACAACCGTTACAAGCTACTTCCGCAAAATGCCTACACCCTACCAGACAACGGTGTCGTCACTTTTGGAGAAGAAGCTACAACCGCATCCCTGGATATTACATTCAACCGCTCCGCTTTGGAAATGGGAGAATACATCCTACCTTTATCCATCACTAATCCAACGGTCGAAGGAGTAGAAATCGATGCGGCACAGCGTACAATCCTGTTGGGAATCACCTATTCTCCAGACAAACTCGAACTGAAGGCTAACCAGTTCTCTACCAACTCTATCGCCAATGGTGATGGTACGGGACTTACCGGTTTAATTGATGGAATAGGTAGCGGACTTCACTTCCATTCCAACTGGAATTCACCGGTGAAAGATGCCACTTACGGAAATTACATCGATGTTCATCTGAATCAACCCATTCAAGCCATCCAGTTTGATTATTGGACACGCTTTGAGAATGGCAATGCCGCTCCAACCCATATCAAACTATTTACCAGCACAGACGGAAAAGTATGGACTGAACTTGGGGAAATCAAGTCAGGACTGCCCACAGGAGGTAATCAGAAGTATTCCTCTTCTATCTATCGTACAGCCAACAAGTTCTCTTATTTCCGCTTCGCTGTACTGACAAGTACAGCCGGCTCCATGACAAACGGAAGTTCCTGGTTCAACCTTGGAGAGCTGACCCTATATGGTAATTAATATTCATTGATGTCCCATCAAAAAGAGGAAGGAAAAACTGCAATTTTATCCTTCCTCTTCAAATTCCTCAACTAATACCTATGAGAAAAAAACTTTTCTTTTCTTCTTTTATCCTCCTGATGTTACTGATTCTGTCTTCTTCAGGATGCAAGGATAAAGATAATCTTCAAGACCGTTTCTTTTCTATCGAAGAAACAGATATCACTCAAGAATTCGGAAGCACTCCAGAAAACAAAACAATAGCTGTCAAAACCAATTTGAGTTTAAACGACTGGAAAGCAGAAAGTGATGCAGGGTGGTTGTTTATCACCACTCAGGAAGACCCGTCTACCGGAGCTAGTATCAAAATCTCCGTAACGGCAAATTCTTCTGGAGAACGCAGAAAAGCCGTAATAAAGGTTCTGTCTCCTGTACAGAACTATGTAATCAACGTAACTCAATATGCCTCGTCCGATATCGTCCTCAGCGAAGACATCAAGGTACAGCCCTCTGGAGGTAAAGCCAGTGAATGCCAACCCGGACAAGACATTGAAAACACATGGGATGGCAAATTTTCTGCCGATGGCGCCAATCCTTATCACTCACCATGGGGGAAACCGGCTAACTTCCCGGTCACACTGGAATATTATTTCCAAGGGGGTGCCGACATAGACTACCTTATTTATTATACCCGCTCCGGAAACGGAAACTTCGGGGAATTTGACCTGCTGATTGCGACCGATGAGGGGCACTCGGACTGGAAGAAATATGGTTCCTACAATTTCCGCATGCAGAATGCACCTTCCAAAATCACCTTCAAGACAACCCAGAAAGTGACAGGTATCAAGTTCGAAGTCAAATCGGGTGCCGGCAATTTTGTGAGCTGCGACGAAATGGAGTTCTATCGGTATAACCAGGAAAACACGCTGGAGAAAACGTTACTCACCGTATTCAGCGACATCACTTGCAGCACCTTGAAAGAAGGAGTGACCGACGAACAGATCAATGCCCTCCCCGACTATTTTGTCCGACTGGCCAAGGCTCTCCAGAACAATACATACGATGCGTATGAAAAAGAATTCCGTATCCGTGAATATGCCCCTTACAGCATACCGGAGGAGTGGGCCACCAAACTGATGACTAAGAAATACAGCAACCTGGACAATCCTACCGGTATCTCGGTGCAACAAGGCGATGAACTTATCGTACTGGTGGGCGACACTCACGGCCAACAGATATCCTTGCAAAGTATCTGGGAAAGCGGACAGGAATACAAGCAGACCAACGTGAACGGGGAAGTCTATTTCCTATCGCCGGGTGTCAACAAACTGACCATGCGCAAGGAGGGACAGCTTTTCGTCATGTACAACACCGACCTGACCTCACCCGACGCCCAGCCTATCAAAATTCATATCCCAATGGGAAGCGGAAAAGTGACCGGCTTCTTCGACCTGAAAGAACATAAAACCGATGAAAAGTATGCCGAACTCTTGAAGAAAGCGACCCACAAATATTTCTGTGTACGAGGTGAACGCATCATGTTCTATTTCCATACTTCCAAGATGCAGGAATTTGTCCCCAACCAGATACTGTCGGCCATCAACTTGTGGGATGACATCATCGGATGGGAACAGGAACTGATGGGCATCGAGGATGTACGCCCGTCGCAGGTGAATAACCACATCTTTGCCATCTCACCGGAAGGAAGTTACATGTGGGCCACCGACTATTGCATCGGCTTCGTTTATACGTACCTGAACAACATCCTGCTGAAAGAGAATGTCATGGCCGCCAAAGACAATGCCTGGGGACCGGCTCACGAAATAGGCCACATCCATCAGGCCGCCATCAACTGGCCCGGAAGTACGGAATCGTCCAACAACCTGTTCTCGAACTACGTGTTATACAAACTGGGGAAATACTGTTCCAGAGGCAGCGAATTGAACGACCTGGCCGATTCTCGCTTCGTCTATAAAAAGGCATGGTATAATATGGGAGATGCAACCCATCAGGGAGAAGACACGGAGATACACATGCGTATGAACTGGCAGTTGTGGAATTATTATCACCGTTGCGGACACAATCCCAGATTCTGGCAAACCTTGTTCAAACTGTTGCGTGAAGACCGGATTACAGAAAGTGACCCCGGTGCTGCCCAGCTCAAGTTTGCCATGAAAGCCAGTGAGGCGGCCAACGAAAACCTGACCGACTTCTTCGACTTGTGGGGCTTCTTTATCCCGGGAGAAGATACCATTGACCAGTATGGCACCTGGAAATATAAAGTGACGACAGAAATGATTAAAGAAGCCAAGGACTTTATGAAGAAATTCCCGAAGCCCAAACATGCCTTCCAATACATTGAAGACCGCAAGGCCGGAGATACCGGACTGGATACCAAACCTTCGGATACCGGATATTACACCCAGTTTGAAGGAGAGGTGAAAACCATCAGCCCTGACATTGCCTACACCGTTTCCGGAAGAAAATACACCGTGATAAACGGAGAAAATGCAGTGGCCTTTGAACTGCGGAAAAACAATGCCGAAGGCGAACTGATTTATTTCTTCAATATGTTCAACTACGACATCCCATCGGGTATAGAGTTAGGAAATGCCAAACTCTACGCCGTACAGGCTGACGGAAAGCGAATCGAAATCCACAAGAAATAAGTATTTCTTCTCATATTAGAAACAGAAAGGGGTACCGGCACACACACCGATACCCCTTCTTCCTATCATGTAGTTTTCAAAATCTCCGTCACTTGTTCAGCTTCCAGGTGAATCCGTCCTTGGTATCCTTCACCTCAAAGCCCAGTGCAGCCAGGTTGTCGCGAATCTTGTCGCTGGTAGCCCAGTCTTTGTTGGCCTTGGCCTGCATACGCTGTTCCAACAGCATGTCGACCACCTTTCCGTATGCTTCTTCACGGGCCGCATTGTTTTCAGCCTCCGCTTTCAATCCCAGAATGTCGAACACGAACAGATGGAACACGCTCTTCAGCTCTTCCAGGTCTTCGGCGCTGATGGTCGCCTTCTTGTCAATCACCGTATTGATCATGCGGGTGGCATCAAACAGGTGTGAAATGACAATCGGCGTATTCAAGTCGTCATTCATGGCTTCGTAGCACTTCTCGCGCAGTCCCTGCGGCTCAATGCCCGAAGTAGTCTTCGACGGAGTGATACGTTCCAGGTTCTTCACACCTTCCAGCAAACGTTCCAATCCCTTTTCAGCTGCCTGCAACGCCTCGTTGCTGAAGTCCACCGTGCTGCGGTAATGTGCCTGCAGAATGAAGAAGCGGATGGTCATCGGCGTATAGGCCTGCGTCAGCAGCTTGTTGGAGCCGGTGAAGAACTCATCCAAAGTGATGAAATTACCCAACGACTTACCCATCTTCTGTCCGTTGATGGTAATCATGTTGTTGTGCATCCAATAGCGTACCATCGGATGACCTTCAGAAGCCACAGCCTGTGCAATCTCACATTCATGGTGCGGGAAAATCAAGTCCATGCCTCCTCCGTGAATGTCGAAAGTCTCACCCAGGTACTTCCGTCCCATGGCTGTACATTCACAGTGCCAGCCCGGGAAACCGTTGCTCCAGGGTGACGGCCAGCGCATGATGTGTTCCGGCTGCGCACACTTCCACAACGCAAAATCGGCCGGATTGTGTTTCTCGTCCTGTCCGTCGAGTTCACGGGTCGTGTTGAGCACGTCGTCGAGGTTACGGCCCGACAGCACACCATAGTGATGGTCCTTGTTGTACTTGGCCACGTCGAAATAAACTGAGCCCTTGCTTTCGTACGCATATCCGTTTTTCAGGATTTCCTGTACCAGCTGAATCTGTTCGATGATGTGTCCGGACGCATGCGGCTCGATGCTGGGCGGCAACACGTTCAGGGCTTCCATAGCCTTGTGGTAACGCAACAGATAATACTGCACCACTTCCATCGGCTCCAGCTGTTCCAGACGGGCTTTCTTGGCAATCTTGTCTTCTCCGTCATCGGCATCGTGTTCCAAATGGCCCACATCGGTAATGTTACGCACGTAACGCACCTTGTAGCCCAAATGCTTCAGGTAGCGGAACAGGATATCAAACGTAATGGCGGGACGCGCATGTCCCAGATGTCCGTCACCGTATACGGTAGGACCACACACATACATGCCCACATGAGGAGCATGCAAAGGCACGAAAAGTTCCTTCTTGCGGGTCAGTGTATTGTAAATGAAAAGCTTGTTATTCTCCATAATTCAAAAGAGTTAGGTTGCAAAGTTATAAATTAAAAAGAGAAAAGCGTGATTTCGGCTAAAAAATCACGCTTTTCTCCTTGCAATCTCCCTCGGGTTATTTCGTCAGGACAATACCGCCTTCCGGCTGAATCACCACTTTCACTTCGGACGGGTTCTTGATTTTCAAGTCCTCCAGCTTCGGCTGGCGCTTCTTGTCGTCCAGGTAATAAGACACCGTCTCACCCTTCTGCCACATCGGCAGGTTCAGCGTCAGCTTCAACGGTTCTTTCTGGGCATTCACTCCCACCACGTACCAGCGGTCACCGTGACGGCGGGCCAGCACACAATATTTACCGGGATAGCCATCCAGGAACACCGTTTCATCCCAGGTGGTCGGCACCTGCTTCATGAAGTCGATGGCCAAAGCCGGCGCATCGGTCAGGTTGTTCGGAGCCAGAGCAAAGTTCTGAAGCGGGTTCTGATACAGCACCGCCGTAGCCAGCTGGAACACATCGGTCGTCTTGCGGGTACATCCTCCGTCATTTGTCCGGTTGTAACGCTTGTTCAGCAACGTACCACCGAATTCCATGCAGCCGATGGTGTTACGGATAAACGGATGCAGACAAGCATTGTAGGCCTCCATATCGTCAAAATGCTGGTTGAATATCAGGTTCTCTGAAGCCAGTACCGCCTCGCTGCCCACATAATTGGGATACATCCGTTCCCATCCGCGCGGAATGGTACAGCCATGGAAGATAATCATCAGTCCGTATTCGTTGGCATCGGTCAGGATGTCTTCGTACAAGCCCATCATCTGCTGCTTGTCACTGCCGAAGAAATCCACCTTCAGTCCCTTCACACCGCATTTCTGCAACCATTTCATTTCTTTCTTGCGGGCTACGGAGTTGCTCATGCACTGCTTGGCATCCTGCGGCGCATCGTTCCAGTAGCCGTTGGAGTTGTACCACACGAATACGTCCACCTTCTTCTGGTGTGCATACTGGAAGAGTTTCTCCATCTTGTCGCGGCCGATGTTCTTCTCCCAGCCGCCGTCAATCAGGGTATATTCATAGCCCATCTCACTGGCCAGGTCGATGAAACGCACCTGGTCGTCATAATTAATGCTCGGGTCCTGCCACATGATCCAGCTCCAGGTGGAACGTCCGAACTTATAATCCTGTGAAGGTTCATAGAGCGGATCTACCACATCAAACGGGACTGTGGTTTCCACAATCGGCTTCAGCCCGTTACCCACCGTAATGGTACGCCAGGGAGTCACACCCGGCAGAGCCAGTCCCGGAGTGGAAGAACCCAGTCCGTTCATCTCGCCCGGGTTCGGGAAGGCAATGCTATACAGCCCGTCCTTCGTGGCATCGCTCAGATGAGACGCACAATACAAGCTGCGCACACCGGTTTCCGAAACCAGTGCCCAGTTGTCACCTACGTGGAAAAGGGCCGGGAAAGTATACCCTTCACCGTATTTTGACGGCGTGGCCACCGGCTCATCGGGTACATACTCTTCTTCGTAACTCGGCTTGGTACGCATCCAGCCAATCATCGGGTCGCTCTGCGGGGAAAGGAAGGTCGTGGTGGAAGAGGGGAAATCAAATCCGGTCGCTTCCTTCTCTACCACCATACAGGCGGTTTCGCCATATTGAGGCATCTCATAGCGGAACGCGATGTCGTTGTTGCTCAGCTGGAACACGATATCCACTTTCTTCTTGTCTGCATTTTCAAGGGTCACGGTCAGCTTGTTAGCCGCATAGTGTACCGTAGAACGTTTGATACGGGTCTGCGTGTAGGTCTTGTCCACCTTATCTGTCTGCTGGTCCACAAACGTCATCTGACGGCTGAAATCACCGATATTGGACACGAAGCCCAACGGAGAATTCTCCAAAACGGTCTTGCCGTCGTAAGTTACCGAATAAACAGGTTTACCGTCCTGCAACTGAAAATCGAGTTTCAAACGTGCATCCGGCCCCGTCACTGCCGCTTGCTGGGCAAATGCTTGAGAGGCCAATAATGCCAATGTGCCAAAAAGTACTTGTTTCTTCATAGGTGTTTTTCCAGATAATTACTAATCAGGACAAAAATAGAAATTAAGTGTGAAACTAACAATAAAAGATTCTTCAAAAACGACCGCAAATCATGCAAGTCATTACAAAAACCGCCGCGAAGTTTTACGGACCTCACAGCGGCATTTGTCTGAGACCATTCTCAGAACTGAACTATCGGCCATCCGTCGGATGTCCACGTCATTTCCCGTATAATCAATTTCGGCGCTCCTTCTTCTGCCACCGAATAGGCATGGCAAATGAAATAATCCTTCCCGTCAAGGTGATAGGCAGCATTGTGCCCCACTCCAGCATAATCCTTATTTCCCTGAATGACCAACGAACCACCTCCCCGGTTCAACGCTTTTCCTTCTTTATCCAAGTAAGGACCTGTCACCGTTTTCGCACGGCCCACCATTACTTTGTAGTTACTGTCCAATCCTTTGCAGCAATAGTCGAACGACACGAAGAGATAATAATAATCCCCGTGCTTCATGATAAAAGGGGCTTCTACTGCTCCGTCGCCTGCCTCTTCCTCTGGCAAGTCGAACGTACGCGGACGGCGGCAAAGCGAATGCCATTCTTCGGGCTGGGCCACCCCGTTCAGGTCCAGCGTCAACTTGACCAGCTTGATGCCGTCCCAGAAGGAACCGAAGCTCATCCACGGCGTACCGTTTTCATCGATAATCACATTCGGGTCGATGGCATTCCACATATCCCGGTGAGGAACCGACTGAATCACCTTGCCGTGGTCAGTCCACTTAAAATCGGGACTGGATGGGTCAAGTGTAGGGTTCGTAGCATGTCCGATAGCCGAAGTGTTCTTTCCAAAGGCCGAACAGGAATAAAACAGGTGATAAAGTCCGTGATGGTAAATGATATCCGGAGCCCACGTATGTCCGTGGTAGCCCTTGATAGCCTCTACCGCCCATTGAGATGCCTTGTCAAAAACCGGTTTCTCAAATTTCCAGTTTTTCCTATCTTTGGAGGACATGACTGAAATCCCCTGCCCGGTAGCAAAGAGATAGTAGGTATCCCCCTGCTTGGCCAGCACGGGGTCGTGCGTCATGACTTTGCTGGTCGGAATAACCGACGAATGTTTCTCTGGAGGCAATGGATAAATCTCCTTTGTCACCACCAATGAAAGAAATAATAAAGTGATGAGTTTCATAGTCTGCATAAAAAATAGGATATAAATTACTACTGTTTGAAGTGTATTTCACTAATCAAAATTGCTTCTACAAAAAAATGAGTAATACGGTTGCAGTATTACTCATTTTTCAGTAGCATTCTTACACATCATTGTGCCAGAAATATTCTACACCCGAGTTACTTGCTCTTTTTTCCCCAATAAGTCTTGCAATTGGTACCATAACCCGCATAGACAATGGTGTGTGTTCTCGGAGAGGCTTCCCAGTCGGTTTCTCGCTGCAAGTAGAGTTTCACACCGTTATCGAATGTCAGGCACTGATTCGCACTGTCATACGACCAGGTTGCTCCTTTCCAGGAACCTTCAGTAACGGTATGGTCGGCAGCAAGTGTCATCTGAGTCGAAGTTTTCTGCTTCCCATAAGAATAAGAAAGGTCAATGTGCTCCCAGTTACCCAGCAATTCCTCTTCAGTGATGGCCACCTGTGGCACGGCTCCATAGCGCTCAGGCATTACCAGTGGCCAGCCATCTTCTGTCCAGCGGATAGACCGCACATGGCCCATCATAAGGGCATTACTGTATGCATTACCTCCCACGTTTGCCGGGAACCGACCTTGTGAGGCAAAATACCAGTTCCCGTTTCCGTCATCAAATACGCAACAATGAGAGATACCGACCCAACCGTCACTGTTATTGAACTTATACGGATGAGTCACTACCGGAAGGATATCACCTCCCACCGTAGTCACGTCTGTGCCATCCATCCCCAAGTAAGGACCTGCAATATTGGTAGCGCGTGCCACACGGGTATTGTACGGTACATCCAACGCATCATAGGCCAGGAACAAATAATAATATCCATCATGATAAACCAATTCCGGACCTTCTGAGCCTTGCCAGCGGTTTCCCATCTGACGGGTAGCTATCAACTGACCATAAGCAGCAATGTCATCACTTGTTCCCCAAGGGTTAGGCAGGTCGGCTTTCACCTTACCGGTTTCTCCGTCGATTTCCACCAATGCGATGCCACTATGCCAAGAGCCATAGGCCAGATAATGTTTGCCTTCTTCCGTAATAATGTAGCTGGGGTCAATGGCATTCCATTTATAATAGCAGTTGCTCCAATCGTCCGCAGCCACATGGAAGTCAAGCCCCTTATCCGAAGCGTTGGTGATGACATACCCTTTATCCACCCAGCCCTCGTTATTGGCAGGATTGTCATTCTCCATCATTCCAATGAACGCGCGTTCACTCCATGTACCGTCTCCACTCAAAGTACCAGGACACACAATAGAGTAATACATACGGTACAAACCACTTCTCACTTTCCGTACACAAGGAGCCCAATAACCAAAATCCGCTGTATTCGGAGTCACAGCCTCCAATCCCATTCCTTCACGAATCTCGTTCAGTTTCGGAATCACCCAGTCGGGCAGGTTCTGCATCGTTCCTCCCAGGTATTCCCAATCTACCAGGTTCTTTGAACGACGCCCGTGAAAATGTCCACCCGCAGTATGTGCATTACCATACGAAGCATCTGTTTGATACATATAATAATACCCGTCATCGGCCAGCACCACTGTAGGATCATGCACATTACTCAGATTCCATTGGGCACGCTTGGACCAGTCGGCAATATCCACATAATTATCTACATAAGCAGGAGCTACATAGTTTGCCAGTTGTTCCTCAAGCCCCTGAGCTTCCGTGGTAGCAGTAAACGACTCGGAATATGTATAACGGCTATTACCATACACATAAGCACGGATATAATAAGTGGTATTACCCATCAAACCAGAGATTGTTGCGCTGAAATTTTCATCTGCCTCCACCACATTATCTTTAATGCTAGGAGTTTGTGCGTTGGCACTATAACAGAAACCTCTTTTCACCACACTGTTCACATTTCCAGTAACCGATGACACAAGCGTTAACGAAGTTCCTGTTGCTGCAGTGACTTCAGGGGTAGCTACAACCACATCACTATTTCTATTGTATTCAATGTTTTCCAACCCATCGGTACAAGCCGTAAAGGCAAAAACCGCCAGTAAGGATAATAAAAAGAAAGATATTTTTTTCATTTAGCCGGTTTGTTTAAGACATGCCGTTGCTTCCCAAACGCAACGGCATGTAAGATTAAAAAATAAGTTTATTCACCGAAAACGAGATGAGAACTATCCACCGTCAACGCAAAGTTTAAATCAGTGGGATCCACAGTACTGATACCCAGATAATACTGTGTGGAAGTGGTACCAGTGGTTCCCTGCATCACGGCCTGCACATCGGCTGTACCATTGCCGCAGTTAGTCACATATACCGTTACCTTGGCTCCATTCATTCCAGCCAACCAAGTGGCCCAATCGCCTTGCGTACCGTTATGGATACAAGCTTCATAGCCTGCGCCATCTGCCGCATCTCCATCCCATCCATAGTTATCCGCCCGAACTACTGCATACTCAGTAAGATCCTTTTTACGGAGTACGATGACATAATTATTCCAGTTTGACACCAAACAACTATAGTTTGTGAAAGTAATCGACTTCGTCGCCCCTGCAGGTACATTAAACTCATCAGAAAAAGCACCCCAAAAAGCGGTAGAATTATCTTCTGCTCCTATCATTCCCGTGCTGTTCTTCACCTCCGAAACCTGTGATTCTTTCACGGTCACATTCACTGTTGCAGTAATTCCTTCTCCGGCAGTAAGAGTCACGATTTGTGAACCTGTTTTGGCTGGAACAGCCGAGAAGGTAAGTTCCGAATTCTGGAGAATCCGGGTATTCCCAGTAGTCGTAGTTGCCGTCACCACCATACCTGTAGGATCGAATGCCAATGTACGGTCGGTTAAAGACTGGGTAGCCTCCGAGGTATAGTAATAATAATCCGTATGCGAAGGCTGAGTCGTCACCTCAATGGATTTGATTTGTTCAACTACCTCAAAAGTCGCATTGGCCATAATCGGAGTATCACAGTTTTCACCTTTAAATGTCTTGTTGTAAACTGCTACAAGTGTCTTTTCCCCTGTAGTATCCATATCAGGAATTGCAGAGAAACTAAGTTCGGAAGCTGTCACAGTTTTTGTAACCCCCTCTTCAAAGGTTACCAAAGCAGTCACACCGGCCACAGCGTCCTCAAGAGACGTTCCTGCATTCACATATTGCGGCACATTCTGTAATGTCATAGAAACCGGATTTTTATCTTCAGCGGAAGTGCACCCCCCTATCGGTTCAATGTTTGTTTGTTGGAAGTCAATGTAAGAACCTTCCGGTACCAGGAAACAACGGATATTGGTGTTGCTTGCGTCTGCATTCAGATTCACAAGCACAGTCGGTTGATTGTAAGTCTTGGTAACCGTTCCATTGGTCATCGTAACGCTGAATGACTCCGGATTGGTTCTGTCAACTACAAGCGTGACTTTTCCTCCGAGTTTATCAATGCCGGCATCCGTATCCGTTTCAAAAGTAAGCGTACTCTGGATATAAGAACGATCGATATAATCACCCCACTCTGAATTACCCGACGGCTGATTATCAAAACGTATTGCACCATACTCCTTATACCCGTCCCCGTCACGGTCCGCGTCTGAACAGATTATCAGCGCAAAATTCTTATAAGTATTCGTGGCACTTGGATTAATATGAAGATTGAACACTGCATTCCATTTCTGCCCATCAGGTATTACATAATATTTAGAGAAGGCCGCCCACCATCCACTCGTATAATCGGTATTCCCAATGGTATACACATCTTCCATCATGCCTTCAAGCACAATTTCGTCCTGATTATCGTTCTTCGAATCCTCTATTTCCTGTATTTTATCGGAAATCCAATCGGGCGCATTCACCTCAAACAGTTCGCCACCCTCACAACCTGTCAAGGCAAACATACCTAAAGTCACTGAAAAACAGGCTGATATTATTTTATTTAAATGTTTCATTGTATTACACATTAAGAAGTAATTAAATTATCACGGTCTCTTCATTGCCCTAAAGGATCGTTTTGATTTATCTCTACTTACTCAAATCCACAACCGGACGCACTGTCCATCCCTTTTCACGGAAATAAGCCGAGTTATCTGTGCTATAGTTAGCAGAGTTTCCTTCCAGATTCGGATTATTGTTGGTCAACTGCTGAACGATAGGCAGGAACTCATGTCCTTGAATATAGGTGTCATAAGAGCACTTCAGTTCCGAATCGGTCGTTACATCACTATAACTTACGGGATCTTTCACACCCTCAGTTGAACGACGGAAGGTTCCATGTTCCTTCAACTGCTGCAGACGGCCGCTGTCATAGAAGAATCCCCAACGTATAAGGTCGAAACCACGTCCGAATTCACATCCGAATTCTTTTGGTCTTTCTACATTTGCTATCTGTTCAAAAAGCTCATCTGCGGTGCTAAAATCAGCAAGTTTCAAATCCGGCAAATCCACGCGACTACGTACTTCATTAATCCAGTCTATAGCCTGCTGAGTCGGACCGTTTACTTCGTTCTCACACTCTGCTGCACGTAGCAATACATCCGAATAACGCATCAAACGCAAATTGATACCATCGTGCAAGCCTGTCACTACTGTACCATAAAGACCGGTACGAAGATTCGTAAACTTAGCAATAGGCAGACCGCCATAAGTATTATTGGTCACAATATTGTCTGTAGCCGAAAGTTTGTTAGTATAAGCCACATTTCCATACTCAAAATCTTCCCAATCAGTTTCATAAGTACCGATAGTCCAATAAAGACGAGGATCAAGCTTATTGTCTGTAGTACGTTCCTCTTTGAAAAGATTGTATAACCATGGGGAAGCTGAGATATCAGCCCATCCACCATAATTGCCCGGAGCAAAGTTACTCTCTATGGCAGAACCCTGAGTAGCGTTAGGGCTTGTATTTACCGGTGTCCACTCATCATCTGTTCCCTGTGAACCATAATCAAGGAATTGTATCTCAAACAGACTTTCATCATTGTTCTCATAAGCAGAACCTTCACGGAAATTGTCGCCATAGTTATCCATCAATCGGTAAGTACCATACTTCTTGGCAATAATATCTTTAAGCACAGTAAGCGCCTCACTAAATTTATGGCGTACCATCAGCGTACGGGCATAATAGCCAGCCGCAGCCCCACAAGTGGCACGTCCTCCTGCCCATTCACCACCTTCATCACGAGAAGGCAGTAATTCCATCGCTTCTGAAAAATCTTTTTCTACCTGGTCAAGAACTTCATCATAAGTGCTGTTTGCTCCATAAAGTCCATCCAATGAAGAATAAGTGTCATAATCCGTAATTAAGGGAGGATTCTGATAGTATCCGGCCAAATTATAATATGACAATCCACGCAAGAACAGAGCTTGACCCTTTATATGTTTCATATTTTCAGAAAGCTGGTCGTTATCTTCCCCACAACGAGACATGATAAAGTTACAAACGTTTATGGTATAGTACCATTCACGCCACGGCCAAAATGCGATATCGGAGGTCACTTCTACATTGAGGTCATCAAATGGTAAATACCAGACTTGGGATGAATTCCAAGCTTCATCTCCGCGGCATACGTCGATAGTATACCCCACACGTGCATACGATCCTTCCATTCGAATATGATTGTATGCAGCAATCACACACTCCTCCAAATCATCGGCATCGAAACCGAAAGTACTTGAAGTCTGCTGGTTGGGATTGACCAATTCCAATCTATCGATACAAGAAGACAAAGTGCCAAATCCCACAATAAGAGCAAGTGAATATATATTAAGTTTCATACAGTTTGTTTTTAATCTTAAAATACAGAATAGCCATTAGAATGTAAAATGTACTCCACACATAAATGTACGTGCGGTTGGATATGAGCAGAAATTGTATCCCGGAGTGAATGTGCCACCCGCATAGTCCACATTGTAACCATTATAACCAGTGAATGTGCAGAGGTTCTGTGCTGACACATACAGACGTACATCGGATATGTATTTGCCAAACCAGGAATTCGGGAAATTATACCCTAATTCTATGTTGGCAATCTTCCAATAAGCAGCGTTCTGAATCTTACGGGAGCTGAACAAATCATTCCATGCCAAACTTGCACTGTTAGTTATATATGTACGGGGTACATTCGACAGGTATGTGGTTCCGTCTTCACTAAAGCGGTTGGCATCCAGCATAGCTACTTCCTTGTTGCTCCATCCGTAACAAGAGTGAAGCGAATTGTATATGTCATCGCTCACATGATAGTTCAGCGCACCATAAGTAGCAATACTCAAATCAAATCCCTTATACTCAAAACGTGCATTAAGACCAAAGTTTATTTTCGGTAAACCGCTTCCCAATACTACTCTATCGTCTGTATCTATTTTCCCATCGTTGTTTATATCCTTATATAAGCAGTCGCCTACATTTGCTCCTTCCTGCACAGCATGGTTATCAATGTCTTCCTGTACACGTGCAATACCTTCATAAACATAACCATAGAACTGGCCTATTTCCTGTCCAACGTAAGTAATGTAATCCCCTGTCAGATAATAATCTGTACCAAACCCTAATGAAGTTACCCGGTTCTTTAACGTACTGAGGTTTGCGGATATCTCATATTTGAAAGGATGATCGTGATTACGATAAGTAGCAGAGAACTCAAAACCCGAGTTTTCCATAGAGGCTGCATTCATCGTGACTGTCGTATTTGAAACTCCAGCTTGTTCCGGAACGGGTACGGAATACAACAAGTCTGTACTCGTGTTTTTATACCATTCAGCCGTAAACTCCAGACGGTTGTTGAACAATGCCAAATCTATACCCACATTATAGGTTTTCTTCTTTTCCCACGATAAATTGTTGTCCACGAAAGTAGAGATTGCAGAACCCGTTACAGGGGAATTATTGAAGCTATATGTCATGTTATTTCTCGACATTGTAGCCTGGTACATGTATTCACCGATATTTTCATTACCCAGTTCACCATAGCTACCACGGACTTTGAACATGTTTACCACCTCGGGATTGAAAGGGAAGAAGCTTTCCTTATCGAAACGCCAACCTACAGATACAGAAGGGAATGTTCCCCAACGGATGCCGCTAGACAAACGGGAGCTGGCATCTCTACGCACCGTAGCAGAAATCAAATATCTGTCATCGTAATTGTAGTTTACACGACCGATGTAAGACAAGATGGCATGTTTATACTCATAACTGCTTGAGTAGGTGTCCGAACCATTTTGAAGTTGTAAAAAATAAGGTTCAGTATAATTCAGTCCCCATCCTGTAAGCAAGTCCGTATTCTCTTCCTCATAAGTCTGACCCGCAATCACATTGATATGATGTTTCCCTATTGTTCCGTCATAAGTAAGAACGTTTTCAATCAGTGCATCTGAATAGTCACGGGAAGCTTTTTCCAGACGTTCATTACTCTTTGCCAAATACACACGATTACTTTGTATCCAAGAAGGAATCCAGGTGAAATCCTTGCAATGCGTCTTACTGTAAGACAAATTAATCTTATAATTTAACTTATGGTTCTTACTATCTATGCCCAACATTTTAAGAAGGTCTACATCGGCCGATCCTGTACCGACAAAACGATCCACACGCGTGTTGCGCTGCAACAGATTATTAATCAACAATGGATTAGAAGCCGAGATATCTCCATGTATATCATCATAGTACACCCCGTAACCATAGGCATCATAATTATAATCGCTCGCCGCACCGACTTTATCATCAAGTACCCATGTAGATGGATCGTATGCCTTGATAGTCGGCTGCATCAGCAGAGTACCCCGCAAAACATTGGTCACATCGCCATACAATCCTTGAACGTACTCGGAAGCATTCGACAAACTCATATTATCCTGGTCGGAATGAGAATACACAACACTTGTTTGAAACTTCACGAATTTCGTATCCATCGTATTGTTCACACGCGCAGTAAAACGCTCATAGTTAGGCCCTGCACCTTCAAGTGTCCCTCTCTGGTTGAAATAATCCAACGACACATTATAGGTACTGCGTGCACTACCTCCTGAAAGGTTTACATTGTGATTCTGGCGGATACCAGTTTTGAATACCTCATCAAACCAGTCGGTATCTGTGTCATCCATAAATTTATATTTACCGGTCGCACTGTCAAGACTATACCCTCCAGGCAATGGAGTATTGGAATTCAAACACGACAGGCCAACATATTGGCTATACTGGTCGGCATTCATTACGTCGTAGACCCCTTTGGAAATATTATCCACACCGAAATATCCATTGTAATCTACTTTCAACGGCTGATCTTTCTTACCGCGCTTTGTCGTAATAATTACCACACCATTGGCTGCACGAGAACCATATATAGCTGCCGCAGAAGCATCTTTCAAAACCTGAATGGTTTCTATGTCACTTGAAGAGAAGTCACGAATTGATGTACCCATCGGAACACCGTCAATCACATAAAGAGGAGAAGTATCACCAAAAGAACCGATACCACGGATTCGTACCGTTGGATCTGCTCCAGGCTGACCATCTGAAGTGACTTGCACACCTGCAACTTTTCCTTCGAGCATAGAAGAAATATTAGAATGAGAAACCTGCTTCAATGCTTCGGCATCAACAACCGCTACAGAACCTGTCAAATCCGACTTTTTCTGTGTTCCATAACCTACAACGACCACCTGCTCAAGCATGAAATCATCACTCTGCAACTGAATAGGCTCAAGAACCGACCGGCCGCGAACAGCCACTTCACGCTCCTTATAACCCACATAACTGATTACCAACACAGCATTGCCAGGTACTTCCAACTGGAAATTGCCATCCAAATCAGTGGTTGTTCCTGTTGATGAAGTGTTTTTTATCCTAATAGTAGCACCTAACAAGGGCTCACCTTGTTCATCGACAACTTGGCCACGAACCTTAATGGCCGAGGATTGTGTCACAGCAGCCACAGCGGACATAGGATATACCGCTGCACTCCCTAAAGCACACAAGCCAAGCATTGCGGAAAAAATCAATTGTTTTTTCATGTTTAACGGTATTAAATTTAGATTGTTAATTAAACTCACTCATATTTTATTCTTCATAGTACGGAGAATCTTTCATGATACAAATGGTTTTTCAGTGCTTCAAATGTAGAAATCTCAAAGAAAACGAAGGTGGACAAACGGACTTTAAAGGTGTATAGGATGCTATTTTTGCTACTACGAGAGGACAAAAAGCAAAAAAAAGGGAACAATAGTATTTTGTTCCCCTTTCCATCAAACTAAATATTATTTATCAGAACTACTTCCTTCCAACAAACTACTTGGAGTCACATTAAAATGCTTCGTAAAACAACGGGTAAAATACTTAGGGTCATTAAAACCCACCTCGTAAGCTATCTCAGAAATATTCATCGTGCGGTTTACCCGGTTTCTTAACAAAAGTTCACGTGCCAGGTTCAAACGATAGTTGCGTATGAACTGTCCGGCCGACTGCCCAGTAAGGCTTTGCATTTTCTTGTTCAACAGGCTCTTGCTGATTCCTACCGCTTCAATGAAATCACTGACTTCAAAATCCGGGTTCTTGTAATTTTCCTTCACCACCGCCATGGCTTTGTTCAGAAATTTCTTGTCACCGGAATTTTCTTCCACTTCCAAAGAATCGGTATTCATATCTATGGAGAATTTCTGCTGCACGCGTTTCCGGTTCTCCAGAATGTTGGATATACGGGCCAGCAACATGTTCTCATCAAAAGGCTTCAGTAAAAAGGCATCCGCTCCCATCTTGTAACTTTCCAGACGAGCCTCATCAGAAGTCTTCGCCGTCAGCATCAAGAAAGGTATATGAGATATGGAAAAATCACTTTTCACCCGGCGAGACAATTCCATTCCATCCATTACCGGCATCATCAAATCGCTGATAATGAAATCGACGTTACTGGTACGCAGTATTCCCAAGGCCTCTTCACCTTGAGAAGCTTCCAACACATTATAGTATTCTATCAAGATGGAACGGATATAATCACGCATATCCTTATTGTCTTCAACAACCAGAACAGTCATACGTCCGTTACGTGGAATGTCCACCACTGCATCGTCTTTCTCTACCTCGGGTATCAGATTTTCCTGTCTGTCTCCATACACCGCTGGCAAAAGGATACGGAAAGACGTGCCTTTCACCCGGTTGTTCTTGGCATAAATTTTTCCATCCAGCAAATCAATCAGTTTCCGGCACAAATACAAACCAATGCCTGTTCCACTTTGTCCACTCACCGATTCCAAGCTTTGATTGTCCGACTGATAGAACTGCATGAAAATCCGCTCCATATCATTCTCTGGAATGCCTTTTCCCGTATCGCGGACACTGATAAACAATTTCTTCTCCTTCTGACAGCCGATTGTCCCCACATAAATACCAATATTTCCCCCCTTAGGAGTAAACTTCAGGGCATTACTGATTAAGTTAGTCATGATTTTACGCATCACATCCTCGTCAAACATCAGGAACGGATCTGAAAGATGCAGATAAAGCTGGAGGTCAATACCACGACTTCTTGCATAATCGGCAAAAGGAGGTACAATCTCACTCATGAACTCTTTCAAGTTCCCGTAATTGGTGGCAATTTTGATATGCCCTTCCTCTACTTTCCGGAAGTCCATCAATTGATTGACCAGCGAAAGAAGATACTTGGAATTACGTTCCACCAAATGCAACTGTTCAATTACCTGGGGATTATAACTTAATTTCAGAGCCCGTTCAATCGGACCGACAATCAAAGTCAGCGGTGTTCGGAATTCATGCGTAATATTGGTAAAAAACGCCAGTTTATCAATGGTCAGTTCCTCCACCTTCCGTGACATTTCCAAAATCTGATTTTTCTGTGCAGTAATTTTCTCATTCTGGTCTTTCAGCAACTTATTTTGCTCAGACAGTTCCTGAGTCTGGTTGGAAAGTAATTTTTTCTGCGCTTCCAGTTCCGAAGTACGTTCTTCCACCATCTGATGCAGCAGATTCTGCTGTCGCTTCATCGTCTGGTAACGCCATAACAGAAAACGATATCCTCCGAACAGCAAAATAAATAGTGTGGAAAGTAAAAACCACGGAGTCTTGTAAAAATAAGGACGGACCACAATCGTCAGTTTTGCCGTACGCGTCAGCCAATGCTTCCCATCTGGCGCATACTGAAGCTGAAAAACATATTTTCCCGGATAAAGATTTGTATAAGTTGCATTGTTGCGGCTGGCCGGTACCGTTACCCACGTATCATCAAAACCTTTCAAACGATAAGAATATTGGGACTGAGGTGCCAGTATATAATCAAGAGCTGCAAAATCAATCGACAATGACTTGTCACTTTCATGCATCACTATTTTTCCTGACTGCGGAAAAACCTCCTGACCAAACACCTTGCAATGGGTAAAAACCAGTGGATACATACATTTATGCTCTGTTTCAATCATCGGATGGATTTCTGTCAACCCTTTCTGGCTGCCAAAGAACAAACGTTCCTTGTCATAAGACAAAGCTCCTGCATTCCAATAAAACTGGTCGGAAACCAATCCGTCAATCTGACTGTAATTGCTGAAAGACTCTTCTTTTACATTAAAGCACGACAATCCATTGTCCGTAGATACCCAAATATTCCCATACCAGTCTTCCAGAATCCCGCGTACACTATTACTTACCAGTCCATCGTCTTTTGTAAACGCCATGAACTGATACTCTTTTCCTCTGTGCAACGCTTTATAAAACCCGTTACCATTACTTCCCAACCAAACCGTACCATCTTTCGACTGAAAAATAGACGTAATGCGCTCTATTCTTTCCGAAGCCGGATTATCCAGTTTAAACACATATTTCTTGTATTTCAACTGTCCTTTCCCATACGCCTCCAAATCGATTCTCAAAAGGCCAAAAGGCGATGAAGCCCAAAGTTCCTTCTCACGAGTAATGCACATGCCTAATGCATTCTGATTGACAACCGCCTTACTTTCCTTCGAGAAAGGTTCCACAATACTTCCATCTGCCGGATTGTATACATACAAGTTCCCCATGGTTCCAATCCACAGCAAGTGATTGATGGGGTCGAAAGCCAAACTCGAAATAAAAGGATCTTTCAATGGAAGAGGAATATAGCGTTTCGGTGCAGAAGGCTGCCGGTTTATCCATCCTACTCCACCTCCCCAAGTGCCCACATACAATCGGTCCTTGTCATCTAAGACCAGCACACTTACCGTGTTGTGTGACAAACAAGCCGGTGCATCGGTCGTATAATGCAAAAAACGCTCGCTTCCCTTTAAATGACAGTTCAACCCTCCTTCCACCGTACCTACCCAGAGAGTATGAAACTCGTCTTCCACAATTGCATTGACCGGATTACGCGAAAGACTTCCTGGCTGATTCGGCTGATGATAATAATTAATCACCGACAAACGGGCCGAAAACATCTTGCTTAGTCCTCCAATTTCAGTCCCTACCCAAACAATGTCGTTTTCATTATCAGTATAAAGCGTATTGATGAAATTACAAGAAAGTCCGTGCATCTCCATCACCTCTCCAGCCTGAATACGAGTAAAATCGGAAGTAGAGGCATTGAACACATTCAGCCCCAGCAATGTCCCGACAATAATCTGATTGTCTTGCATCGAGGTAATGGAAGTGATGTAGTTTTGTGACAAAGAAGACGGATTGTGTGCATCATGGAAATAAAACCGGTTGGTATCTGTCGTCAGGTCATAACAATATAATCCGTTATTGGTTCCAATCCACACGTTGTTCTGGCAATGATAAATGCAGAACACGGCATCCATCGGCGGAATCTCCAACGATACGGAAACCGGCTGCGGCTCCTGCATACTTTCCACATCCTCACGAATCCGGCAAAGTTTTCCCTTGTGAAAGAACCAGATATACCCGTCTATTTCAGCCAATACACTGCCTCTTTCATGCAAAGGAGTGTCTGAAACCTGAATCACCTTTTCCACCTTCCCTGTATCGTGAAACGTAACCTTATAAATTTGTCCCCGACTGCAAATCCACAGATTCCCCTTTCTGCTCGTCAAAAGAAAATTGGCGGGCAGTTTCATCAACTCCATCATCTGCTTCGACTGCAAAGATGCAACCGGTAATATCTGCAGATTTTCGGTAGAAAGCAATTCTATTCCCGCTTCTCCCGCCATCCAGATACGATGAAAAGCATCCTCCGTCAGTTTCTCCACAAAGTTGCTTTTCAAGACCCTTTTCTTATCGGTTGCATTGGTATGAAAAGTGACAAACTCATTTCCGTCGTAACGAGCCACTCCTCCTCCGTATGTGGTTACCCACAGATACCCATCACTGGATTTTATGATGTCATCCACAAAATTGTAGGGCAAGCCGTCGTTCATCGTAATAGAAGCCAACGAAAAACGAGAGGAACTGTGCATGGCACAAAGCCGTATATTCGGATTGCACAAGCTGAATACAAGGAACAGATAGAACAGCAAACTTTTTCTTTTCATGGATTTCTTTTCACTTTTCAGACAAAGGTATACCGTTTTTCCAGTCTTTTTCGGAAAAAGGAGATAAAAATCCATTCAAAAAACAAATGTCCACCTAATAGAAAAAATTGTCCACCTCAGGAAGAACAATAGGCCCTAAATTTATCCCTAAAATCATAGAAACAGACATTTTATGATTACTATGTCAATTTATTGCCGCTTTTTATGTAAGTTTGTATCACCATTAGTGTCCCGTTAAAATGGGACGAGTTAAACAATTAATCAAATAGCCCGGAATCAGGGGATTATTTAGATCTTTGACATCATTGAAATTAGTCTTGTCGAACAGGTCACGTAAGTGGGTTTTGTCAGTCAATGATATGCTGAAAATTTGCATAACTTCATAGGTTGAGCGTTTCAACTTCATATCATGCTGGACGATTGAAGACATTGTTGTAGAATCGTGCTTTGATGCCTCCTTTCTTCCCTCGGAACTTCGCCTATGGAAATGTGGCTAGACACAACGGAATCGTTGTTGAATCAAACGCATATTTCTTTCCAGAAATGTCAAGGATGTTGGTCGTCCGCTTCTCACAGGCTTCCTTCATCATATATGGTTGGCTGTCGCAAGAGTTGTCTTGGGTATCGGTTCACGACCTAACCCAAGATGATATTGCTTGTCCCTATGCACCTCGAAAGCAACAATTAAGTCTCGCAGACTCTCACAGTTACTCAGTTGGCCAAACATCATCGCGAGCATCTGATTTCAGCAGGTGAATTGCTTCACGTAGTGATTACCATCATACTTGCGAACATAGTTGTTGAACTGAGTCCTGTTCAGAAAAGCGGTTAATTGAGAGAATACGTATTTGTCTTGGAACATAGCAGCCATTTGTATTAGACTGCAAAGTTGCAAAATCAAGTCCGTTTCATTTCAAAAAACCGTGTAATCGACTATATTTCAATAATTTCAAAGAACCATTTATCCACTTTTACGGGACAGTAGTGTTGTATCACATTAAATTAAAAATAAAACCATGAACAAACACTTAGCCTTTATCTCTGCGCTTGCACTCAGTGCGGGCCTCAGCCTACAAGCGCAAAACACCAATCAGATGGTGATTCAGGCCAATAAGCTTGGTGCGGAAATACAACCGACCATGTACGGGCATTTCTTCGAAGACATTAACTATGGAGCCGATGGAGGTCTCTATGCAGAACTGATTAAAAACCGTTCGTTCGAATTTCCACAACACCTGATGGGATGGGACATTTTCGGCAACGTCACCCTCCAAGATGACGGACCGTTTGAAAAGAATCCACATTACGTACGCCTCGGAGCCCCCAGCCATCCGCACAAACGGACCGGCATTGAAAACGAAGGCTTCTTCGGAATCGGTATCAAGGCCAACGAAAAATACCGCTTTACCGTATGGGCAAGAGGGGAAAACCAGAAAATACAGGTGGAACTGATTGACAATGCGTCCATGGGAGAATCGCAGGTCATCACCTCACAAGACGTAAACATCAACTCCAAGGACTGGAAAAAATATGAAGTCATCCTGACTCCTACTCAGACACAAGCCAAAGCACATCTGAGAATCTTCCTGGCTTCTCCGGGCACGGTAGATTTGGAACATGTGTCTTTGTTCCCGGTAGATACCTGGAAAGGACGTGAAAACGGACTGCGGAAAGACCTCGTACAGGCATTGGCCGATACCAAACCGGGCATCTTCCGTTTCCCGGGAGGATGTATCGTGGAAGGAACCGAAATCACCGACCGCTACAACTGGAAGAACTCTGTAGGACCGGTGGAAAACCGTCCACTCAACAGCAACCGCTGGGAGTACACCTTCCCCTACCGTTTCTTCCCGGACTATTTCCAGAGCTACGGCATGGGATTCTATGAACTGTTCCTGCTGGCTGAAGACATGGGGGCCGAACCGCTTCCGGTACTGAACTGCGGACTGGCTTGCCAGTACCAAAACGATGACCCGAAAGCACACGTACCCGTAGACCAACTGGACAGCTACATTCAGGATGCACTCGACCTGATTGAGTTTGCCAATGGCGACACCAACACCAAATGGGGAAAACTCCGTGCTGACATGGGACATCCGGCTCCGTTCAACCTGAAATTCATGGCCATCGGAAACGAACAGTGGGGACCGGAATATCCGGCACGTCTGAAACCGTTTGTAGAAGCCATCCGCAAAGCACATCCGGAAATCAAGATTATCGGTTCCTCCGGTCCGCAGTCTGAAGGAAAGGATTTCGATTACTTGTGGCCGGAAATGAAGAAACTGAAAGTCGACTTGGTAGACGAACATTTCTACCGTCCGGAAGACTGGTTCCTGAAATCAGGCAACCGTTACGACAACTACGACCGGAAAGGCCCGAAAGTATTTGCCGGAGAATACGCCTGCCACGGAAAAGGCAAGAAATGGAACCACTTCCACGCATCTCTGCTCGAAGCTGCCTTCCTGACTGGAGTAGAAAGAAATGCCGATGTGGTACACATGGCTACCTACGCTCCGCTGCTGGCTCACGTGGAAGGATGGCAGTGGCGTCCGGACTTAATCTGGTTCGACAACCTGCGCTCGGTACGCACCTGCAGCTGGTATGTACAGTCACTCTACGGTCACAACAAAGGTACCAACGTCGTACCTCTGACCATGGACAAGAAACCGGTCAGCGGACAAGAGGGGCAGAACGGACTCTTTGCCAGTGCCGTTTGGGATGAACCGACCCAAACTTACATTGTAAAAGTGGCCAACACTTCCGACAAGGCACAGCCTCTCACGCTGGAATTCAAGGGACTGAAGAAATCTGTCACTTTAGGCGACGGGAAATGCATTACCCTGCATACCGAAAATCCGGATGCAGAGAATACACTCGACAACCCGAATCTGATTACCCCTCAAGAGAGTGCCGTATCCATCGAAGGAAATACGCTCAATACTGAAATAGGTGCCATGACATTTGCTGTCTACAAATTCAAAAAAGAAAGCAAATAAAGTCATCGGTTATTGCCAAAAAGGTGCGTCTGGATTGCCCGGACGCACCTTTTTTTTCGCTTTAATAATACATGCACAACCTATATCCTAAATACAATAAACAAGTACATGCCACCAGTACCATGGTCAGTGTCACCTTCAGGGCCTTCTGACGCTCCTTTAAACTTAATTCCATAGTAACTTCCTCCAATTGTTCTGTAACAAAGTTCGGAAAAATATATTACAAAATCATGTAAACAAAGTAACTTTTGTGTGAAAATGTTTCTCAAACTCCATTACAGCCGTTTTTCTTAATAAATCTTTCAAATAAGCGGCATTTTCCAAATTATGTTATAAAACACATCTTTTAGATTCATTCCTTTGCAGATTTCCGGAAAGTCTTTACCTTTGCAACGTGTTTTTCATAGTATTAGATTTAAGGTTAACAAAAGGTTGGAGTTCAGCGGAACTCCTTTTTTTATGTCCGTACGTGAACACAAAAAAATTCCGGGCCTGAGCATTCCTTTTGCTCAAGCCCGGAATTTTTATTTCCTATGACAGGCGATTTTTACATCGGTACGATAGTGAATCCCCAACGGTATTCCTTATTGGCCGGAATCAGGTACTGCGGGTCTGGAATAGAACCCCAGCTGTCGAAACCGCCCACACCCATCTGGCGCATGTCCAGGCAGACTTCCACAAAATCACGCGGAGTAATATCGTTGATGTGGGTCTGACGCGGCTTGATGTCTTTCGCCGTACGGATATCATGTTTCAGTTCTTCCGCATCCCGGTTGTTCCACTGATAATCGCGGTTCGTGGCTTCTTCACCGTCAAAATCCTCTACGGAATTACGGAGAGAATTGAATTCCATCGTTCCGTCGGCATACACAGCCAATCCCTTACCGTTTTTCTGCTTCAAAGTCAGCCAGCGGGTATCGGTGTGATGTCCGTTCTCTTGCGGACGGACGTAAGGATAATACATCTGTTCTGCCGTGCTCCGGTATTCACCCACCAGTGTACCGTTGTTGCGATCACAGTAGTTTTCTTCCGGTCCACGTCCGAAATAAGTCACCTGCTCCATGTCGGCTGGCAAACGGAAACGTACTCCGATGCGCGGTACCACCAGTTTGGAACTTTCCTTACGACGTGCTTCGTTGCCCGGTGTAAAGGTAGCCATCAGGGTCGCTTCCGAAGCCTCAGTCTGAGCGGCCTGCATTTCGGTAGAGGTAAAGGTGTAATCCGCCTTCACCACTCCCGACGGATGGATGCGGTAAGTCGCAATGTAGAGATTGCCCGCAGCCAGCAGGTAGCTCACCTTCAATACGGCATCTTTTCCGTCCAAGGCGAGTGAGGCATCCACTACGTTGAAGTTCTTGCTCGACTGTTTCCAGATTTGCAGACGTTTCGGCATCTGGCTTCCGTAGTCGTTGTCGTTCGGTCCACGCCAGAAATTAGGCTGCAAACCGAATCCGTCGTGGAAGTATTCAGTACCTTTTACTTTATAGGAAGTCACCAGCCCGGTCGACTTATCGAACACAAACGATACGCGTGACGACTGTACCGTCAGCAGGTTGCCGTTTTCACTGCACTGCAAAGCCGGACCTTGCACCGTGAACGAACGGTCGAGTGCCTCTACCGGCAGACGGAACTGTTCATGCGCAATTTCATAACCGACCGGAATCAGCGGTTCCGGTTCCAGCGTCGTCACCGAGAAGTTCACGAAATATTCTGTACCTGCCTTAGCCTTCAATCCTCCGACGTTTACCGCCAATTCTTTCTTGGCCTGAGGAGCCACGTCCAGCGATACTTTTCCACGGCGTACCACCTTGTTGTTTTCTTTCACCTCATACGCAATCTGGTATTTCTTCAGGTTGGTGAAATAGAAACGGTTGAGCACATTGAATTTTCCGTTCGCCAGGTCGGTAGCTTCGAAAGCCACATTCTGATGCGCATATTTCACTTCACTCATCGCCGGATGAGGATTACGGTCCGGATTCACGATACCGTTGCAGCAGAAGTTACCGTCGCTCGGCATGTTGGTACCGAAGTCACCTCCGTAAGCCCAATAGTCTCTTCCGTTCTCATCCTTTACCAAAATACCCTGGTCTACCCAGTCCCAGATATAACCTCCCTGCAGGTTCGGATAGGTATAAATCGCTTTCCACTGGTCCCACAAGCCTCCGGTAGAGTTACCCATGGCATGCGCATATTCCGACGGCACCACCGGACGGTCACTGCCCTGACGGCCGATACTTTCCAGCCAAGATGCACTAGGATATTGAGGTACGTACATATCTGAGTTCCATTCCCATTGTGCACGCTCATAATTCACCGGACGGTCCATCAGTCCCTTGTCAGCCTGTTTCACCCACAAGTAAGCCTCATAGAAGTTATATCCGTTACCGGCTTCATTACCCAATGACCAGAACGTCACAGAAGGATAGTTTTTGTTACGTTCAAACATGTTTTCCACACGATACAAATGCGGCTTCAGCCACTCCGGATTATTTCCCAACGTACCGCCCTTGCTCAGGCTGTAATACATACCGTGGCTCTCGATGTTAGCCTCATCATAGATATAAAGCCCATATTCATCACACAGTTCATAGAAACGACGGTCCTGCGGATAATGGCACAGACGCACCGTGTTGATATTGTTGCGCTTCATCAGTTCCAGGTCCTTGCGCATCAGTTCTTCGCTCACGTAATGACCTGTCAGCGGATTGTGTTCGTGCATGTTCACCCCTTTCAGTTTCAACGGCTGTCCGTTGATGAACAACACATGGTAGTTCTTGCCATTGGCTGCCTTCTGATCAATTTCCTTGATTTCGATACGGCGGAAACCTACGTGATACGGAATGACCTCAGTCACCTTGCCGTTTTCCTTCACCGTCATCAACAATTTATACAAATTCGGGGCTTCCGAGGTCCACGTCTGTACTTCCGGCAGTTCCTTGCTGAAAGACACCGTACCTTCTTTTCCCGGCAACACCTCGGATGCCTGCTCGCCACTGGCTACCACCTTGTCCTTGCTGTCCAGCAATTCATAGCTTACACTCAGTCCCGCTGTCTGTGTACGGTGGTTCTTCAGTTCCATGTCCAGACGGAAGATACCCTTGGTATAAGAATCATCCAAAGTGGAAGTGATACGGAAATCCTGTACCGAAGCCTTCGGCTGCGAATAAAGGAACACATCGCGTTCGATACCGCTGATACGCCAGAAGTCCTGACATTCCAGATACGAACCCGTGCTCCAGCGGAAAATCTTCAAAGTCAGTACGTTGTTCCCATCCTTCAGGTAGTCGTTGATTAAATATTCTGCCGGATTCTTGGAATCCTCGTTGTAGCCCACTTCTTTTCCATTCAGGTATACATAGCAGCCCGATTTGGCTCCGGCAATGTGCAGGTAAATATCGCGTCCCTTCCATTCCGAAGGTACCGTAACGTCACGGCGGTACACGCCTACCGGATTTTTCTCCGGCAACAGCGGAGGCTGCGGATTGCGCGGCTGGAACTCATAACCATGGTTGGTATAAATGGCCGTACCGAAACCCTGTACTTCCCAGTTGCCCGGCACCTGGATGTCGTGCCATCCGGCTGTACTGGTCTCCGGCGAAGTGATATCGGCCGGAAGATTCAGGTAAGAATCCGTATAATAAAATTTCCAGGTTCCGTTCAACAGCTCATAATAAGGGCTGTTTTCATACTTTCCGGTCAAAGCCTGTGTCTTGTCGGCATACGTCATAAAGGCCGATCGAGGCGCTTCGCGGTTTACAGATACGGTTTGAATATCTTTCCAATAAGGTAAAGAGGCATTTTCCGCAAACATCTGCTGAGGAGTTCCGCTGACAGTCAACACTCCAGTCAATGTGTAACAAAGTGTCTTGATTGCTTGTGTGAGTTTCTTTTCCATCTGTCCTTTTTAAGGTTAATAAATTTATGAGCGCAAGTTAGGAAGAATATTTCATATTCTCCACAAATTTCTTCATGAATTTTATTTTCTTTATAGAGGAAAGTTCCTTACCTCAATGACAACGACCCACTTCTTTAATTTTCAGCCTGAACTTCAAGCGAATAGGAACCTGCACATATTAAAAATGTCCGCCATCGAAATCAATTCAATGACGGACATTCACTCTATTATCAATGCATTTAATTCAGTTCTTTAATACCATACCGTCTGCTTATCACCCATCAGGAAAGTCAACTCTCCGCCTTTCATGATATCTGCATAATCAATCCAAGCTTTCTTGTATTCTTTTCCATTCAGAAGCACACCTTGTATGTAACAGTTTTTCTGCCCCTTGTCTTCCCGCTTAATCACGAACTGACCACCGGGCACTGCAATTTCGACCTTCTCAAAGTTCGGATAGCCAAAGACAAATTTACCTCCGGCAGGCTCTACCTGATAGAAACCAAACGACGAAAGAATATACCATGCCGACATCTGTCCCACATCCTCATTACCCGACAAGCCGTCCGGCTGGTCGGTGTACATGGTATGCAGAATTTCTTTCACCCGTTCTGCCGTCTTCCAGGGCTGACCTACCAAGGTATATAAATAAGTGATGTGATGGCTCGGTTCATTTCCATGTGCATATTGCCCAATCAGACCGCTAATATCCGGAGAAGATGCTTCTCCCATGTCACCTTCAGCGAGGAACAGAGAATCCAGTTTGTGGACAAAAGCCTCCTTACTGCCGAAGCACTCCACCAGTCCCTCTACATCCTGCGGCACCAGCCAAGTGTACTGCCAGGCATTTCCTTCGCAATAGTCATCGTCTCTGTGCGCCGATGCATACGGACTGAAAGGCGTACGCCAGGAGCCGTCGCTCAACTTGCCTCTCATGAAGCCGGTAGCAGCATCAAAATATTTCTTATACGACTTGCTGCGCTCCAGGAAGTAGGCATAATCCTCCTGCTTACCCAAACGGCGGGCAGCCTGCGCCACCGCCCAGTCGGCAATGGCATATTCCATATCGTAAGCAATGGCTTCCGTCATCTTGTCGGCCGGAATAAATCCGTACTGGATTCGATATTCCATACCACGTTCCGGCAGCATGGACGATTCCTTCAACGCCTTGAACGCCAGTTCCGAATCAAATCCCTTGATGTCCTTCAGAATGGCATCTGCCACTACCGGCACTCCCGGATTGCCCACCATACAGTTGGTCTCGCAACCCATCAGGTGCCATACCGGCAACTTGCCCTGCTGCTCATAAATATGCAGCATCGTGTTGATAATGTCGCTCATCCGTTCCGGCTGGAGGATAGTCATCAAAGGCTGTGCAGCCCGATAAGTATCCCAAAGAGAGAAAGTAGTGTAGTTCTTGAACCCTTTCTCGTGGTGCATTTGCTTGTCGGCTCCGTAATAATCGCCGTTCACGTCACAAAATTCTGACGGAGCGAACAACGTATGGTACAAGCTGGTATAGAAAATTTTCTTGGACATTGCATCCTGAGTAGACACCTTCACCTTGTTCAATTCCTTGTTCCAGGCAGCCTTGGCGTCGGCCACCGTCTGTTCAAAGTCCCAGCCACTAAGTTCCGTCTGCATGTTCAGCTGGGCTCCCTCTTCGGAGGTAGGCGAAAGGGCCACCTTCATGTAAATCGGCGCCGGATTTCCTGCCGAAAAATTCACCCGGGCAAACAACTGGGCACCCTGGGCCATCTTACCTTCCTTCACTGAATCGTTGACAATGAAAGCGACACTGTCGAACTTCCGCGAGAACTCGGCACGAAAGAAAATGCGCTGGTCGTCGGCCCATCCCTTGGAATAGCGGTAACCGCTCAGTGTACTGTCGTTGACCACCCGGATGACTGCATCCGTAGTCTTGTCCCAGCAACCTCCGTTCACCATATCGAACACAATGGCCGGGCTCTCCTTCTCGGGGAAAGTATATTTATGAAAACCAACCCGCTTGGTAGCCGTCAGTTCCACATCCACATTGTATCTTGACAAGTGCGTACGATAATAGCCCGGGGTGACCATTTCTTTTGAACGGTCAGAATACGACCAGAGTCCTGTTTCATACGACGTGGTGTCACCTCGTGCATAGGTCACTTCACCTACCACCGGCATCACATTGATGTCGTGCAAGTCGCCGATACCCGTACCGCTCAGGTGCGTATGAGGAAAGCCGATGACCGTAGAATCCGATTCATGATACCCCGATACCCAGTCCCACGATTGAGGAATACTGGTCGGACCTAACTGCACGAAACCATAAGGTACGTTCGCGCCAAAAAACACATGCCCGTGCCCACCGGTTCCAATACGCGGGTCCACAAACTGCGTCAAGTCTTCCATTTCCGGTTCTGCCTGCTTGTTCTCACAAGAAAACAAACACAAAGACAAGGCTCCGGCAAATAAAAATGATTTCTTATTCATGGTTTTAAATTTAAATAGTTGAAGGTCTTTTAATTACTATCCATAGCATTATCCCAAAGGTTACTTTTGCCATTTTCAGGGTAAAGGTACGGAGATTTATCGTATAGAAAAGATTTTTTCTTAAAAAGTTGCACTTCTAGAGAAAAATAACTCTCCAGACAACAAAGTAAGACATTCTTACTCATGCCCTTTCCTTTTCCTTTCAACGACACATTCTATTCTCTATTTCACAGTGCGGGATTTATATACCACAGTGTGGGATATGTATTTCACACTGTGGTTTTTATATTTCACACTGTGGTACACAGAAAATTCTTATTCACAGATACTTATATACCTATACGAAAGTTACAACTACTTTCCTCATTCTCCACTTCAAACGTATACAAGACTTAAAAACGAGTGTTATTTGCTAATTCATGTTATAAAGCATGTTTTTCACTTGCAAGTATCCCTAAAATACCTACCTTTGCAACGTGTTTTTCATAGTATTAGATTTAAGGTTAACAAAGGTTGGAGTTCAGCGGAACTCCTTTTTTTATGCCCATACCCCCGCTCCTACCTCTGAACAGGCATAAAAAAAGCCCCAAAGCATTTCACCTTGAGGCTTTCAGATTCACTATCCGTTATTAATATCCTTCATTCTGCTTCAAATTCGGATTCTTATCCAAGATACTCTGTCCGAACGGGAAATAACGGTTTTTAGGTTCAAACTTACGCACTTCTATCAACTTATCTTCATCCGATGCCGCGACATTGATGGTAGCCCGGGTTTCCGGATCAGTCCCTGTCATATTTACCGTACCTACTCTTCTTTCCAAACGTCCGTTCAATACCTTCTCGGCCAGCATCTTTCCATCTGCTGTCTTCCAGCGTAAAATATCTGCCCGGCGAAGTCCTTCACCTGCAAGTTCCACCGCTCTTTCACGATGTATCAACTCACGAAGCGTTTCTTTCGTATTGTATTTATCTGTATCGACCTTCGGCATACCCACACGCTGGCGTACCTGATCAATTTTGTCGTAAACATCCTGTGAAGGACCGTTTAATTCATTTTCCGCTTCTGCCCAAGCCAAGAGCACTTCGGCATATCTGAATACAATCGGACAAGCAGCTGTTTTCCAGATGTCACTATATTGTGTAATCGGGGCAAGATACTTGCTCCAAGTCAACCCTGTTTTCGAAGCGTTATCGGCTGCCGTCATGTAGTTGCTGTTGCTGGCTCCGTCTATGGTCTTGTCGAGGGTATTGAAGACCTTCTTCACTCCGTCTCCGGCAATGTAATCCGCACCAGGATAAATAATGCTCAATCCCAAACGCGGGTCACGGCCTTTGAAAGGATGAGTCGCATCATAGGAAGGATCTTCTTCGATAGTCAATCCGCTTTTCATTTCATACGTATCGACTAACTGATAAGTAGGCACGATGGACGACCATCCCCCGTCACCATTATTGTACATCTGTCCGATTACTCCCAATGCCTTGGTAGGAGTGATATACTGTACGGCCAGAATGATTTCCTGAGAGTCTTGTCCGGCTAACTGAAACAATTTGCTGTATCCTTCCGCGCCTGGCTCCAAGTCATATTGGTTCAAATCAATAATGGCCTGTGCCTTTGCCTTTGCAGTCGCCCAATCGCCATAGTACAAAGCCTCTCTCATACGGATGGCCAAAGCCGCTCCCTGTGCAATCCGTCCTCTTTCCGACGGTTTTACGTTCAAGTCGGGCGTACATTCATCCAATTCCGTTTCGATAAATTCCCGAACCTTTTCCTCGCTCTCTCTGGGGACCTGCGCTTCCTGTGCACTCTTGTAGTTCTCAATGATAGGTACACCGCCATAGAGCCAGTTCATCTTAAAATACTGATAAGCCCGGATAACCCGTGCCTGAGCCACCAAGTCCTTTTTCACTTTCTCGTCAGCAAAAGTCACCTGATTGATATTCTCCAAAAAAATATTGCACCGACGAACAATGGTATAATCATAGAAGTTTGCCCCTGGATGGCCGCCGTAACACCTCCGTTACCAAAATCCTTATAGCCTTCCCAAGAGAAATTATTGTATGCAAAATCAGAAGCACAATCCATATACAGGATTTCTCCTCCATCTTCCCAACCGTCATAACAGCCTACCAGAAATTTCTGTGCATCTGTTTCCGTCTTCCAAGTAGAACCCGGAGACAAGGCATCCGAAGGTATCGTATCCAGAAAATCATTGCAAGAAGCCATAAAAGCCAATGCAGCACCTGCCAATATATAATTTATGTATTTCATATCTTTATGTTTTTAAGGTTTATCTTAGAAAGTCACATTCACACCAAACGAGTGGGTTCTCAACAACGGATAAGAGGACAGACGCTGGCTGGTGGCTTCCGGGTCAATATTAATTTTCATTCCATCAATCGTAAACAAGTTCTCTACGGAGTAATAGAAACGTACATTTTCAATTCCCCAACTGCTGAGAAGATGTTTAGGCAGGGTATACCCCAACTGCAAGTTTTTCATTCTCAAGTAACTCGTGTTCTGCAACCAGAAAGTAGAAACAGCGTTACGGGAACAGCTAGGAGAATTGGTATCCGTAAAGATACGCGGCATGGAAGCATCCTTATTGTTTTCTGTCCAAGCGTCTTTCCAGATGCTGGCCGGATGTCCGGCATCCCCTGAGAAAGCACCGTAGACTTCATACGCATCGAACAGACGAGAAACCTTAGCTGCTCCATTGAACATGACTGACAAATCGAAATTCTTCCATCCGGCATTCAGGCTCAAACCGAAAGTATACACCGGATCACTGCTATTAGCCAATACACGGTCGTCGCCATTCAACTTACCGTCGCCATTGGTATCCACATAACGGATATCACCGGCCTTGAAACCGCCACCACCAAACGGGTTGCCGTATTTCGCCGTAAAATCGTCAGCTTCCTGCTGAGAATTGAAGAATCCGTCAGCCTGATACACATAATAAGAGTTCATGGCATGTCCCAGTGCATTGCGCTGATTGTATCCGCCTGACGCGTCGATATAATCCACACCTCCCAGGTCGGTAATCTCATTGTGGTTGTAAGAGAAATTGGCAGCCACACCGAATGACCAGTCACCCCACTGGTTATTATAACCCAGATTGATTTCCACACCTTTGTTCAACATCGAGCCCACATTATCTTTATAAGGATTGAGGGCAAATTCCTGCGGCACAGCCACATCCATCATGATACCCGTGGTTTTGCGATTGTAAAAGTCGATAGAACCAGTCAGGCGGTTATTGAACAATCCAAAGTCCAATCCCACTCCCCAGGTAGTGGCCTTTTCCCAAGTGATGGTGCTCAGGTTATAAGAACCCTGATAATATCCTGAGTTCAGGGCACCGCCAAACGGATAAGTCGCCCCGATGTCGTACACTGTCAACGCCGGATAGTAAGCTCCCGAAGCATCACTATTCAACGCATCCTGGTTACCCAGCATACCCCATGAAGCACGAATCTTCAAATTGCTCAACCAGTTGCGTGCAGACGACATGAAGTTTTCTTCACTGATTCTCCAAGCTCCTGAGAAAGAAGGGAAATATCCCCATCTGTTTCCTTCCGCAAAACGGGAAGAAGCATCGGCACGGATATTCGCCTCGAGCAGATATTTTCCTGCAAAATCATAATTGACACGGGCAAACCAAGAAATCATGGCCAGTTCACGGCTGAATCCGGCATTGGTCTGCGAAGCGGCATCACCGGCATTGATGTCGGTCAGTTCATTGTTCGGGAAATTCTCACGATAAGCTTTCAAATATTTATAATTGTATTTTTCAGTATGCCATCCGGCCAATCCTTTCACATGATGATTGCCAAAACTCTTGTCATAGTTCAGCAACGCATCGTAATTGGTACGGTCCCAACGATAATAACGCTCATCCAAAGAATTGGGGGTCGTTGCTTTATTGGCATTATACTGGATGAATGCCTGGAAATATTTATAGTTCTGCAGATTGTTGACATACGATCCGGTCAGTATCAATACCAGTCCGTCCAAAATCTGATAGTCCAATGAAGCGGTTCCTGTAAAGTTATAATTGTCGCGTGTCACTTTCATACCTGAATCCAGCCACGCAATCGGGTTACCATCGGAAATCGTACCATAAGTTCCGTCTTCGTAGCGATTTACAATCCAAGGAGCAATCAAGTTCAACTGACGGATAATCTGGTCGGAGCTTCCTCCGTTGTAAGCCGAGCTGGCATCATCGTATTTATTCTTGATAAAAGCCAGATTCAGTTTAGCCGACAAACGCTTGCTGATTTTCATATCCAGGTTGGTACGTGCATTGAACTGTTCACGTCCGGCATTCGGCAATACACCCGTCTGGTTCAAATAACCGATAGATCCCATATAATGCACAAACTCATTACCGCCTGTTACATTCAGATTATGACGATGCTGGACACCCGTCTTATAGGCCAGCCCGTACCAGTCGGTATTCGGATAATTCGGGTCGGTTCCATCCTTGAATTTCTGGATTTCTTCATCCGTAAATCGAGGAGCCTTATTTTCTGCCCGTAATGCATCGTTATACATGCTGGCATATTCATACGAGCTCAACCGGTCGATGGTTTGGGTGGTATGCTGGAAACCTACATACCCGCTATACGATACTTTAGGTTTTCCAGTCGACCCGCGCTTGGTTGTAATCAAAATGACGCCGTTGGCTGCCTTAGAACCATAAATAGCCGCCGATGCCGCATCTTTCAAGACCGAAATGCTGGCAATGTCATTGGGGTCGATGGCGCTCATGGTTTCCGATTCCACTCCATCAATCAAAATATAAGGAGAAGCCGAGTTCAAGGTACCCGTACCACGCACCCGGATGTTTCCACTGTCCATACCCGGCGCACCGTTTGTACCAGTTACGGTTACACCCGGCATCAATCCCTGCAAACCACTGCTGACATTCTGAATCGGACGATTCTGAAGTTGCTCACTATCGATAGAGGCTACAGAACCCGACAGATTTTCTTTTTTCTGAGTACCATAACCCACTACCACCACTTCTTCCAACGTTTTGGTATCTTCTTTTAATACAACTTTCAAACTGCCCGAAGCTGGAGCAGTCTGTTCCTGAGTCACATATCCGATATACGAAAATACCAGTACCGATTTAGAAGACGATACATCCAGTATAAAGTTGCCATCCATGTCGGTAATCGTACCGTTGGAGGTTCCTTTTTCCAACACACTGACTCCAATCAAAGGAGAACCACTCGCATCAAATACAGCTCCCGTTACACGTACGGCTTGGGATGCAGTCACAGAAAATGAATGTCCGATTTCAGGTGCAGCCATCGCCTCACCCATAGAAGATAATGCCACAAATAAACTTAAAGTGATAGGTACGGACACAAGTTTTTTTCTCCACGGAGAAAAAACGGATGAAAAAAAGTCGTTTTTTCCATAAGTATAAAGATTTGGTTAATGTTCTAATAGTTTTCATGTTGTAAGTACTTCCGACTCGAAAGGCTTAAACAGAAATGTGCTCAAATATATTTATTATAATGAAAAGAAAAGAGTATTTTGTACTATTTAACAAAATAATTATTCTATAAGCCACACAAGTGGTTCGTTTTTCCTAAATATTGAACAAAATAAAGACAATAAGTTCATTCTAATAAACAATTTTATCACTACTTATTTCTGGAATAATCGTAATTTTGAAAAAGACAAATTATCATTTTACCCTAACTCTAATTTATCCGCATGAAAAAACAATTATTCTATTATCTCCTCTCTTGTACATCGCTGTGTACTGTAACGGCACAGGCCCTTGAAGTATCCAAGACCTATGTACCCAAGAAAAAAAGCATGTATCACAAAGAGTGGATTGACTTCAACAAAAATGGCCGAAAAGATATCTATGAGGACCCTAAAGCATCTTTGAACGACCGCATTGAAGACCTGCTTTCACAAATGACCATGGAAGAAAAAACCTGTCAGATGGTAACGCTCTACGGATACCAAAGGGTGCTCAAAGACTCGTTGCCTACTCCTGAATGGAAAAGCCAGTTGTGGAAAGACGGTATCGGGGCCATCGATGAGCACCTGAACTCCTTTCGTGGATGGGGAGTTCCACCTTTGAAAAACGACTTGGTGTGGCCTGCTTCCAATCACGCCTGGGCAATGAACGAAGTACAGCGTTTCTTTGTGGAGGAGACCCGCCTGGGAATACCAGTCGACTTCACCAATGAAGGAATCCGAGGTGTGGAAAACTATATCGCTACGAACTTTCCAACCCAATTGGCACTGGGACACACCTGGGACCGGGAACTAGTACATCAGGTGGGATACATTACAGGACGGGAAGCCCGTTTGCTGGGGTATACCAATGTCTATGCCCCGATTCTGGACGTAGGACGTGACCAACGCTGGGGACGCTACGAAGAAGTGTATGGAGAAAGTCCTTACCTGGTGGCCGAACTGGGTATTGCCATGGGAAAGGGACTCCAGACAAACATGCAAGTGGCCGCTACTGCCAAACATTTCGTGGCCTACAGTAACAACAAGGGTGCCCGCGAAGGATTTGCACGCGTCGACCCACAAATGTCCTGGCGAGAAGTGGAGAACGTACATGTATATCCTTTCACACGGGTTATTCAGGAAGCCGGCATTCTGGGAGTCATGAGCTCCTACAACGACTACGACGGTTTTCCCATCCAAAGCAGTTATTACTGGCTCACCCAGCGGCTGCGCGGTACAATGGGATTCCGAGGTTACGTGGTGTCGGACAGTGATGCCGTAGAATATCTCTACAGCAAACACAAAACAGCCAAAGATATGAAAGAGGCGGTGCGTCAGAGTGTAGAAGCCGGACTGAACGTGCGCTGCACCTTCCGTTCACCGGAATCATACGTACTTCCGCTACGTGAATTGATTCAGGAAGGGGGCCTCAGCATGGAAACCATCGACAACCGCGTACGTGACATTTTGCGTGTCAAATTCCTGACGGGATTATTTGATGCACCTTACCAGACAGACCTGGCCTTGGCCGACAAAGAAGTCAACAGCGAAGTTCACCAACAAGTGGCCTTGCAAGCTTCCCGCGAAGGACTGGTGCTACTGAAAAACGACAAAAGCCTGCTTCCGCTCGACAAATCCAAAATCCAGCGTATCGCTGTATGTGGCCCGAATGCAGACGAAGCATCCTTTGCCCTGACTCACTATGGACCTGTAGCCGTAGAAGTCACTACGGTATTGGACGGCATCAAGCAGCAAGTAAAAGAAGGAACTGAAGTAACCTATACCAAAGGATGTGACTTGGTAGATGCCAACTGGCCGGAGTCGGAAATCATGCCTTATCCGCTTACTACAGAAGAAAAAGAAGGTATCCAGCAGGCCGTAGACAATGTCAAGGAAAGTGACGTAGCAATTGTTGTATTAGGAGGAGGTATCCGCACTTGTGGTGAAAACAAATCGCGTACCAGTCTGGACCTTCCCGGAAGACAACAACAACTGCTGGAAGCAATTGTAGAAACAGGAAAGCCTGTGGTACTGGTATTGATCAACGGACGTCCTTTAAGCATCAACTGGGCTGACAAGTTTGTACCTGCTATTCTGGAGGCCTGGTATCCAGGTTCGCAAGGTGGAACCGCCATTGCCGAAGCACTTTTCGGGGATTATAATCCAGGAGGGAAGCTGACCGTCACCTTCCCCAAGACGGTAGGACAGATACCTTTCAATTTCCCGGCTAAACCAGCCTCACAGGTGGACGGCGGACAGACTCCTGGTATGAAAGGCAATCAAGCACGTATCAACGGTCCACTTTATCCGTTCGGCTATGGACTGAGCTACACGACTTTTGAATATGCTGACCTCAAGCTCTCTTCGCCTGTCATTACCGACAAGGAACCCGTAACCGTTACTTGCAAGATTAAAAATACCGGCAATCGGAGCGGAGATGAAGTCGTACAGCTCTACACACGTGATGTCATCAGCAGTGTGACTACTTATGAAAAGAACCTGCGCGGATTTGAACGTGTACACTTGGAACCGGGTGAAACCAAGGAAGTCAGCTTCCAATTGCTTCCACGCGACTTCCAGTTGCTCAATAAAGACAATCACTGGGTTGTGGAACCAGGAATGTTCCAAATTATGATCGGGGCCTCTTCGGAAGACATCCGTCTGAAGAAAGGACTTGAAATCCGGGCATACGGTCAAGCCTCTGCCAACGAAACCATTGAATCGGACCCACGTGATTTCATCAGTGCAAGCAAGAACAAGAGCCACATCATCCACGTAGTCGACGGAGATTATTCCACTACCTGGACCGGAGACAAGGGAGAATACATATCCTTTGAACTGGCAGAAAATGCCAAAGTAGACCATGTAGGCATTGCCTGGAAAAACGCTGAAGCGGGTTCACGCTACGAAATCCAAATTTCCAGTGGAGGCGGACAGTTCCTCCCGGTACAAAGCGGAGAAGTGAAACCCAACCAGGAAGAAAACATCCAGTTCAACAAGACCGGAGGAAGTGACCTGCGTATTTTAATTACCAGCGGAAGTGCAGAAATTGCCGAAATCAAATTACCGGAATTGAGAAAAGAATAAACAATCAGACTAATTCAATCTAAAATCCCCTTGCAGCTGTGACAATCCTTTCCCGTCACAGTTGCAAGGGGATTTTTATGTGGTCCGTTTCCAGACCGTTCTATCCTAAAAAGGGATTCTCCTTCCCTACTTTTATTCGGAAAGAAGAATCCCATCAAAAAACTTTAAACATCTACGTTTAAACCATCCTCATTCATCAATAGCCCGGGTTATTATCCCATCCTGTCAGGTCAATCTGTACATAAGGAACCGGCATATAATAATGGTTGTTGGCCTTGAACAAAGAATTTGCCCATTTATCGGGTTTCACATCGTCTACCATTTCCAAACGTACCAAATCGAACCAACGACGCATCTCTGCGAAGAACTCCCAACCGTTTTCATCAAATACCTCTTTCAGAAACTCTTCCGGTACAGTAGTTGTAGTCAGTACAGGATTAGACGGATAGCCCTGTGCACGTTTCTGTACTTCCTGCAATGCAGTCAATGCCTCCTGGTTCACAGAATTAGTGGCACGGGTTGAAGCTTCTGCATACATCAATAACACATCTGCATACCGGTAAATGGAAGTCAGACCGTTACTCTGTGCACTCTTTCCAGCCGCTCCATCGTCATAATCATAATATTTAGAGATAGCCGGAAGCTTGTCGGCACTTTCTTTATAATTCACGGTCACAATATTAGGAGCACTACTGCTTCCCTTATTGACGCTCCAACTTGTCATGAAATTGTGTGCCTTACGCTCGTCATCAGGATAACTCAAATAGAAAGCTTCGTTTGCATAATAATCTGCCCATCCTGCATTTGGATAGAAATCGGATGGATAGTAGGACTTACCATAGTTGCTGGCCTTTTTGTTGGCATTTGAATGGAACAAGGCAAACAAGAATTCCTTATTGGTTGACTTGTTGGCTTCTTTCCAAAGATCAGCATAGTGTGCAGTCAGGCTCAACCCCGAATTCTGGATTACATCCAACAACACTTCTGCAGCCTTCCCATAATATCCATCTCTTTTCAGCGGCCATCCAGCCATTGTCATATACGCATCACCCAATGCAGCCTTGGCTGCCCATTTAGACGGAGTAGATGAATTCTTCGTACGACTGGTAGCCGGCAACCATTCTGCTGCACGTTCCAGACTTGGGATAATCGCCTTATCGTAAATCTCAGCCACATCCGTACGCGGCATGTCAACTTTTGCATCTTCCGGAACTAATTCCAACGGTACATTTCCAAAAATACGTACCATATAGAAATAAGACAAACCTCTTACAAAATAGGCCTCGCCTACCACATTCTTCAACGCAACAGCCTCCTTTGAAGTGTCATTTTCATCAACCGGAGTATCCGAAATGATGGTATTGCTGTCATAAATCGCTTTCATAAACAAAGACCACAAAGTCTTGAAATCTACGTCATTACGCGTAACATTCGGATAAAGGTCTTCGTACAATGCCAACTCGTTATTCGGCTTAGCTTCACGATAGGTCACATCGTCGGCACATACGTTGATACGCTGCATACGGCAGTTAAATCCGTAATTATCACTCCACAAGTCTGCATACAAAGCATCTACAACCATAGCTACATTTTCCGCATCCTTCGGGAAGGTCTCGTATGACAAAAAAGATTGAGGATCCTGATCCAAATCAACGCATGAAGACATGCTCAACATGCCACCGGCCAATGCAGCTGCATATATAAATTTTTTCATATTTCTCATTTTTAGTATTAGACAATTTTAGAATGCAAAATTCAAACCAATCATATAATTGCGGCTGTTAGGATAGCTTCCCCAGTCGACACCTTGTACCAAAGGATCACCCAGTGTAGCTTCGGGATCCATTCCAGAATACTTGGTAAAAATGAATGGATTCTGAATAGAAGCATACACACGCAGGTTGCTGATGAACAGGTTCTTGCAGATACGTTCTGGCAAAGAATATCCCAATGTGATGCTCTTTACTTTCACGAAACTTCCTTTTTCCACAAAGCGACTGTTGAACACCTTCATGTCACCGTCTGCCTTAACGAATCCCGGTACATCAGTATTCGTGTTGGTTTCAGTCCAGCGATTCAGCAATTCTCTTTTCGGAGTAACAACTTCCATGTTCTGTCCACTGATAGTACCATATCCCATTTGGTCGGTTGCATTGTAAATATCAAATCCATGGAAACCGACAATGAACAGCGACAGGTCGAAATCCTTGTAATTAAAGGAGTTGTTCCATCCCCAGTTGAAAGTAGGCTGTCCACAACCAATTATTCCATAATCCTCATCGTTCAACACGCCATCCTTGTTCAAATCCACATATTTGGCACTACCTGGTTTGATTTTATATACATCTGCATTAGTCATTGGCTGGCCACTAGCGTCCAGTTTATACTGTCCTGCTGCATCCACAAATGATGCATTGGCTTCCTCTTTCTGCCATACACCTGCACTGTACATTCCCCAGAAGGTACCCAGTTTTTCACCTTCAATCATCTGGAACAGCTGGTTCTGGAACTGTCCGGACTGCTGCTGTCTGTGAGTCTGTGTCGGAATCTTCGTAAAGATACCTTCGTTGTGTGACAGAGTGATGTCTGTATGCCAACTGAAATCCTTAGTAGCTATCGGGTCTGCACTCACTGTAATTTCAATACCTCGGTTACGAATCTCTCCGGAATTGGTCAACAAAGAAGAGAATCCCATGTGAGAAGGTTGCTCTACTTCAAACAATACATTTTTGGAAAGTTTGTTGTACCAGTCCACATTAAATGCCAAACGGCCTTTCAATACAGAAAAGTCTAAACCTACATTAAACTGTTCATTCCGTTCCCATTCCAGGTCATCAGCTTTCGGACGGTCGAAACTGTAGGCTGTACCCCCGTTCCACATCACAGAAGAAGCCATTTTACTGTAGGTACGATAGATTTCCACAGCCTGATTACCTACAGAACCATAACCCAGTCGAAGTTTCATCTGATTGATGAAGTTTACATTCTCCAGGAATTTTTCCTGTTTGATATCCCATGCCAATGCCATAGAAGGGAAGTACGCCCATTTATTTACCAAGCGTGAAGAACCATCAGCACGAATAGAAGCTGTAAGCATGTAACGGTTCTTGAATACATAGTTCACACGCAACATTCCAGACATCAACGTACCAATCGTCTTGTCGGAAGCTACACGCATCAAGTCAGACTGAGAGTAGTTCAAGGCATTCACTCCCAACAAATCAGGGAAGGACAATTGATAAGCTTCTCCACTGTTGTTGTACACATCATCGTAAGACTGTTCAAAGACTGCCGTAGCATTGATACGATGATCTGCATTAAATTCCTTTACATAGCTCAACGTATTGGTATTCAACCAACTTGTATTCCAATAATTAACAACCTTCGCCTGATTCTTGTTGTTCTTAAACTCATAATAACTGGAATTATTCTCTACAGAAGTATTTAATTTGTTGGTAAAATCTACCCCCAACTGAGAACGGAAAGTCAAACCATCCAAAATCTGGAATTCCACATACCCCTGAATACGGTTGTTCAATGTCTTATTGGAATTATTGGATTCCCAAATGAATCCCATCGGATTATAAGTCGGATTTCCACTTAAAGGAAATGCATTATTATAGTTGCCATTCTCATCCTTCGGTTCTACAGTCGTGGGGAAGTACATAGCCTGCTGAATCAAACCATCGTACTGTGTAATACGAGGCTTAGAGGATTCATTGTAATATCCATACATATTGATACCAGCCTTCAACCATTTCTTGATTTTGGTATCTACTTTCAAACGCCAGCTATACAGATTATTGTCGGAAGCCTTGATGACACCTTCGTTTCCCTGATAACGCAAAGAAGCAAGGAATGTAGTCTTCTCACCACCACCGGAAATAGACAATTCATAGTTCTGGTCAATGGCCGGGTCACGGAAGATATTATGGATATAATCATATCCAGCCTGTCCATTCTTAAAAGCCTCCAGTTGCTCCTCACTGTAATATTGAACAGCCGGTTTTCCTTGAGACTCATTGTATTCTTTTCCGTATGCATTAGCCAACTGTGCATATTCATAAGGTGAAAGCACGTCCGGATATTCTGCCACCGTCTTAAAATTAGCAAACGCATTGAAAGAAACGGTCAGACGGTCTTTGTTCGGAGTCTTAGTCGTTACCAAAATTACACCGTTTGCACCACGAGAACCATAAACTGCAGTTGCAGACGCATCCTTCAGCACTTCAATGGATTGAATGTCGGCAGGGTTCAATGTTTTCAAAGAACCACCGATAAAACCATCAATCACAACCAACGGACCACCCTCTCCAGATATGGAGTTCACACCACGCACACGAATCGTATTGTCACTGCTCGGATCACCTGAACCAGACAAGACAGACACACCGGCCATACGTCCTTGCAAGGCATCTGAAATATTACCTGTAGGAGTCGTTTTCAATGCATCGGAAGTCTTTACAGAAGCTACGGAACCAGTTAAATCACTTTTACGCTGTACACCATAACCTACTACTACCACTTCATCCAATACTTCCGTATCTTCCGCCAATACCACCTTAAATGTTGTTTTTCCATTTACAGGTAGTTTCTGTGTCTTATATCCAATATAAGATACAACCAGCACTGCTTTAGGAGACACATTTGAAATCTCAAAGGCACCATCTAAATCGGTTATAGAACCATTAGTCGTACCTTCTACAAGAACAGATGCACCAATTACGGTTTCACCTTTAGAGTCCGTTACCACACCTTTAACAGTTAACTGCTGTGCAAAGGCACACATTGCAAAGAAAAAGAATAATGTGCACCACACAGCTCTTCGATAAATAGAGCGTAAATCCATAAATATTAAATTTAGTTACAAAAATTTGTATAGCAAAATTATGTTTCACCTCAAAAAACAAATGGGCAGTTTCGTACATTAATAGGAATAAAATTGTACAACATCAGAATCAAGGGGAAAAAGTAATCCACTGACATACAGATAAGATAAATTTTCTTTTAATTTTGTCACCCGATGGAAAAGAACAAAAAGGTTTTATTGGGTATGAGCGGCGGCACCGACAGCTCGGTGGCAGCGTTGCTCTTGCAGGACGCCGGCTACGAAGTGACCGGCATCACTTTTCGTTTTTATGAAAAAGACGGCAGTACGGAATACCTGGACGATGCACGGGAACTGTGCCGCTCACTGGGCATTCCTTATCTGGTGTACGATGCCCGTACCGTGTTTCAGGAGAAAATCATCCGGTATTTCATTCAGGAATACATGGCCGGACGTACTCCAGTGCCTTGTACCTTGTGCAACAACTACCTGAAATGGCCATTACTGGCGCAGGTGGCCGACGAACGGGGCATTTACCACCTGGCCACAGGGCATTATGTCAACAAACGGTACATCGACGGCTACTGGCACATCACTTGCGGAAAGGATACCGACAAGGACCAGTCTTTTTTCCTGTGGGGGCTTCCCCAATCCATACTGGAACGGATGTGCCTGCCCATGGGCGGGCTGACCAAAAACCAGGTACGCGAAATAGCTGCCGCACGCGGATTCCTGAAAGCGGCTACCAAGCGCGACAGCCTGGGCGTATGTTTCTGCCCCATGGATTACCGCAGCTTCCTGAAAGCTCATGTACCGGAAGGGGAAATTATACCCGGAAATTTTTATGACGAACAAGGACATTACCTGGGGAAACACGAGGGATATCCTTTCTATACTATCGGGCAACGGAGGGGACTGGGTATTCACCTAAACAAAGCGCTCTTTGTAAAAGAGATTATCCCCCAAGAGAATAAAGTGATTATCAGCGACAACCTGCAGGCACTGGAAAAGAACGAGATGTTTCTCACGCACTGGAATCTTGTGAACGCTGAAACTGTACTTGGACACGATGATGTCATCGTCAAGATACGTTACCGGAAACAAGCCAACCGGTGCACCGTCACCCAACTGAACGATGGAAGATTACATATCCAGCTGCACGAGCCGCTGGCTTCCATTGCCAGCGGACAGGCAGCTGCATTCTACCGAGGAGATGTGGTATTAGGAGGAGGAATCATCGAGTAATCAGCAATCCTTCTCCCTGCATTTTCCAAAGAAATAGTCGGTCAGGAAACGGGCATTCTTCTTGACCAGTTCCCGCCCGTGCTCTTCGCCTTGCAGGCTGTTCAGACCGGCATCTGGCAACATATCGGCATCTTGCAGGGCACAACTCAAGTCATACGGAATTACCTCCGGATTCAAGAGGAACAAGATGGCCTTCTTCTGTGCCTCCTTCGAATCATAAAACTTGTTCTCCGGTGAAGAGATGCATTCGCCCAAACGCATTTGGATATGGATGCCGGTATGCGGAGAAATCATCAGCACCAGTCCGTGCTGTGCATCCATCTTCGGCATCTGTATTTCTTCTTTTTCCTTGTACTCCATTTTCTGGAAAAGGAAATCCCGCACTTCTTCCTCCGACTGGCAGAACACAAACTGCTTCCCGCCGGATGCTTTCATAAAGGCATCGTAGGTTTGCCGGATATCTTCACGTTTAGCAGCCTGTCGGGCCAACTCTTCTTTCATCTTTTCCTCATAGTCTGACACCACCAGCGTACCGTCCTGCCACCAGGTACCTCCATATTGTACCCATCGGCTCTGCAATACCGTCATGCCTTCCTTCCGGCCTTTCAAAGAGTCCATATCCACAGAGTCCTTACGGACAGACAGCTGTACCTCTTCTTCTCCCGACAAATCTTTCACAAACAACGAAGTCTCGTCTTCACCCTCATAAAGATACATTCCTTGAGGGGCGACTTTGACTTCTGCCCACTGTGCAGCCTCCGGATGGATCTTTCCTATCAGTGCCATCCATTCTACGGAGGTCAGTGAAAGCAGGTTCTTTCTTCCTTCAAACAGAATGTTCTGCTTCACATCGTACGACAAGAGACTTGGGTTTACATCCCCCATACGGACGGCCGCCTCCACCACATGGTGGTACTCGCTCCGGTTTTCAAACCCTACATAGCTGCAGAAGTGGAACCACTCCAAGATGCTACGATAACGCATGTAATCATTTTCGCCAAAAGGCTCCCCATACAGCATGTCATGCAAGCGAGTGTTTTCCGGCGCTACCTCATATTCTTCCGACAGATAATCGTAAAGTTGATGAGCCAGTTCCTCAAATACCGGATTCTCGGGATTCAGCACACCGCCAGCCTGCTTTTCCAAAGACTGGAAATAATGCCACAGCAGAAACCGCAGGTCTTCCGGATTCACTTCTCCTAGATAATATTCCTTTTCTTCTTCCGACGTCATAAAGGGCACAAGCTGACCGTACCGCTTGCGACATTCACTGATAAACGCTTCCCAGATGCCTGTCTGTGTGATGAGGTCCTGAAACCAGAGGGTCAAATAAATGGCAATGCCATGAAGGCTGTGCTCCGAATACCGTTCGCCGACCGCAGTCTTCAAGAAATCAGCAAGACGGTTGGCTACATTCACATAATATGTATCTATTTCATCCTGACGTCCGTAAGGCTGAAACGACATCCACTCTTGTACATATATCTTCTTCATATTAGATTTGGATTTAAAATTCTGTGATGCAAAAGTAAAATAATTACGAGAGTAAACAAACCATCCCGACGGAACTTATTTGCTATCCACACGTTATTCACAAGCTGTGAATAACAATAACTCACTGATACACAAGCCCTGCAAAGAACAAGTTGAATAATACTCACAAGGATTTCAACAAGTAATTAACCAACCTGTTCATATCCTATACTCACAAAAAAATCCTGTCCGCACGTTTCAGAAATGCGGACAGGATTTTATCTATCTACACTCTAAATTTATTCTTTCCGTTTCGCCTTCAGTTCCTCTGCTGGCACCATGCGATACAGACGGTCGCTGGGACGGATACGGTCGGGTACCTTGAACGATACATGCACTCCTTTCTTCACCACATCCACCGGTTTCAAATCTACACGTGCCTCCTCCAGTGTGACATACATGGCACCGGTAGTCGGACCGGTAATCAGGAGTTTGTCGCCCACCTTGATTTCAGCCGCCTCAATCAGGAACTCAGCCACTCCGATATTGGAGAAATACTTGATGCCGCGTCCGGCATATACCTTGCGCTCCGTAGCCTCTGAACCGTAGTTCTTGCTCCATTCTCCCAGACGTTGTCCCAGGTAATATCCGTTCCAGAAACCACGGTTGAACACCGTTTTCAGACGTGTATCCCAGTCGGCCACTTTCTCGTCGGAGAACGTACCGTCGAGATACGACTGGATGGCTTCCTTGTAACATTCCACCACGGTACGCACATACTCAGGACCACGGGCACGGCCTTCAATCTTGAACACCCGGACACCGGCTTCAATCATCTCGTCCATGAAATGAATGGTCTTCAAATCCTTCGGCGACATGATGTACTGGTTGTCCACTTCCAGCTCGATATCGCTTTCCTTGTCTTTCACGATGTAAGCCCGGCGGCATACCTGCATGCAGGCACCTCGGTTGGCCGATGCATTCTGTTCGTTCAGGCTCAGATAGCATTTTCCGGAAACCGCCATGCACAAGGCACCGTGACAGAACATTTCGATACGTACCAGTTCACCCATCGGGCCCTTAATCTGCTGCTCCTGAATAGCATTGTATATCTTGCGCACCTGCTTGAGGTTCAATTCGCGGGCCAGCACCACCACGTCGGCAAAGCGGGAATAGAACTTCAGCGCTTCCGCGTTGCTGATGTTCAACTGGGTAGAAAGATGCACCTCCTGGCCCACTTCGTTACAGTAAGCCATCACAGCCACATCGGCGGCAATGACGGCACTGATGCCGGCTTCCTTGGCCGCATCCACAATCTTACGCATCAGTTCAATATCCTCGTCGTAAATGATGGTATTGATGGTCAGGTAACTCTTCACCCCGTGTTCCTCGCACACCTTGGCGATTTCACGCAAGTCTTCTATGGTAAAAGTGCTTGCCGAGCGCGCACGCATGTTCAAACTCTCAATGCCGAAATAGATGGAATCAGCTCCGGCATGAAGGGCAGCTGCCAACGACTCACGCGAGCCAACAGGTGCCATGATTTCAAAGTCTTTGATTGTATAACTCATTTCCACTATTATGATATTACCGCGCAAAGGTAGCGTTTTTTCGGGATATAATAAAATTTCACTACCTTTGCGCGACAATATCAAGCCAATGAAAATTAGGAACATAGATTTAGGAGAAAAGCCAGTGTTGCTGGCCCCGATGGAAGATGTCACCGACCCTGCTTTCCGCCTCATGTGCAAGCAGTTCGGTGCCGACATGGTGTACACGGAGTTCGTGTCGAGCGATGCGTTGATCCGTTCGGTGGGAAAAACAATGCTGAAACTGAACATCAGCGAAAAGGAACGCCCGGTAGCCATCCAAATTTACGGAAAAGATACCGATACGATGGTGGAAGCAGCCCGCATCGTGGAACAGGCACAGCCTGACATTCTGGACCTGAACTTCGGATGTCCGGTGAAACGAGTGGCCGGCAAGGGAGCTGGTTCGGGACTGTTGCAGAACGTACCCAAGATGCTGGAAATCACCCGTGCCGTGGTCGATGCCGTCAAGATTCCGGTCACCGTAAAAACTCGTTTGGGATGGGATGCGGAGCACAAGATTATCGTGGAACTGGCGGAACAGTTGCAGGATTGCGGCATTGAGGCCCTGACCATCCACGGACGTACCCGTGCCCAAATGTATACGGGAGAAGCCGACTGGACACTCATCGGTGAAGTCAAGAAGAATCCGAGAATGCACATCCCTATCATTGGCAATGGCGACATCACCACCCCTCAACATGCCAAAGAATGTTTCGACCGCTACGGCGTGGATGCCATCATGATTGGACGGGCCAGTTTCGGACGTCCCTGGATTTTCAAGGAAGTAAAGCATTATCTGGAGACCGGAGAAGAACTTCCACCCCTTTCTTTCAAATGGCGGATGGATGTCTTACGACAGGAAGTACTCGACAGTGTGAACCTGCTGGATGAACGCAGAGGTATTCTGCACGTGCGCCGCCACCTGGCTGCCTCCCCGCTGTTCAAAGGGATTCCCAACTTCAAGGATACCCGCATCGCCATGCTGCGTGCAGAGACACTCCAGGAGTTAAATACCATCCTAGATCACATTGAAAATACATTCGGTAAGGAATAAGACTCCTTACCGACTTTTTCCTTAATACATGATGCGCTTGAAAACGGGCGAAATGAACCACCGCTTGTACATCAGCGTAGCCAGCTGGTACACGAAGAATGCGGTAATCAATCCCACGAGAGAATCAATCAGGTAGTGCGCCTGAATGTAGACCGTGGCACAGCAAAGCAACACATAGAACGGGAAAAGGATATAAGCCAGCTTCCGGTTCACACGCCAGGCCATAATCATCACAATGGTAGAGATACCCACATGCGAGCTGGGGAAAGCGGCGGTAGGGCGTTCGCCCACTTCCTGAGAGGCCTCCACCAGATTATAGAAGAATCCATGCTCATATCCGGGCCCCGGAAGCAAGAACGTATTGTGGTTGAAATAATCGCCGATGGGCGTAAAGTCACACGCATTCACCTTGTCCATCCCAATGGCCGGGAAATAAAACTGCGGACCTGCAACCGGCACCAGAATATAGAACAGGTAGTAAATGAAGAAAGAGGTGACCAACACAAAACAGATTTTCTCAAACCACTCAAACCGGGTCAGAAAGTAATACACCACCACAATCAGCATCATGGGATAATAGAAGAAGTAACCCATATTGAACGGCTCACTGAACCATACCGAGGGACACAGCTTACTGAATTCCACGGAGGGCTGGCAATGGAAAATGGTCTGTTCGGCAGAAGCAAACAGATAGTCCAGGTTCGGGAACAGACGGTTGAACTCAAACGTGTCCGGATACCAGTAGGCCAGCAGTGACATCTGCACCACCATCCGGACAAAAGCTGTCAACCGGCAGGGAAATGCCTGATACAAATGAATCAGTACGAACGTCAGTACTACAATACCCAGACGTTCCAGCAACATGGTCCCGGGATGGTCCATCCGGGGATAGAGCAACAAAATCAAAATAGAGGTCAGGGCATTATAAATCAAACTGATGCTTTCTACTGCAAACAGTCCCTTCCCACTTTCTACTCGTTCAAATAACTTCAGTTCTATAGCCATCCTTCTTTCTTATACCAGGCAATTATTTCTTTTACACCTCTCTCCAACGGATATTCAGGCACATAGCCCAACTCTTTTTCCAGCGGGGAAATGTCACACCTCCAGTTCCGCTGCTTCATGATACGATACTTGTCACAGTTCAATGTACTGGTCTTCCGGGCCAACCGCCCAATATTCTCTGCCACAAACGAGATGGCTTTCAAGAGAAACAACGGACACACCACACGAACCATCCACGGATTGTCCAGCTCCCTCCGAATCAGATCGGAAAACGTGTGGCTACTGTACACTTTCCCGTCACTCACGAAATAGGCCCGGCCGGTGACATTCTTTTCAATGGCCAGATAAATGGCCTGCACCAAATCTTTCACAAAAACAAACGTGATGTCCTGACGCTTAAAGCCTGCCGCAAAATCCACATGCTGCTTTACAGACTTGGCCATCAGGAAATAATCTCGCTCCCGAGGCCCGTACACGCCGGTAGGACGGAAAATCACATACGGGAAACCGGACAAAGATTTCAGGTATTCCTCTGTATGAAGCTTACTCAATCCATACGCCGTATTCGGGCGTGGCGTATCTTCCTCGCAAATGGGAGTGTAATCTTTCTCACGTATCGGTCCGAATATACTTAACGAACTAATGTAAATAAAGTTCACGGGAAGCATGTCCAAGCGCTTCAGCGTCTCGATAAAATGCCGCGTAGCCCAGTAATTTCCGATTTCAAAATCGGCCTTATCCAGGCATTTGGTCACCCCGGCACAATGAATGATGTAATCCCATTTCCCATACAAGCGTTTCTGTTCCTCCAGCTGTCCGGCCAAGCGGTCGGAATCGGTGAAATCCAACACCGCAAAACGAATGCGTGCATCCTGCAAATATTTCCGGCTGCTGGTTTTCCGCACGCCTGCCCATACCTGAAAGCCCCGTTCCAAGGCCCCTTCCACCAGAAAACTGCCAATAAACCCACTGGCACCGGTCACCAATATCTTTTTCTCCATACACTTATTTTTCTGGTTCGACATGGATACTGATATACGTATTTGCTCCGAAAGCTTCTCTTAACTTACGCTCCACTGCGGTCGCTTTCTCGTGTGCCTCATGCAATGGAATATTCCCATCCATGCGTACATGCATGTCCATCGCATAATGACTTCCTATCCGCCGGGTACACAGATGATGAGGTTCTGACACCCCTTCCTCCGACAAGACAATCTTGGTGATTTCCTGTTCAATATCGTCCGGAAGCGAGCGTTCCAGCAATTCGTCCACACACGACTTGAGCTGCTTGACAGCCACCTGCACAATAAAGACACTGACAATCACTGCCGCCAACGGGTCGAGTACCCGCCAGCTGTCGCCCAACAGAATGGCTCCTCCGATACCGATGGCCGTACCGATGGAAGAAAAGGCATCGCTGCGGTGATGCCAGGCATTGGCAATGACCGCCGGACTGTTATAACGTTTCCCGACAATACGGGTATAATGAAACAAAATTTCCTTGGATACAATGGATACAATGGCTGCTACCAGGGCAATCCAACCGGGAGACTGCAATGTCTCTCCTCTGAAAAAGAGTACAATCGACTCCACTCCACTCCAGCAAATGCCCACGCCCACAGCCAGCAGGGCCGCTCCAATCAGTAGAGTAGCCAGCGTTTCATACTTGCCATGCCCATAGTCATGGTCTTTGTCTTCTGGCTTACTGGAAATGCGTACAAAGACGATTACGATTAAATCCGTAATCAAATCCGACAAAGAATGGACCGCATCGGCAATCATGGCCGCACTCTTGCCCCAGAAACCTGCCGCAAACTTGCAGACTACCAGCAAAATGTTCACCAGGCTTCCTACCAGGGTCACTTTGTATATCTCATGCTCGCGGACGGATGATTCAACTTCATTCATATCAGACTTTGTAATAAGAACGCGGCAAAGATAATAGTTTTTCAGCATCTTAACAGAAAAATCCGCGTTTATTCCGTGGAATTTGCTTTCTTTGTATAATCGAACATGCCGGTTACTAAGAGAGGAGCCGGCTCTAAACTATAAACAACATGGCTAAAAAGAAAAAAGAGAAAAAAGGCGGAAAGCACCTGAAGAAAAAAGAGCTCGTAGAAATGCTGCTCAACTATTTCCGCACAAAGCCGAATGAAGCATTCAGCCTCAAGCAGTTGTTCCAAGCTCTAAAACTCACGACCCATCCGGGAAAAATGCTCTGTGTCGATGTCGTAGAGGAAATGGTGGAAGACAATTTCCTGATTGAAATCGAAAAGGGGCGCTATAAAATCAATGACAAAGGACAGATTCTGACCGGTACCTTCCAGAGGAAAAGTAACGGAAAGAACTCGTTTATCCCCGACGACGGCGGAGAACCGATTTTCATTGCAGAACGTAACTCCGCGCACGCCATGAACAACGACAAAGTGAAAGTGTCCTTGTGTGCCAAATGCAAGAAGCGCCAGCTGGAAGGACAGGTAATCGAGATTTTGGAACATGCCAACGAAACGTTTGTCGGCGTATTGAAAGTCTCCAAGAATTATGCCTTCCTGCTGACAGAAGCCAACACACTGGCCAACGACATCTTTATCCCAAAGGACAAGCTGAAAGGCGGAAAGAACGGCGACAAAGCTGTAGTCCGTATCACCGAATGGCCGGAAGAGGCTAAGAACCCGTTTGGAGAAGTGATTGACATTTTGGGAAAAGCCGGCGACAATACCACCGAAATGCATGCCATCCTGGCCGAATACGGATTGCCTTACACTTATCCGCAGGCTGTGGAAGCGGCTGCTGAAAAACTGTCGGCTGAAATCACACCGGAAGACTATGCCGAACGTGAAGACTTCCGCGACGTGGTGACCTTCACCATCGACCCGAAAGACGCCAAGGACTTCGACGATGCCCTGTCTATCCGCAACCTGAAACCGGGACTGTGGGAGGTAGGTGTACACATCGCCGACGTTTCGCATTATGTGAAAGAAGGAAGCATCATCGACAAGGAGGCTGTGAAACGTGCCACTTCCGTCTATTTGGTCGACCGCACCATCCCGATGCTGCCGGAACGGTTGTGCAACTTCATCTGCTCTCTGCGACCGGACGAGGAAAAGCTGGCTTACTCTGTCATCTTCGACATGAACGACAAGGCCGAAGTGAAGAATTTCCGTATCCGCCACACCGTCATCAAGTCCAACCGCCGCTTCACATACGAAGAAGCACAACAGATTATTGAAACAGGAGAAGGTGACTATAAGGAAGAAATTCTGGAACTGAACCGTCTGGCTCAGATTCTGCGAGAGAAACGAATGAGTGCCGGCTCCATCAACTTCGACCGTTGCGAGGTGAAATTCGAGATTGACGAAAACGGGAAACCGCTCAGCGTGTATTTCAAGGTTTCCAAGGAAGCCAACAAGCTGATTGAGGAATTCATGCTGCTGGCCAACCGTACCGTGGCCGAATACGTCGGGAAGGTACCCAAGAACAAGAAGCCGAAGGTATTCCCTTATCGTATCCACGACCTTCCGGACCCCGACAAGCTGGACAACCTGAACCAGTTCATCGCCCGCTTCGGTTACAAAATCCGTACGGGAGGCAGCAAGGTGGAGGTCTCCAAGTCACTCAACCACCTGCTCACGGAAATCAACGGCAAGAAGGAACAGAACCTGATAGAAACAGTTTCCTTGCGTGCCATGCAGAAGGCCCGTTACTCCATCTACAACATCGGACACTACGGACTGGGATTTGATTATTACACCCACTTCACCTCTCCTATCCGCCGTTACCCGGACCTGATGGTACATCGTCTGCTCACCCGCTACCTGGCAGGAGGACGGAGTGCACAGGCCGACAAATACGAAACCTTGTGCGAACACAGTTCGGCCATGGAACAGACAGCCGCCAGTGCGGAACGTGCTTCCGTGAAATACAAACAAGTGGAATTCATGGGCGAACGTATCGGACAAGTCTACGATGGAGTCATTTCCGGAGTCACGGAATGGGGCCTTTACGTAGAAATCAATGAAAACAAATGCGAGGGCATGATTGCCATGCGTGATTTGGGCAACGACTTCTACGAGTTCGATGAAAAGAACTACTGCCTCATCGGACGACGCCATCACCAGAAGTTCAGCCTCGGTGACCCGATTAAAATTAAAGTGGCCCGTGCCAACCTGGCCAAGAAACAGCTGGATTTTGTTTTGGCTGAAGAATAACGGACCCACATCCGTTCTATCCCATAAAAAACTCCCCGTTCTTCTTAAAGACCTCAGTCTTGCCAAGAAGAACGGGGATTCTTATTATTTCACCCTGCGGTTCAACTGGTTATTCGCTTTTTCCGGACGGGATTTCCCGACCCGTTTTCCACTTGTCTTTTTCTTGTGGCTCTGCTTCGCCTTGAAAGCAAAAGGATTTTTCTTGTTCACTACCATACTGCACTGATTTTTCCACAAAAATAGGATTTTATTGGATTCATCACAAAATATCGCTACTTTTGTCCATTATCAAAATGAAATGTCCATGAGTCCAACTGATTACACGCATATACTGACTAAGGCCGTTGACGAACTTTCCGATAACCAATCCTACCGGGGACTGTTCCATCAGCATCGGGAAGGAGAGCCGCTTCCTTCGGGAAAATCGCTGGAACGGATTGTGGAACTGGCACGCGCCATCCTGTTTCCCGGCTATTTCGGAAACTCAACCATCAACAGCCAGACCATCAACTACCACATCGGAGTCAACATCGAAGAGCTGTTTTCCCTACTGATTGAACAAATACAGGCCGGATTGTGCTTCGGCGTGGAAAACGAAGGACAATGTGACTGCCAATCTCCCTGCCGGGCCACAGCAACCCAACTGGCAGCGGAATTCATCAGCCGTCTGCCTGAAATCCGACGTATCCTGGCCACGGACGTAGAGGCTGCCTACTACGGTGACCCTGCCGCCACGTGCTTCGGAGAAATCATCTGTTGCTATCCGGTCATCCGGGCCGTGACCAACTACCGGATTGCCCACGAACTTTACCGGCTTAACGTACCACTCATCCCGCGTATCATCACCGAAATGGCCCATTCCGAAACCGGTATCGACATCCATCCGGGTGCCCAAATCGGACACCACTTTACTATTGACCACGGCACAGGTGTGGTCATCGGAGCGACCTGCATCATCGGTAACCACGTGAAACTGTATCAGGGAGTCACCTTGGGAGCCAAGAGCTTCCCCTGCGACGAGCAAGGGAATCCTATCAAAGGTATTCCCCGCCACCCGATACTGGAAGACAATGTGATTGTCTATTCCAACGCCACCATCCTGGGACGTATCACCATCGGCGAAGGTGCCACCATCGGCGGTAACATCTGGGTGACGGAAAGTGTACCTGCCGGTGCCCGCATCGTACAGCGGAAGAGCAAGGAAAACAAAGGATAAAAGGAGCAACGAAACCCAATCGTCCTCAAGATAGAATTGTGACAATAAAAATCTCCTGCTTTAGCCTCTATATTAGGACTGAAAGCAGGAGATTTTTATGTGACCACTTATTATAGTTAAAAAAAACAAGCTCTTAGAAATCTTACGAAAAACTCTTCTCAATGTCTTCGACCGAGAACGTCTGCGGAGGCCACCACCCAATGATAAGTACCCGACAACACTTCCACCCGGAGCATACCCTCCTGCCACACCACTTCTTTTACACCCTCTTTTCCTGCCTGCAAGACACGACCGTTTCCCGTCACCTTGTCGGCCGAAGCAACCGGCAAATAAAGTGTGGCACTCGTATTGGCCGGAACAGTGAATGAATACCTCACTTCCCCGTCTTTCACTTCCCATGCACTTTCTATCCGACCGTACAAAGAGTCATAATGCCCACGGGCAAACCTCATCTGTCTGGTCGGGTCTACCCGCGGGGACAACACAAAATGCTTGAATCCCGGATGATTCTCATCCCGCATAATCCCCAGTGAATAGGCATACATCCAAGCCCCTACGGCCCCGAATGAATAATGATTGAACGAGTTCATCCGGTTGTTTTCCCCAAAACCATCCACATGAGTATAAGAATTCAGCCGCTCCCAGATGGTCGTAGCTCCCTGTTCCACGGAATACAGCCACGAAGGATAGGTGGTCTGCTGCAACAACTTGTAAGCCACGTCGTCGTAGCCATTGTCCGACAATGCCTTGCTAATCCAGGCCGTCCCGATGAATCCCGTCATCAAAGAATACGCCGGATAAGTCTTTCCGTCGTCACCCACATTTTCCCGCCGAACCGTTTGGGCGAGACGAGCAGCAAACTCTTCCCGAAGCTCCGGCGGGACAAGACCGAACGCCAGCGGCAGCACGTACGAAGTCTGTATGTCTACCGGTTTCCCTTTTTCAGGCCCGTCGGCCCCGGAAGAAATCGTCCGGGCCGTTGCTTTATCCACATACGTACGCAGGAAGAAATCCTTCCGCTTCCGATACAAATCCGCATACCTCCGTGCCTCACTTTCCTTGCCCAATAGCTTGGACACTTTCACCATGATATCTAAGTCGTACAAAAAATAAGCCTCCCACATCAGTGTCTTGTCGTTCTTGTTGTCCTCCGGCCCCAGCCAGTCGCCCAGATTTCCCCACACCTTCTCCTGCTCCAAGATACCCGTTTCCGGGTTGATGGTCTTTGCCAGTATATAATCGATGTAACGGCCCATCGCCGCATAATGTGCCGCCAGCAAACTCTTGTCGCCGTACTGCTGGTACACTTCCCAAGGCACCGTGATGCCCGCACTACCCCACAACAAGCCCCCAAAGCCTACACCCAGCGGAGCTACGTCGGGGAAACGTCCGTCTTCCCGCTGCACATCGCGCATGGCCTGCAAATAACGGCAAAGAAATTGCGGCACATCGGCCAAGTAAGTCGCCGTCCGGGAGAAGACCGAGATATCTCCCGCCCACCCCAAGCGTTCGTTCCGCTGCGGACAGTCGGTCGGGATGGAGAAGAAGTTGGCATAGGTCGACTACACGATGTTGTGCCACAGCCGATTCACTTTTTCGTTCGAAGTTTCATACTGAGAAGCAAGCCCGTCAATCGAGCTCAGCATCGTACCCTTCACACTTTCCAAGGGCAAGGCCTTGTCAATGCCCGTAATCTCGACATACCGATAGCCATGATAAGTGAACCGCGACGCAATCGTTTCCTCCCCTCCCTTGGTGATATATTTGTCCTGTGCCATTGCCGCACGGATATTTTCGAGCATAATCATTCCCTCGTTACCGGCATAACGCGGCAAGTCCGGATATTTCACTTCGGCATAACGGAGATTGATTTCCCGGCCCGCTTCCATTCCGTGGAGCGTGATTTCAGGCACTCCCACCATGTTTTGTCCCATGTCGTACACGAAGATACCCGGCCGTACTTCTTCCACCGACCGAGCCGTCAGTTACTGAATGGCCCGTACCGTCTGGCCATACTGGGCCTTCAAGTGAAAAGCCGAATAATCGTTCACTTTCGGCACGTTTCCTCCTCCCACCTGACTGACATGATTTTCCAGCGTCACTTCCACCGCTGGCTTCCACGCCGCATCTTCGTAACCCGGGCAAGACCATCCGGCGATTGCCTGTTCCTTCCGGGCATCATAGACTTCTCCCTGAAAGAAACTGCCATACACCACCGGTCCCTGGTTGAAATACTTCCATGTGTCCGGTGAAGTGACCACCGTCTGCTGCTGTCCATCCTCGTACGTCACTACCAGCTGGGCCAGCAACGACTGACGGTCGCCGAAGAAGTTCCAGTTTTCTCCGGCATAAGTGGCACCTCCGCTCCACCACCCTTCGGCCAGCAACGCACCCAGTGCATTCTTCCCAGTTTGTACCAGCTGCGTCACATCGTACACCTGATACAGGTGTGTTTTATTATACTGCGTTACGCCCGGATTGAAATAATCCTTTCCTACCCGCTGCCCGTTGAGATACATCTCATAAATACCGCGGGAAGTGACATACAGCCGTGCTTTCTTGATTTTATTGGAGGAAGTCGCAAACTCCGTACGCAACATCGGCATGGAGTTACGGCTCGGGTCTTGCACATACCATTTCCTCACTCCTTTCAATCGAGACGCATCCAGCTTCACGGAAGTCAGTCGGTTTTCCGGACTCCGGAAATTACGGATATCCGTCTTCACACCCGAAAAAGCCTTCGCATCCTCCAAGGCAAAGCCCACCTCACCCACTACGGGAAAGGCAATGAAGTCGCCTCCCTGCCCCAAGGGATTCACATTTACTTCCCCCAACTGCACGTCTCCTTTTTTCAGGGTCGTGAAACCCAAGTTGGAATACAGAGAGAAAGTATGCGCCTGATACTGGTTCCCGGCATTCAACACGTCATTCGGTATCAAAAAAGATTTCAACGGTACGGAAGGCTTGTCATCGGGCTGATAACCCGCACGATAAAGATGTATCCATGCGTTTCCGTCTCCTTTCAGCGGCGTCAAGTCGAACTCCACCTTGATGTAAGAAGCATCCTTCCCATTGGAAAGATGATACAGGTTCTTGTTCGTATCCATCAACCGCTCGTCATTCGCTCCATACACAAAAGCTATCTTACGGGATACGGCCTGCTCCTTCATCTGGAAAGAAAAATCCAAGCGGAACACAGGCAGATAGGGTGAATAAAGTACCATATCCTCGTCGCCACCCCCAATCCATCGGGCTCCGTGCCAGCCATTCGCCTCGTGGTCTGTCAGCAGACTGGTTTCAAACCAGGACGTTCCTTCCTGCACCTTTCCTTGATTGTTCCATACCTTTACCTGCCACGTATAACGGGTCGTCGGCTGCAAAGCTTCTCCTTGGTACACCACATGCTGGGAGATATCTCCCGTCACCTTTCCGGAATCCCATACCCGCTTTCCTGCCTCATCTTGGACTGTCAGCTGATAGGCCGTCTGATAGATTCCTCTTTCCTTCGAAGTGGTCGTCAGCTGCCAGCCAAACCTCGGAGCGGGGGTGTCTACACCAAGAGGAGTCTCGGCTAATTCTACGGTCATCCCCGCCAAGGAGGGCGATTCTTTCTTATAGGTATTGCTCGACAATATGATTCCCAACAAAATTGCGATAAATAAGTGCTTCCCAACCATAGCCTGTTTCATTATCTTGCCTTCCAAATTTTCAATGCCTTTCTGTATTATTTCATTTCAAATGTATTCATGGAATGAGGAGTCAACACCACTTCCAAATACCGCTTGCCCAACTTTACGGTCAGCTTTTGTGACTCTTCCTTGAAGTTTCCGGCTATCACCACATATTTCTGCGCCGGAGTCTTTACCACCAGCACCGGTTTCTTGTCGTCTCCTTCTGGCTTATAAGCCAGTACTTCCGAACCGGAAGCGATGTAATGAGCATAATGCTTCACCGCAAAGTATTCAGGTGTATACGTAAACGTACGTGTCTTTGAATCAACCCGAATCAAGGCATTCTGTTTCCATCCCCAGGTGCTTTCTCCATTATCCGAAAGGATAAAATTCCAAAGGTTATACTCGTTGCATCCGTTCCCCAGATAATGATTGATTAGTTCAAAAGTATGTTCGCCCGACTTCCAGTCGAAGCTTCCCCAGCCACATTCACTCTCGGAACAAATGTAACTCCAGTCGGGATGCTGCTGCCGGATGGCTGCCAGAATCTCGCGTCCTTCCCACTGAAAACCCATTCCGGAAATACAAGCCTGCAACTGTTTGTCCGAAAGAATCTTCTCCACATGATCCTGCCGGTTCGTGTTCAGGGTACCTAAATACAACTTCACCTCGGGATGCGCCTTTTTCAGTACCGGAGCCAGGTAATCCCGATTAAAGAGGATAGTACCTTCTGCCGTCCATGCACATCCGGGATAGGGCGTATAGCTGTACGCCTCATTCTGATACATCACCATATCAATAGGAATGCCTTCTGCCTTGTAGGCATCGATGAACTTACAGAAGTAATTGGCATACGTCCGCAAATAGCGAGGGTCTTGTATCATATAGTCGGTAGTAGCCAGCTGACGGGGGAATTTTCCTTTGCGTTCTCCCACCAGCTTCATCTCGTCCGGATCGGTCGTTCCGCCTACATTTCCATACAGCAGGTAATCCAACTTCGGCGACAGATGATTGGCCGGACTGCTCAACACCGGATAATCTCCATTTATTTTCAACCAGCTGGGGGGAGACCAGGGAGAAACCCAAAAGGTAAGTGCCGGATTGTATTTCTGTGCCGCCCGGATGAAAGGAATAATCGCCTGTTTATCCCGGTCGATGTTGAAGTAACGTAATTCAAAATCCCCTTCCACCTCATCGCAGCTGTACCAGGAACGGGCATAGTCGTTGGCACCCAATGAAATTCGTCCTCGCCCGATACGCAAATCACCATCCGGAGCAAATACCTTTTTCAAAATTTCATCCTGCTCTTCACGGGTCAGCACGCCCAACGCATCCCAACAAAGCTCATTGAAAGTGACTCCCCAAGTCTTAAACGTGGCGATTTTAGCCTTTCCGTCCACAGACACATCCGGAAGGGTATTTACTTCGCTTTTCAAACGGACAATGGATTGCTGCCAAGTATCATTCTCACTGCTATGTATCCAATGATAAGTTTGTGCGGAAAGTTGTACGGCCCCTAAAGTTACCAGACAACTTACACAATACATTCTTAATCGAGTTTTCATGGTAAATACAGGTTTTTGTTGAATCTAAAGACAACGTAAAAGTATTAATTTTAAATCTAACACGGCATTAAAAGGAGAATTTATCAGTATTTTTTATGTTTCCCTATATAGAAACGTACATTTTCCTATCGCGAAACGTACGTTTCCGCATTGAGAAACGTATGTTTTCCGTAAGAGAAACGTAAAATAAACCACTGCATTTCTCCATCCATACCCTTAGGTTTTCCAAAATTCAGACCTCACCATACGCCTATGCTCCTTAAAGCCTGCAAAGTCCTCTTTTATCCTTTTCCAATCCTTTAAGCCTCATTTTTCCCGTAAAAAAGGGGAAATTTATCGTTTTTCGATAAAATATCTCTGTTTTTCTTTTGTAGTTCAAAAATAACACCTACATTTGCATATCGAAAAACGATAAATATTTATCGAATACAAACGACACACACTATTATTTACACACAAACACGTACAGTTATGAAAAAGACATTCACAAAAAAGACACTGGCAGCAGGAATCGCTGCTGTGCTGATGACATTGACAGCCACACACGCACACGCAAAAGAAACCTTCATTTACGGACAGAACCAGCAGAGCTTGACGGTATCTACCCTGAATGAAGACGGCAAAACACTCACTCCCAAGTGGAAGTACGAATACCGGTACGACACACTGGGAACCCTGACCGAGAAAAAGGCTTACCGCTGGGATGCGGACCGAAAAGCCTGGAATCCGGCTTATCTGCTGACCTGGGGCACTGAAGGTCCAGTTCTTCAGAAACTTTCAACCAACAAGTAAACAAACTTTTTAAAACGTACACGATTATGGGACGCACCATCAAATTATTACTGTATTTCTTTGCTTACCAACTGGCTTTCATGGGGGTAGCCATCTGTGGATACATGTGGTATCGCCACACCTTCGAATTACCGAAGATCCCCGACGCTCTTTATACAAACCTGATTATGCTGGCACAGGTACTCTCTACCGCTGCAGTAGGCATTCATTTGCTGGCAGGTAAATATGTGGGCCTGGACCGGAAGACTTGGGGATATCACTGCTCACCCAAACTGTTGGTCACTTCGGCGGTATTTATCTTAGCAATGGGCTTATGGACCAACTACTTCAACGAACTGGCCGACCTGCCCAACAATATGGAAGCCGCCTTTGACATGATGATGCACCATCCCTTAGGTATCGTGGCCATCGTCATCATGGCTCCCCTCGTAGAGGAACTGCTGTTCCGTGGTGCCATTCAGGGACATCTGCTCCGCAAATGGAAACATCCGGCAGGGGCCATCGTACTTTCCTCTCTGATTTTCGGACTGGTACACGGCAACTGGGTACAAGCACCTTTCGCCTTTGTCACCGGCCTGGCACTGGGATGGATGTACTACCGCACGGGCAGCCTGCTCCCCGGCATCCTAATGCACTTTGTCAACAACGGTACGGCTGTGATTGCTTTCTTATCGGCAGACGACCCGAATGCGACCATGGTTTCTACTTACGGAGCCACCGGAGCGGCACTCATGGCAGCCGGAGGATTTGTCCTCACCATCCTCTGCGTATTGTTCATCCAAAAGAAGCTGATTCCGCAACCGGCTTCCTGGCAGCAGCCTGCCCAGGCAGAAGTTATTGAACTAGAAAACAATAAATGATTTGACCATTTAAAATTTTCATCTGCATTATGAAAAAGAAATTGAATATATTCTGTGCATGCGTGATTGCCGCTTTTCTGCTGTCTGTTTCCGGAAATGTATACATGGTCGCAAAAATATTTATCAACGGAATTGAAATCGGCATGAAAACCGCTCAAGGAGAAATCATGGACGTTCCCCAATATAAAACGGTGCACATTCTGCCCACCGACCTGACGGAAACAGCCGGTACGGTCACCAACCTAAAAGACGGCAAGCAACTGGCCATCAAACCTATGACAGCACTGATTGAATATCCTTACACCAATATTAGTCTTGGCATCAGTGTATTACAGGGATTCATCGGTTTCATTGTCCTCGTTGGATTTATCTATGTCGTTGTCTATTTCGGCAAGCTGATAATACACATCAACCGGAACATCGTGTTCGACTGGATTAACGTAAAACACCTGCGCCGCATCGGTTGGAGCATGGTAGGGATGTGTGTACTTGGGTATATCAGTATCTGGATTTCAAACCATCAGTTTGCACAGGCCATTGAACTGGCGGGAAGCGAATTCAACACCCTGATGGCTTTTTCTGACTCCACACTGATTTTAGGTTTCATCGCCCTGCTGGCTGCTGAAATCTTTGCCCTCGGCCTGCGACTGAAAGAAGAAAACGATTTGACCATTTAATTAAACACTCGAACAATGAAAACCCAATCCTACAAGCGCCTGATGCAATACTGCGACTTTGTTTCGGTACTCAGCCTTTTTGCATCCATTGCTTACGGCTTTAGCCAGATATTGCCTCTCTGTTATGAAATGGGAAAAGACAACAACGATACTTTTATATGGGAAGCGTTGGTACAAGCCATTGAGTGCTACGCCATTTTCTTTATCGGCCTGCTGACCTATTTCATGGCACGCAACGTGAAAAAAGGAAAAGTATTCTGTCGCGTCAACCAACGGATTTTGTCAGCCATCGGAATCTCCACAATGCTTTCGGGAGTACTGATGAATGTCATCGTCAATCTCACCCCAATAGACACATTCCATCAGAACAGCATCCTGCTGATTGTGATAGGAGCCGTTTTCGTGCTGGTATCCTTGTTGTTTGAGATAGGTATCCAGATGCAGGAAGAACAAGATTTAACTATTTAACCCAACTACTAACTATGCCGATTATCGTAAATCTAGATGTGATGATGGCGAAACGGAAAGTTTCGCTGGGAGAGCTTGCCGAACGGATTGACCTGACACCGGCAAATCTCTCCATTCTGAAAACAGGAAAGGCCAAGGCCATACGCTTCTCCACCTTGGAGGCTATCTGCAAGGAACTGGACTGCCAGCCGGGGGACATACTGGAATATCGGGCGGAAGAATAGAAAAAATAAAGGTATGCACAAAAACAAGCCTGTCTGAAATGAATCATTCCTGACAGGCTCACCTATTTCTATAATTTACCATTCAAACAATTTGCTTCTGGATAACAGACAGGCGCCTACCACTCCTGCTTTTGCCTGCAACTTCGACAAGACCACCGCAGAATCTTTACTTACCAGATTCAAGGAGTATTTGCGGATTGCCGTCTTGATGGGTTGCAAAATATAATCTTCCGTCAACGCCAGCGTTCCGCCGATGACCACCAGTTCCGGATTGAACAGATTAATCAGCCCTGCAAGATAACGCCCCAGTTTGCGTCCGATTTCTTCCACCAATTCAATACACAGGATATCTTCCCTATTAGTGGCCTCCACAATCTCTTCCAACGTAAGCGGAGCATCCCCTGTAAGAATTCGCTTGGAAAGAATGGAAGTCTGCCCGTTCTTTACCCGCTCACAAAGAATCCGATGTAACGCCGAACCGGAAACTTCGGTTTCCAGACATCCCTTTTTCCCGCAACGGCAGATGATTTCATTGTCAAACACATTGAAATGACCAAATTCTCCCGAGAATCCCGAACGACCCGTATAGATTTTTCCGTCAATGATAAAGGCTGAACCAAGTCCCCAGCTGAGATTGATGAACACCACATCTTTTTCTCCTTTCACCACCCCTTTCAGCAACTCGCCATAGGCCATGGCACGGGTGTCGTTGTCAATGCTCACCGGAATCCCTATTTTTTCAGTCAAAATCTCGGCCAGCGGACGTTCCTCGAAATTAAACATGCTGAAGCTATAGCCTTCTTCCGGATTCACACGCCCGGATATGTTTACTCCCACCTGAAGAATTCTGTCCCTGATATTTTTATGTTTCTCAATGAAAGTACAAATATGCTGAATCAGCAAATCCAAACTTTCCAGCGTATTGTCGAGACGACATTCTATTCCCATCTGAATATCTACCATATCACCTGTAAAGTTCATCAAACCGATATTCAGACAAAATGCCTTGATATCCACTCCCACCATATACGCTGAATCCGGATTCAATCCATACAGATTAGGAGGTCTGCCTTCACTGGTCTCCTGCTTTCCATAATTGATGATGTATCCTTCTTCCACCAGTTCCATCACAAACTTGGTGACAGTCGGAATACTCAAGTCTATGTCTTTCGCCAAATCAGGAATAGTAGACGAGTGATTGTGCATCAGATAGGTAATTATCCGCTTTTGAGTAAGCATATTTTTTGTGCCATTTCCCAGACCTTCGATTAACTTGTGTACCATAATATCATAACCATACTTTAGTTAAACCCGCAATAACCAGCCAAAATAATAGGCTATTCTTTGTTTTATTAATATCAACGTCCCATAAGGCGGTCATACTTATTAAAATGACCTTCCCAACGAACCGATGGCTAAGATAATAAATTTATTGATACAAAACAACAAAAGCAAAATATTAATTATCTATAGCGAAAACCAAGAAAATTCTTCATTAAATCATGGACTACTTAAATATTATGCTTATTTTAGCAAAAATAATTCCATCCTCCATTAACCGAATAAAGATACGTATGAAAAAAAAACAACTCCTGATTTGGGGAATCTTGGTATTCCAGTATGCAATATCTTTGGCACAATCTATACCCGACTATCCGATTGCACAAGGTGTATCCGCTCCTTTTGCGGGCTTCATAAAAGACTGGCTGATAGTGGGTGGGGGCTGCAACTTTCCCCTCAAACCCGCTGCCGAAGGAGGAGAGAAAGTGTATTACGACCAATGTTATGCCTTAAATGTCCAGTCTGAATGCCCACAGTGGATACCACTTCCATCACTTCCCTGCCCAATAGCCTACGGCTGTGCCATAGAAACTCCGGAAGGGTTGGTCTGCATCGGAGGAGCCAATGCGGATTCCTGCCTGACCCGCGTATTCCGTATTCAAGCTACCGACTCTCCACAAAAGTTTACTATCCAGCCACTTCCTTCCCTGCCCGAGACTATAGACAACGCCGCGGCCACCCTTCTTAACGGCTGTATCTACCTTACCGGAGGAAACCAACAGCACAGACAGAACACTCTGTACAAACTGGACTTGAACACAGGCCGTAACTGGCAGAAGCTGTCTGCCTACCCAGGGCCTCAGCGCGTACAGCCGATTCTGGTCCACGACGCACACAAGCTTTATTTAATAGGTGGATACCAGGCAGCATCGAACACCTCGGAAAGCATACTTTCACACGACATCGTATGCTATCTCCCCGAAACCGACCGCTGGGAGTACGAGTCGGACATACCTCTGGAAGAGAATGGGGAAAAACGCTGTATGGCGGGAGGAAGCGGCACCCAAACCTCCACACATCTCATCCTTACCGGAGGAGTCAACTATAGCATTTTTAAAAAGGCTTTGGACGGAAAAGCCGGAAAGGACTATCTCACTCACGACCCATCCTGGTATCGGTTCAACGATGACCTCCTCTGCTTTGACTTCACACATAAAAAATGGGCCCAGCATCCCAACATCCCGGGTATGGCACGGGCCGGGGGCATTCTCCTGCTACATCATCATTGTTTATACATGGTATGCGGAGAAATAAAACCAGGAATACGTACGCCAAAAATTACAATTTATCCCCTTAAAAAAGAAAAACTTCTTTCAAAATAGCCCCTAAAAACCTTGTAATATAAAAATTATATCGCTATTTTTGCCGATATTAAATAAATCAATTTATTAAATATAATATTATGGAAAAAATTATTGGCTTAATTGATGCTCCGTTTACTCCGTTTTATGAAAATGGGGAAGTAAACTATGAACCGATTGCTGCGTATGCAGCTATGCTGGCAAAAAACGGCCTGAAAGGTGTGTTCATCAATGGTTCATCTGGTGAAGGCTACATGCTGACGGAAGAAGAACGCATGAAACTGGCTGAACGCTGGATTGAAGTAGCTCCCGAAGGTTTCAAAGTAATTGTACATGTGGGAAGCTGCTGTGTAAAGGCAAGCAAGATGCTGGCCGAACATGCACAGAAAATCGGCGCATGGGGTATCGGTGCCATGGCTCCTCCTTTCCCGAAAATTGGCCGTATCGAAGAACTGGTGAAATACTGCGAAGAAATCGCAGCTGGAGCGCCGAATCTTCCATTCTATTATTATCACATTCCGGCATTCAACGGTGCCTACCTGCCGATGGTGGAATTACTGAAAGCTGTAGACGGACGTATTCCGAACTTTGCCGGTATCAAATATACGTACGAAAGCATTTATGAATACAACCAGTGCCGCCTGTACAAGAACGGCAAGTTCGACATGCTGCACGGTCAGGATGAAACCATCCTTCCGTCACTGGCCATGGGCGGTGCACAAGGCGGTATCGGTGGAACGACTAACTACAATGGTATCAACCTGGTAGGCATCCTCGATGCCTGGAAAGCCGGCGACATTGAAAAGGCTCGCGAATTGCAAAACTTCTCACAGGATGTCATCAACGTAATCTGTCACTACCGGGGCAACATCGTAGCCGGAAAACGGATTATGAAACTGATCGGACTGGATCTGGGCAAGAACCGTACACCGTTCCAGAACATGACCGACGAAGAAGAGGCCCGCATGAAGGCGGAACTGGAAGCTATCAATTTCTTTGACCGTTGCAACAAATTCTAATCGTCGGCCTTATGATGTGCATAGATACCTACGCAAAGTACTGGGCTGAGAACTACAAAGAAGATCTCACCCACAACATCATGCCTTTCTGGCTGAAATATGGTCTCGACAAGAAACACGGAGGTGTATATACCTGCGTGGCACGCGACGGACAGCTGTTCGACACCACCAAGTCGGTATGGTTCCAGGGCCGTTTTGCCTTTATCTGCTCTTTTGCCTACAATCATGTAGAAAAGAACCCGGAATGGCTGGAAGCAGCCAAACTGACGCTGGATTTCATTGAAAACCACTGTTTCGATACAGACGGAAGAATGTATTTCGAAGTCATGGCCGACGGTACCCCACTCCGGAAAAGAAGATATGTGTTTTCTGAAAGCTTCGCCGCCATCGCCATGTCGGAATATGCACTGGCTACCGGCAACCAGGAATATGCAAAAAAAGCACTCGACCTGTTCAAGCGGATGCGTTATTTCCTGCACACACCGGGCATTCTAGAACCGAAATACCTTCCGACTCTCCAGGCACAGGGCCATTCCATCACCATGATCATGGTCAACGTGGCTTCCTGCATCAAGCAAGTGATTTCCGACCCAGAACTGGATGCCCAGATTGAAGAATCCATCCATGCGTTGAAAAATTACTTCATGCACCCGGAATTTAAGGCTTTACTTGAAATGGTAGGTCCTAAAGGAGAATTCATCGACACCATGAACGGACGTACCATCAACCCGGGACATTGCATTGAGACATCCTGGTTCCTGTTCGACGTAGCCCGTAACATGGGCGGCAACAAGGAGCTCATCGACATGGCGCTGACCATTCTCGACTGGTCATGGGAATGGGGATGGGACAAGCAGTACGGAGGCATCATCAACTTCAAGGACTGCAAGAACCTGCCTCCTCAAGACTATTCACAGGACATGAAATTCTGGTGGCCGCAAACCGAAGCCATCATCGCCAACCTGTATGCCTATAAGCTGATCAAAGACGAAAAGTACCTGAAACGCCACAAACAAATCAGTGAGTGGACGTATGCCCATTTTCCCGACAATGAGTTCGGCGAATGGTATGGATACCTGCACCGCGACGGCACAGTAGCCCAACCCGCAAAAGGTAACTTGTTCAAAGGTCCTTTCCATATTCCAAGAATGATGGTCAAGGGATACACTTTATGTAAAGAAATACTTGCCGGAGAATAATCCGGCAAGTTTCATCACTAATCTGAATAACCATAATATATGAAAAACTCTAAGATTTATCCTTGGATTGTAGTAGGACTGCTGTGGGGCGTGGCATTACTCAACTATATGGACCGGCAAATGCTCAGCACCATGAAGGAAGCCATGCAAGTGGATATCACGGAACTACAATCAGCCACTAATTTTGGATATCTGATGGCAATCTTTCTCTGGATTTATGCCCTCATGAGTCCGGTTTCAGGTATCATCGCCGATCGTTTGAGCCGTAAATGGCTGATTGTTGGAAGTCTGTTCGTATGGTCTTCCGTCACCTACCTGATGGGAATTGCCAACACCTTCGACCAGATTGTTTGGCTGCGCGCCTTAATGGGAGTGAGTGAAGCACTCTACATCCCCGCCGGACTTTCCTTAATTGCAGACTACCACACGGGAAAATCTCGTTCTCTGGCTGTGGGTATCCACATGACAGGACTTTATATGGGACAAGCCATCGGTGGATTTGGAGCCACTGTGGCTGCCGCTTTCTCTTGGCACACCACTTTCCATTGGTTCGGAATCATCGGAATAGCATATGCCGTGATTTTGATGTTATTCCTACATGACAAGAAGATAGAAACAATTCCGACAGAAAAACTCCAAGCCAAGCCACATGAGAAAGAAAGCGTATTCATCAGTCTGAAATCCTTGCTGACCAACGTAGCCTTCTGGGTAATCCTGCTTTATTTTGCTGCTCCCAGCCTTCCCGGATGGGCCACCAAAAACTGGCTCCCAACCTTATTTGCCGAAAACCTTAATTTACCAATGTCACAGGCAGGTCCCCTCTCTACCATTACGATTGCGGTCTCTTCCTTTATCGGTGTCATTATCGGGGGACCGTTATCCGACAGATGGGTTCAGAAAAACCTGCGCGGGCGTGTATATACCGGAGCAATCGGTCTGGGACTGACTATCCCTTCCTTGCTTTTATTGGGATTCGGACATAACTTAATCGCCGTAGTAGCAGCCGGATTATTGTTTGGTATCGGCTATGGCATCTTCGACACCAACAACATGCCTATTCTCTGCCAGTTTGTGTCACGCAAACAAAGAGCTACTGCCTACGGGGTGATGAACATGATAGGAGTTGCTGCCGGCGCCTTTATTACGCATCTGTTAGGCCGATGGGGCGACAACGGCAATCTAGGAATTGGTTTCGCCATGCTCGCCATCGTAGTGGCCGTTGCACTCTTCGTGCAGTTATACTTCTTGCGCCCCAAGACAGACAATATGGAATAATAAAACTTTGAAAATATGATTGTTTCCAATTTACAACACAGTGCCCGGATTGAAGCACTCCACCCTCTGTTCAAACAGTTGTTTGATTATGTAAAAAGTCATGACCTTCTGCATACTCCATGTGGAAGAATCGAACTGGACGGGAACAACCTGTTCATCAACAATGTGAATCCTACATGTGTCAAGGCTTCTGAACAGGTACTTGAAGTACATCGCGACTACATCGATATACACATCCTGCTGGAAGGAAAGGAACGTATTGGCTGGAAAGCGATGGAAGAGGTCAGCCAACTGAAACAAGCTTACCAGGAAGAAGGAGATTGCGCCCTCTATACGGACACTCCCACCTGTTTCGTGGACCTGCTTCCGGGACAATTCCTGATTGTCTATCCGGAAGACCCTCATGCTCCAGTCATCGGAGAAGGAAAAATCAGAAAACTGATAGCTAAAGTAAAAATCTAACCCAAATCCTTAATTATGAGAAAATTACTTTCCCTATGCATCGGAATGATTTCTATCGGCCTGCAGGCTGCAGACACGGTATTTGTGAAAACCCCACAAGTGCCCATTCTGATAGAACGACAAGACAACGTGCTGGCCTATATGCGTCTTGACGCAAAAGAGACCCAGACACTGGAAAATATTACCCTCACTTTTGACAAGGAGGTGCCGCTTTCACAGATAAAAGCAGTCAAACTCTATTATAGTGGTACGGACGCTTCCCAAGACAGAGGGAAAAAACGGTTTGCTCCGGTAGAATATATTTCCAGCCAGACTCCCGGCCAGACGTTATCGGCAAACCCTTCCTATTCTATCAAGAAATCGGAAGTAACCCCCAAGAACCATACCCTTACACTGGAAGGCAAGCAGAACCTGTTTCCCGGATACAATTTCTTCTGGGTCAGCATAGAGATGCAACCCACGGCTTCACTGCAAACCAAAATCAGTGCCGAAATCACGCAAGTGAAAGCAGACGGGAAAGTTCTCCCAACCAAAAATGCAGAGGAACAAAAGGTGGTACAGAGGATGGCAGTCGGCGTACGTCATGCTGGTGACGATGGTTCTGCCGCTTTCCGTATCCCCGGTCTGGTTACGACCAACAAAGGAACTCTTTTGGGCGTATATGACGTACGCTACAACAGCAGTGTGGACCTGCAGGAACACATCGATATCGGCCTCAGCCGTAGTACAGACGGTGGAAAGACTTGGGAGAAAATGCGTCTGCCACTGGCCTTTAAAGAATATGGAGGACTTCCATCGGCTCAGAACGGCGTAGGTGACCCTTCCATTCTGGTAGACACCCAAACGAATACAGTATGGATTGTAGCAGCCTGGACACATGGAATGGGCAACCAACGAGCTTGGTGGAGTTCTCACCCGGGCATGGACCTGAACCACACGGCCCAGCTGGTACTGGCCAAAAGTACAGACGATGGGAAGACCTGGTCCGAGCCTATCAACATCACCGAACAGGTGAAGCTTCCGGAATGGTACTTCCTGCTTCAGGGACCGGGACGAGGCATCACTATGGAAGACGGTACCTTAGTGTTCCCTATCCAGTTCATCGACAAGACCCGTATTCCGAATGCAGGCATCATGTATAGCAAAGACCATGGAAAGACTTGGACCATCCACCACCATGCACGTACCAATACCACAGAAGCGCAGGTGGCTGAACTTGAACCTGGCACCCTCATGCTGAACATGCGTGACAACCGGGGAGGAAGCCGGGCGGTATACACCACACAGGATTTAGGCAAGACGTGGAAAGAACATGAATCTTCCCGTACGGCCCTGATAGAGCCTGTATGTATGGCCAGCCTGATCAGCGTGAAAGCCAAGGACAACGTGCTGGGAAAAGACCTGCTGATTTTCTCCAACCCTAACTCAACCAATGCCCGCAAGGACATGACCATCAAAATCAGTCTGGACGGAGGAAATACCTGGAGCCCGGAACATCAGTTACTATTGGATGAGGGATACAACTGGGGATATTCCTGCCTGACCATGATTGACAAAGAGACCATCGGCATCTTGTACGAAAGCAGTGTAGCTCACATGACGTTCCAAAGTATTAATCTCCGAGACATTATAAAATAATTTATTATATAATCAAATTGACTAAAAAGGGAATATTTATTATTATAATATTCCCCTTTTATTTGTTGATAATCAGAGGATATCATGATTACTTCCCATCCATATACAAAGCTTAGAAATGATTAGAAAATAAACGAACGTTCGTAAATAGATTTGACAAACAAAATACAAAGCCGACAAAAAGTGATATTTTATAAAATATTTTATCAAATAATTGTGATATCAATTTTTTTATTTATATATTTGTCGCATACGAATAGAAACATTAACAAAATCGACTAGAAAAACTTAAAGTTAACCTAAAATCCTTCAAACGCAAACTTTAACCTTATATATACAGGAGTTATGAATAAAAAAATGAAATCAGTCGGCATGTGTCTGCTACTAGGCAGTTTATCCACAGGTATGACGTATGCAGACTTATCCACCAACAAATCTGATATTGACATTGTACAACAATCGGGTATATGTCAAGGTATTGTGAAAGACGCTACAGGCGAGTCTGTCATCGGTGCTTCCGTAATCGTAAAGGGGACCACTAACGGAACCATTACAGACATCGACGGAAACTTCTCGTTATCGAACGTAAAGAAAGGAGAGATTATTGAAATTTCTTTCGTAGGATATATCACACAAACTATAAAATGGGATGGAACCCCAATCAACATAATCTTGAAAGAAGACACTCAAACTTTGGAAGAAGTAGTGGTAACAGGATATGGAGGTTCCCAGAAACGAGCTGCACTGACTACAGCTATCTCTAAAATGGATGACCAGGTGTTGAAAAACGCAGCCATGAGTAATGCTGGACAAGCCCTGCAAGGTTCAGTAACCGGTTTGCGTGTAATCAATACTACCGGACAACCGGGTGCGGAACCCGACATCACACTGCGTGGTGGAGCTACCATTACAGGAAGTAACAGTAAAGCTTTGATTGTTGTGGATGGTATTATTCGCGAAAGCATGAGTGACATCAACCCTTCAGATATTGAATCTATACAAGTATTGAAAGATGCCGCTTCTACTGCTATCTATGGTGCACGTGCCAACGGAGGTGTTATCCTTGTAGAAACAAAAAGCGGAAAAGCAGGTAAAGCTTCAGTAAACTATAAATTTAAACTAGGTGTAAACTTTGCACGTTACGGATATGATTTCTGTAATGCCCACGATTATCTTTACTATAACCGTTTGGGTTATAAACGTTATACAAACAACGTATCGGGAGCAGCAAGCGTAGATACTCAAACTGGATATGGTACACAAAATGACCTTATCGACGTAAAATATCTAACTGATGAAAATTCTCATCTAAGAAATGAAGGTTGGTTAGTTATGGATGATCCATACTATGAAGGTAAACAGCTTCTTTATAAGGATTATAGTGGTCAATTGGATGATGCAGTTTTTGCAAATACAGCTTTGACACAAGATCATTATGTAAATATTACCGGAGGAAATGATAAGGGTACTTACATGGCCAGCATGGGATATTACAATGAAGATGGTCAGATTAAGGGAACTGGGTACAAACGTTTCAACGGCTCTGTAAGCGGTACCTACAAAATTTTCCCATTCTTAAATGTGAAAGCCGGTGCTACCTATACATGGTCACAGCAACCATCGTTATGGATTGGTTCTTATGAATTATTCTATCGTACACGCTCACAACGTCCGACATGGAATCCATACAACGAAGATGGTTCGCCTGCATCAGGTTGGGGAACAGGTGATGGTAATCCTGAATATTATCGAGACAAACTGACTAGTGAAGATGGTACACGTAAAGCGACATATAACTTTGGTTTCAATCTGGATATTATTCCTAAAAAACTGACATTCAGCGGAAACTCATCGCTTTACCATTATGATTATCAATATGAAACATTCAATAAATCATACCAGCTTCAAACCTCATCTACACCAACTAACACACGTGATGCTAGTGCAAAGATAGAACGCTATACTCAGATTCAGGTCAATGGAACATTGAATTATAAGGATACATTCAAAGACAAGCACAACTTGGATGTAATGGTAGGAAGTGAATATTTCGGTTATAATGAATTTATGATGGAGGCCAAAACTCAGAACTCTCCAACAGATGATATTCCGACTCTAAATGCAGGAGCATCACGTACATCCACCAAGTCTGAAAAAACAGGTTATCGGATTGCATCCGTATTTGGTCGTGTAAACTATAACTATCAAATGAAATATCTGCTTTCATTAGTAGCTCGTTACGACGGTATTTCTCGATTGAAAGACAACCGTTGGGGTTTCTTCCCTGGAGTTTCTGTGGGATGGAATGTCACAGAAGAAGATTTTTGGAAAGAATCTAAAATTTCAGAAGTAATCAGTAACATCAAACCACGTTTAAGTTATGGAGTAAACGGTAACGTAAATGGTATCGGGAACTTTGATATTTACGGAATTTATAAGCAGATTGGAGCCGGTAATTACGATGGTGCAACTGCATACTACAACTCTTCTTTAATAAATACAGGATTAAGATGGGAACAGAGCCGTTCATTTGAAGCCGGTTTGGACCTAGGATTCTTCAACAACCGGTTAAGCTTCATCTTCGACTATTACAACAGAACAACAGATGATTTGCTAACCGATGTGAACCTGCCCGCATATACTGGTTTCTCAAGTATGAAAACCAACTTGGGAAAATTGCGTAACTCAGGATTTGAAATGGAGGTAAGAGCTAATATTCTATCTAATGCTAAAGGTTTTAACTGGGAAGTTTCTGCTAACTTAACTTCAGTGTCAAACAAGGTTTTAAAATTACCTACAAGTGACAAACCATTTAACCAGATTGATGGTTATGAAGTGGCAGCTGGACTCTACAACCCTGAAACAGGAAAGACTCCGACCAAATGGATTGGCGGCTATAGAGAAGGTGGAAAACTCGGTGACATGGTAGGCTATGTGCAGAATCATATCTTTAGAGATTGGAATGATGTAAAAGCTAACGCCAACATGGTCATTGACGAAGTTGCCAACTTGTATGGACCAGGTATGGCCAATGAAATAAACCCACAGACAGGTGTAACTTATGCTGAATCAAACGGATGGAAACCCATAGAACCAGGAGATGTATGCTGGGAAGACATCAATAAGGATGGAAAGATTAACAGCCTTGACCGTGCTGTAGTTGGTAATATATTCCCTAAAGTAACAGGTGGATTCTCAACGACCTTATCTTACAAGAACTGGTCATTGTACGCACGTTTCGACTATGCCGTAGGACACACTATTTACAACGACTTAAAGGCCCGTTCTTTAGGACAGTATCAAGGACAGTTTAATATCATAGATAAAGTGCATGACACATGGAGTGAAACGAATCCTGATACGGATCTTCCAGTCTTCACTTATGCTGACCAGTTGAACAAGAAAAACATTACTCGTTCTAACAATGGTACTACAGCTGTCGATAATAATAGTTCACGTTTCTATGAAAAAGGAGATTATCTGGCACTAAGAGAGATTACCCTCAGTTACTCTTTGCCAAAGAAATGGATTGGTAAAGCAGGTATGCAAGATGCATCTGTATATGTAACAGGACAAAATCTATTCTATATTACTGGATATGACGGTGTATCGCCTGAACCAGCCGTATCTACAGTTTACGGACGAGGTATTGATAATGGCCGTTATCCAACTCCTAGAACCTTATTGTTTGGCTTATCTGTAACATTCTGAAAAAACAACAATTATGAAAAAAATATTCAACTATATTATAGCCGGATGTCTGGCAACATCTTTTACTGGTTGCTTGGACATGGAACCTGTTAGTAGTATTACTGATGTAAACTATTGGAAAGATGCGGCTCAATTTGAGGCATTTAATGTGGGACTTCACGGTCTGCTCCGCGAAAGATCTTATACTATTTTCGAATTGGGAGAACCTCGCGCTGATATTTACAATTCCAATCCATTCACTGGAGAAGCTACTCAAGGAGTGGAGAGAATGATTGACAACACGCTGAATGCTGCAAACCCTGTCATTAGTAATTATGGTGATTTCTACGTATTAATCAACCAGTTAAACCTGATGATCAATCATGCAGAAGCTACCGATTTGCTGGATGCCAGCACTAAGAACTATTATCTAGGAGAAGCTTATGGTTTAAGAGCTTATGTATATTTCCATTTGCTACGTTCATGGGGTAATGTAGTACTCCAGTTAGATTATACTAATGGTAACTCCATTGATATAGGTAATCCTAGCAAAGCCGCTTCATCTGCAGCTGATGTAATGACCCAAATTAAAAAAGATATCCAAAGTTCAGAAGATGCCTTTGGTGATGACTATTCTTTCAAATACGGCAAATGCTATTGGTCAAAGGCTGCTACTATGATGCTAAAAGGTGAAGTATACTTATGGAGCGGAAAGCAGATGGGAGGTGGTGAAGCAGACTATACTACAGCCAAAAACGCATTGACAGCAGTAAAAGCAGCTGGAGTAGGATTGCTGGATAACTTCCAGAAAGTATTTGCATACGACAATAAAGAAAATAACGAAATTATTTTCGCCATACACAATGGAAGAAATGAGTATAGCATGTGGAATGACCAATATCGTTCAACCATGGTCATGAACCAAGCTAACTTTGGTACCTATTATGACGAAAACGGCATTCTGCTAAATGAGACCGAAATGGCTGATATGAGCGGACTGATTCGTTATCAAGTAGAACAAGATTTATATACTCAATTATTCCGGGAGGGAGATAGCAGAAAATCATATTCTATAAAAGGTATTTATAGCAAAAACAGCGATAACGGACCACTCACTTTTAGTGCTCCTATTGCCTATAAATTTCAGGGAGTTTTGCTAGAAGGTGACGCAACTAGAAGCTGGCTAGATGACTATCCAATCTACCGATATGCAGACTGCCTGCTTGCATTAGCAACTGCCAAAGCCTTCTTAGGAGAAGATATTTCTGCAGAAATCAATGAAGTGCGTGAACGTGCCTATGGGACAGAATATTTTAACGAACATAGAAACGAAATAGCATACCCCAATGACAAAGATGCCAACTTCTATTCTAATAATCGCTTTGTAGGCAGTGATGAAAATCCGATTGAAGCTATACTGAAAGAAAGGATGAGAGAATTCTTGTTCGAAGGAAAACGCTGGTATGACATTCGCCTGATGGGTAATGAATATGCCACTAAATATTCTAGTGCAAACGAAAGCCGTCTGTTATGGCCACTCGATGAAAATACATTAGGAGAAAACAGCGCTTTGAAGCAGACCCCGGGATACTAATCTCCCATAAGATGAAAAAGGCCTTAGAATTTTCTCCAGAAAGAAAAGAGAAAGCTCTAAGGCCTTTTTGTATAAAATCACCTTTCCCATGTGAATCCCTTAACATCAATATTATATGAAAACATTATTTTTAGGAATCTGTCTGCTCTTTATTGCTCTGACTGAAGGATTTCCACAAAAGGTTTATACACCTGATTGGAAATCTCTAGATAAACGTCCCATCCCAACCTGGTTTCAAGATGCAAAATTTGGCATATTTATCCATTGGGGACTCTATTCTGTACCAGCCTGGTCTCCTAAAGGAACCTATGCCGAATGGTATCAATACTGGTTAGATAATAAAACATTATTTGGAAATGGCGACTTTAAAGGAGATGAAATCTATAATTATCACCGACTAACCTATGGAGAAGATTTTACTTACATGGATTTTGCACCACTGTTTAAAGCCCAAGATTACAATGCCACAGAATGGGCTGATTTATTTGTAAAATCCGGAGCAAAATATGCTGTTCTAACCACTAAACATCACGATGGATTTGCTCTATGGAACAGTAAAGAGGCATCCCACAATCACGCACGCCCATGGAATAGTGTAGAAATTGGTCCTCACAAAGATTTAGTAGGTGAATTTGTCAAAGCCATGCGAAAAGCGTCTCTTAAAGTTGGATGCTACTTTTCTCTAAGAGAATGGAATAATCCTCTCTACACTTCCGAAAACATGCCTATTTATACTGAACAACATCTATATCCACAACTAAAGGATCTCATCACAAAATATAAACCAGACCTAATCTGGGCAGACGGGCCAGACAGCTACGATGAGGACATTTGGAAGACAAAAGAATTCTTCTCATGGCTATATTCTTCTTCCGACATAAAAGACAGCGTGGTAATCAATGACCGTTGGGCCAAGTTCAAAAACGGTAGACACGGAGACTTCTACACAAGTGAATATAGCTCTTCTAATAAGAAATATGATAAACCATGGGAAGAATGCAGGGGCATGGGGTTTTCTTTTGGCTACAACAAACTTGAAGATATCGAAGATTACGCTACCCCACAAGCCTTAATCCATACGCTTGCAAAAATCGTTAGCCAAGGTGGAAATCTTTTACTGAACATAGGGCCTACGGCAGAAGGAAAAATTCCTCCAATCATGCAAGAACGATTGCTTCAGATAGGAGAATGGCTTAAGATTAACGGAGAAGCTATATACAAAACAAGACCTTGGAAGAAAAGCTGTCAGTGGTCGGAAGGGAAACGGGACTGGAAATCAAAAGAAAAATATTATGTTAGTGGTAACGCCATCCTGAAACAGACTGTTAATCCTGATCCTGGATACGCTGTACAAGAGGCGTTCTTCACATCAAAAGCCAATAATTTATATGCGATCTTAACTTCCTACCCGAATGATAAAATTACATTGCAAGATATCAAGTCTACATCACTTACCACTATTCACTTACTTGGCTATTCCAACGAACTAAAATGGGAACAAAAAGGGAAAAATCTAATCGTATATTTACCGCAATTGACTTTTACTGAGATGCCATGCAACTATGCATGGACTCTAAAAATCACTCATATTCAATAAACCTACATCATGAAACCTTTTTTCATTCTCATAGCCTTATTCTATTGCTGGATTCCTAACTGGGGGAAATCCCTCTACCCACTTCTGCCTTATCCGCAGAAAATAACCTATACAGATAAACAATTGGTATTAGATAAACTATATCTTGACACGACAGAAGAAATATCCCAACACTGGAAAGAGTGGCTACAAAACATAAATGCAACTCTCACTCCCGCACAAACTGATAAAACAATCAAAATTAAAATTAAAGGCAGTCTGCCGGAAATTCCTATTCCTTCCGATGAAAGCTACAAACTGAGTATCACCGAAAAACAAATAGAAGTCACTGCCACTTCTTCCACAGGAGCCTACAGAGCATTACAAACAATCCAGCAATTAACGACCTATGCAAAAAACAATAGAAGCTATTGCCTTCCTACCTGTGAGATTATAGACTGGCCTGCTTTCCGCATCAGAGGATTCATGCTGGATGTAGGCCGTACCTATATCTCTATAAACGAACTGAAAAAAGAAATCGAGCTACTCAGCAAGTTCAAAATCAATGTATTCCACTGGCATCTGACCGAAAATCAGGCTTGGCGTCTAGAAAGTAAAATATATCCAAAACTCAACGCCCCTGAAAACATGACTCGCATGCCAGGCAAATATTACACGCTACAGGAGGCTAAAGAACTTGTAGCGTTCTGCAAACAACGATATGTAACATTGATTCCAGAGATTGATATGCCTGGCCACAGTGCTGCTTTTGTAAGAACTTTCCACACCGACATGCAAAGCGAAAAAGGCATGGAAATTCTAAAAAGGCTCATGGATGAGGTATGCGAAACATTCGATGTACCCTTTATTCATATAGGTACAGACGAAGTACTGTTTACCAACCCACAATTTGTTCCGGAAATGGTGGCCTACATCCGTAATAAAGGGAAAAAAGTCATTTCATGGAACCCCGGTTGGAAATACCAGACAGGCGAAATAGACATGACACAATTATGGAGTTTCCGGGGAAAAGCCCAACCAGGAATTCCAGCCATCGATAGCCGCTATCACTATATCAATCATTTCGACACTTTTGCCGACCTGATTGCTTTATACAACAGCCGAATTTACAACCAAGATATGGGAAACGAAGACCTTGCAGGAAGCATCTTAGCCATTTGGAACGACCGTTACCTCCAAAACGAGAAACAAATCGTGGCGGACAACAATCTGTATGCTCACATGCTGGCACTTGCCGAAAGAAGTTGGCGAGGAGGAGGATATGGCTATTTCGATGAAAAGACGAACCTTTTACGGAAAAAAGATACAGAAATCTATACTCAGTTTGCCGATTTTGAGGACAGAATGCTTTGGCATAAGACACACACCTTTAAAGGAGAACCTTTTCCCTACGTCAGACAGACCAACGTAGTATGGCGTATTACAGATGCATTCCCCAATGAAGGAGATCTGGACCGTGCATTTCCTCCAGAACAAGAAGAGAAAGAAAGCTACTTATATAAAGGGAAAATCTACCAAAGCCATATCGTCTACGGAGCAGGAGTTTACTTGCGCCATGTATGGGGAGAGTTGGTTCCCGGATTCTATCCCTCACCTGAAGAAAACCACACGGCTTATGCCACTACCTGGGTATTTTCTCCTGAGGAACAGAAGGTCGGGTTATTCCTGGAATTCCAGAACTATAGTCGTTCCGAAAGTGATTTAGCTCCACAACAAGGAACATGGGATTACAAAGGTAGCCGCGCTTGGCTGAACCAAGAAGAAATACTCCCACCAGTATGGAAAAACAGCCATAAAGACCGGTCAAACGAAATTCCTCTGACGAATGAAAATGCAACCTCCCGCCCTCCGATACAAGTTACATTACACAAAGGATGGAACAAGCTCTTCCTCAAACTGCCGATTGGAAAATTCAAAACCCCAGAGGTTAGATTAGTAAAATGGATGTTTAATGCCGTTTTTGTCACACCGGATGGACAAAAAGAAATAGAAAATATTGTGTATTCCCCTGATAAAAAATAAAATTAAAACATATTAATCTACAACTCATGAAAACAATTCTACTGCTAATTATAGGCTTAATATATAGCCTATTCACTTTCGGACAAACAGAAAGAAAATATTCTACTTATTACTACCAACGAGCTTCGCTGTTTGAACAACTCCCTATAAGTTCGGATGACATTCTTTTTATCGGAAATAGTATAACTGATGGAGGAGAATGGAGTGAATTATTTCAAAATCCTCATATCAAAAATAGAGGAATCAGCGGAGATACCACTTGGGGAGTATATGATAGAATCTCTGTCCTTCTTAAGGGAAAGCCTGCACAAATCTTTCTAATGATTGGGATCAATAATGTTCCTCAAGGAGAATCCCCTAAGAATATAGCCTCTGATATACAACAAATCATACAAAAAATAAAAAAAGAGTCACCGCATACAGAAATATTGATACAAAGTGTTTTACCTGTCACTATAAAGTACAACCTGTATCAAGAACATACTTCCCATTGGCAGGAAATCCCTAACATTAATCAAGCTATTTTAAGTATTTGCCAAAAAGAAAATGTGAAATATATTGACCTTTTCACTCACTTTGTAGATGATAATGGACAAATGAAACCCGAATATACCAATGATGGGCTGCACCTTTTAGGAAAAGGTTACATATTATGGAAAGAAATTATCACTCCCTACTTAAAGAAATAAAATGAAACCAACAATCTTAATACTACTGCTCTGTCAATTCATTTGCTTATTACAACCCGTACAGGCTGCCAAGAAAATAAAAGTAGCCTGTGTAGGTAATAGCATTACCTACGGAACCGGTATCAAAAACCGTGATACAGACTCCTATCCTGCACAATTGCAAACGCTGTTAGGACAACAATACACTGTGGGAAACTTTGGAAAACCGGGAGCTACTTTGCTGATACACGGACATCGGCCGTACATCCAGCAAGAGGAATACCAGAAAGCCCTTCATTTTGCTGCTGATATCGTTATTATTCATCTAGGCATTAATGATACAGACCCAAGAAATTGGCCCAACTATCGCGATGAGTTCGTGCATGATTATGTACAATTGATAAAGTCCTTTAAGAAGGTGAATCCTCAATGTCGCATTTTAGTGGCACACATGACACCTATTGCCGACCGGCATCCCCGTTTTATTTCAGGCACCCAGCAATGGCACGAAGAAATCCAGAAGGCCATCAGTGTGGTGGGGCAGGTCAGTCAGGCCGAAGTCATCGACTTCCATACCCCACTCTACCCTTATCCTATCCTATTGCCCGATGCCATCCATCCGAATGAAGAAGGAGCACGTCTTCTGGCTCAGACAGCATACTCAGCTATCACTGGCGATTATGGAGGACTTAAACTGCCTATTCTCTATACTGATTATATGGTATTACAACGCAATATTCCACTGCGCATTCATGGCACAGCCAATACGAAAACTCCTGTCACTGTAAGCATTGACGGCCAAAAGAAAAAAACGATTACTGATAAAAACGGTAAATGGGAAGTCATATTAGATCCGATAAAAGCAGGAGCCAACTATGAACTCTCCATACAAACTCCACAGCAATCGCGCACCTTTCACCATGTAGCCGCAGGAGAGGTATGGTTGTGTTCCGGACAATCTAACATGCAGTTCATGTTGCAACAAGCCAAAGATGCTGCTATCGACATATCACAGGCATACAATTCCCACATCCGTTTCTTTCACATGAAAGGGAAATGGGATACCAATGCCACGGCATGGCCAGCCCAAGCCATCGATTCCATCAATCATCTTTTCTATTACCAACCCACCGTATGGACTGAATGCACCCCCAATACGGCGGCAACTTTTTCTGCTGTAGCTTACTATTTTGGAAAAATGCTACAAGACAGCTTAAAAGTCCCCATCGGACTGATTTGTAATGCAGTAGGAGGGTCTACTACAGAATCATGGGTCGACCGCCACTCATTGGAAAAACATTTCCCCGCCATTCTGAAAGATTGGACTCAAAACGACTTTATTCAAGAATGGGCCAGAAAAAGAGCTCTGCTCAACCTCCAGAAAAGCACAAATTCATTCAAACGTCATCCATACGAACCTTGCTATTTATATGAAGCCGGTATACTTCCCCTTCAGCAATATCCCCTCAAAGGAGTTATCTGGTACCAAGGAGAGTCAAATGCGCACCACATGGAAGCACATTATAAATTATTCAAGTTATTGGTGAACGGATGGAGACAAAACTGGAACCAGCCAGACATGCCTTTCTATTTTGTCCAGCTTTCCAGCCTGAACCGTCCCTCATGGCCCTGGTTCCGTGACAGCCAACGACGCCTTATGAATGAACTGCCCCATACGGGCATGGCTGTATCCTCCGATAAAGGTGATTCACTGGATGTACATCCTAAAGACAAACGTCCTATTGGAGAGCGTTTAGCCAGATGGGCATTAAATCAAACTTATCATTATTCTTTACTTCCATCCGGTCCTTTGTACAAACAAGCCATCAGAAAAAATCATGAAGTAATCGTAGAATTTGCGTATGCAGCAGGCCTACACACTTCGGATAGAAAACCGCTCACCGGCTTTGAACTGGCAGAATATGAAGGAATCTATTTCCCTGCGCAAGCCGTCATAGAAGGAGATAAAATCCGAGTCTACTCCGATTCTATCAAACATCCGCGATATATACGGTATGGCTGGCAACCTTTTACCCACGCCAATCTTGTCAATAAAGACCAGCTTCCAGCCTCTTCTTTCCGCGATAAAATCCGGTAACCGATTTCATGTTTCCTTAGAAAACAATGTCAAACAGTTGATTAGCAAACCGAAATTTCGTAATTTTGCCCCTATCAATTGAAATTACGTAATTTTATCAAGATGAATCAAGAATTCGAGCTTATCGCCAAGACTTTCCAGGGACTGGAAGAAGTTCTGGCACAAGAACTCACAGAGCTGGGAGCCAGCAACATTGAAATTGGCCGACGCATGGTTTCTTTCACCGGCGACAAGGCCATGATGTATAAGGCAAACTTCTGCCTGCGCACCGCCATCCGTATTTTAAAACCTATCAAACATTTCACTGCCAAGACTGCCGATGAGGTATACGATGCCGTAAAAAGCATCGAATGGGAAAAATACCTCGACAACATGAGCAGTTTTTCCGTGGATGCCGTGGTTTATTCCAGCGAATTCCGCCACTCCAAGTTTGTGGCCTACAAGGTGAAAGATGCAGTAGTCGACTATTTCCGTGAAAAGACCGGAAACCGTCCTTCCGTACGTATCAGCAATCCGGACCTGGCCATTCACATTCACATTGCGGAAGAAGAATGTACACTGGCACTCGACAGTTCCGGCGAATCTCTTCATCGCAGAGGCTACCGTCAGGAACAAGTGGAAGCACCGCTGAATGAAGTGTTGGCTGCCGGTATGATTCTGATGACAGGCTGGAGAGGCGAATGCGACCTGATTGACCCGATGTGCGGTTCAGGTACCATCCCTATTGAAGCGGCACTGATAGCCCGTAACATTGCGCCGGGAGTGTTCCGCAAAGAGTTCGGATTCGAAAAATGGAAAGATTTTGACCAGGAACTTTTCGATGCCATTTATAACGATGATTCACAGGAACGTGAATTCACACATAAGATTTACGGGTACGACAACAATCCGAAAGCCAACGAGATTGCCCAGCACAACGTGAAAGCGGCAGGAGTCAGCAAGGATGTCATCCTGAAAATCCAACCGTTCCAGCAGTTTGAAAAGCCGGAACAGAAAAGCATCATCATCACCAACCCGCCGTATGGCGAACGTATTTCTTCCGACGATTTGCTGGGCCTCTACCAGATGATTGGGGAACGTTTGAAACATGCTTTCGCCGGAAACGATGCCTGGATTCTGAGCTACCGCGACGAATGTTTCGACCAGATTGGCCTGAAGGCTTCCGTGAAAGTACCTTTGTTCAACGGTGCCTTGGAGTGTCAGTTCCGCAAATACCAGATTTTTGACGGGAAATACAAGGAATTCCGCTCAGAAAACAGTGACAAGGAGTTCAAGCCGAAGCACGAAGAGAAACCGGTCCGCCCGCGTCACCACGGAGAAAAAGTGGAATACGTACGTAAGGAACGCAAAGAGGGCACTCGTGGAGAACGGAAAGAAGGTTTCCGAAGCGAACGCAAAGAAGGTTTCCGCAAGGATTCCGACCAGAAAGAAACGTTCCGCGGACGGAAAGCCGGCGACGGAAAAGAATTTACCCGCGAACGCCGCAAGGAATTCAAATACAAAGAGGAACCGAAACCGCGCAATCCGCGTCCTTCTACGGATGACGGACGCCCGAAAGCGGCTCCTGCTCCTCGCTACATGCACAAGCGCCGCAGCGAGGAAGAAGAAAATTCACAGGATTAAAGACAAGTCACACATGAAACGTATATTTTTATTCTTCTTTTTATGTAGTATGACCGTCCTCACCACTTTTGCCCAGGAAAAGAAAGCCGACTATACGCTGGAAGATGTCATTCCGGGCGGCAACAATTATTTCAACCTGATGCCCAAGAACATTCCGGGACTGCAATGGTGGGGGGATGTATGTGTACGCGCGGACGTGGAAAATATCCGCCGTATCCAGTTGAAAGATGGAAAGGAAACCGTACTGGTAACCTTGGAAGAAGTGAACCAGGCTCTTGAAAAAGGAGAAAAGCCTTTCCAGCCGTCGCACGAACTGAAACCGCTCCGCAGTCTGATGGCTGCTTCATTGCCTTGGGCGGAACGGAAAGTGATTGTATTCCAGCAGAGCAACTACTGGGTGGAATATGATTTCGGACAGAAAAAGATTACCAACCTGTTCCGTCTGAACGAAAAAGCAGGTAACCTGGACTTCTGCAAGGCCAATGACAAAGTAGCCTATACCATCGGCAACGGCCTGTTTGTAGCTGACAAGGGAGAAGAAAGCCGGCAAATCAATCCGTCACAGACGAAAGAAGGAGTGGTTTACGGTCAGGCTGTACACCGCAACGAGTTTGGTATCTATAAGGGTACATTCTGGAGTCCGAAAGGAAACTACCTGGCTTTCTATCGCATGGACCAGAGTATGGTGACCGATTATCCGCAGGTAAATACTTCCACCCGTATCGCTACCCTGGAACCGGACAAATATCCGATGGCGGGCATGACCAGCCACAAGGTGACCGTGGGAGTGTACGATGTAAAAACTGGGAAAGTGATTTACTTGCAGGCAGGCGACCCTACCGACCGTTATTTCACCAATGTCAGCTGGTCACCCGACGAGCAGCATATCTACGTCATCGAGCTGAACCGCGACCAGAACCATGCACAGCTGGTCAGCTACAAAGCTACTACCGGTGAAAAGGAAGGTATCCTGTATGAAGAAAAGCATCCGAAATACGTAGAGCCTCAACATCCACTGGTATTCCTGCCGTGGGATGAAAGCAAATTCATCTACCAAAGCCAGCGCGACGGTTTCAACCACCTGTATCTGATGGATACGAAAACCAAAGGAGAAGGAGTTTGGAAGAATGGCAAACTGGAAGGCAGCACCTATCTGGAACACCTGAAAGTCACTCCTTTGACCCAAGGTGACTGGCTGGTTCAGGAGATTCTGGGATTCAATGCGGGAAAGAAGGAGATTATTATCGGCAGTACGGAAGTCTCTCCGCTGCAGACCAATCTGTTCAGCCTCAACGTGAAAACTGGGAAACGTGCACTACTGGGAGAAAAAGACGGCATGCACCGGGCTTCTCTCTCCGCCAGCGGTACGTATTTGATAGATAACTTCTCTTCTTTCACCGTGGGACGGGAAATCACCTTGCTGCCTACCAGCGGCAAGAAGGGAACCACCCTGCTGAAGGCGGACGACCCGATGCGCAGTCAGTTCAACTTGCCGGAAATCACCATCGGTACCCTCAAGGCTGCCGACGGAAAAACCGACTTGTACTACCGTCTAATCAAACCGGTGGACTTTGACCCGAACAAGAAATATCCGGCCATCATCTATGTATATGGCGGACCGCATGCACAGCTCATCCACAACACGCGCTTCTACGATGCCAGAGGATGGGACCTGTACATGGCACAGAAAGGATATGTCATGCTGACGGTAGACAGCCGGGGAAGTGACAACCGGGGACTGGCGTTTGAAAACTGCACGTTCCGCCACTTGGGAGTAGAAGAGATGAAAGACCAGGTGAAAGGAGTGGAATTCCTGAAATCCCTGTCGTACGTAGACAGTAAACGCATCGGCGTACATGGCTGGAGCTTCGGCGGTTTCATGACCACCAACCTCATGCTGACTTATCCCGATATTTTCAAAGTGGGGGTAGCCGGCGGACCGGTCATCGACTGGAAGTTCTATGAAGTGATGTACGGCGAACGTTACATGGATACGCCACAGGCGAATCCGGAAGGCTACAAAGGCTCCGACCTGAAACTGAAAGCCGACAACCTGAAAGGCCGTCTGGAAATCATCATCGGCGGAACCGACCCCACCTGCGTACCCCAGCACACTTACACGTTCCTGAGAGCATGTATCGAAGCTGGCACACACCCCGACCTCTTCATTTATCCGGAAGACGGACACAACATGATGGGACGCGACCGTGTACACTTGCACGAACACATCACCCGCTATTTTGAAGACCATTTGAAATAATCGACTAAAAAACAGATACATAATATGAAACTTTTACTGTTAGGTTCAGGAGGACGCGAACATGCACTGGCATGGAAAATCGCACAAAGCCCGAAAATTGAGAAGTTGTACATCGCTCCGGGAAATGCCGGCACACGCGAAGTGGGCGAAAATGTAGCCATCAAGGCCGACGACTTTGAAGGTATCAAGCAATTTGTCATCGACAACGGTATCGACATGGTAGTGGTAGGTCCGGAAGACCCGCTGGTGAAGGGGGTATATGATTTCTTCAAGCACGACGAAGCCTTGAAACACATTCCGGTCATCGGCCCGTCGAAAGCAGGAGCCGTACTGGAAGGAAGCAAGGAATTTGCCAAAGGATTCATGCAACGTCACCACATCCCGACAGCCGGATACAAGAGCATTACTGCAGCCAATCTGGAAGAGGGACTGGCTTTCCTGGAAACACTGGAAGCTCCTTACGTGCTGAAGGCCGACGGACTTTGTGCCGGAAAAGGGGTGCTGATTCTCCCTACCTTGGAAGAAGCCAAGAAGGAACTGAAGGAAATGCTGGGCGGCATGTTCGGCAACGCTTCGGCTACGGTGGTAATCGAGGAATTCCTGAGCGGCATTGAATGTTCGGTATTCGTACTGACCGACGGAAAGAGTTACAAGATTCTGCCGGAAGCCAAAGACTACAAGCGTATCGGTGAAGGCGACAAAGGCCTGAACACCGGCGGTATGGGTTCTGTTTCTCCCGTTCCGTTTGCCGACGCTGACTGGATGAAAAAAGTGGAAGACCGCATCATCCGTCCTACGGTAGAAGGATTGGCGGAAGAAGGTATCGACTACAAAGGATTTATCTTCTTCGGACTGATTAACGTGAAAGGTGAACCGATGGTCATCGAATACAACGTACGCATGGGTGACCCCGAGACAGAAAGCGTCATGCTGCGTATCAAGAGCGACCTGGTAGACCTCTTCGAGGGAGTAGCCCAGGGCAACCTAAACGAAAAGACGCTGGAAATCGACCCGCGGTCGGCTGTCTGCGTCATGCTGGTATCCGGCGGCTATCCGGAAGCCTACGAAAAAGGATTCCCGATTAGCGGCATTGAGGAAGCCAAAGCAGGTGGAAGCACCGTATTCCATGCCGGTACGGCCCTGAAAGACGGACAGGTAGTGACTTCCGGCGGACGTGTCATCGCCGTCAGCTCTTATGGAGCCAACAAGGAAGAAGCCTTGGCACAGTCTTTCCGGAATGCGGGAAGAATCCACTTCGAAAAGAAATATTTCCGTTCTGACATCGGATTTGATTTATAAGAATGTTTGCTCGAAATAAATTTCAATATGACCTGGCAACAGGAAGGATGACCCTTCCTGTTGCTGTCATTATCTGCCTGGCAATGTGTGGCATCACATACCAGACACAAACCGACCTGCTTTCTTTGGCTATCAATGGATTGATCGCTTACTGTCTGCTGGAACTAAACACAACCTTTTCACTTATCCGAACCCGTACGACTCTCCATGTAGCTCTATTTTTACTTTTCTTTGCCGGATTTCCTTTTCTACATACTTATTCACACGAACAGTGGATTCCCCTGCTGTTTATTGTCAGTCTGTCATGCTTATTCCGAAGTTATGAGTCACCTTATGCTGCGACTCCTATTTTCCATTCATTCTTTTTCCTTGGAATAGGCAGTTTTTTACTTCCACAAGTTCTCTATTTTGTGCCATTGCTCTATTTCTATATGATTGGACTAAGAGCTTTTACGCTTCGTACTTTCCTGGCTGGACTGATTGGTTTACTGACACCTTACTGGATTGTACTTTCTTACCATCTTTACACCGGACAACCGGGACAGACCTGGCAACCTTTTATGGCATTGGGATCATTTCCTCCCATTGATTATTCTGTACTTACACTCTCACAACTGGTTTCCGGTATAACAGCCATTTTAATTGCTGCAATCTGTTGTGTAGAGAGTCTCCTGCACAGCTACCAGGATAAGGTACAAACACGTATTATGCTTCGCATTCTGATTATCACAGGAAATGCCACCTTGCTCTGCATGTTGCTCATGCCCTCTCACTTCAACACATTCTTTCTTATGACCCTCATTGTAGGTTCTATCATGGGAGGCCATTTGCTGGCATTAACATTCAATCGCTTCACTCGTATTTTTTTATGGAGCATACTTGGACTTTGGGTCTGCGTATGCATATTTAATTTATGGATGTATTTGTTCAATTTCTGATAGACTGGGGATACTGGGGAATGTTCCTCTCTGCCTTTCTGGCAGGTACAATTCTACCTTTCAGCTCGGAAGTCGTACTACTGGCTTGTGTGGGACTGGGACTTGATCCTGTATGGTCTACTCTTTTCACTACTGCCGGAAATGCCTTGGGAGGAGTAACCTGCTACTGGATAGGAAGAATGGGCAAAACCGAATGGATTGAAAAATATTTTAAAGTAGACAAAAAGCAAATGGACAAAGCCATTCGTTTTATCCATGGAAGAGGGTCATGGATGGCTTTCTTCTCGTTTCTACCCGTCATTGGAGATGCTCTGCTGATAGCCTTAGGATTTATGAGAGGGAATATTTGGATTACCACTCTTTCAATGACCATCGGAAAATTGGCGCGCTATGCCATTATTGTAGCCACGGCACTAGGGGTATTCCATTACATACAATAAGAAAAGGCAGAGAATTTCTAAACAAATTTTCCGAACTCAAAAGATATGACTATCTTTGTGAAAACTACCGGAAATCGCCTACGAAAAATAAGCCAAGACATGAAAAGACTTCTCTGTTTCCATTTTCTATTATTTCTTGTATTTTCTACTTCTGCACAAGATTTAAAATTCAAAGCTGATGGAAAGTTCAAAATCGTACAATTCACAGACATACATTATATCTTCAAGGATACTCGCTCGGATATAGCACTAGAGCGTATTCAAGAAGTTCTGGATACGGAGAAGCCGGACTTGGTCGTATTTACTGGAGACCTCATCTATGGAACACCGGCAGAACAAGGTATCCGCACCGTATTAGAACAAGTTTCCACACATAAGATTCCTTTCACTGTAACCTTCGGGAACCACGATGACGAACAAGGATTGTCGCGTGAAGAACTTCTAAAAATTGTTCAAACGATTCCATATAACCTGACATATACCACTAAAGGCGTTTCCGGAGTTTCCAACTTCATTCTCCCCATCAAGTCATCCGATGGAAAAAGAGATGCAGAAATTCTCTATTTTTTCGACTCCCATTCTTATTCTCAAATAAAAGGAATAGAAGGATACGATTACATTCACATTGACCAGATTCAATGGTATCGTGAAAACAGTAGAAAATATACAGAAAATCATAAAGGGATACCTCTGCCCTCACTGGCTTTCTTTCACATTCCATTGCCGGAATATCATCTGGCTGCCACCGACGAAAATGCCGCCTTGTTCGGCAGCCGCAAAGAAAAAGTGTGCTCACCATTCTTAAACTCCGGCCTTTTTACAGCCATAAAAGAAATGGGAGACATAGAAGCCATATTTGTAGGTCATGATCACGACAATGACTATGCCGTCATGTGGCAGGGAGTGCTGCTGGCATACGGTCGTTATACAGGTGGAAACACGGTTTACAACAATCTGCCCAACGGAGCCCGTGTCATTGAACTGACAGAAGGAGTGCAAGGTTTTCGCACTTGGATCCGTACAGCAAACAATCAGATAGAACAATATGTAAAATTTCCGGAAAGTTTTCTGAAACCCAACAAATAGTTATTGAAACATGAATTACGTTCCAGAAAAAGTCTCTTGCACCGGTTGCATGACCTACTACCGATTCAAGCACCTATTTTTAGGGGTTATAAGAAGAAAGTAAGATTTCTTCCCTAAACAGATAATTGTTGAACAAACGCAACTAAGATCCATATATGATTACACTTGAAACTACTGCCGACGGAAGCAATACGCTATTTGTTCCTGAGCTGAATGAACACTATCACTCTGTAAAAGGAGCACTGACAGAATCAGAACACATTTTTATCCAGATGGGACTGAATCACTCTCCAGTGAAGAACCCTCATGTGTTAGAAATCGGATTTGGAACAGGGCTAAACGCTTTTCTTACTCTACTAGAAGCAGAAAAACAACAAAGGACAGTTTCCTTTACCAGCATAGAGAAATTTCCATTAGGAGAAGAGACTGTACGTAAACTGGCCTATCCGGAAAAAATAGCACCAGAAGAAAGCCAGAAATTTTATGCCTTACATACCACACCATGGAATCAACCGGTAAAAATCTCTCCTTATTTTACTTTACATAAAATAGAAACAGATTTTACTTGCTTTGCATTCAAAGAATACTATGATGTGGTGTATTTCGATGCTTTTGCTCCTGAAAAACAACCGGAAATGTGGAATCAGACTCTTTTTGACAAGCTATACCAACAACTGAATTCTGGAGGAATCCTTACTACCTATTGTGCCAAAGGAGTGGTCAGAAGAATGTTACAAACAGCCGGATTCACGGTAGAACGGCTGCCAGGCCCTCCGGGAGGTAAGCGCGAAATACTTCGAGCCAGCAAAGAAAAAGCCTGAACTTCACCCCCAAAAAGAAACTGGCAACCCCAAAAGAAACTACTATCTTTGTATTACAAATTATTCAATCTCACACAAACTCATGAGAAAATGCATCTTTATACTGGCAAGCTTCATGATATTGCTCGCCTCTTGTACAGGAAAGCCCAATAAAAATACAACTCCTACACTCACTGTAACCATTGAACCGTTACGATATTTCACAGAAGCCATTGCAGGAGACAAGTTCCAGGTAGTCAGCATCGTGCCCAAAGGCGGTAATCCAGAGACCTACGACCCTACCCCGCAGCAACTCGTTGATTTGGCTCGTAGCAAAGCTTATTTACGTATCGGACACATCGGATTTGAACAGGCATGGACAGAAAAATTACAAGCCAACACTCCTAAATTGCCATTCTATGACATGTCGCAAGGGATTGATTTAATTTATGCCATCCATCCCCATACACATACTCACGGAAACATAGATGGAGTAGAACCACACATTTGGAATTCCATTCCAAATGCCCGCATCATCTCACTTAATATTTGTAAGGCATTATCTGAAATCGACCCTGAAAATCAAAATTACTATCAGCATCGTTTAGACAGTCTGCAACAAATTATTGACAAAACAGAACAAGAAATTCAAGGTTACCTGACCAATGCAGATACCAGTTTTCTGATTTATCATCCGGCATTAAGCTATTTTGCCCGTGATTATAGTTTGCAACAAATCAGCATAGAAGAAGGAGGAAAAGAACCTTCTCCCACACATTTACAGGAGCTGATGAAAACTTGCCGCCAGAAAAAAGCCAGAATTGTTTTCGTACAACAAGAATTTGACCAACGTAATGCCGAAGTGATAGCACAGGAGCTTAATTTGAAAATCGTCCCCATTAATCCATTAAGCTATAACTGGGATAAGGAAATGGTGGCTATTGCCAAAGCCTTGCATCGAAACAATATGAATTAAACTACTTAGAATCAATGAATCAACCGCTTATCAGATTAACCGGAATTTCCGCCGCATACGACCAAAAGAAAGTATTGGAAAATGTAAACCTAGAAATAGCAGAAAAAGATTTTCTGGGAGTTATAGGTCCTAACGGAGGGGGGAAAACCACGTTGGTAAAAATCATATTGGGACTACTGAAACCTACTGCTGGACAAATCCTGTTCTTTCAAGAAGGAAAAGAGGTAGAGGAAATTACCATGGGATATTTACCGCAATATAACAGTATCGACAAAAAATTTCCCATTTCCGTGTATGAAGTGGTATTGTCTGGTCTGAACAAGCAGAAATCATTGTTCCGTTCATTTTCCAAAGAACAACATGAAAAGGTACGACAGACTATTGCTCGTATGGGACTGGAGGGACTGGAAGAAAGGGCTATCGGACAACTGAGCGGTGGACAACTGCAAAGGGCACTGCTGGGAAGAGCATTGGTTTCCAGCCCGAAAGTCGTTATTCTAGATGAACCGAACACGTACATTGACAAGCGGTTTGAAGCCCGGCTCTATGCCTTGCTGGAGGAAATCAACAAGGAATGTGCCATCGTACTGGTGAGCCATGACATCGGCACCATTCTGCAAAACGTGAAAAGTGTGGCCTGCGTGAACGGCACACTGGATTACCATCCGGATACGGAAGTCTCTGCCGAGTGGCTGGAAACCCATTTTGAATGCTCCATCGAACTGCTAGGACATGGCAATTTGCCTCATCGCATCCTGAAATGCCATCATCATGAAGAGTAAAAAGCCGCTTTTAACGCCTTTTGCAACATTATCATTTACTTTTGAGACTTGATTAGCAAATGTTTGCTATCTTTGCCGCACTGAATTTTAACGAGAAACTAAAAATAATTCATGAAACAGTACAACAAGATTAACAACCTGGTTGGCTGGCTCACTTTTGCGGTGGCCGCATTTACTTATTGCATGACCATCGAACCGACAGCCAGCTTCTGGGACTGTCCGGAATTCATTACCACCGGATATAAGCTGGAGGTAGGACATCCTCCCGGCGCACCTTTCTTCATGCTGACCGCTAATTTGTTCAGTCAGTTTGCCAGTGCCCCCACACAAGTAGCCCGCATGGTCAATACCATGAGCGCCCTGATGAGTGCCGCATGTATCCTGTTCTTGTTCTGGAGCATCACCCATCTGGCCAAAAAGCTGATTTGCCCAGATGAGAACCAGATGACGACCGGCAAACTGATTGCCATCATGGGGTCTGGACTCGTAGGTGCCTTAGCTTACACGTGGAGTGACACCTTCTGGTTCAGTGCCGTGGAAGGAGAAGTATATGCGTACTCCAGCTTGTTCACGGCTCTCGTTTTCTGGCTGATTCTGAAATGGGAGAACCGGGCAAACGAGCCTCACAGTGACCGCTGGCTGATTCTGATTGCCTACCTCACAGGATTGTCCATCGGCGTACACCTGCTGAACCTGCTTTGTATTCCGGCCATCGTACTGGTATATTATTACAAGAAAAACCCCAATGCCAACCTGAAAGGCAGTCTGATTGCCCTGATTGGTTCCATGGTGCTGGTAGCAGTCGTGCTTTACGGCATCGTGCCGGGCATCGTGAAAGTAGGCGGATGGTTTGAACTGCTGTTTGTCAACGACTTCGGTATGCCTTTCAACACGGGTGTCATCATCTACATGATTATCCTGGCCGCAAGCATCATCTGGGGTGTATATGAAAGCTATACGGTGAAAAGCCGCAAGCGGATGAACATCTCTTTCCTCACCACGGTGGGTCTGCTGGGTATTCCGTTCTACGGACACGGATGGAGCAGCGTGTTCATCGGTGTAATCGTGCTGGCGATTCTGGCCATCTACCTCTTCGCCAACCTCAGCGAGAAATACCGTGTCAGTGCCCGTACGCTGAATACCAGCCTGCTGGCCATGATGATGATTGTAGTGGGTTATTCTTCGTATGCCATCATCGTCATCCGTTCTTCGGCCAACACGCCGATGGACCAGAACTCTCCGGAAGATATCTTTACGCTGGGCGAATACCTTGGACGTGAGCAGTATGGTACCCGTCCGCTGTTCTACGGACAGACCTATGCTTCCAAACCGGCCTTGAAACCGACGGAAGGAGGCTGTGTGTACGACGTAGAAGAAGGGGCTCCGGTTTACCAGCGGAAAGAAAAGGAACACCCAGACGAAAAAGACAGCTACGAAATCGTACGACACAAGACGGAATACAAATATGCGCAGAACATGCTGTTCCCGCGTATGTACAGTGATGCACACGCACAAGCCTACGAAGACTGGCTGGGCGGTGTGGAAGGACGTCAGGTGCCTTACGACCAGTGTGGCGAGATGATTATGGTCAAGATTCCGACCCAATGGGATAACATCAAGTTCTTCTTCATCTATCAGCTGAACTACATGTACTGGCGTTATTTCATGTGGAACTTCGCCGGACGTCAGAACGACATCCAGGGCCAGGGAGAAATTGAACATGGCAACTGGATTACCGGTATCCCGTTCATCGACAAGATGTTGGTTGGCGACCAGTCTCTTCTTCCGAGCGAGCTGAAGAACAACAAGGGACATAATGTGTTCTACTGCCTGCCGCTGATTCTGGGACTTATCGGTCTGTTCTGGCAGGCTTACAGAGGTGAAAAAGGCATCCAGCAATTCTGGGTGGTATTCTTCCTCTTCTTCATGACCGGACTGGCCATCGTGCTTTACCTGAACCAGACACCGCAACAGCCGCGTGAACGAGATTATGCGTATGCTGGTTCCTTCTATGCATTCGCCATCTGGATTGGACTGGGAGTCGCTGCCATTGCGGAATATCTGAGTAAGAAAATCAACGAAAAACCTGCGGCCATTCTGGCCAGCGTAGTATGTCTGCTGGTACCGATACAGATGGTCAGCCAGACCTGGGATGACCACGACCGCAGCGACCGCTATACCTGCCGTGACTTCGGACAGAACTACTTGAACTCTGTACCGGACAAGGGAAATCCGATTCTCTTCACCAACGGTGACAACGATACTTTCCCCTTATGGTACAACCAGGAAACGGAAGGTGTGCGCACGGATGTACGTGTCTGCAACCTGAGTTACCTGCAGACCGACTGGTACATCGACCAGATGCGCCGTCCGGCCTACGATTCTCCGTCGGTTCCTATCAACTGGGAACGTATTGACTATGTATCCGGGCACAACGAAGCCGTGTATGTACGCCCGGATGCCATGCCTACGGTACTGGAATTCTACAAGAAGAACCCGGAAGAAGCGGCCAAGGAATTCGGAGACAACCCTTACGAGCTGAAGAACATTCTGGAACACTGGGTGCGCTCTCCGAAAGAAGACTTGCAGATGATTCCGACCGACAGTATCGTCATCAAACTGGACAAGGAAGCTATCAAACGTTCGGGTATGCTGACACCTGATTCCATTCCTGACTATATGCACATTTCGCTGAAAGGCAAACGGGTGTTGTACAAGAGTGAGCTGATGATGCTGGAAATGCTGGCCAATACCAACTGGGAACGCCCGATGTACATGGCCATCACCGTGGGTTCGGAAAATCACCTGAACCTGACCAACAACTTCCTGCAGGAGGGGCTGGCCTATCGTATCACTCCGTTCGACAACGCGCAGCTGGGCAGACGTCTAGACAGTGAGAAGATGTACGACAACCTGATGCACAAGTTCAAGTTCGGCGGCATCGACAACCCGAACATCTATCTGGATGAAACGGTACTGCGCATGTGCGACACACACCGCCGCATGTTCGTGCAGCTGACCAGCCAGCTGATTAAGGAAGGCAAGAAAGACAAGGCCCTGAAGGCACTCGACTACTGCGAGAAGGTCATTCCTTCCACCACGGTGCCTCACGATTACGTGATGAGCAGCTCCAAGGAGATGGCCGACAACTACCTGGCATTGGGACAAACCCAGAAGGCAGAGAAGATTCTCAACGAACTGGCCAACAATGCGGTGGAATACGCTACCTGGTACTTGAGTCTGGACGATACACGCTTTGCCAGCTCTTACGAGAACTGCATGCGTTATTTCTACATACTGGATGATGTGTGCAAGACCTTGGCTACAATTAAAGACAGCAAAACGGGAAAGGAAGTCGATTCTGCCCTACATTACGCACAGAAGTTTGACCAGCTGTACAAACTGCTTGAACAACGGGTAGGAACCAGTAGACAGGCTCAGTAACCGTTAGTGACAGCTGTAGCATCAGATACAAAATGTCATTCTGGACGCAGCAAAAGATAATTCACCTTATGCTTGCTCCGGAATGACATTTTTTTCGGCTGACTTCTGGATATTATACAACCATAAAAAACAACGAAAGCATGTTCATTGAACAACCTCCCCAATTCATCCGTCTGTTGTATTCTAAGGCCTTATGGCGCATGGACAAGACCGAGAAGTCGGTGTATCTGACTTTCGACGACGGTCCGATACCCGACATTACGCCATGGGTGCTCGACTTATTAGACAAATACCACATAAAAGCCACTTTCTTCATGGTAGGCGACAACGTACGGAAACATCCGAAGGAGTTCCAGATGGTGGTGGAACGAGGCCACCGCATCGGCAACCATACATTCAACCACATACGGGGATTTGAGTTCTTGAGCCGGAATTACCTGGCCAATACGGACAAAGCCAACGCTTACCTTCAGACGAACCTCTTCCGACCGCCCCACGGTCACATGCGCTGGATGCAGTATCACGTGCTAAAAAAGAAATATCAGATTGTAATGTGGGATTTGGTGACCCGGGATTACAGCAAGCGTCTCAACGGTCCGCAAGTATTCGATAAAGTCAAGAAATATGCCCGAAACGGCTCCATCATTACGTTTCACGACTCTTTGAAGTCGGAAAACAACCTCAAATATGCCCTTCCCCGCTCCATTGAATGGCTCTTGAAGGAAGGATACGAATTTAAGGTATTTCCCTGATACAAAAAAGCGCAAGGCAAACCTCCATGTTTACCCTGCGCTTTTTTATGTCTGATCTGTCCGAATAATGACAGTCTCTTATTTCTGAATGGTGACCGTCAACGGGTTGCGTACCTTCTGAGCATAGTCTTTCAGATACTTGTTCCAGTCATCGGCTTTCGAGAAACCGTACTTGCTCCATCCGGAACCCCAGTAGTAGACAAACTCGTTACCTGATTCATAATCGCATATACCCAACACATGTCCCAAGGCATCACCCACAGGCTTGTCAAACAATTGTACACAGGTCTGCACCGTTTCAGGGAACACAGCACCTACATACACAATTCCGTTATCAGAATTGGGCTCTGTAGTCGGGTCTGCATAAGAAATATAACCTGCAGAAGCATCATACGCATAGCCTTTCGGATTGGCCGCATGCAACACCAGACCGGCAGCCACAGGAGTAGCCTGTGTCAGATAATCATAGGTCACCGTGGTTTTATTCAGCTGGGAACCTTTGTCTAACTGGATGATACGGGTTTCTATCACATTCGAGTCATTCTTCACCACCAACGGATTGAACACTAGCTTGACCGTGAAACGCAAAGGCCCGTTATCCAAAATCTCATAATCCTTGTAACAATAAGGGTATACAATAGCAGAATCGGGCATCAACGCAGCCGTTCCCCCGCCTAACGTAGGTCCTACCGCATAGCAGTCCATTCCGTTGCCATGATCCACGTGATAAGAAATGGTACGCTGCAGGCTATCTGCCGCTGCTTTTTTACCCTCTTCACGTAAAGCATGAATTTTAACCCAAGCCATGGAATCCAACTCCATTGCATAACGGTCTTCTACGACCAAGTCTTCCACGCTCTTAGTAAATACATCATAACCATACGCTTTTTCACCACTTTTCTGCAATGCAGGTCCGTATGCACGGTAAGCCGCACGATCATTTTCCCAGGCAATATCGTCCAGACGCTCCGGATAATAACGACCATAGACCACCGCATTCACAAGGGCAGGAGTACCTTGCTGTATAGTATAATTCACAGAGGCATTGGAAGCTATAGAAACAGGAAATATCACTTTGTCATCGTAAGTGAGCTGATAAGGAACTTCCTGAGCTTTTTCATCATAAATTACAAACTGAGCAGTATCTGACAGATTTAGCTGCTTATAAATATCGTCTACAGGAATTTCTACCATCTCCCCCGCACGCTCCATGCCCAAAGGATTCGAAATAGTCACTGTGACAGATTCTGATTTGCTACATCCTGCCAGCAGCCCTGCGGCACAGGCAGCAATGGCAAACAAAGTCTTTCTCATAATATTATCTTTATCTTATTTACCAAAAAGTCATTCTGGGAAAGAATCCCCTCCCAGAATGACATTTTTATTCACGAATATATTTTTACTTATTTAGGCTGTTTGCCGATATAAGCCAAAATACCACCGTCTACATACAATACGTGACCGTTTACGAAGTTAGATGCGTCAGAAGCCAGGAATACAGCAGGACCCATCAAATCTTCCGGAGTTCCCCAACGGGCAGCCGGAGTTTTAGCCACGATGAATGCATCAAACGGATGACGAGAACCGTCAGCCTGACGTTCACGCAACGGAGCGGTCTGCGGAGTAGCGATGTAACCCGGGCCGATACCGTTACACTGGATGTTGAATTCACCGTATTCAGAAGCAATGTTACGAGTCAGCATCTTCAAACCACCTTTGGCAGCAGCGTATGCAGAAACAGTTTCACGACCCAGTTCACTCATCATAGAACAGATGTTGATAATCTTTCCATGACCCTTCTTAATCATGCTAGGAATAACGGCTTTAGAAACGATGAACGGAGCGTTCAAGTCTACATCAATCACCTGACGGAACTGTTCTGCAGTCATATCACACATCGGAATACGTTTGATGATACCTGCATTGTTTACCAGAATATCAATCACACCGACTTCTTTTTCTACCTGTGCAACAAATGCATTTACAGCTTCTTCGTTAGTGACATCACAAACATAACCGTGTGCATTGATACCTTTTTCTTTATAAGCAGCCAGACCTTTGTCAACCAATTCCTGTTTGATATCATTAAACACGATAGTTGCACCAGCTTGAGCAAAGGCTGTAGCAATAGCAAAACCAATACCGTAAGAAGCACCTGTTACAAGGGCTACCTTACCTTCAAGTGAAAAGTTTACCATAATAATTATAATTTAATTCACTGTGTTGCTTTCTGTGAAAACACACAGACAACAACAGCATGTTATTATTTAAAATATTCTTTTTCTCTCTACGCAGACAAAATTACAAAAGTAACTTGAGTCTTATGTATAATATTTGTTCACAAAACCTATAAAATTGTGCTGTATTCTCCGTATTTCCTACTTTTTCACTCTAGAAATACGTTTTTCCTGTCTTTCATACTCAATTCATATTCACTAATAATTCACAAACCTTGTCTTGAAACATACGAGCCGGACGAGCTTTCAATACGTTCTGATTAATGATGACAAAAGAAATTTTGTGTCCGTTCACGGATGTCAAATAACCAGCCAAGGAACATATACCTGTCACAGTACCCGTTTTTGCTCTTACATTTCGAAAGGCTTTTCCTTTTCTCATTCTTCCACGAAGCGTACCATCCACACCTGCTACAGGCAAGCAATCATAAAAAATACGGAACAAAGCCGGGTGGCGATACGCATAGTTCAAATAAGCCAGAATCAACCGGGGAGAAACATAATTATACAAAGAAACACCACTTCCATCTACAATCTGGTAATTCTTCGGATCGTATCCCAAAGAATGCTGCATAAAATCACCTACCACTTTCTGGCAAGTTTCAAAAGAAACATGTAAGGTATCTTTTCCTCCTGCTCTTCCTAACTGACGAAACAAGGCCTCCGCGGAGAGGTTATCACTTTCCTTCAACGCACGTTTCATCACAATATCCAATGGACGACGGCACGAATAAAGTGCGTGAGCCTGAGCAGTCACTCCACGAAAGGAAATGCTGTCTTTGGCCACGGAGATACCTTCCTTTTCCAGCTTATACCGGAAAGTCTCCATAAAAAAGCGCTTGGAATCATATAAATTCAGAGTTCTTCCACGAGCAGATGACACACAACCGGAAATTTTTATCGTGTTTCCATTGGTCAGCCAGTCACGGGTAATCTTCAGCCGACCGGCATCCGGATGCAAGCTGACTGAACGATTGTCTACCTGATAATAATCTGATTCGGGAGTTATCTTTACGTTTCCAGCTTGTCCCTTTGTCGCAGGTGTCACCTTTATATCCACACAACCTCTATTCAGCATAAGCGGTGAAAGATAAGGCTGAAACGATTCAGGAGTATCATCCCACGACCATCCTGCTCCCCAATAAAGAGAATCCATCAGAGTAACATCTCCCACAAGCTGACCGGAAACCGTCTCTATTCCTGCATTTTTTACAGCGCGTACCAGGAAATCCATATCCAATTCCATAAATTCCGGATCAAATCCGCCAGTCACACACAAATTTCCTTGCAACACACCTTTTTCTATGACTCCCTCATACGACAGTCTTGTTTGAAACTGATAATCTTCCCCCAGTAGCTTCAAGGCTGTTACCGCCGTTACTACTTTTTCAATGGAAGCTGGTCTGTACAATTTATCAGCCTGGTAACTATAAAGCTCTTTTCCTGTCGTCAAGTCGTGCACCACGATACCTACTTCGGAAATTTTCAACAAGGGGTCAGAAGATATTAACCGATCCAGTTCTTCTCTGCATGTATTCTGAGCCTGAAGAACCCCCGTCCAAAAAATCAAAAGAAACAGCAGTCCGTTTATTTGTTTCATTCACTTTTAAATTTTATAACTCGCGGAATATTTCGCCTACCGTAGGATGAGGAAATACATATTTTTTCCACTCAGCTAGTTTACGCCGGTCTTCTATCATCATTCCAGCTTGTATTATGAGCTCTGAAGCTGGATTTCCTAGCAGATGTACACCTAATATTTCCTCATCTTCGCCAACAAGCACTTTACAAATTCCGTTTACCCCTTCATTCTCGGCTACAAAACGCCCTGAATAGGCGGCAGGCAAACGCAGAACCTGATACGTCCGTCCTTCCTGCTTCAGCGCTTCTTCCGTCAAGCCTACCGAAGCGACTTCCGGGTTTGTATACACCACTCCTGGAATTGCCCGGTAACTCATTGTACCTTTTTCTCCCAGCAGATGATGGACAGCCACTTCTGCCTCGCGTACGGCTGTATGAGCCAATAAGGATACTCCATTTAAATCTCCACATACATATACACCTGGCACAGAAGACTGTAAATATTCATTCACTTTTACCGTACCACGATTTGTCAACTCCAGGTGCAAATTCTCCAACCCGAAACCTGTCATAACAGGACGTCGGCCTACACTCATCAACAGCTTCTCTGCACATACACTTCCTTTATCCTCACCGCAAGTATAGCTCACTTCTACCGTTTCCTCGCTCTGTGCAATTTGAGTTACCTTTGCTCCCAACAGGAATTTTACTCCTTTCTTGGCATAATCCATCCGCAACAAGCCAGCCAGTTCTTTATCTATTCCACCTAGAATCTCATCCATCATCTCTATCACCGTGACTTCTACTCCCAAACTATTGAAAAAAGAGGCAAATTCCATCCCAATTACTCCTCCACCCACAATCACCAACGAAGAAGGAATTTCTTTATTTTCTAATGCCTCACGATGTGTCCAGTAATTCACCGTGTCAAGCCCTGGAATAGACGGTACAAAAGTAGTACTTCCCGTACATACCATCAGGTAATCACACTCATAAACCTCCTCGTTGCAACAAACTGCATGAGCATCCTGAATATAAGCCTCTCCCTGTATCAACGTCACATGTTGCGCAGTCAGTTTGGCCTTAATGCCCATTACCAGTTTACGCACTACCTTTGTTTTTCTGGCTACAATCTTTCCCAAATCGACAGAAACGTCTTGTACACTCACTCCATACTTGGAAGCATGAAGGGCCATGTCATGCACTTTCGCTGAATACAGCAAGGTTTTAGTCGGAATGCATCCCTCGTTCAGACAAACGCCTCCCACATTGTTTTTTTCAAACAAAACCACACTCAATCCTGCTTTTCCAGCCGTTTCTGCCGCTGTATATCCAGCCGGACCTCCACCTATTATAGCCAGTTGATACTTCATAGTCATTAAATTTATAAGGATGATTATTCTTCACGATAGTCAGCATGGGGATTACGCTCTTTCGCACATGCCAAAAAACCTTTCAAGTCCGCCGGATCAAAATTAAGGAATCCCTTGGTATAATATACCGTCACACGGCCTTTCAATAACGAATCTTTTTTACGCAACACAATCCGCATGACACCGTATGCCTTAATACTCCCACTAAAGCCCCTTTTCAACCAAATATCGCCGTTTTCTTGTACTTGAATACGCGTCATCTGCTCGTCAATCAATAAAAGAACAGGAAGCACAATCGGTGAAAGATTCCAGTAATTCTCAGTGTGCAAGGCCATCAACACGATGGCTACAATTACAATGACAACCCCTAGCCACACTTTGAAAGGGGTTCTGCGGATTTTAAACTCACGTACCATAGTATTTTTTTCAGTTAATTGTTTGTCTCAGTCATAAAATTGAATCGCTTCATTCTTTTTGAGCAGACAGCGGACAAAATCTTCTGTATTTTTAGGAGAAAGGCATACAGAACAGACCTTTCCATGCTTTTTAAACGTAATTTCCAGACGTTCAAACGACAACGCCGGTTCCCAAAAGGCCATGGAACGAACTTTCCGTATACGAAGAATCTGACTAATTTCGATAGAAGCATTCGGCACGAATCGTCCTGTTTCTACATTCAGCCATCCATCGCTTGTAATCACATACTGTGTGTGAATGAGCATCTCTATCTCAAAAATCACCACAGTTGCACACAAGATAGTACAAATAACCTGATGCTCCCAGAAAAAGAAGAACAACAACACCGAAGTTACTCCTATTACAATCCAATACCACCAGCCAACTTTTGATTGAAAAGTGCGATTCATTTCTTGAGTTTTGTTTTAATTTCCCGTGAAGATAAGAATTTCTGCTTGAAAACAAAACATCTCAAACGCATCTTTAAGTATTTTAAAAGTCCGCTTACAAAGCATTTATAAAAAAGAATGCTTTTAAGCATCATCTAACTGACTTTTTTGTAGTTTTGTGTCATAATATCCAACGTTATGATAAGAAAATTCGATTTTCTCGTTATCGGTTCAGGAATTGCCGGAATGAGCTTTGCGCTGAAAGTAGCGCACAAAGGTTCGGTTGCACTGATCTGCAAGGCCGGACTGGAAGAAGCGAATACCTACTATGCACAAGGTGGAATCGCTTCAGTGACCAATCTGAAGGTGGATAACTTTGAAAAACATATCCACGACACCATGGTTGCAGGAGACTGGATCAGCGACCCTGCCGCTGTCAGAAAAGTAATCTGCAACGCACCCTCTCAAATAGAGGAACTCATAAAATGGGGAGTAAATTTCGATAAAAAAGAAAATGGAGAATTTGACTTGCATAAAGAAGGTGGACATTCCGAATTCCGTATTCTCCACCACAAAGACAATACGGGAGCCGAAATCCAGACCAGTCTGATTGAAGAAGTGAAACGTCATCCCAACATTACGGTATTCACCAATTTCTATGCCGTAGAAATCATCACCCAACATCATTTAGGCATCATTGTCACCCGCCATACGCCGGGCATCAAATGCTACGGAGCTTATGTACTGAATGAAGCTACGGGAGAGGTCGATACCTTCCTGTCTAAAGTGACGGTAATGGCCACCGGCGGATGTGAAGCCGTTTACAACCATACTACCAACCCGTTGGTAGCTACCGGAGACGGTATCGCCATGGTTTATCGTGCCAAAGGAGTAGTAAAAGACATGGAATTTATCCAGTTCCATCCTACCGCCCTGTATCACCCAGGCGACCGTCCTAGTTTCCTGATTACGGAAGCCATGCGCGGATATGGAGCTGTATTGCGAAACCTCGCCGGCGAAGAATTCATGCAGAAATACGACCCGCGCCTTTCTCTAGCACCGCGCGACATCGTAGCTCGTGCCATCGACAGTGAAATGAAACAACGTGGAGAAGACCATGTATATCTGGATGTCACTCACAAAGATCCGGAAGAGACCAAAAAACATTTCCCGAACATTTACAAGAAATGCCTGAGCCTGGGTATCGATATAACCAAAGACTACATCCCAGTTGCACCGGCTGCGCATTATCTGTGTGGAGGTATCAAAGTGGATTTGGACGGACAGTCCAGCATCAAGCGGTTGTATGCCCTCGGAGAGTGCTCTTGCACCGGACTGCATGGAGGAAACCGTCTGGCATCCAACTCACTGATAGAAGCCATCGTATATGCTGATTCAGCAGCCAAACATGCCCTCAGCGTACTCGACCGTTACGATTTCAATGAAGATATTCCGGAATGGGATGCAGAAGGTACCATCAGCAATGAAGAACGTATCCTGATTACCCAAAGTATGAAAGAGGTGAACCAAATCATGGAAGCCTACGTAGGTATCGTTCGAAGCAACCTGCGTTTGGTACGTGCCTGGAACCGTCTGGACATTCTGTACGAAGAAACAGAACGTCTGTTCAAACGTGTAAAAGCTTCCAGAGAGATTTGTGAGCTCCGTAACATGATTAACGTAGGTTACCTGATTACCCGTCAGGCCATGGAAAGAAAAGAGAGCAGAGGACTTCATTACACGATTGATTATCCACATGCAGCCAAGAGTGAAGCTGAAAAATAATCTGCTACACACCCTATCAAAAGCCGGAATTCTTCGTTCCGGCTTTTTTTATACCCTTTTATTTCCCCTCAGACGCAAGATTTCTACACATTCTATGCCAATCCTTAAAAGCGTCAAAAAATTGCCGAGAAGGCTTTAAAATAGTGCCTGGAGATAATATAAGTTTAGAAGCTGAATAGAAGAGACACGAGTTTACCTATTTTAAGAAATCGCGTCTGCAAAACATACAGGGAGCATCTAATGCCAGCCAAAAAAGAATCCACATCAGAGAACCTCCAGCGGAGTTTCCTTCCGCCACGGGGAAGGCCGCATTTCCGGAGCTAGCGTGCGGGGAACGGGCACAAAAAAAGCCCCGGAGCATTTCTGCCTCGGGGCTTCCCTAAAACGGCGACTACCTACTCTCCCACTTGTACGCAGTACCATCGGCGTGGCGAAGCTTAACTTCTCTGTTCGGAATGGGAAGAGG